>NZ_JBZXEA010000021.1:443359-577618 GCF_058725345.1 Pseudomonas sp. DW-iso17 | reverse complement strand
AAGGCGGTGTGTCAGTCGCTGCATCTGTTGCTGCACTATCGCTTTCGCAGGCAAGCCAGCTCCCACGTTGGATCTTCGTTGCTTTGGGCATTGCGTTCGTTTAATTGATTGGCATTGGGCTTGCCCGCGAAGGCGGTGGGTCAGTCGCTGCATCTGTTGCTGCACTGCCGCTTTCGCAGGCAAGCCAGCTCCCACATTTGATCTTCGTTGCTTTGAGTATTGCGGTCGGCAGTAGGGTAAGCCACCCACCTATGGCCGAAACAACTTGAGAACCGCTCTCAACCCCGTAAAATGCCGCAGCCGTTGCATCACCGTCTTTCAGGGAAGAATTCAGGCCAGCACGTTTTCAGGCTGCCTTTCTCCTTGGAAAACCCAGCAACGCTGATTTCCTCACCCAAGGAGCACCCTGTGAAGACACTGTCCAAAATCCTGCTGTCGGGCCTCACCGCCGCGGCGCTGTTGACCGTGGCCGGTTGTGCCACCGAGAGCAACCGCGCGATGCCGGTGGAGCAAGTCGCCAGCGCCCACGTTGCCTATTCCGGCGTGCGTGTGCCGATTGCCGTGGGTAAGTTCGATAACCGCTCCAGCTACATGCGCGGCATCTTCTCCGATGGCGTTGACCGTCTCGGCGGCCAGGCCAAGACGATCCTGATCACCCACTTGCAGCAGACCAACCGCTTCAGCGTGCTGGACCGCGACAACATGGGCGAAATCTCCCAGGAAGCCAAAATCAAAGGCACCGTGCAGAAGCTCAAGGGCGCTGACTATGTGGTAACTGGCGATGTGACCGAATTCGGCCGCAAAGAAACCGGCGACCGCCAGTTGTTCGGCATTCTCGGCCGTGGCAAGACCCAAGTGGCCTACGCCAAAGTCGCGTTGAATATCGTCAACATCAATACCTCCGAAGTGGTGTATTCCACCCAGGGTGCCGGTGAGTACGCGCTGTCCAACCGTGAAGTGATCGGCTTCGGCGGCACCGCCAGCTATGACTCCACCCTCAATGGCAAGGTGCTGGACCTGGCCATGCGCGAAGCGATCAACCGCCTGGTCGACGGCATCAACGCCGGCGCCTGGAACCCGCGTAACTGATCAGCCACACCACAAGGAGCAGTACACGGATGAGCAAGGCAGTGAAGTTAGCGCTGACGCTGGCAGCAATCGCGACGGTAGCCGGGTGCCAAACGGCGCCCCAGCCCCTGTATCAATGGGAAAGCTACCAGCCGCAGGTTTACGAGTACTTCAAGGGCGAGCCCAAGGAAGCGCAGGTGGAAGCACTGGAGCGCGATCTGCAGAAGATCAACGCCAGTGGCCGCAAGGCGCCGCCGGGTTACCACGCGCACCTGGGCATGCTGTACATGAACATGGGCAAGGATGACCAGATGGTGCAGGAGTTTCGCACCGAGAAGGCGCTGTTCCCCGAGTCTGCTGCGTACATGGACTTTCTGTTGAAAAACGCCAAAGCCGGAGTCGCCACCAAATGAGCCTGTTAAAACTCACCGGCGCCTTACTGGCCCTGGCGTTGCTCGGCGGTTGTGCCGCGCCCAAGACGGTTGATTATTCGGCGTACAAACAGGCGCGGCCCAAGTCGATCCTGGTACTGCCGCCGATCAATGAATCGCCGGAAGTGCAGGCGTCCTACAGCCTGGTGTCGCAAGTCACCTACCCGCTGGCCGAAGCCGGCTACTACGTGTTGCCGATTGCCCTGGTGGACGAAACCTTCCGCCAGAACGGCCTCACCACCGCCAACGATATCCAGGCCGTACAACCGGCCAAGCTGCATGACATCTTTGGTGCGGACGCGGCGCTGTACATCACCATCAGCGAGTACGGCACTCAGTACATGCTGATCTCCAGCGACACCTCGGTGACGGCCTCGGCCAAACTGGTGGACCTGCGCACCGGCACCACCCTGTGGACCGGTTCGGCGCGGGCGTCGAGCGAGGAGGGCAACAACAACGGCGGCGGCCTGGTGGGCATGCTGATCACGGCGGCGGTCAAGCAAGTGATCAACAGCTCTACCGATGCGGCGCACCCGATTGCCGGTATCACCAGCGCGCGGTTGCTGTCGGCAGGGCAACGCACCGGCATCTTGTACGGCCCGCGTAACCCGAAATACGGCACGGACTAAGAGAACACCGCCATTCAACTGTGGGAGCTGGCTTGCCTGCGATAGCGGTGGACCAGTGCTGGAAAGGCTGCCTGACACACCGCTATCGCAGGCAAGCCAGCTCCCACATTGATCGGGGTGAATTTCAAGGGTTTAACCCGAACCCAACCTATGTCGCGTCTGACCTTGTGAACGGCTCATTCATTCACGAGGTTCAGCCCCATGTCCCGCCCTCTGCTTTACCTGCGTCCCGCTGCCCAAGGCTTCACCGTCACCCTGCTGGTAGCGCTGGCCGGGTGTGGGCTGTCTTCCTCTCCCGAGGTGGCCAAACCCGCACAACCCGTCGCCGAGCTGTACAGCCCGCCGGTTGAGGGCGCGATGGCCAAACGCATGGCCATGCCGGCACCGATGATGGTGCGTGAAATGGCGATGATGAATGACCGCAGCGAACCCCGCGAGCAATACGCCAACCTGCCCGACAACCCCGTGCACCGCGTCGCCGAAACTCCGGTCTCCGCCTTCAGCGTGGATGTCGACACGGGCAGCTACGCCAACGTACGGCGCTTCCTCAACCAAGGCCGTCTACCGCCCGAAGGCGCGGTGCGATTGGAGGAAATGGTCAACTACTTTCCCTACAATTACGCGCTGCCCACCGATGGTTCGCCCTTTGGCGTCACCACCGAAGTCGCCACCACGCCATGGAACCCGCGCACAAAACTGCTGCGCATCGGCATCAAGGCCTCCGATAAACCCGTGGCCGAACTGGCGCCCGCCAACCTGGTGTTCCTGGTGGACGTGTCCGGCTCCATGGACCGCCGCGAAGGCTTGCCGCTGGTCAAAAGCACGCTGAAATTGCTGGTCGATCAACTGCGCGATCAGGACCGTGTGTCGTTGGTGGTCTACGCCGGTGAATCCCGCGTGGTGCTCAAGCCCACCTCGGGCAGTGAAAAAGCCAAGATCCGCAACGCCATCGACCAACTCACCGCTGGCGGCTCCACGGCGGGCGCGTCCGGCATCGAACTGGCCTACCAGATGGCCCGCAAAGGCTTTATTGCCAACGGCATCAACCGCATCCTGCTGGCTACCGACGGCGACTTCAATGTGGGCATCAGCGATTTCGACAGCCTCAAGCAAATGGCCGTGGCTCAGCGTAAAAGCGGCGTATCCCTGACCACCCTCGGCTTTGGTGTGGACAACTACAACGAACACCTGATGGAGCAGCTCGCCGACGCGGGCGACGGTAACTACGCCTACATCGACAACCTGCGCGAAGCCCGCAAAGTGCTGGTAGAGCAACTCAGTTCCACCCTGGCCGTGGTGGCGCTGGATGTGAAACTGCAAGTTGAATTCAACCCGGCCCAGGTCAGCGAATACCGCCTGCTGGGCTATGAAAACCGCGCCCTGAAGCGTGAGGATTTCAACAACGACAAGGTCGATGCCGGCGAGATTGGCGCAGGGCACACGGTGACCGCGCTGTATGAAATCGTGCCCAAGGGCGAGAAGGGCTGGTTGGAGCCTCTGCGTTACGCCGCCGCACCTGCGACCGAAGGCCAATCCGATGAGCTGGCGATGCTGCGGGTGCGCTACAAACCAGCTGCGGGCGGTAACAGCCAGTTGATCGAACGCCCTATCGCCAACCAGGCCACCCCAGCCAGCGACGACCTGCGCTTCTCGTCTGCCGTGGCCGCCTTCGCCCAACAGCTCAAGGGCGATGGCCGCTACACTGGCACCATGAGCTTGCAAGACACCGCCAAATTGGCGCGCTCGGCCCGCGGCGATGACCCGTTCGGGCTGCGCAACGAATTCGTGCAACTGGTGGAGTTGGCCCAAAGCCTCAAACCAGAATCCCGAACACAACAATGAACCAATGTGGGAGCTGGCTTGCCTGCGATGCAGACAACTCGTTCACCAGGCACACCGAGTGGATGCCATCGCAGCGTTGCGACGATTCGACAAGCCAGCTCCCACACTAACCCTGCTTCGGCTGACCAAAAGGAGTTCGCCCACTACATGGCCGTTCCAGACGACTCACCCAGCGACGAATCGCTGCTGGCTCGCTACCGAACCGGTGACGCTGCCGCCTTCGAAGCTTTGTACAGCCGCCATCGCCAGGGCCTGTACCGCTTCCTCGTGTCCCTGTGCAACAAAGCCGAACTGGCCGAAGAAATCTACCAGGACACCTGGCTCAGCCTCATCCGCAGCACCACCCAGCCACAAGGCCGGGCGAGTTTTCGCACCTGGTTGTTCCAGATCGCCCGCAACCGCCTGATCGACCATTGGCGCAAGCACGGCATCCACAACCCCCTGCATGACAGCTACGATGAACAGCTGCACGCCCAGGCCGACGACAGCGACGGCCCCGAGCAGCAACTGACCCTCAGCCGCGACCAGGCGCGCCTCGACGCGGCCCTGCAAGCGTTGCCCGAAGACCAGCGCGAAGTGTTTCTGCTGCGCCTGCACGGCGAGCTCGAAGTACCGCAAATCGCTACCCTCACCGGCGCCCCGCTGGAAACCGTAAAAAGCCGCCTGCGCTACGCCCTGCAAAAATTGCGGCGCCTGCTGGCCGAGGAGGTACCCGTATGACTGACTCCCGACACACCCCAGACGACGCGCTGCTCCAGCACTATCGTCAACACAACACGGGCGAGCCGCCCGCGTCCCTCGACGCCTTCATCCTCAACGCCGCCCGCCGCGAAGCCCCGCAGCCGCAACCCAGCCTGTGGCAACGCTGGCTGCAAGCCTGCCAACGCCCGCGCTGGCAAATGGCATTCGCCACCGTCGCCGGGTTGGCACTGATGATCGGCGTGGTCATGCGCTCCCCGGTGCAGCAACCTGAAATCTCCACCGCGACATTCTCCGCGCCGCGCCACGAAGAAGCCGCCCAGCCAGCGCCGCAAGCCTTCTCCGCCCCCGCGCCCATGGCCCGGATGGCGATAGCGCCACGGGTTGAAAGTGCGCCAGCTCAAGCCGAAAGCGCAGTGGCGGATCAGCCAGCGCTGAAACTCAGCAAACGGGCGCTGCCGACGTTGGAAGAGGGTCTGCAGGAAATTGTGAACCTGCGTCGAGCGGGCGAAACCAGGGCAGCGGATGAAAAACTGCTGGCGCTGTACCAACGCTTTCCCGAGGAGGACTTGCCGGCACGGCTAGAGGCGTTGCAACAGCATTGAACCTGCCGCCACGAACCAGCCCCAGGCCTCTCGACCTGGGGCTTTTTATTACAACCCGCCGTAGGCCCGGGACCAGGCCACCGTGTCTGTGAGAGTCTGCTCCAGCACACGAAAACTCAGCCCCAGTTCTTCTTCACTTTTACGGTGGTCAAAGCGGGTACGGTGCTCCTCGCGTATCAACAGCCGCAATGTCGCCATGCTCAGCAAGATGGGCTTGCCGGTCAGGTACGCGTAGGCCTCTTGCACCGCTGCCAACAGGTACAGCGCGGGCAGCGGCAGTTGGCGGGAGGGCACCTTGACCCCGGCAATACGCCCCAGCGCCGGAATCAGCTGGCGCATGGTCAAGTTGCGACCGGCTGCGAGATAACGCTCGCCCCGTCGCCCGCTTTGGGCGGCGGCGATGTGCGCCCAGGCCACATCGCGGGCATCGACCAGCGAAAAGGTGCCAGGAATCAGCCCCGGCAACTTGCTGTTGATAACGTCCCGGACCAACTGCCCCGAAGACGTCGGCCCACGGTCACCCGGCCCCCACATCCAACCGGGCAACACCATGCAAGCGTGCATCTGCGGATGGCTTTCAAGAAACCTCAATACCTCCCGCTCAGCCAGAATCTTGCTGCGGTAGTAATCGTCCGCATCGGCCTCGGCCCGCAGGCACGTCTCGTCGATCGGCGTACCGGGGGCACCGTCGAGCACGGCAATCGACGAAGTATGTACAAACCGTCGCACACCGGCGTCATACGCCTGTTGCAGCAGGGCTCGCGTACCGACGACGTTGATCTTATCCAGTTCCTCCCAATGGCTGCCGCCCTTGTAGTTATCGCGAAAAAACGCCGCGCAGTGAAACACCGTATCGCAGCCTTGCAACGCCGCCGCGAAGGCATCCACATCAGCCATGTCTCCCACCACCTGTTCCACGCCCGGCACATCGCCGAACTGCTGCGCGCCCTTGGCCGCCGAGCGCACCAGCGCCTTCACCGCATAACCCCGTGCGACCAGCTCCCGTACCAGGTTATTGCCCAGCAAGCCGGTGGCACCGGTCACAAAGGTGCTGCGCAAGCGATTGGGGTTCGTGTTCATACAGGCCATTCCATTTATTGAGAAGGCCAGTAGATATACCCGCGAGCCCGCGCCGTAAAAACAGCGCCTACGGCATAATGGCTTTGCACATCTGCACACCAGGGAAGCGCGGAGATATGGCATTGCAGGCAAATTGGGACGATCTTCGACTGCTGCTGGCAGTCTCACGGCGTGGCAGCTTTTTACAGGCAGGCCAATTACTGGGTATCGCGGCGTCTACCGTCTCCCGCCGCCTCACCCAACTGGAAACCGCCCTGGGCGAACCACTGGTGGAACGCGGCGTAGAAGGCTGCCGGCTCACCTCCCGAGGCCAAGCCCTGGTAGGCGTCGCCCTGGCAGCCGAATCCGGCCTGCGACGCCAGGCCCCCACCGACGGCACGCCGGCAACCCTCAGCGGCACCGTGCTGGTGAGCGCAGGCGAAGGCTTTTCTGCCAGCGTGCTCGAAGCCGCCAGCCGCTTCACAGCGCAGCACCCAGGCTGCTCCGTAGAACTCCAGGTCACCACCGACTTCCACAAAATCGTACGAGGCGTGGCCGACATCGCCATACGCACCGCACACCTGGGTGAGCCCTCCCTGATCTACCGAGGGCTCGGCAAACTGGACTACGGGGTATTCGCCACCGCCGAATATCTGCAACGATTCCCTGCGCTAACCCCAGCCACTGCCGCCAGTATTGCCTTGCTGCCACCGCTGGACCTGCTCCCGCAAATGCGTGCGGCGAAAGCTGCCGGACTGGACCATGCGCCGATCAGGGTGAGTTCGTTTGCGGTGCAGCTTGAATCGGTGAGGCGCGGGATGGGGGTGGCGGTGTTGCCGCGTATTTTGGCGACGGGGTTGAGTGAGGTTTTTCAGGAGATAGAACTGCCGGCGATGGAGGTTTATTTGGTGACGCGGCCGCAGGCGTTGAAGCAGGGGCATATTCAGGGGTTTTTTGGGGTGTTGGAGGGGGTGTTGCGCGGTGAAATCTCTAGCTTGGATAAGTAGAATTTCAGGAGCTCATGAGAATCTCATAATACTCAGCCAATACTTCATTGGTATATAGAGCCTCAGCCGCGCTTAGCGCCATCGAGTTGCGCGTGCAACTGATAACAAAAAGTCCCGAAGGACGTTCAATAGGTTCTCCATTTGCTTCATCGTTGAAGGAGCTTCTTTCTCGCATCGTTAAATTCTTGCTCAGTGATATGACCGTCCTCTTTTAGTTTTGCCCATTTAATCAGTTCGTCAGCGACAGAGAACGTACGAAGCCTTTCGCCTTTGATAATATCAACCTCATTGGTGTCAGTGGGTGTTTTCGTTTTACCGGAGAAATACCGTTCGCTTCAACCCATTGTGCGTGGCAACGCAGCGGGCTTAGAAAGAGGATGTTCAGAAAGATGATGTACAGCAAGGCGATACCTGCCAAGGCAGTCGAAAGAATAAACTCCTCGAACTGACGATGCCATCTGTCAGATAAGCTAAGCGTTGTTGCGAAATACAAGGCGAATAGCCCGCTGCCCATTACTGCGAGATATAGGTAACCTTTGTAAATTCGCGCTGCGGTTTCGATGTGACTGAAATCGCCGTTCTTCTTCATCATCACCAAGCCAAAAATCAAAAATATGGCGGGAATGATTCCGACGATAAAAAATAATGAAGGGAGCAATAGGAGTACAAAAATCAGAAGCTTGCTTTGTTCGGTGCTAGACAGAGGTGTGTTAGTGATTTTTTCGTCAGCGTTTATCAAGTTATATTCCAAAGGCTTTGATTGTTATTGAAATAGGGACGGGCCACCATTATTGAGAATATGGTCTGCCCCTTATTTTTACTGGATTAAATCGCTTGTCCAGAACGTGTGGGAATAAATACGTTCATTCTTCCTCGCGCAGTTCGGCGGGCGCGCGCTTTTCCAGGTTCGCCAAAACGACTTTCTTGAAGCTCGATGAGAGGCGGCTTAATCGTCTATGCATCATGATCGAGTAAACGAATGCGACGAAGCAGAAAGTCGTTGTCAGAGTTTTGTATTCAGGCGACGCATAAAGATAAGCGACAACCGTACCTGCCAAAGCATTGAATGCCGTGCCGCGAGCAATTCGGTCCCTGCTGACATAGCCTTCCATTGTTCTTACAGCATCCGCAGGAGAGTATGCCATGATCGCGGCGGTGTTCTTGTAGGGCTCTCTTTTGGGAGTACCTACAATAAAATGATATATCCATGCGAGAGTGTTCAGCGTTTTCGGCGAAATACTCACCTGCTTATTAACCCATCCCGTCAGTTCTCTGGTTCTACGTATAATATATGAGGATGTGGCGTCGACATAAATTCCCAAGATATACGCAATGGGCAGGTAGATCAGAATTAATGTTTCTCTATGATCGTTGATCGTGTGTAACAGCAGTGGGTAGTAGTTCAGAACAACCGCTGTCAGCCAAGCCGATGCGACGACGCCAGAAATCAAGTACTCGATCAGTGCTACTGCAAATTGCATTACGCCTCCATTGAAAAAGTGTTCATTGTTCTAGTGACAAGCTTTGTGTGCGCCGGGTTATTTTAGTAGCTTGTGAGTTTTATATGTAGGGTAGTAGCTTGAATGGTGTTGTGTTGGGTTGTTCATAGTTGTTTCGTTTGATAGAGTTTTTAGTTATTTTTCTAAGCTGAGCGATCCTCTGTTCTACCTTGTTGTGTTCAGCCATGAATCGTGATTTATTATCGTGGTACACCAGCGTCGTGAGCCGTTTTTTTTTCTTTATGTTAGGTAAAAGTATTTTCAAATGGTAAGGCCGATAATGCTCATCGCATCGTGCAAGCCAACCGACTTGCAGGTATGCGGCAGGTAGTTTTTCCTCATCCATCGCGAGGTTTGTTATAGAGCTAATTTCTCCCCATGTTGCGTCGTTGTGTTTTTCCATGACCCTTACGGAGTCATACGCGATTCCATGATGCGCATCATACTTGAGGTATTCATTGTATATGCGGGTTATGACGGGGTAAAAGTTTTCATCTTTACTTTTGAGTAATGAATTTATTAGTTTTGTGTATTTTGAGGTGTTAGGTGGGGTGTATATAAAATGCGTATCGGTTTTGAGTATAAAATAACTATAAAGAAAATGCTCGCCGGGCTCTATTCCACACTCTTTCAGTGCCACAAATGCATGGTCGGCCAAATACAGCGTGCGTTCTCCTGCGGCATTGAAGCGGCCAATACGGGTTTGTGCAACTTCGCCCTCTGGAGGGAAAAAATCGCTAACCGTTAGAGGGTTTTTTAATAGTGTTCTCAGCTTTTCATCTCGTACTCTGCGAACCCTTGAAAAAATTGACCCTTTACAGTAAGTACGTAATTCCAAGGGCAATACCCCGGAACTGAATGTGTCGGGCATCGAATCGGGTATTAGGTACTTGCGTATGGCGGCGCAGTAACCGTCAACACCTATAGTGGGATCGAATTTTTCGAATTTTGGGGCGGGCGGCGAACCAAATTTAAGTTCGAAGTACAAAGAAGGCGTTTTTCTTAAGTCCATTTAATGATTGACCAACGTCCGAGGCGTGCATTTGTGTGATGGGTAAAGAGTAGTCACTGGGACAGTGCCCAAACAGTATGACTGACTCCGCCTGCCTGCAACACACTGCGTCAACAGGCGACAGATTTATTTTTGACAAAAAAGGACAGATTTATTTTCAAACCGTCGTGAAGCCGCTAAGGAGGGAAACATTTCGTAAGTCGATGAGAAGCTCCTGGTGCTTCAAAAGCGCTTTCCGAGCGAGGTCTTATCAGCGCGGTTTGAGCTGTTGCATAAGCACTAAATCACCACCCAAAAAAAAGCCCCAGATCTCCCGACCTGAGGCTTTTCCATTTCACATCTGGTGCACCCGGCGGGATTCGAACCCACGACCCCTGCCTTCGGAGGGCAATGCGGTACAGGAATCTTGGTTGGTGGCAAGTCCTGTTAAGTGCCTCTAAGTGCCGTGTGGCAAGGCTTCCGACCTATAACCTAATCGACAGTCTATGACTCTTGGGAGCACTTAAGGGCTGTCACCTTGGGCACAAAAACGAAATTCTAAACTTCGATCTTTGACCACTAACCAGATCTATCGCATGGTCAGCCGTTCAGCTTGGAATACGATGGTTTGGAAATAAGATACGACCTCATGATCGCCCGGCTCAGGCTTCAAACCACGAGATCTTTCTCAAGCAGAGCGCGGCTCAGCTGAAATCTGATCATGCCAAATATTTCGGTCTCGCGTTCGAAGGCAAGCTCACAAGCGAGGAGCTTTTCCTCGCCTGATGACTCTGCCCTCGCATGGGCCAAGGCCGTGCAACATGTGCCGAGATTAGTACCGTAGCTAGCTCACTCGTCCTTGGCGTTTACATCGGCAGAGACTTTGCCAAACGACTCCCAATGGCCAACCAGCTCATCCACGCGATCAGGAATGCGCGGTGACTTACTGAGCACCAGACAGCGGGTTGTACCCACGTACTCCTCAAGGAGGTAGAGCGTGTCCCCAACGTCGACGCCCATCTCCTGCAGAACTTCGTCGGGTAGGCGAATAGCACCGTCGCCGTCCCAGTCCTCAATCACTACATGATTCCGCATCTCGACCTCAGGCAGCGGCTGAATGAAGTGTCCGCAGGGGGAGGCAACGGCGAGCCGATGCCAACGAAGTCCCGCGGCGCAGGTCGACAGAATAGCAAAAAGCTCTCGGGCTCAGAGCGTTGTAACGACGCCCCCCTCACCTCAGCCGCAGCTTCTGACATTTGAACTCGCTCCGGGCCTGCCAGGCACCATCGCCCTTAATGGGCAGAAAGTCCCGCAATACCACCGGAGAAATTCACTATCCCCATGCCGCACCCAGCTAATCCACCAGCAGCTCACTGATAGGTCATCGAGACTTCGCTCTATAGCCACCGTGGCTGCGCTGGCTTGCCGCAGGATGCCAGTGGCAGTCCCGCAAAAACCACTGAGCTGCCACATACTCTCACAGGGATCTCTTCGCCGAACTAGCCAAATACACCCTCGTGACGACAGATCCCTCCGCCAAATCGCCAATATCCAGCGTGCGCCCCCGGAATAAATCGTTAAACCTCGACTGGCCTGGCCTTTCACTCACTATTTCGTATGACGCAGCTCCTGCGAACCATTAAACGAAGCCCACCCGCCAGGACAAATACGTATCATGAGGCAGCGGGTTAGCTTGGTAAGCTCGCTCTCAGACAACCTTTGTCAATGTGGCCGTCATGGAAGAAAGCGCGCAACAGCGTTCAGAACGCTATGTATCCGCCCGCAGCCAGCACCCAGCATGGCTTTTGCTCGCCTCGCGGCGTGCTCCGCTCGTATTGGGCTGCCTGCGCACGCTATTCGAGCGGGCGCATGATGGGATCCCCATGGAGGATGCGCTGCAAGCGCTGTCCGAAATGCTGGCTGCTTATGCCAGCCAGGAGCTTTACGAAATCGACCCAGATGCAACGCATCTCCAAGCAGGTCGTGAACTTCGTGAATGGATCAAGCGGCGCCTCGTCGTAGAGCGAGAGGGCCGTATCTATGCAACCGACGCGCTGGAGTCAGCCATCCAGTTCGTAGATTCGCTGGATAGTCGGATCATGACTTCCACAGCATCTCGCCTTTCGGTGGTTCAGCGCGAGATCGAAAACCTGGAAACGGGTCTGAACCCCAGCCCAACTGGCCGTATTGCCAGCCTGCGCCGCCGAATCCAGGATTTGGAGCACGAGCTAGCGCAGGTAGAAGCTGGCAACGTCATCGTGCTTGATGAAGCGCAGGCGATAGAGGGCATACGCGAGGTATATAACCTGGCCACCAGCCTACGCGCGGACTTTCGACGAGTTGAAGACTCTTGGCGCGAGGCGGATCGCGCCCTTCGACACTCGATCATCAGCGAGCAGTCTCACCGTGGAGAAATCGTCGATCGGTTGTTGGACGGGCAAGATGCTCTACTCAACACCCCCGAGGGGCGTGTCTTCGAAAGCTTCCAGCAGCAACTGAGGCAGTCCGCTGAGCTGGAAACCATGCGTGAGCGTTTGCGCACCATCCTTCGTCATCCAGCGGTTCCAAAGGCACTGAATCGTCCCCAGCAACGTGAGCTACGTTGGCTGGCGTTACGCCTGGTTCGGGAGTCGCAGGCTGTGCTCCAAGCGCGCGCCCGAAGCGAGCGCGATGTTCGTGGCTTCATGAAGACGGGGCTGGCCGCCGAGCATCATCGCGTCGGACAGTTACTCAACGATCTCTTCAATCTAGCGCTCAGAGTCGACTGGCAACGCCAGTCAGAACGCCGTAAGCCTGCATGTTTACCACCAGTTGGCGTAGCCATTACCGGTATCCCGGCAATCGAGCGTCTCCGCTTCAAGACCCTGGATGACGATGATACGGGCGAGCTGGATCTGAGTTTGAAGCCTGCGGGGTTGGAGCAGATTGATGATGACTTCTGGGATGCCTTCGACGGGCTGGATCGTGAAGCGCTGATTCAGGACACCCTAGCTGTGCTGGCGGAGCAGGGGCGCCCTGTCAGTCTCGGGGAGCTTGCGTCTTTGCTTCCACCTGCTCACGACCTAGAAACCTTTGCGCTCTGGTTGGCGATGGCACGCGAGGCAGGTATTGAGGTGCTGAAAGAGGAGCGTCAGCTCGTGGAGCTAGTTGACGAGGATGAGCAACGCTGGCGCTTCAATCTGCCTTATGTCGGACTCGACCACGAGGCACTCAAGGACATCGATTGGGAGTTGTGAGCATGGCAGGGATTTTCGATCGAATAGCAGGCGCCTCTGGCACCGACGAAACGGAGCTGACGGTGGAGCCCATAACGTTGGATGACGGCATGGATGATGAACAGCCTCTTATGAGCGCCGCTGTTCAGGTCGATGAGCGCCGGACGCCGCAACGGGTACGTGAGGCCGTACAGGAAATGCTCAAGTACGGGCTGCTGGAAGAAAGTCACAAGCCCAATCTGTATCGCTCGGCGCTTGCCAATATCGAGGCGGTCGACACAATCCTGGAACCCCTCGACCTGGCCATGGGGGTCGACGAGGTTCGCGGGCTGGTGTTCGTCACCGTTCGTCAGGGCGAGGTGGCCGAGCAGGATGACTGGTCGCACCCCCTTGTGCGCAGGCAAAGGCTGAACCTGGAGCAGTCCCTGCTGATCGCCATTCTGCGCCAGCATTTCATCGCCTACGAACAGGAAAGCGGTACGGGCGCCACTCAGGCACTGGTAGCTGTTGATGAGCTGATTCCGCAATTGCAGGTTTACCTGGGCGAGCTGGGCAGTGAGGCGAAGGAGCGCAATCGCGTCATCACGCTGCTGGATCAGCTCAAGGGGCATGGTTTGGTGTCGGCTCTGGACGCCCATGACCGCGTCATCATCCGCCCCATCATTACCCACTTGGCCAACCCGGAGAACCTGCAGGCACTGGTGGTTTGGCTGCGCGAGCAGGTGGAGGGCGCGACTACCCCGGCTGCCGCTGCTGAGGAGGACGAGGCGTGAAGCAAGCACTGCTCTGGCGTGACAGCGAGACCCTCATTCTCAGCAGCATCGAACTCTATAACTGGGGCGGCTTTCAGGGATATCACCGTGCCGAGATCGATCCCTCAGGCACCGCCGTGATCGGCCCAACGGGTAGCGGTAAAACGACGCTGGTGGATGCTCTGATGACCTTGCTGTGCGCCAACCCGCGCTACAACCTGGCTTCCACAGGTGGGCATGAAAGCGACCGTGATCTGGTGTCCTATGTGCGCGGGGTTACCGGCCCTGGAGACGGAGGTGTAGAGCAATCTCATATCGCGCGCCAGGGTAAGACGGTCACCGCCATTGCCGCCACGCTCGAGCGTGACGGTGCGCAGGTGCGACTGGGCGCTGTACTCTGGTTCGAGGGCACCAGCTCCTCGGCGTCCGATCTGAAAAAACTGTGGCTGTTAAGCGAGTCCCCCGAGCAGACGCTGGAGCATTGGCTCAGCCAACATCACGCAGGCGGCATGCGGGCGCTGCGTCAGATGGAGAAGGATGGCACGGGTATCTGGCCGTATCCCAGTAAAAAAGCCTTCCTGGCCAGGCTCAGGGATTACTTCGAGGTGGGTGAAAACGCCTTCACCTTGCTCAACCGCGCTGCCGGCCTGAAGCAGCTCAACAGCATCGATGAGATCTTTCGCGAGTTGGTACTGGATGACCGCTCCGCCTTCGTGCGGGCTGCCGAAGTCGCCAGCAGCTTCGATGATCTGACCGATATTCACCGAGAACTGGAAACTGCTAGAAAACAGCAGCGCTCATTGCTGCCGGTCGCCGATGGCTGGGAGCGTTACCGAGTCTTGCAAGCCCAGTTGCAGGACAAACAGGCGCTCGAAGGCATTCTTCCGGTCTGGTTCGCCGAGCAGGGTTATCGCCTGTGGTTGGCCGAAACCAACAGGCTGGAGACGGCGTACAAACAGGCCGAACTGGATCAGGCGCAATGCAGGGGGCAGCTTGAAACCCAGAAGGGCGTGGTCGATCAACATCGTCAGCGCTACCTACGTGTAGGGGGCGCAGGGATAGATCAACTACGCGGGCGCATTGCGGATTGTGCCAGGGAGCGTGATAAGCGACGCCTGAAAGCCGAGCAGTACCAACGCTTGGTCAAGGGGCTTGGACTCGCGGATGAGTTATCGGCTGCTGCACTCGAGGAAAATCAGCAGCAGATCGCGGCACGCCTGGAAATACTGGGCGAGCATATTACCGAGGCACGGCAAAAGGCGTTCGATGCCGGCATCGTCCAGAAAGAACTCGATGGCCGCCTGCAGAGCTTGCAGCAGGAGCGTGCCGAGGTCGAACGACGGCCAGGCTCGAACCTGCCTGGGCATTTTCATGCTTTTCGAGGGGAGCTGGCGCAGACGCTTGGCGTCGATGAATCGGCCCTGCCTTTCGTTGCCGAGCTGGTGCAGGTCAAGCCCGAGGAGCTGGCCTGGAGGGGGGCCATCGAGCGGGCAATCGGCAGCCACCGCCTGCGTATCCTGGTGCCGCAGGGTGCGTCCGAGGCTGCACTGCGTTGGGTGAACCAACGACACAACCGCTTGCATGTGCGCTTGTTGGAGGTCAAGGAACCGTCGTCGCGCCCTGTGTTCTTCGACGATGGTTATACCCGCAAGCTGACCTTCAAGGAGCATCCGTACCGCGAAGCGATAAAGGCGCTACTGGCGGACAATGACCGACATTGCGTGGAGAGCACGGAGCAATTGCGTCATACCCCGCACGCCATGACGGCTCAGGGGCTGATGTCGGGTAAAGAACGCTTCTTCGACAAACAGGATCAGAAGCGCCTCGATGAGGACTGGCTGACCGGCTTCGATAACCGCGACCGTCTTGCCTTCCTGGCCGAGCAGATTGGCGAGGTCAATGAACTGCTCGCGCCTGCCAGGCTGGCCTTGGACGCTGCCCGGGGCGATGCCCGCAAGTTGGAGGATCAAGCTTCGCTGCTGCAGCGCGTCGAAGAACTGCAGTTCGAGGAGATTGATTTGCCGGGCGCCGAGCGTCAGCTTGCGTCGCTGCATGCTCAGCTCGAAACCCTGACGCGTCCCGACACCGACCTTGCCATGATCAAGGCTGAGTTGGATGAAGCTGAGGCGCTGTTCGACGCCCTGGATCGACAGAGGCAACAACTCATCGAGCAGTGCGGTCAGTTGAAACTTCAGTTCGAGCAGGCTGCATCCGCTACCCGTAAGGCCTATCGTGGTGCCGAAAAAGGGCTGAACGATACGCAGCGTGAACTAGCGCAAACGCATTTCCCGACCCTGACGGCAGATGACCTTGGCGATATTGTCGAGCTGGAGCGCCAGCATACGCGTGAGCTGCAAGGGCAGCTCAAAGCGCTCGGCGATAAACTCGGCGATCAGAAAACAGAGCTTGCCAAACGTATGTCTGACGCTCTGAAGGTGGACACCGGAGCGCTTGCGGAGGTCGGGCGAGAACTGGTGGACGTACCCAGGTATCTGGAGCGTCTTCGCGTGCTGACCGAGGAAGCCCTGCCCGAGAAACTCAAGCGCTTCCTGGAATACCTCAATCGTTCCTCGGATGACGGCGTCACCCAGTTGCTCAGCTATATCGACCATGAAGTCTCGGTGATCGAGGAGCGCCTGGATGACCTGAATAGCACGATGCAGCGTGTCGACTTTCAGCCCGGACGCTATCTGCGCCTGGTGGCGAAGAAGGTTATCCATGAAAGCCTGCGCACCTTGCAACAGGCTCAGCGCCAACTGAACTCGGCGCGCTTCATCGATGATGAAGGCGAGAGTCACTACAAGGCATTGCAGGCGCTCGTTGGGCTGCTCAAAGATGCCTGCGAGCACAGCAGGAATCAGGGCGCCAAAGCGCTTCTGGATCCGCGCTTCCGCCTGGAGTTCGCGGTCTCAGTGATCGATCGAGAAAGCAAGAGTGTCATCGAAACCCGAACAGGCTCTCAGGGCGGTAGTGGTGGTGAGAAGGAGATCATCGCCTCCTATGTGCTGACCGCATCACTCAGCTATGCGCTTTGTCCCGACGGCAGCAGCCGGCCGTTGTTCGGCACCATCGTTCTCGACGAGGCGTTCTCGCGCAGCTCCCATGCGGTTGCCGGTCGGATCATTGCAGCGTTGAGAGAGTTCGGCCTGCACGCTGTCTTCATCACGCCCAACAAGGAAATGCGCCTGCTGCGCCACCATACGCGTTCGGCAGTCGTCGTTCATCGGCGCGGCGTGGAATCCAGTCTGGTTTCCCTGAGCTGGGAAGCTTTGGATGAGCATCATCAACAGCGCATCAAGGCCATGCATGAAGTCGCCCACTGACATCAGTCGCAGCCTGGCCAGACAATGGCAGCGCTCCAGCGTACGCTTGGAACGCTTGCTCAATCCCGCTAGCTGGCCGCAAAGCCTCAACATCGGCAAGCCTTCGGCACGTCTATTCACTGACAACATCCAGGCGGTACTCCGGCATGTGGAGAACTGGCGGAGCGTGAACGTGGGTACAGTCGACTGGGAGCCCGTCAGCTACCGAGCAGGGCTGTCCCCCATTTCCTTACCGATGCGCTGGCACTTGCGTAGCCCTTCCGAATGGATTGCCGCGACCAATGATCCAGCGGTCAGCCAGGAATACGCTCAACTCGAGTATCTGGTTGAGCAGGTAGACAGTGCCTTTCATGCGCTGCTGGTAGCACAACGGAGCTTGTGGTTGACGAAGCCGTCCGAAGAAGTCGTCGCCACGGCGCGACTCGCCACCCGGTTGTCGCCAGGCTGTGCCCGAGGCCGTCCGCTGCGCCTGCTTGCCGAGCACGGCGTCGACACCAAGTTTTTCGAGCGCAACGCCAGTTTGCTGACCTGGCTCCTCGACGAGCGCTTCGGAGGCGCGGCATCCGAGCAAGGCCTGACGACTTTTCTGGATGCCTTTGAAGAAAGCAGCCACTGGGTTCTGGTCGTTCCCCTTCAGCCTGAACTGTTGCCCTTCAAGCGGCTCAGACTCACCACTGCGGAACTGGCCGAAACCCCACTTCCCGGTTCGCGATTGCTCGTGGTGGAAAATGAGCAATGCATTCACTTGCTGCCTGAGAACTTACCGGACACCCTGGCTGTGCTGGGCTCAGGACTCGATTTGCAGTGGCTAGCGTCCGCGCACCTGGCCGGTAAACATATCGCTTACTGGGGCGATATGGATACTTGGGGCTTGCTTATGTTGGCGCGAGCGAGACTTCATCAACCTACGGTCGAAGCACTATTGATGGAACGGGAGCTGTTCGAGCAACACTCACCGGTGAGCGCAGTCCTCGAGCCGACCAAAGCTCTGGATTCGGCCCCACCTGGTTTGCTGGCTGACGAAGCGGACTTCTATCGGTATCTGCTGGTGCAAGAACGAGGACGTCTTGAGCAGGAGTACCTGCCAAAGGAACAAGTTGAGCGCGCTATCGAGCAGTGGGCTCGAAAGATCCCTGTATAGAGCGGCTGGCGGTGGGCTCAATAGCCCTGTAATCCTTAGACCGCCTACCCTTAAACCACAATCTTCAGATATTCCTTCTCTGAAATTGCCAACGTTGATCGCTTTAGGCGGCCGGTTTTCAGCGTTGGTCTGCAGCGAGCCTTTCCACCTCCTCGACGAGACTAAGGGCGATTCACGATTCCGGTCGACTTAAAGCGCCGGAGGCCGGGATGCTCACGGATTTCCGGTCAGTTGAGTTGCACCATGGCCGAGCCGATCTCGCGCTCGCCAGATTCCGGTCTGATGACGCGACCAAGAGCGCTCGGCTGTTTCCGGTTGCGCTGGAGCGTATGGTCGGGGCTGGTTGACTGCCTGCGCACAGCATTCCGGTCAGACAGCGACACAGGGAAATTCACCACTTACTGCGCGGTTTACAGGGCGACGGGAGTCCAGCGCTCGCCCCAGTTTTGCATCCACCGGAATTTGCCGAGCGCCTTGGATCACAGGAACACCTTCGCCGAAATAGTCAAATGAACCCTCATTTCCTAATCTGGGAGCTGACGAAATTTGCGGCATCTACGTTAGCGCAGCGGACCATCGAGTTACCGTGTGTCTCGTAAGTAATCGGGAGCGCACGCTGATGAGATGGTTTTTCGTGGTGATGCTTTGCGGTGGGGCAGGTCTCTGGCTAAGCGCCCAATATCAAGTTCCTCAATGGTTGCTTTGGCTCCTGCTGGCGCTGGGAACCACGATGTGGGGCCTGGCCAAGTGGATGGAGCGGCAGGAGGCCAAGACGGAGTGCAGTCATGATTGAGCACACAGATCCGGGTTGGTCTGCATGCCCAATACTGCAGGCTTTGCAGCTTTCTGCACGGCAAACACTAGTTGGCATTGCACCTTATCTGGAGCGGTTTCACAGTGGGCGGGAAGGCCTGCAGGAATTCCAGGTTGATGGACTGCTGTTCTACCCTCTGGAGCTAATCAAGGGCGTGCTGGTACGTTCGCCTCAATGGCCGCGGCGCTTAACTGCGCGCTGGGTGGCGGGCGCTGGCGAGCCAGCTACCCGGGGCTTTGAGTTCATGACCAGGAGATAACGAGATTGACCCTCCCTTACGAAAGAACACGCGCCATCCTCAAAACAGAGGAGTTCCTGCGTGAACTCTCCCGTCATTCGGGGTTACCGCAGGATATCCGCAGCTATGCGAAAAGCCTGCTCAGGCACTATCCATCTGCCGATCAAATTTTCTCGCTGGGGCGCCTTGAGGAATGTCTGGTAAACGAAGCGCTTGAAGATGAATACCGACGGCGGGTAATCGCCTTCCACCAGCCGTTGCTCTGCTCGTCGCTGGAGTCGACACGATAGCAATGTCCTGCCCTCATTCTGAGCCGCCGGTGTCTCACCTCGTCAGGCAGCGGGTTAAGTTTCTGCGCAAGGGGAGGCCTTTCAGCATCAGGTGTCTTGCAGGGCTTGGTTCGAGCTCGGCCATCTCCAAGGCAGTCGCCCAGCTTGTTCGCCGTGGCGAGCTTGAGCGTGTGTATCGTGGCATCTACATGCGGCCGAAATACAGTCAGTACACTGGTCGGGTTCATCGTCCTGGGCCTTGGGACTTGGTGAATCTGATTGCCAGGCAGAACCGTTGGAAGCTGCAGATCCACGGCGCTGATGCCGTGAGACATTTCGGGCTGAGTACACAGATGCCGGTCATCCCGATCTATTACACGAGCGGCTCCAGTCGATCTCTATTCGTGGGGAAGGCCGAGATCAGGCTCGTGCATGCCGCTCCGATGGTGATACAGTGCGCAGGAACCAAAGTGGGGATGACCATCAGCGCTCTGTTTTATCTCGGCAAAGGTGGTACTACGCCGGAGTGTGTTGCTGTAATGAAAAAAGCTCTCAGCCCTGAAGACCTGAGCAAAATAGTGGCCTGCAGAATGCCGAAATGGATGCGCGCAGCGCTGGAGACAACATGAGCCGGTAAGAAGCAGCCAGACACTCCGTTTGGCTGCCTATCCCTCTATCAGAGTCGGACCTGCATCTATTGCTGGCTGCCCTTCTGCATATTTATCCGCGCTCTGCGGATATAGCTCACCGACACGCTGAGCCGGCGGGCGATCTCGGCGTCGGAAAGGCCCCCGAACTCCGAGATAATTTCGGGTGTCATTTCGGGCAACGGTCGCTTGTACGCTTGTATTCCAAGCTCCCTACGCATTTTTTTGACCGGAAAATTACTGACGCCTAAACGGTCAGCGACTTCTGTATCCGGCATCATCCCCAGTAGAGCTATGGCTTCGCTGGTCCAAATGTCCTCCAGTGGTTTGAAACGCTCACGACTGATCTTTGACTCTGGGATCTTCAGCTCCGCTCTCGCACGCTTGATTCGGTTGATGGAAACACCGTACGGGCTTGCCAGCGCGTAATCAGGACGAACTGGAAGGGCGTGTTCGCTCGGTCATGAGACGATTGCAATTACACCCCCAAAGAATCCGTTCTTATTTCCGGCATCCACGTATCGCCTACGCGGCATGATTTGGTGTATTTGATTGCCGGGTTAATAGTGCGGGGTAGCCCACCGTGAGTCACTACTGCTAGTAGCCGATGGCAGAACCATCTTTACGCGGATCAGAACCGGCAGTCAGGGTGCCGGTTTGAGGATCGATGAGAATAATTTGACCGCCGCCCAGCGGCTTATAGCTGGGTGAATCGACCAGCTTATGCCCAAGCGCCTCAAGGCCCTGACGGGTATCAGCACTGACTCCCGCCTCCACCTGTACCACACCGTTCTCGAAGAACACTCGTGGCGCATCGATTGCCTCTTGCGCATCCATGCCGTAGTCGATGATGTTGGTCAGAACATGTACCTGCCCCACCGGCTGGTAGTCTCCACCCATCACGCCAAGTGGTGCAATCACCTGACCGTCCTTACAGAGCATACCCGGCATAATGGTATGCATGGGCCGTTTAGTCGGGGCGATAACGTTCGGATGTTCAGGACTCAGGCGAAAACTTTTGCCACGGTTTTGCAACAGCACACCGGATTTTGGAGCAACCACACCACTTCCAAACTCGTTGTAGATTGAATTGATAAAACTCACCACGTTGCGGTTTTCATCCACCACACACAGATACACCGTATCCGAGTGATCCAGCACCGAGTCAGGCAGCTCGCCTGTCGCTTTAAGGTTAATACCCCGGGCCATTTTTTCGCCCACTTCAGGCGCCAGCAGTTGCTCCACCGATGTGTTCATAGACGCCTGATCGGCAAGGCGCAGATCACGCTCACGGTAGGCCAGACGCGAGGCTTCAACTTCCAAATGAAGGCGTGCGGCACTCTCAGGATGCAACTCTTTCAAATCGAAGTGGCTCAGGGTATTCAGCATCAGTAGGGCTGTTAAGCCTTGGTTATTGGGTGGCACCTGATACAAATCAAAGCCACGGTAACTACCTTTAATAGGGTCGACATAATTGCCCCGGCACTCGGCAAAATCTGCCAGCGTGTGCAGCCCGCCACCAGCTTGCAGCGCCTCCACCATATCCTCGGCGATAGCGCCGGTGTAGAAGGCATCGCGACCAAATTTGGCAATCGCCTCCAAGGTATTGGCTAGTTCGGGCTGACGATGAATTTCGCCAGCCTTGGGGGCGCGGCCTTCAGGTAAAAACACCCGACGCGCATTGTCGATTTCTTTCAGCCACGGCTCGTTTTGCGCCCAGTCTCCCGCCACTCTGTCGGCCACCACATAACCTTCGCGGGCGAAGAAGATCGCGTCTTTAAGGACTTCTTCACGTGCCAGAACGCCGTGCTCATCCAAAAGCTGACACCAGGCATCAATCGCACCCGGCACCGTCACGCTATGCGCACCGCGACCGGGAATGGCATCAAGGCCCTGCTGCAGATACCAATCAAGGGTGGCGGCCTTTGGCGAGCGGCCCGAGCCGTTAAAGGCGCGCACCTTTTGATCTTTACCTGCCAACAGCACAAAGCAGTCACCGCCAATACCGGTGGCTTGCGGCTCAACCACCGCCAATACCGCAGCAGCGGCTACGGCAGCATCCATCGCACTGCCCCCACGGCGCAAAATATCCAGGCCGGCTTGGCTGGCCAGCGGGTGAGAAGTGGAAATCATGCCGCGCTGGGCACGTACCGGGGAACGGCCAGGTAGATGTAAGTTACGCATGGTGAAAACTCCGCAAACGGCTGGCATGTTCTGGATTTAAGGCCAAGGCAGGGACACGCCCGGCTAACAAGTCCTGGACTTGTGCCACACATTCCATGGCTTGGTAATCACTGGCCTCGGGTGTCAGCCCGGCAACATGAGGGGTAGCAATAACATTGGCGAGCACGGCAATTTTTGGATTCGGCTGCTCATCAAGGCCGCGCCCCACATCAAGGCCTGCGCCTTGAATCTGACCGCGGGTGAGTGCGTGATAAAGCGCTTCCTCATCAACCAGAATGCCTCGGGCGATATTGATAAAAAAGCTGTCTTTGCGCATTTGGCCAAACGCCCTAGCGTTAAACATCTCTATGGTTTCGGGCGTGGCGTAGGCTGCGGCAACCACATAATCAGAGGAGGCCAGCAGCTCCTCAAAACGCACCTTTTCAATGCCCTGTTCGGTGATCTCTGCGTAAGGGTCATAGACTGACACCTGCATGCCCGCACACAGACAAAGGGCCGCGATGCGCTTACCAATCGCGCCATAGCCGACAATGCCTACACTGGCTCCATAAAGCTGGCGACCAAAGACCATCGGCTGCTGATGCACGCCCTGATGATAAAGTGTGGCAGCCTGGGTAATACCGCGGCCCAGATCAATCATCAAACCCAAGGCCAGCTCACTACAGGCCTCGGCGTAACCTGCGCTGCAACGCACCGCCAAGATGCCTGCAGCACTGGCTGCTGACACATCGACATTGCGCGCATCCACCGCGCAGCGCAAAAAAGCCAGCAGGTTCGGCAGACCCGCAAACACCAAGGCCTCGCCCGGCGCCAGGCGATCAGAAATAATCACCTGACAATCTTTGGCTGCTGCTACTAGCGCATCGCCCCGCAAGGGCTCGTCACTATCGTTTAGCCGTACATTGCCAAGCCCCTGCAGGGTAGTTACCGCGCGGGCACTGAAGAAGTTTTTCAATAAGTCGCGGTTATGGGTAATCAGGATATTCATCTTTATCCCTTGGCAATTGGCAGATGACGCAACAGCCAGTTGTTCATGTCATGCACCACATCATCACGCCACGACAAGTGCCCCGGGGTATAACGAACCGAACTCAGGCCTTTTTGCTGTTTTTCCAGGATGCCAACATCTTCCAGAGCTACTGTGCCCCAGCGGTGGTAGTAAGGCTGAGCGCGCTCTTCAAAGTCGGGCAGCTCCAGCAAGTGTTTGGGGAAGCAGCCGCCCACCGACAAGTGCGTACGATCCACCGCAATCGGCCTTACTACCAGCCACCACATGCAATCTTGAGCGCAGCAGAATTGGGTAGTGGGCTCGACCAGAGTGAAGAAAGTGCCTTGTTTAGCCTGTTCGCTCAGGCCTTCAATTTGCGGAAAAGGCGCGTCCTGGGTTTTGTCGAGGACTGCGCTCGTCATCAACGACTGCACTTGAATGGCGTGCCATTCGCCTTTGGCTGCAAAGGTCAGGCTATTTTGCGCGCCTACGGTTTTGGCATGGACGATCCCGGTGTGATAGGTCTCCATTGCGTTTTCCAAAAGCAGCTTCCAGTTGCATTCGGCGATGATGTCTTTGCGCCAAACGCAGA
The DNA here is from genome assembly GCF_058725345.1 of Pseudomonas sp. DW-iso17. Classification (NCBI taxonomy): domain Bacteria; kingdom Pseudomonadati; phylum Pseudomonadota; class Gammaproteobacteria; order Pseudomonadales; family Pseudomonadaceae; genus Pseudomonas; species Pseudomonas sp. DW-iso17. The sequence goes on along the minus strand of NZ_JBZXEA010000021.1, from coordinate 553,625 downwards.
CCATATCCTCTAATTTGTTGGTCCCGACCAGCTCATCAAAGTCACCTAGATGGGTCATTAAATCCGGCGCGTTGTCGTCGAAATTTAAAAAGATATTGCCGCGCCACACGCTCATGCGAATCGGCACCAGCGCGTTATGTTCCGGATCAAAGCCCGGAACATCAGCCATCCCGGGCGCCCGCATCATGCTGCCATCCAACTTGTAGCTCCAGGCGTGATAGGGGCAGAGGATGTTGCGACGGTTACCGCAGCCTTCCAGCAGAATCGAGCCACGGTGACGGCAAAAGTTGGCAAAGGCGTGCAGCTCGCCTTGCTCATCACGGGTCAGCAGCACCGGCCCGCCCACGGTATCAATGGAGCGGTAGTCGCCCGAGCTGGCAAGCTCATCGGTACGCGCGGCAAAGAACCAGTTCTTTAAATGGATATGCTCCACTTCCTGTTTGAAGATTTCTTCACTGGTGTAGTAGTGCGGTGCAAGAGCACGGGCCTCGCCCAGTTCAGTGCCGCTCCAGAGGTACTTCGCAGAGTGGATCGTCATCATGCAACTCCAGTCACAGGTGTAGCGGCACCGCCGCCCAGATACAGTTGTTTTAAAAGGTCGGCATCCAGACTTGCACCGGAGCCTTGGTAGACAAGACGGCCCTGCCGCAGCACGTACGCGCTGTCAGCAATGGCAATTGCTTCAAGGGCGTTCTGCTCAACCATCAGCACCGTGATGCCCTTGTCGCGAATACTGGCTACCGCTTCCAGCACCCGGTCAATCATCTGCGGCGCCAGCCCCATGGTTGGCTCGTCCAGGATCAGGCATTGCGGGCGCGACATTAGCGCCCGGCCAATCGCAAGCATTTGCTGCTCTCCTCCGGAGAGGGTGCCGGCGAGTTGTTTGGCGCGGGTTTTCAGGATCGGAAACAGCTCGTGCAGCTCGTCGATATCACGGTCGATGGCGCGCTTGTCGCGCTGAATGTAGGCGCCCAGCAGTAAGTTCTCGGTGACCGTCATGCTGGCAAACACCAGCCGGCCTTCCGGTACATGGGCAATGCCCAGTTCGGAGCGGCTTTCAGCGCGTAACTTCAAAAGGTCGTGAGTGATATAGCGGATGCTGCCGCTGACCGGTTTCACCAGCCCTGAAATGGCTTTCAGAGTGGTGCTTTTACCTGCACCATTACTGCCGACCAGACTGGTGATCGTACCGGGCATCACCGCCAGACTGATATCGGTCAACGCTTCAACGGCGCCATAACGCACGCACAGGTTATCGACCTGAATTAATGGCGCAGTCATGCTTTGCCTCCTTTCACCTTTTGTTTGCCGAAGTAGGCGCTTTGCACGGCTTCATTGGCGAAGACTTCGGTCACGCTGCCTTCAGCCAGTTTTTGCCCGTGGTAGAGCACCGTGATCCGGTCGGCTAGACCATGGATGATGCTCATATCGTGTTCGACCAAAAGAACACTGGTGCCGTCGTCACGGATGCGTTTAATCAGGGCCGACAGCTCTTCCTTTTCGGCCAGGTTCATACCCGCCAAGGGCTCATCCAGCAGCAGAAGACGGGGGCGTGAGATCAGCGCGCGGGCAATCTCTACCCGGCGCTGATGGCCGTAGGCAAGGGTGGTGGGGGCACGCTCATCAAAGCTTTCATCCAGACCGACAAAGCGCAGAAGTGCTTTGGCTTGCTCAACCATCTGTGCCTCATGCACGCGCAGCGCCCGACGTAAAAACAGCAGGTGCCAGAGGTTTGCGTCAAAGTGCCGGTGGGCACCGACCAACACGGTTTCCAAGACACTCATCGCACCAAACAAACGGATGTTTTGAAAGGTGCGGGCCAGCCCTGCCTGGGCGATCACATGGGCTTCACGCCCACAGACTTCACTCCCGCTGATGGTCAATGACCCCGCTGTCGGTTTAACGAAACCAGACAGGGCATTGACCACAGTGCTTTTACCCGCACCATTGGGACCGATAAGCGCATGTATATGGCCCTCCCGGATACTGATATCCAGCCCGTCCACCGCCTTCAAGCCACCAAATGTCACGCTTAAACCTTGAGCATTTAGCAGGGCGTTCATTGCGCCACCAGCTTGACCCGCGCTTTGGCGGCAAGTCCTTGAGGTCGGTACAGCATCAAAAGGATCAACAACAGGCCCAGAAGGGCAAAACGCGCTTCAGGGAAGGCTTCAACAAAGGGCAAATCCAGCGCCAGCTGCAGGAACACCACCCAAATCAACGCGCCGATAAAGGGACCAATCAAAGTACCCAACCCGCCCAGAACAACCAGCATCAGCAGCAGAATGTTTTCAAACAGACTGAAGTTGAAAGGGCTGATGTACTGCTGGCTGTGGGCATAAAAGGTGCCAACCAGTCCACCAATAAAGCCACCGAAGGCGTAGGCATATAGCTTGTAGCGCGAGGTCGGGATGCCCATGGCTTCGGCAGCGTCTTCATCTTCACGTATGGCCACCCATGCCCGACCAACATGGGAGCGCACAATGCGAGCAATCACGAACACCACCAAGGCCGCCAGCGCCAACGCATAAAGGTATTGGGCCTGAGCGCTGGCCAACTCGTAACCAAACAGGTTTGGCAACGGGATATCGCGAATGCCCATCGGCCCCCGGGTCAGATCCACCCAGTTGATAGCCACGATGCGAATAATCTCGCCAAAGCCCAGGGTCATGATGGCCAGGTAATCGCCGCGCAGCTTTAGCGTCGGGTAGCCGATACACATTGCAGCCAGCGCTGCGAGTACACCGCCGACGATGAAGTTGGCGTACATCAGCCACCAAACCTCAGCAGATTCAATGCCGAAGCCCTGGCGCATCACCAGAATGAAGATGATTGAGGTGAAATAGGAGCCCACCGCCCAGAAGGCGACATAGCCCAGATCCAGCAAACCGGCAAAGCCCACCACCACGTTCAGACCGCTGGCGAGCATCCCGTAGATCAGCACGAAGATTAAAATCCGCAGCCAGTAGTCGCTGGTCACGACGAAGGCAAGACTAGCTGCAACAGCCACCAGAGCGATCATCAGCCAAGGACTTGGGCTGGCGAATTTACCTAGCAGGTGCTCAACGCGAGCCATCAACCAGCCGCTTTGCGGGCTGTTGCCCAACAAACTTCCACGCTCACCAGCAACGGTTTCCGGCCGGCCGAGCAGGCCTTGCGGGCGGAAGTACAGGAGCAAAATCAGCACACTGAAACTGATGGCGTCTTTCCAGGCGTTGCCGTTCGGCAAGTAACCACCACCCAAGGTTTCCATCATCCCCAGCAACAACCCGCCCAACGCAGCACCCGGAATGCTGCCAATGCCGCCCAAAACCGCTGCGGTCAGCGCTTTAAGCGCAGGTATAAAGCCCATAGTGGCGTGGGCAAAGCCGTAGGTTTGCGCGTAAAGAATCCCCGCCAGAGCGGCAAAACCTGAGCCAAGTAAAAAGGCGATGGCGATAATGCGGTTTACCGGGATGCCAATTAAGGTTGAAGCCGTGCTGTTGTCAGCCGTAGCCCGCATCGCCCGACCAAGGCGGCTGCGCGCCACGAACTGGTGCAACCCCAGCATCGCCACAACCGCCACGATAATGGTTAATGCTTCTGGCACAGTGAGATAGAGCGAGTTGAACAAGACGATCACTTCCATCTCTGAAAGCGGGTTTTCCGGGAAGCGCAGCTCTTCAGCACCCCAGATACTTTGCGCCCCGCTTTGCAGCAGCACAGAGATTGCGATAGAGGTAATTAAAGGCGCCAACCGCGGGGCGTTGCGCAGTGGCCGGTAGGCCAAACGATCCACCACAACGCCTAATATTCCAGCCAGAACAATTCCGAAAGCAGCTGCCAACGGTAGCGCGAAGTGCGGCATCGCCACCGAAACTCCAAACAGGCTGATCTGGTCGAGCATCAAGCTCACGGTAATAAAGGCGCCCAACATGAAGAACTCGCCAAAGGCGAAGTTCACCATGCGCACCACCCCGTAGACGAGACTGAAGGCTACGGCCGCCAGTGCGTATATCGCACCAATGGTCAGGCCGTTAAGCAAAAGCTGAGCAAAGTATTCCATGGCAAACCCATCTGTGTTGCACGAAAGCAGCGGCGCAGCCGCACGGCAAATGGGGCGGCTAGACCGCCCTGAGGTTTACTGGGTGTCGGCTAAGCGAAACGCGCCGTCTTTGACTTGCAAGAAGTACAAAGACCCCACGCGATCGCCGCTAGCCTCAAAGGTCGTTGGACCAGTAACGCCCGGAATATCTTTGATGGTGGAGAAGGCCTCATTAAGCGACTCACGGGTGAGTGCGCCCTGGCTCTTGGCTTGAGTCACCGCTGCGGCCAGAGTTTTACCGGCGTCATAGCCAAGGGCCGCCCAAGCATTGGGCTGCTCGCCATAGGCGCTTTGGTAGGCGTCGATAAAGGGGGCCGTGGTCTCGGTGGAAACCGACGGATCAAACATTCCGTAGGCGATCATGCCCTCCACCGCGCTGCGGCCCAGACTGATCAAATCAGGGTTGAGCGATCCGTCACTGCCTAGGAGCTGAACCTTGATTCCCAAGGCGCGTGCCTGTTCGGCAATTTTTGCTGCTTCAGAATAAAAACCACCGATAAAGATCGCGTCCGGCTTGGCAGCACGCGCCTTGATCAGCAGGGTTTTAAAGTCTTTGGTGCCCAGCAGGTAGCTTTCCTGACCAACAATCTCAGCGTTTTTCGCCGCAGCATCACTGAAGGCGCTTGATAGGCCGATACCATAGTCATCTTGCTGGTTGAGGATATAAACGCGCTTAAAGCCCAGCTTTTCCGTGGCGTAACGCCCCATGGTTTGCCCTTGGGTTGCATCGGTCATCACGTTGCGGCGGAAGTACGCACTGGCACCAGTTAAATCAGGACTGGTGACAGCAGAGGCCAGCACCGGCAATTTGCAGCGGTCAAACACCGGAACTGCAGCCAGTGCAATAGAGCTGAACGAGTAGCCCATCACTACATCAATGGACTCATCCGAGCAAAAGCGTTGTGCAATCAAAACACCTTCGCGAGCCTCACCACGGTCATCAGCCGAAGTCAGACTGAAGGTGGTGTCCGAAGTCTGATTGAGTTCAGTCAGGGCAATCTCTAGCCCCTTGCGGATGTTCAAACCAAATGCCGCAAAATCCCCTGACAGGGCTGCGGTAAAGCCAATTTTAACTTCCTCAGCAGCCACCTGCGTACTGATCAAGGGAAGAGCGGCCAAAGAACTCAGAGCCAGTCGTTTCAACATAAGCATTCTCCAAAGTCAGGATAAGCATGAAGACGATTGGGCAGCGTTAAGGCAATCAATTGGTCTTATTGGTTTGTTTTTTTATTCAGCATTTAGACCTGGATTTGATCTTGCCTTGCCTTGCTCTTGCTGGCAACCACTTATATGCTGGCTCCACTGAAAAAATTCACAAGAGCACATTGGTATGAATGGTTTGCCTGAAATCTTAATTGGTGCAAATGGTTCAGGTGGAAACAATGTCTTAGGCATCACCGCAGTCAACTCCAAAGAGCAGCTGCTGAGCCAGCTTTTGGGGGCGATGCGCACCGGCAGATTAAAAGTCGGAGACAGGCTTTTAAATGAGCGTGACCTGGCTGAATTTTCAACCCTTTCGCGGTCCACCGTGCGCGATGTCCTTAACACCCTTGAGAAGCAAGGGCTGCTAGAGCGGCGCGTCGGACGCGGTACTTTTCTGATCGCCCTTCCCGGGCATGAGCCGCTTGGAGAGCCGGGGAACGAATCCCTGGTTACGCCCGCTGAGCTGATTGAGTTTCGGCTGACAGTGGAACCGGCCCTGGCTGATTTGCTGGTGCTCAAATTGAGCGATGCTGAAATTGACAGGATTCGCGGTGAGCTGTTAGCAGGCCGACATGCCACCAGCTGGGATGAAGTGGAAAGGATCGACCGCGACTTCCACCTAATGCTCTACAGCGCCACACAAAACGCCATGTTCATCGAGTCCGGACGCAAGGTTGCGCGCATGCGCAACAACCCGGCCTGGCTGCGTCTTAAAGCTCATCGTTTTAACCGCGAGCGCTGGCTGGTGTTCCAGCGCGAACACGAAGCCATTCTGGATGCTCTCGCCATGCGCGATGCGCAAACCGTAGCCGACCTACTGCGCCACCATATCTCTGGGGTGCGTATGGATTACGCCCTGAACCGCTCTAACGCGATAAACGTACCCAAGGAGTAGCTGCTATGCCTGAGTCTTCGCACAAGCATCTTTTGTTTATTGACGGCCATTGGTGCTCAGGCCAAAAAGATGCATGGCTGGCAGTGGATAACCCCGCAACCAGCCAAACGGTAAATGAAGTGGCTGTTGCCGAAATCGAAGACTTGGATATAGCCCTAAACGCCTGCGCCAGGGGCTTTTCCGTTTGGCGCAAAACTCCCGCAATAAAGCGCGCGGATGTACTGCTTGAGGCGGCGCGACTGATCCGTGAGCGCCTTGAGTCGCTAGCGCAGACCTTAAGCCTTGAGCAAGGAAAACCCCTGCCTGAGGCACGCATGGAAATAAATTCCTGCGCCGAGCTTTTACAGTGGTACGCCGAAGAAGGGCGACGCGCTTGTGGTCGTCTGGTGCCGGCACGCGACAGCAAAGTGATCAACATGGTTCGGCGTGATCCGGTAGGGCCGGTGGCCGCATTTTCGCCGTGGAACTTTCCAGCCTCGCAAGCTGTACGCAAACTCGCGCCGGCCCTCGCGGCTGGCTGTTCGATTATCTTGAAAGGGCCAGAAGAAGCGCCGGGCGCGCTGATTGGGGTGGTGCAGGCACTGGTAGACGCCGGCCTGCCTGACGGAGTGCTGGCGTTGGTGTTTGGCCGGCCGGCTGAGATTTCTGCGCATTTGATTGCCTCACCGATTATTCGCAAAGTCTCGTTCACAGGCTCCGTGCCGGTTGGCAAGCTGATCGCCACCCAAGCGGCACAGAACGTCAAACCCTGCACTCTAGAACTCGGCGGACATGCTCCGGTTCTGGTATTCGAGGATGTGGATATCCTCGACTGCGCACAAAAGCTGGCACAGGCCAAGTTCCGTAACGCAGGGCAGGTATGCGTCTCGCCTACCCGCTTTTATATCCAGCAAAGTGTTTTTGCCGAATTCACCCAGGCATTTGTCGAGGCCGTACAACGTATAACCATTGGCGCAGCCCAAGAGCCAACCACACAAATGGGCCCACTAATCAACCAACGGCGCTGCGCGCAAATCGCCGACTTAGTCGCCGATGCCAAGGTCAAAGGCGCTACCGTCCTAACCGGTGGAGGGCCGCTAAGAGACTCCGGCTATTTTTTTGCGCCAACCGTGTTAACCAACGTTCCAGAAAACGCCCGCGCGTGGATGGAAGAACCTTTTGGTCCACTAGCGCTGCTGGCGCCGTTTAACTCGGTGGATGAGGCAATTGAGCTGGCCAACAACACAACCTTTGGTCTTGCTGCCTACGCCTTTAGCCACAACCTCGCAGTCTGTCATCGGCTAAGCGACGAGCTCATCACCGGCATGCTTGCCATTAATCACTTTGCGTTGGCCTTTGCTGAAACACCTTTTGGCGGTGTGGGTGAAAGCGGTTACGGGCGTGAAGGCGGCAGTGAAGGCTTGGATGTGTATTTGGTTAATCGCCTGATTACTCAGGCAGTGGCTTAGATTTCGGCTTTTGCGCTTTGTAAGCGAACGGGCATTACACCTTGCCGACGGATACCCAGTTGTGCGGCAGCAGCTCGGCCAGAGCGCTGGCCTTCTGTGTCGGCAGTCGCGTTAGCACATCCTTGAGATAGGCATACGGATCATGCCCATTCATCCGCGCCGACTGGATCAGGCTCATGATTGCCGCCGCCCGTTTGCCGCTGCGTAGCGACCCGGCAAACAGCCAATTGGAGCGACCTAGAGCCCACGGGCGGATCTGGTTCTCGACTTGGTTGTTGTCGATGGGCACGGCGCCGTCGTCCAGATAGCGCGTCAGCGCTACCCAGCGTTTGAGGCTGTAATCCAAAGCTTTCGCCGTGGCTGAGCCGTTGGGCACAAGATCACGCTGGGCCAGCATCCAGTCATGTAGTGCGTCGAGGAGCAGTGAAGCCTTTTCCTGCCGTATTCGCCAGCGTTCTTCATTGCTCATGTCGCGCACTTGGCGTTCGACTTCGTACAGCCCAGCGATAGAGTGCAGCGCCTGTTCGGCCAGTTGGCTTTTGTTCGCCGCGTGCAGATCGAAGAACTTGCGGCGGGCGTGAGCCATGCAGCCGATTTCGGTGATGCCTTGCTCGAAGCTGGCCTTGTAGCCAGCGAAGTCGTCGCAGACCAGCTTGCCATTCCACTGGCCAAGAAAATTGCGCGCATGCTCGCCGGCACGGCTGGGGCTGAAGTCGTAGACCACGGCCTTCAGATCGGCGAAGGGCGTGGTGCTGTAGGCCCAGACGTAGGCACGGTGGGTCTTCTTCTCGCCGGGCGCGAGCATCGAAACCGGGGTTTCGTCGGCATGGATCACGCGCTGGGCAAGCACCGCTTCGCGCAGCGCATTGAAATTCGCCTACGGTCTGTCTGACTTTGCCGTGTAAGGTTTACGATATCGGCTCCAATCTGCCGGGAGCCCCGATTTCCATGCGTGGCGCCGATATCACTCAGGAATCCTTGTTCACTGTCGCCAAGCTCGATGACTTCGTGCCAGCGACTCACCCCCTGCGCGCCATCCGCAAGCTGGCAGACACCGCTCTGCAGCGGATGAGCGCCCTGTTCGACACATTGTATGCCGACACCGGCCGCGCCTCGATCGCCCCCGAGAAGCTGATGCGGGCGCAGTTGCTGCAGTTGTTCTACTCGCTGCGCAGCGAGCGGATGCTGATGGAACAGCTGGGCTACAACCTGCGGTTCCGCTGGTTCGTCGGCCTGGCCATTGATGATCCGGTGTGGGATCACTCGGTCTTCTCGAAGAATCGTGACCGCCTCAATGCCCAGGCAGTGGCCGCCGAGTTTCTGAGCGAGGTGGTACGCCTGGCGGAGAAGCAGGGGCTGATCTCGGATGAGCACTTCTCGGTCGACGGCACATTGCTGCAAGCCTGGGCCTCTCAGAAGAGTTTCCGTCCCAAGGACGATACGCCAGACGACCCGGGCCCCGGCCCGCGCAATGCCCAGCCGGACTTCAAGGGGCACAAGCGCAGCAACGACACCCACGCCTCGACCAGCGATCCGGATGCCCGGCTGTACCGCAAGAGCCACAACACCGGCGCGCAGCTGAGTTACATGGGGCATGTGCTGATGGAACACCGCAGTGGCCTGGTGCGCAGTGCTCATGTGACTCTGGCCGGTGGTCGTGGCGAACGCGAAGCCGCGCTGGCGATGCTGAGCAAGCTGGGTGGTCGCCGTCGACGCACCTTGGCTGCGGACAAGGCTTACGACACGGCAGACTTCGTGGCCGCCTGTCGTGCCCTCGGCGTGACACCCCATGTTGCGCAGAACACCAATGGTCGTCGCAGCGCCATCGATGGCCGTACCACGCGCCACGCCGGCTATGGTCTGAGCCTGAAGATTCGCGCCTGGATCGAAACCCACTTCGGCTGGCTCAAGGCGGCGGCAGGCCTGCGCCAGGTGAAGCAACGCGGACTTGAGCGTGTCGACGCGCTGTTCCAGCTGGCCATGGCGGCAAGCAACCTGGTGCGTCTGCCGAAGTTGCTGGCTACAGGCTCAATGGCATGAGCGCGTTGACGGGGAAGGTGCGCCTGGAGCACACCAAATCGGGCTATTTCCATCGATTGGCGCCCTAAACGGGAAGTAAACGAGCGCGACCGCTGCTGCCAGAAGCAGTGGACGTAATCATCGCGGCGAATTTCAACAGGCTGCTAGGGTCTGTTGCCGTTTCGCGCCAACAAATGGTGGTTTCGTCGGGGATGCGCTCCAGGTTCAGCCCGGCAAACTGGCGCAGGATCGTGGTTTCGTACAGCGCTTCCTCCATCGCTGGATCGCTGTAGCCGAACCAGTTCTGCAGCAGATGCACACGCAGCATCGCCATCAACGGGTAGGCCGGACGGCCACCTTCACCCTTCGGATAATGTGGCTCGATCAAAGCAATCAAGCCTTTCCACGGCACCACCCGATCCATCTCGATCAGGAACAACTCCTTGCGGGTTTGCTTGCGCTTGCCAGCGTACTCGGCGTCGGCGAAGGTCATCTGCTTCATCGGGAAACTCGGTGGGTGGGGTCGCGGTATTTTGCCAAATCAGAAAGTCTTTTTCAGAGTTTCCCTAGGCTGACAAGCCAAGCGCTGGATCGCAACCATCCATCACCTTATCCAGCTAGATCTGCCTCCTCCAATAAGTGCCGCACAAATCCCGGCGGGTGCAGATTTCCGGGAGGTTTGCGCCAGATCAGTTGGAGACGCTTTTCAAGCCCCGGGATGGGAAGAGCTACCAGCGCGCCACTGCGAACTTCGTCTTGTACTGCGGAAGCCATCACCAACGACACGCCGAGTCCCGCCCTCACTGCTTGTTTGACTGCCTCGGTGCTGCCTAGCTGCATACCGCTGCGAGGCACGCCCAGTTCGCCAAAGTATTCGGTCAGAAGCCGTCCGGTACCGCTACCCGGTTCACCTCCCAGCATCGGCAGGTCCACCAGACGATCACGTTCTATGCACCCTGCTTCAGCCAGCGCATGGTCGGGGCTGACGATAAGCACCAGCGGCTCGACCCGCCAGAGGCGGTGTTCGAAGTCGGGGTGAGGTAGCCACCATTCCATGATCGCGGCGTCGAGCTGGCCCGCCAGTAGCTGGTCGGCCACATCCGGGTTGGCGGCGATGCGCAGATCCACCTCGCCCCTCTCATTTGCGGTCGTCAGATAGTTGCGCACGAATGGCTGGAGAAGGTAGGTGCCGATGTTGGAGCTGGCCCCGACGCGCTCACGATTGCCATGCAGGGCTTCTAGCGCCCGGGCGTGCATGTCGAGCAAGGCGGTCGCATGCGGCATGAAGGCCAGCGCCCGTGTGGTAGGCTGGCAGCCGCTACGACTGCGCTGCACCAGCGTTACGCCGACCTGCTCTTCAAGCTTCTGCAAGTGCTGCGACACCGTCGGCTGGGCCAGCCCCAACGCCCTCGCCGCGCTCTGAAAACTGCCTGTTTGAACGATCGCTACCAGGCTCTTCAGCCAGACCGGATTCAACATGCGGCAGGCTCGGCCTTGGGCAGACGGTTCGCAGCGTTGATTGGGCGCGCACCTGCCAATACCTGGATGATGTTCTGCGCTGCACAACGTTCAATCTCCAGGCGCACCGCGCGCACTGCCGACCCTATGTGCGGAGTGAACAGCGTATTCGGATGCGCGAGCAGCGCAGGATCGATCAGCCGCGGCCGGTCCGCGCGAGCCCAGTCTTCCATTTCGAATACATCCGCCGCATACCCTCCGAGCTGGCCTCGCTCAAGCGCCGCGAGCACGGCGGCTTCATCCACTACCGAACCACGACAGGGGTTTACAAGCAGAGCGCCCGGCCGTACGAGGGCAAGCAGCTCGGCGTTGACCAGATGCTGGGTATCGGCATTCAAGGGAAGCGCCAGCAGGATGAAGTCCGAGCTGGCGAAGAGTTCGCTGCACGCCACCTGGCGCAGGCCGAGCCGTTGCTCGGTTTGTGTATCCAGAGCCTTCGCCTCGTGGTACTGCAGGGTCGCGCCCCATCCCTGCAAGCGATCAGCCATGGCCAGTCCGATGGCGCCCATGCCAAGGATGCCGACCGTAGCGTTATCCAGCCCCGTGCCGTAGAACTGTGGTTGCCAGCCCTGGAACTCGCCAGAGCGGACGAACGCATCTGCTGCCCGCAGATGCCGCCCCAGCCCCACCGCCAGTCCGATCGCCAGCTCGGCAGTCGGGACCGTCAACAGATCAGGCACGAAGGTCAGCCAGACCCCGCGGGCAGTACAGGCGTCCACATCGAAATTGTCGAAGCCCTTGAGCGCGCAGCCGACTACACGCAGCTCAGGGCAGGCTTGAAGAAAGTCTGCATCGACCCGATCGGGCATGAACGCCATCATCGCCTGAGCATCGCGGCAGCGGCGCAGAATTTCCTCGCGCGTCAGCGTGCTGTCGGTCTGGTTGGTCATCAGCTCGCAATGTGGCGCCAGCAGTTGCAGGATCTCATCGTGTACTCGGTGAGTTATAACGAGTTTCGGCAGCATGGTTTGTCCTATTTGAAACGTTTGCGCAGCACGCCACTGAAGGCGTCTACTAGCGTGACCATGGCCAGGATGACCAGCAGGATTGCTGCAACCTCCTGGTACTGCATGATGCGCAGCGAGCCCATGAGTTCGAAGCCGATACCGCCAGCGCCAACCATGCCCATCACGGTGGAGGCGCGAAAGTTGTATTCCCAGCGGTAGATCGCCACGTCGGCGAACTGCGGCGTCACCTGTGGCAAAACCGCGTGCAGCAGCACTTGCATCGGCGTAGCCCCCGCCGCCCGAGCGGCTTCCACCGGCGCTTCGTCGACGTGCTCGATGGCCTCGGCGAAGAACTTGCCGACCATGCCGACCGAATGCAGACCCAGGGCAAGCACGCCCGGCAAGGCGCCGAACCCTACGGCTGCAACGAAGATGATGCCCATGATCAGCTCCGGCACCGACCGCAGGGCATTGAGCAGCACCCGGGCAACACCGAACACAAGGGGGTGCGGCGCCGTATTGCGCGCTGCAACGAAGGCCACCACCAGCGAGAACACCACTGCGATGGCCGTACCGGCGATGCTCATCGCCAAGGTGTCGATCAAGGGGCGAATCCAGCTTCGATAGCCCGAAAAGTCTGGCGGCATGGCCTCGCCTGCCAGGGTCGCGATGGAGGGCAGCCCGTTCAGCAGCGTGGTGGCATCGAGCAGCCCCACGTACCAGCAGGCCAACAGCACCACTCCGAATACAATCGCCACCTGCCCCAGCTGGCGCCACCAACCGAGGCCGAAGCCTCGAAGGATGTGCTCGCGTTGCTCTGCAGGCAGCGCCTGCACGTCGTAATGAGTAGACATATCGGTGCTCACATCGTGGCGAAGTCGAGGCCGAGCAGCGATCCCATGTTGCGGATCACATCGTAGTCGGCGTCGGTGATTGGCGCGAAGGCCTCGGCCTTGAAGTTGCGCAGCACTTCGGGATCGTCGATACCGACGAATACATCCCGCACCTTGGTTTTCAGCTCGGGGCTCAGGTTCGAGCGCATCGCCCAGGGGTACTGGGGGTATTCGCCGCTGTAACCAAGTACTTTCACCTTGCTCGGATCGATTAGGCCACTTTCGGCTACGTGATTGAAAATTACCTCCGACAGCCCACCCGCATCGGCGTTGCCGTTCGCCACGTTGACGGCAACGGCGTCATGCGTGCCCACAAAATGTTGTTCGTAGTCCTGCCCACCCGTCAAATCGGCCGTCTCAAGAAGCACGGTTTTGGGAATCAAATGGCTGGACGTCGATGCCCGGTCACCATAGGCCATCTTCTTGCCCTTAAGGTCGGCATACTCATTCACGCCTGACGCCACATTGGCGATAATCACCGAGCGATAGGTCGGCTTGCCGTCGATGACCATGGCAGCGAAGGGCTCGATGTCGCTTTTGCTTTTGGCCATGACGTAGGACAGCGGACCGAAATACGCCAGGTCGATACGGCCAAAGCGCATCGCCTCAATCATCGAGGAATAGTCGGTGGTTACGATCAGCTGCACCTTCTTGTCCAGATGCTCTTCCAGATAATCCTTCAGCGGCTGGTTACGCTTGATCAGCTCGGAGGCGTTTTCGTCCGGAAGCAGGGCAACCTTTAGCACATCCGGATCGGCATCGGCCGCTAGGGCGGACAAACTTGAAACAGCGGACAGCAAGCAAGTCAATAAGAGCGCGGATAAGCGTTTCATCGGGACATCTCCAGTGAAGATTCGAGCATGACAGGTGGTTCAGCCGGAGCATTCGCTGGCTGAGTCGTAGAGCGGCCTGCATAGATGCGCTCAAGCTGCGCATCGGTGAGTTCCGAGGGCGCGGCATCGAAAACGATCTGAGAATCGGCCAGCCCGACGACGCGATCGGCGAAGCGGCGGGCATATTCGAGTTGATGCAGCGAAACGATGGCGGTGATGCCGTCTTCCTTGCAGATGTCGCGCAGCAATCCGAGAACACGGACCGAAGTGGCCGGGTCGAGACTGGCTACCGGCTCATCGGCCAGAATGATCGCCGGCTGTTGCGCTAGCGCACGCGCGATGCCTACCCGCTGCTGCTGGCCACCGGACAGTTTGTCCACCCGGCTTAGCGCCTTGTCTGCCAGACCGACCCGAGCGAGGCAACTGAGCGCAATCTCCTGATCGGCACGCGGCAGAGGAAACAGCGAGCGGAGCGTGTTGTGAAAGGCCAGCCGACCGGTAAGCACATTAGCCAGTGCGCTTTGACGTTCGATTAGCTGGTGGTGCTGAAAGATCATGGCGGTACGCCGACGATGCTGACGCAAGGCCGAGCCGCTGCCGAGCTCACCGAGTTCGCTGGTGACACTGCCGCCAGTGGGCGTGACGAGTCGATTGAGACTACGGAGCAAGGTCGACTTGCCTGCGCCCGAGAGACCAAGCAGCACGGTGAACTCACCACGCCGAAATGCAATCGAGGTATCGCGTAGGGCTGTCACGCCGCCTGGATAGACGACGCTCAACCGGTCGACCCGCAGCACGGCGTCCTGTATCGGATGGGGCGTCATTTGATCACCTTTCGCAATATTGCTGGCCGCACAATTGCGGTTCGCGATGCAAAGGGTAGAAATTCCTTGTTAACGCACTGCTTCTAAAGGATGACATTTCGATGAATACTTCGAATCTGCCGTAGCGGGGCGGCAAGCGAAGCCGTGGAAGAACGGGCGCAACGTAGCGTCTTTCTTCACGCGGGATACAGGAGGCTTTGATTGATACTGCTGCGGATTCGCTACAGTAACGTTGGGCCAGAACGTAATGCCATCCAAGCAAGAGAGCGCACACTAGCGGACTATAGGAGACATTCTATTCTTGCCCGTCGATTGACCTAGGCCGTTATGTGGCTGGTCGAAACCTTCAGGTGCCGCCCAACTAGACGTCTGTTGTCGCGCCCAGCTTAATGCTAGGGAAACTCTGAAGAAGACTTCCAGATTTTGGCAAAAGACCCGGATTCCACCCGCTGAGTTTCCCCATGAAGCAGATGACCTTCGCTGACGCCGAGTACGCCGGTAAGCGCAAACAAACCCGCAAAGAGTTGTTCCTGATCGAGATGGATCGGGTGGTGCCGTGGAAGGGTTTGATTGCCTTGATCGAGCCGCATTATCCCAAGGGTGAAGGCGGTCGTCCGGCCTATCCGCTGATGGCGATGCTGCGCGTGCACCTGATGCAAAACTGGTTCGGTTACAGCGATCCAGCGATGGAAGAGGCGCTGTACGAGACCACCATCCTGCGCCAGTTCGCGGGGCTGAGCTTGGAGCGTATCCCCGATGAAACCACCATCCTCAACTTCCGTCGTTTGCTGGAGAAGCACGAACTAGCCGCCGGCATCTTGGCTGTCATCAATGGCTATCTGGGCGACCGAGGGCTGTCGCTGCGCCAAGGCACGATCGTCGATGCCACGCTGATCAATGCCCACGACGGATTGTTACGCTTGCGGCCACCGCGTGGATTGGTGGCACAGACCGAGCAGGGTGTCCTGGATCTATGGAAGCTTGCCCGTTTTCTTGGTGAAGCACCGATCCCGGAGCGGGCCTTCCTGGATGGCCTCACCTTGGAAGGTCCCTTGCGAGCGGTCTTGCTGGTGGAAAACTCTGGCGCTTGGCGTGACCTGCCGATGCTGGACGGATGGCTTTTGGCTCATGTCCCTGGCTGGGACAACGAGTTGTTCTACCTCGGCGACGATCTCTGCTGCGGTGCAGCCCAGGGGGTTAGCTAGCTTGATCAGGGTGGTGATCGTTGGCTGGTTGATGCCCCGTTCCATCAGGCTGACGTAGTTACGCTGCAATTCCGCCTCATGGGCCAATTGCTCCTGGGTTAATCCTGCTTCGACACGCCGTCTGCGCAGGACCTTTCCGAACGCCAATCCGACTTCCACAGATGACTCCCCAAAAGGGAGGACTATCTGGGCGGCGCCATCTCTGGTCTTCACAGTATATTGTGAATTTGGTAAAACGTGACCTCATGGCATGACGTCACCCCAGCGAACTGCAGGGCTGCCTTCCTACATGCCGTCTTCGTAATCGGCTGTAATTCAGTGCAAACAATTAATTTTCGATAAATAAGCAGTTAAATAGAAGGATGTTAAAAGTATATGAGGATTATTGGCATAGCTGCTTATGTGTCATTTGCATTTTTTTTGCAATCAGGAGCCTTCGCTGGCGAAACTGGGGTTCAGCAACTTGTTAAAAGATGCGAGGCTGCTTCCAAGGCTCGCGGGTCCTCACCTGCGCTCTGTTCGTGCACGTTGGAAAGAATGCAGGAGTATGGGTTCACTGATTCGGAGATTGTTAATTTTTCTCGACGAGACTTTAAGCCAAAGGATCTACATGAAACTGAACGCCATATGGACTACAGCATTAAGGTTCGATTAATAGCAGGGCAATGTGGCTGATTAGCTTTCCCACAGTCGTCAGTCTAGGCGTACGTAATTGATTATGTGATTTACCGTAAAGGATTTTATGCGGAACTTTCCTAGGTTTGTTTCATTAGCTCTTGCTGGCTCTATTCTTGCTGGTTGCGGCAGTGAGGATTTCACAGGTGCGTATCGTTATAAGATACCCGGTAGCGAGAGGGTAATGGTTCTCAACGTTCACGGTGATGAGGCCGAGATATTTGGAGAGGATGTGAACGACGGTCGCATCAAGCCGCTGGTTAAAATGAATATTTCAGTAAAAAATAAAAAGTTACTCCTTGATGATGTTAATAGTTCCGAGCGCTTGGCCCTCACGCGAAATGTAGATGAGCAGAGTGTCGATTGTCTCAACTGCAAGGTGCTTGGCATCAATGACGCATCGGTTTGGAAGTATGACCCTCAAGGGCCCTATGACGTAGAGCAGATGCTGAAAGACCAAGCACTCAAGGATGAAGAAGCATTAAATGCCGAACTGCTCAAGATGCAGGAGCAAATTTATGAGCAGGCCAAGCGAGACGAAGAAGCCGCCAAACTAGGTCCCTATGAAGGGGATTGGGTTTATCAGAGGACAACGAAACAAGACCCCTTGATCATCATGACTATCTGGCGCAAAAGTCAGATTAAACGCTGGTCGTTCCGATTTGAATCCATGGATCGCATAGGACAGGAAGTACCAGGGTTCGAGGTCTCAGATGTTGGATTGAAGGTCAAAGTTGGCTCTGAGAGCCGCCTATACAACCTCAGCCCTGATAAGCAGATATTGACCTGCGCTAACTGCAATAGGCCTGAGCGCTGGGTCAAGGCTGACCACAAGAAAGACCTAAGCGATCGCCATTACGCTCGACAGATGGCTGGTAATCCGTAAATCGTAAGAGACCCTGTCCAAATTTGCATTGAACAGGGGCTTATTTCGCTACTGTGCGTATCGGAGTTCTGAAATTTGGGCAATTGCCTCCGATACTTATACCAGTTGAGCCGCTTTCAAGAGGAAGAGAGGAATATCTGAGTGTTTTCCTCCCCAGCCGCCGAAACTTTACACCTGATGCGCTCCATGATTTCTTCTCCAAGCTCGCGTGATGTAAAGTCGAACCTGAGCTGGTAAGACTTTTCGCTGCGCTCGGCTTCCCAATACGAAAGCCCCTGATCAAACTGGATGGTCAGTTGATTACCGGAGCGCAGCTTAAGCTGTAGCCGGCGGTAGTGCGGCAAGGTAGGCAGGCTTAGCACCTCTCCCTCGCGGCCGCAGTACGCCAGAGCCTGGCGGAGGGCCTCATCGCGCTCGCGAGCTGAGTGCCAGTCATGCCGGCACTGCCAAGGCGAGCGATTGTCTTCCCGCTGATATTGTCGGCCTAGGATTCGGATAGAGAAATCTGCATCACTCAGCCGTCCGAGCTCGTGGATCACGCTGACCAGCAGATTCACAACTAGCGGGCTGCATACGTAACGGTCGCTGTAAACCAGTTCTGTAATTGGATCCTTGCCTGTGAGGGCATCATTAATCAGGCCATTGGCCTCAGTACCTAGGTGCTCCCAGAACCGACGAGCAAAGTTGTCGAGCGAGCCATCCAGCTGATTGCCGATCTCGATCTTGATCAAGCCAGGGGGTGGGGCCGGCATGAGATCGGCAGCATTCAAGATGCGCTCTGCCTTGAGGTCGGAGGGGGTGCCTCGGATGATCCGTGCACCGGCCTCCGCTAGATCCCATGTGTGGCCAGGTGCGGCCAGGTTCGTATTGTCGCTAGCCCAGGCAATGCAGCCTTGTGGGCCTTGCAGTGAGACATTGAGTGCCAGCGCCCCGAGATCCGGTATGGAATTGTGTAGGCATATCTGTACTCCGTTGAAGGCTAGCTTTGCCAACCATTCCTTTTGGTCTCTTGGCAGGCTGGAAACGGTACTTTCCAGTAAATGTAATTGCACTAGGTGTCCGACGCTTTCCCAACTATGCAGTTGATGCCTCAGGCGGCGTGCGACAGCAAGATCCCACTCTTCGGCGGGTGCAGTGAAGTAAATGGCTACGGTCTTCGCGTTGTCGTCCCTAGTAATCGCTCTTTCGACCGCTTCCTGTAGAGTGGCGATTTCTGCCTGGCTTTTCGGACCAAAGACAGCGAGCTCGGCGGGCAGCGCCAGGCCGGCAAGCCAAGTCTGATTGATCCACTCCAGCGCGACATGACGATTGAGGCGCTCGGCCTCGAAGCGGGTATCGAAGCTGAGCAGGCAGTTCTGGCAGGCATGCGAGCAGTTGCAGCTGTCCAGACGGGCGATGACCTTTCGCCACAGGCTGGCTTCATTCAGCCGCTCCGCGGCCTGGGTGGTGTAGCCACCGCTGCGCAGGTCGAACACCCGGATGGCGCGGGTTGGCTGGCCATCGACCTTGATCGGGTGGCTGTCGCAGCCCAGCTCCTCGCTCTGTATGCCCAGATCGGCGGCAATCGCTTCGCGCAGCGCCACGGCAATCGAATAGGCGGTGACGTCGTCGTTGAGCAGTTCGCCGCTGGAAGGGTTGCGCAGCACCAGTTCCAGCGCATCGGTCAGGCTGTCATGGCCCAAGTGGACGTTCTGCTTGATCTTCCAGCTGTTGTGGCTGCCGGGGCAGATGTTGTCCCTGTCGTCGCTCCTGCCGCCACGCAGGCGGCGGTGCTGCGCCTTCTGGCGGAAGGCAGCCGGCAGATATTGTTCATTCGCTGGCGCAGAGCCGTCAGGGTGGCTGAGCATCGGCTCGGCCTTGCCGCACTCCAGGCAGATGGCAAAGCCCTTCTGGTTGGCGCCCGATGTGTAGTTGAACAGCTGCGCCTGCTGGCTGGCGCGGAACTGGCCGAGTGCCGGGTTGGCCAGGCAGACCCAGCTGGCCGGTACGTTCAGCCAGGGCGCATTGACCGGCACATACTGCAGGCGGCTGATGTCGTTGTGCGGCTCGTCGAAGAAGTCCACGGCAAAGCCGGAGGGCACCAGATATTCGCGAATATTTTCATCTTTGATCGGCTCACCGCACGCCTGGCAGTTGATCTCCCGTCCGGGGTTGATGGCCGTGTTGCTGGCACCGCACTTATTGCAGTGCCAAGCTTTCTTGAACAGCTGCAGCTCCTTGACGTTTTCGGCAGAGGCGGGAGCGTGCCAGTTCAGGGTGATGCCGGAGGACTTGTAGACCAGCCCATCCATGACCAGTTCGGCGCCCGGCGCATATTCGCGCAGGCCGGTGATACGGTCGCGGGAAGCCAGCGAGCGGTAGCGTGCACGGTTGTCCTCGCGCTTGTCGCCTTCCTCCTGCTTCAGGGTCTGCATGCAGCGGTTGTCGAAGCTGACGATATCGGTCGGGAAGCCGTAGCCAGGCAGGAAGCGCCGGTCGGCCAGCTCGCTCAGCAGGTACTCCTTCTCGATGCGGCTGAGCTGTGCCTCCATGGCTCGGTAGGCAGCGGCCTTCTTGTCGGCAATCTGCTGCAGTTGGGCTTCGCTGGCCGAGTATTCCTGCTGCCATGCCTGCATGATCTCTTTCATGCGGCGGCTGGCGTGCTTGAACAGCTCGGGCTGCGGGGTGGTATCGAGGAAGCTGCGGCGGGTGATGTCCTTGAGGGCCTGTCCCACCAGCGTTTCGGTATCGACCGCCTG
Organism: Pseudomonas sp. DW-iso17; assembly: GCF_058725345.1. NCBI lineage: Bacteria > Pseudomonadati > Pseudomonadota > Gammaproteobacteria > Pseudomonadales > Pseudomonadaceae > Pseudomonas > Pseudomonas sp. DW-iso17. Next base: position 533,457 of record NZ_JBZXEA010000021.1, on the reverse strand, counting down.
GTTGTCGCACCACAGGCAGAATCGCGCGGCCAGCGACATAGGCAGTTCGCCGTCGAGGAAGAAGGCACCGGCGGTCATCGACTTGATTTCCTGGGCGGCGACCACGTGCTTGAGCCAGTGCGACAGCAGCCAGGCATTGACGTGGCGCTGTACCAGATCGGGGCTCTGCAGGGACACCTTGGGCATGCGCATGGGCGTGTTGAACGGCCAGAGCGGGTTGTTGAACACGCTCTGGTCGTGCGGGGTGTTCTTGCAGACGGCCAGGGCCAGCGAGCGTCCCTCGCGGCGGCGCCCGGCACGGCCGGCACGCTGCAGATAGTTGGCCGGGTGCGGGGGCACGTTGTTCATCGCCACCACGCTGATGCCGCCGATGTCCACGCCCATTTCCATGGTGGTCGAGCAGCTCAGCAGGTTCAGCCTGCCGGTCTTGAACAGGCCTTCGTAGCTGTCCAGCTTGCTCTTCGGCTGCTGTGCCGAGTGCTCGGCGGCACGGAAGTAGTGGCCCCCCTCGATGATCCGGTCCATGACGTCCGACCAGAGCGCGTCCTTGCGCAGCTGCTGGATCTGCGGCTCGCTGTTCAGCCAAGCGCGGATCGCCAGCAGGCCCTCATCACCCGGCACATGCAGGAGCGCCTCGGGCGGACGCGGCAGGGTGTAGGGCGTCACCTTGACGACCATCTCGCGGTCGGTACGTGGCGTATAGGGACTGAGCTGCTCGAACGGGGTGTTGATGAAGCGCCGCGATACCGGGCACAGGTAGACCGTTTCGGGCAGCCGGAAGCTCAGGTCCTTGAGGTCGAGCTGATAGCCGTCGCCTGACGAAATCAGCAGCTTTGCCTGCTGGGTCAGTACCCGCCAGGCTTCGCTCAGGATCGAGTCGATCTGGTCCTGATGGGCCGCGGTTGACCAGTTGAATGCCTTGCAGAGCAGCAGGATGGCCCGTGACTGGAGGCTGCTGACGGTATTGACGGATGGCCAGCGGGCAAAGCGACTTTGCAGCTTTTCAGGCTTTTCCCCCAGGACCGGCGCCACGACCCATTTGGGGCTGATGCGTGCGCCGATCAGCGACTGCCAGCGTTTGTCGATGTTCAGGAGGGTGTTTTCGCGGACGAAGAAGTCCAGCAGCACCTTCAGGTAGGTGCGCCAAGTGTCGACATCCAGATGTTTGGGCCAGGCCATGGGCTTGCTGGTGATGCTGTCCAGCTTGGGATAGCAGACCTGTACCAGGCCGAGGGTTTCCAGGCTGTTGGCACGCTTCGGGCGGCGATAGAACTCGCGGGCCAGCAGCATGTTGGCCAGGGCGACACTACCCTGCGGGCCGAAGGTGTTCGGTGCGAGGTTGTTGTAGTAGTCGAGCATACCCATCTGCAGCTCCGGCGTGCCGCCCAGATGGTTGGCCATGTCGGTCCAGCTGATTTCCGCGCCTTTGGCCGCTTCAGCTTGCATGTCCAGCAAGGATTGCAAGTGCTTTTGCTCGATACGACTCAATCGCTCTGCTGTTTGAAGGTCTTGCAGGTCCTGCAAGTCCTCTGCGGACAGTCCATTGACGGGTTGTGCCTGCAGCAGGCGCTGATAGATCAGCCCGCGAATCCGGTTGCGCTCGGAGTCCTGCTGCAGCTTGACGGCAATCCGTGCGGTGCCCTGGCGGCTGTCGGTGAAGGAGATCAGCTTGCGGCCCTGGAACGGCTTGCCGGTCGGCATCGGATCCGGCGGGCAGAACTCCAGCAGGGTGCCGATCACCGTGCTGAGGGTGAAGGGCGTACCGATGCGCGCGGGGCGCAGCAGGCTGCGGCCCTGGATATTGGCGCCACAGCAGGGGCATTCGTTCTTGGCAGTGCGGAAGAGCTGCAGCTCGATGCCACCATCCGCCGGACGATTGGGCGTCAGTCGGTGAGTGGCGCGATCGAGGAAGTCGGCACTGCCTTTCTTGACGGCGCGATTGGTGATCAGGATCTGGATGGATGACACAGTATCCTTATCCTTGGTCTGATCATCGGCCTCCGTGGCTTCATCTTCGAGAGCGAACTCGTCGTCCTGTTGCTGTGTCGGATCGACCAGAGCACTGCTACTGCTTTTGGTGGCCGCCTGCAGGAAGCTCTCGTTGCACTCCTCGCAGGACACCAGTGGCATCAGCGGCGCGCCGCAGCGGCAGTGAGTCCGCTCCTCCAGATAGACCATGCCGAACGGCCAGTCGGCATGTGCCAGCGCGGTGCCGGCCTTGTGGCTGCAGTTGCGGTCCACGCAGGCGCGGATTGCCGGAATCACGTTATGGAACAGGTGTGCGCGCAGCGGCAGGAAGGACAGCCCTTCGGCACTCTTGGTGCCGGACAGCAGATCCAGCCAGGCGAGCACCTGCGCCGAGGGTAGACCGGACTCACGGATCAGCCCTTGCAGGCTTTGTGGTTTCACCTGGCCATTAGGCATGAACAGGGCGCGCAGCCGCCGAGCGGTGGGGCTGGCCTCCAGACGCTGGTAGCGCAGCGCCGACTGTTCCTGGTCCGCCTCGATGGCGCCGATGGCTTCAGGGGTGTCCTGCTCGGCAACCAGGGTGGCGTTCAGCAGCGCCGGGATATCCCGATGTCCCTGCACGACATGCACCTGCTGCGGATCCACTCCGCCGATATCGGCGAGGAAGGTGCGCAGGCTCTCGATGGTCTGGGTATCCGAGCCGAAGGTGGCCGAGGTTGCCACGAAGCGCACATCCTGCGGCTTGACCTGGAAGGCCAGCATCACCCGGCGCAGCAGCAGCGCCATCTCCGCGGCCTGGGAGCCGATGTGGGTGTGCGCCTCGTCCAGAATGATCCAGCGCAGCTTGCCGGCCGACTTCTGCAGGATCGGCTCGTCATCCTTGCGGATGAGCATGTACTCCAGCATGGTCGCGTTGGTCACCAGCAGTTGCGGCGGGCTGGCGCGCAGGCTCTTGCGGTCGATCACCTGGCCATCGTACTGCTGGTCTCTATTCCTGCGTTCGTTCTCCAGGGCACCGGTGTATAGACAATGGCGAATCTGTCCGCCGAATCCGTGGGTCCAGGCATCCAGGCGGTTCTGTTGCGAGTTGATCAGGGCGTTTAAAGGGTAGATGAACAGGGCGCGGACACCCTCCGGGTCTTCGCCAGCGTCGATTTCCTTGGCCAGCTGGCTGAGGACCGGTACCAGGAAACACTCGGTTTTGCCCGAGCCGGTGCCGCTGGTCACCACCAGTGATTGCGGCTCGGGACGGTTGAGAATCTCCCAGGCCGCCAACTGGTGGGTGAAAGGATGGCGATTGCTGGGGAAGGCATATTCCTCTGCAAGATCATGGGGCTCCTTGGGCGGGGCCGCCATGGCTTCGGCAAGGCGTCGGTGTAGTAGGTTACCGCCGGCCAGCGAACTCATGGTTTCAGAGCTTTCCTGCCAGCCGAAGGTCGGCTCGAAGACTGGGTCGGCCAGCCAGGCGCCCGGAGTGCCGGGGGCAGCGGTCAGCTGATCATGCAGGAACTGCCGCAGCTGCGGATTGCCGAGGCTGAGCAGGCCCTGGGCGGCCCGCTCGCTGCGGGTGCTCAGGTTGCCGGTGAGGGCGGAGAAATAGTTCTTCTGATAGAGCATGGGATTCACTTCTGCATCGAGGCGGCTTGCGCCATGGCCAGGCCGAGTTGATAGGCCGAGTCAAACCAGACGCTATCGAACTGGCGAGCATTTCTGAGGCTGAACAGGCGTGCCGGGTCGGCTTGCCATTGCTGCCCGCGGCCAGCGTAGGTATCGAAGGCGGCCATGAAGGGCAGCATGACCGTGGCCAACTTGAAGTCGTTGGCAGGGAGCTTGCTGCAGCGGAGGAGCATTTGCCCGTGGGGCGTTTTCAGGAAGGCTCCTATATCCGTATTGCCGCTGCCGGGGTATTGATGGGTTTCGGCAGGGTTCCGCCGGAACATCTGCTGCATGGCCGAGTGCTCGCCATCAAACAGGTGCGACTGCCAGGAGGCGGTGAGCATCGCCGGGTTTTTCAGGAAGAACCCCACATCCGGGCTTTGCAGATCGAAGGAGTGGTGCAGGCCCTGATCGAAGATAAAGCGCAGCGCGGGCTGCCAGCGAGACAGGAACTGGCTCTTACTCTGGATGTCGGTGCGGATCAGCGACAGTAGCCGGGGATTGTCGACGGCCAGCTGTTGGCGCAATGTCGCAAAGGTGTCGAACCAGTGCTCCGGGGCAATCAGCAGCCACTCGAAGGGCAGCTCGCAGGGCAGGCGCTCGGCCAGGCGGCTGGAGAAATCGTCCAGCCGCAGGGTGGCCATGGCCAGCGCTTGCGGCTCGCGGATCAGTGCCTGGCAGATATCCAGGCTGGCCAGCGGCAGATGGTGCAGCCGGTCCAGCAGCAGCTCCAGCGTCTGCCAGTCCTCGGCTTCCGGATCCGCGGCCATGGCGCGCAGCGCGGCTCGGAGCAGGCGCATGCGCTCTTCACCATCGGCTTCGCAGAGCGCGTCGCGCAGCGGGGTCAGGGGCTTCGACAGTTGTCTCACGGTCGGCGGCACGACGGTCGGACGGCTGTGCAGTTTGGAGTCGTCGGGGGTGTACAGCAGCCAGGGACCAACCGCATCGGTCGGCAGGCTGACCAGCCAGTTGCCGGTGAACACCTGCTCGGAGAAATGCAGCGGCAGGCTGACTGGGTCATGTTCCGGCTCGGCCAGAGGCAGGGCCAGTATCAGGCCCTCGGCCTGGGACTGCTCGGGCAGGAGATCACGAGCGCCATCGCTCAGGGAGGCCATTTCTTTTTGGCTGTGCAGGCGGATGCGCGTCGAGTAGCGGCCCACCTGCAGGCGGGCGTGGGTCTGGTGGGCGTGGATCAGCTCCAGCTGCACGGTATGATCGAGTCCGGGGTGGCAGGACATCATCTGCTGGATTGCCGGAATCAGCTCGAACAGACGGATTTCGCGGATCCCGGTGTAGCGAATTTCCTGCGACAGGGTGGAGCGTGAGTCGGTGCCGCCGGAGGTCAGGCGAATCTGCCAGTTCTCGGCGCCCTGTGTCGACATCAATACCGCACGGCATCCGATCAGCTCTTCGATGGTCAGGGCCTGATTCAGCTTGAGAGGAGTGTCGTTGCGCAGCAGCGTGACGCCATAGCCGGGGAAGGGCAGAGTGAGCTTCTGCTCGCCGTCGGGCCACTGCAGGCACAGCGGAACCGTGGTGGCCGGCCGGCTGCCGGTGCTCTTCAGCCGCAGGGCCAGGCCTGTTCCATCATGGCGGCGCTCCAGCGCGATCTGTTCGCTCTCGCAGCGCACGGGCACATCAGGCCAGTGGTGAAGGCGAATGCTGCCCTCGAGGGTAGTGGCGCCCGGCGCGTAGGTGATGGAGGCTTCGTCCGGGAGAAGCACGGCGCGGGTGTTCAGCAGGCGCTGGCCATCCTTGCGCCAGATCAGCCGGCACAGCCCCGGCGCCCGGGCTTGGGCGAGCGGCAGCTCCTTGCCCTGCGTGCGGACAAACAGCTCATGGGCGGGCGCATAGCTGGAAAAGCCCGTTCCCTGCTCAATGCGTAGGCGCGGCGTGCCACGGAACAGCAGCCCCGGCACGGAGAGCGCCTCCAGACTGTTGCCATGCCAGTAGGCTTCCGGGTGGCGGGTAGCGCTGGCGCTGATGGTGACAACGAAGGGCTGTTGTTTGTACGTGAGCCGGGTGGTACCGGCGGGAAGTTCCATCAGCATTTGCCCGTCGGCCAGGCAGTCATGCAGCTCGCGAGCCTCGCCTTCTTCGGCATACACGATGGTTCTTGCCGGCATGGCCGCCAGTGCCGACTCGCCCTTGACCAGCGCATCGCCCTGGGCGAGCAGGCGGGCAAAGGGGTAGGTATTCTCGAAGATCAGCGGCTCGTCATGGCTCAAGGCTTCGCCGCCCGGTAGGTTGGCAATGTGCAGGGTGGCGCCCCAGCGGCTGACGATCAGCTGCGCGGCATTGTGCAGGCTGTGGATGGCCGGCAGCGGCCTGGCGATCAGCTGGTATTCCTCGTCTCTAAGCAGGGCTTCGCCGACCAGGTATTCCCGCTCGCCGATGCGCAGCAGGAGCTGGAAGTGTGGCGGCAGCGCATCCACGGCCATCCCCAGCGCCTCGGCAACCTGATCGCGCCTGGCCTGAGCCTGCATCACGAAGGACTGCTCGTAGACGGGTATGGAGCCATCGGAACTGAAGCGCAGGCCGCGCTGGATCTGGAAAGGAGGCCGCCGCGACTGGGGCGTGATGCTGACTGTATCCCGGACCAGACCCTTGATCAGGCTGGCGGCGGCCTGGGAATCGAGGGCGATGGGGAAGAGCTCTTCCCAGTGAGGGCACTCTTCCTGCAGCCGGGCGATTGGGTCTTGGGCGCCCTGCAGGGCATAGGCCTTGCGGATGTGCAGCACCGCCTTGACCAAGCTGTCGAGCAGTTCGTAGACCGGCGCCTGCTGGTAGCAGGCGGGCAAAAGCTCGGCCTGGGCCTCGATGGCCTGGCGCAGATGCTCATCCTGCAGGCGGTATTCCAGTGCCTGCTCAGTGACCATGCGTAGCAGGCGGGATAACCCGCCCTGTGCCGACTCGACAAGGCGCATGGGCAGGCCGCCATTCACCGCGACCAGGCCGATGAAACGTTTGCCTTCACTTTTTATAGTGGTTTGCAGACGCCACTGACGACGCCCATCAATTACCAGGCTGCGGGTCTTCTCATGAGCTACCTTTCTCTGGCCGGCTGCCTCGCACAGTGGTCCCCAGCGCCATGCTCCCCCTGGATATTCGCGCTTCCACCATTCGGCCGCAAAAAGTAGCCAGGCCTGAGCATATTCGGGGTGCGCGTGTTGCCCTAGGTTGAGCCCATGCAAGAGCTGGCGCAGTGTCTCGAATTCTTCTGATGAGGTCTTATAGGCGAATAGGGGACGACCATCCGGCTCTTGCAGTCCACGCCTAGATAAAAAATCTGAAATCCATTGGACAAGCGGCACACATAATTCCTTTTTTGTGAACGAGTGAGCTGCCTCAAAGGCTGTCCTTGGATCGTGTCCTTTTTTCAGTCTTAAAACAAGGCGACGGATTCATCCGGCTTGTGGGGGCTGGAGATGAAGTGCATTGATGGATGCACGTGAATCAAGAGATGCTCAGCCTCCGTTCAGCAAGGCAGCCGCCATACCGTCCAGTCGTTTTTTTGTCTTTTCCCATTGCGGCATGACCTGCTGCATAAGGCGGTAGAACCGCTCACTGTGGTTGTGTTCGGCGATGTGGCAAAGCTCATGCAAGATCACATAGTCGATGCACTCGCGGGATGCTTTAACCAAGTGGGGATTGAGCGTGATACGGCCCGCAGGTGAACAACTGCCCCACTGTGTCTGCATGCTTAGGATGCGCAGTGGTGGCTTGGCTGCAACCCAAAGGGCTTGTTGCAAGACAGCGTCTAGACGTCGATCAAACACCTCACGGGCGCGAGCTTTGTACCAGGCGTAAAGGAGTGCGCGGATCTTGTCTGCCGACTTGACCCGAACAGAAACCTCCAGCTTGCCCCGCAACAAACGCACCTGCTGTAGCTCATCAGGCGCCTCAATCACCTTGAGCACATACTGCTTGCCTAAGTAGTAGTGGCTTTCCCCGCTGACGTACTGCCGCGGGCGAACGTGGGTTAGCTGAGCACGGAACTCACGAAGCTGCTCATAGATCCAGCGACCGCGTCGTTTCAGCGCGGCCAATACCTGTTCATCGCTGGCCCCATCCGGCGCACTGACGCGCACGCGGCAGTCCGGATCGACTTTGATCAGAATGCGTGAAACATCGCGAGCCCTTCGCGTCCTTTCAACCTGTATCAACTCATCGGCATAGTGGAAGCTCAGCCAGCTCGACACTGCGGAGGCAGGTGGAGCGCTCATGACGATGGGTACACTCATAAGCCGGACAAGCCTACTCGCGTGATTTGCACCACCCACTCAACCATGGCCTTCGCCTGATCCATGCCAGCGCCCACCGCTTTGCACTCCTTGAAGAGCAGCGGCAGTAGCTTCTTGCGAATATCGCTCTCAATATTTTGTGGGTTGATTGAATGCTCAGCCACTGAGGTCGTGACCATTTCATCCAGGCTGAAAGCTAGTTTTACCCAGTGCTCCTGTGCCTGTTCATCAGCTGAAACCAAGGCCTCAGGAAGGCTCTTCTTGAAAATGCCGAAGTACGCCTGGGCATGCCGGTTACCCGCAAACACATCGGGCAGCTCATCGAGCTTGCGGGCCTGCACCTTCTGCTCAAATTCGTGGAATAGCAGGTATTGCTTAAGCGGGTGGTCAAATAGCTTTGCTGCCTCTTCGATGGCCTGGCGCAGCAGTTTGGAGAACGCTTCTTGGGCGTAGGGGTCATCACGCAACTCCTGCTCAATCATCTTGCTGACGCGGGTCTTGATGATGTCTGTTTCGTTGCGTGTCTTTTCCTCGCTCCACTGTTCAGGCTTTTGCTGCCCCATCTTGCCGACTTCATAAACTCCGCCGGGGTCTTTCACCTCGACGCCTACCACATGCTTATCCAGCAGCTTACGTACCTGCTCGGCATACTGGTCGTAGTTCACCGTTTCACCGGCATCTTGTTTGGCGAGTTGGCGCAGACTGGAGAACTGTTTAAGGGTTTCCTTGTAATGAGCGCGGTCGGCATTGCTGAAGCTGGTGTCCTCGAAGAAGGATGCTGACTGCAAAGCGACCTTTAGGCAGGTAGCGAACTCGGTCAGCGCTTCGTAGAAGTCGTCGCGTACCTTGAGATTCACATCAACCAGCTCCCCATCGCGCTCTTGCATCCTGGGCACCAGCACTTGGCGTAGCTGTTCGATATCACCTTTGTTTTTCACATCGGAGAAGATCGCCCAGAGGTTCTTATGCAGCTGGGGTAGCCGTTTGTACTCGCTGCTCATCTGGTTGTAGAGGCCAGCGATGTCATTGATGTCATAGCCGCCCTGAGTGCGGGAGGCCAGATCCTGATACTTTTGGATCGTGGTATCCAGCTCGGAAAGGATGCCCCTGTAGTCGATCAGCAGGCCGAACTTCTTCAGTGGGTGCAGGCGGTTTACCCGAGCAATCGCCTGGATCAGGTTGTGCTCCTTAAGTGGCTTGTCGATGTAGAGCACGGTATTTTTCGGCTCATCGAATCCCGTCAGCAGCTTGTCCACCACTATCAGGAGCTTGAGAGAGTCATCCTTGTCGAATCGCTCGATCAATTGCTTGGTGTAGATCTGCTCATCCGTACTGCCGACGTTTTTCTTCCACCACTGGGTTACCTCGGGTGAGGCCGATTCATCCACATCGGTGTTGCCCTCACGGCTATCCGGCGGGCTCATCACAACGGCGCTCTCGAACAAGCCTGCCTCATCCAGATACTGCTTGTATTTGATTGCCGAGGCCTTGCTGTCGCAGGCCAATTGACCCTTCAGCCCCTCGTCGATGTTCTTCACGAAGTGGTTAGCAATATCTAGAGCTATCAGGCGAATACGGTCATCCGCGCTATAGATTTGCCCCTTCTTGGCGAACTTGCGCTTGAGGTCGGCTTTCTGCTGCTCGTTTAGCCCTTCAGTGATTCGCTCAAACCAACTGTCGATGGCGCGCGCATTTACATCCAGATCAGGTATGCGCTCTTCATAGAGCAACGGTGTCACAGCCTGATCCTCCACTGCGCGCTGCATGGTGTAGGCATGCACGATGGGGCCAAACTTGTTCGTCGTCTTATCGTCCTTGAGCAGCGGTGTGCCGGTAAACGCGACAAAGGCCGCATTGGGCAGTGCCTGCTTCATGCGGATATGGTTTTCACCACCTTGGCTACGGTGACCCTCATCGATAAGCACGATGATGTTGGCACTGGTGTTCACGCACTGTGGCAGCTTGGTAGCGCTGTTGAACTTCTGGATCAGCGAGAAAATGATGCGCTCGTTGCCCTTACCGATTTGCTCAGCCAAGCGCGTGCCGGAAGTGGCCATGGCAGCCTCGCGATCCTTCTTGCCAGCCAGTTCGCCGCCCGAGGCAAACGTTTTGCTCAGCTGGCTTTCCAGGTCAACCCGGTCGGTGACCATCACAATGCGGCACTGCTTGAGAGAGTCATGCAGGATCAGCGCCTTGCTCAGAAAAACCATGGTGAATGATTTGCCCGAGCCGGTTGTATGCCAGATGACACCACCTTCACGACCGCCGTCTTTGCGTTTCTGATTGATCCGTTCAATCAGCCGTTTGATGCCGAAAACCTGTTGGTAACGCGCGACGATCTTGCCGGCCTTCTTGTCGAACAAGGTGAAGAAACGAGTCATCTCCAGCAGCCTGGCTGGGGACAATAGGCTAATGAGCAACTGATCTTGGCCTGTCAGTGCGAGCTCGCCGCCAGCGATCAGGTTTTCGTACCAGTGCAGATCAGCCGCTGGGCGATGGCTGAAAATTGCCGCCTTCTGCACACCAGTCAGTTGGCGATTCTTTAGCGTGTACAACTCAGAGGTAGAGATATCCTCTTCGCGCCAGGCCGCCCAGAACTTAGCTGGCGTGCCGCAGGTGGCATAGCGCCCATCGCTGCCATTGATCGACAGCAGTAGCTGGCTATAGGCGAACAGTTTGGGAATTTCGTCATGGCGCTGGTTGCGCAGGCTTTGCGAAACGCCTTCGTCGATTGTCGGGCCTTTTTGTGCATTGCCATCCGGGCGCTTGGCCTCGATTACGACCAGAGGAATGCCATTGACGAAGCAAACGATATCCGGCCTGCGCGCTTCCACACCGCCGCTGCGGAGCACGCGAAATTCTTCAGTGAAGATAAAACTGTTGTTGGCTGGATTGTGCCAGTCGATCAGCGCCACGGTTGGGCTGGCCTTTTTACCATCCACGAACTCCGTCACCGAGATGCCATACAGCAGATGGTTATAGAGCCGTTCGTTTGCAGCCATCAATCCTTCATTGAGTGCAGGGCTGCACACTTCACTGATCAGGTTGTCGATAGCTTTTGCGGAAAGCGGGTACTCACCGCCTCCAAACAGGAAGCGCCGCTTACTCAGCTGCTCACGCAGCACATCACGCAGCACCACGTCATCGCTCTTACCGGCCCGCGCAGCCAGAGCGTGCTCGGGTGACATGAATTCCCAGCCGAGGTTGCAGAGCAGCGCCAGAGCAGGAAGCTTTGCGCTGTACTCCTCCTGAAATTTCGGTGTTGGTGTCATGCGCTGTGATTCTCCGGGCGGCCATCCAGTTTTCGCTGAAAACCAATCAGCTCATGAATCTGGCTGCTGTGTGGGTCATAGACCCATTCATGATCAAAAAGGCTGGTTAAACGCTGAGTCATAAAGCAATCGCCTACGACCAGGGAATAGAAGCGGTTGCCATGAGTACGCTGCTGCTCAATTTGCTGGCGTAAATGCTCTGGCAAGCTAGCCATGATGAAGTCTGAAATCATCAACAGGTCTGCTCGTTCATAGGCTTCGCTTTTCATCACACCCAACGCATGATCCAATGCCGGGATCGCATCCGTACCGCCGTGAAAGGACATGCCCAGAAACTTGATCAATGCCTCCATACCAAAGTCGTCGCCAAGATCAAGCGTCTCGATGCCGGTGGAAAAATTAATCAAATAGCATGCTCGCTTTTGCTGCCTGGCCTTGCCTGCAATGAAGAGCGCCACGGCTTTGGCAACCGTCTCAGGCATACCGCTCATAGAGCCGCTGGTGTCGACACAGATCACCATTGGCCCTTGTTTAGCTGCCTCTTCAACGCTACGCAGCTCTTCTTTTTGGTGATGTTGCTGCACGCGCTGAATGCCCTGCATGTCAAAACACATCAGGCGTGACTCGACATACTTGAGGTCGAAAAGAATGGACGTTTCGGGGTCAGCCAGAAGTGCCAACTCGCTGGGCAGCACATGCTCGATGTCACGCCCTAGGCGAATGCCGATGATCTCTTCTCGCGAATTGATATCCGGTAACTCAATGTCTTGCGTATAGCGCACCTGGGCTCGCTCGATACGCTCGGATAACTCCAGCTGGCGTAGCTTGCCCAGCAAATCACATAGCGACCGAACACCCGGATCATTGGCCAAGTAGTTAGCCCACCGCTTAAAGCGCTCGATCTCTTGTGCAGAGAAATTGCCTTTGGACAGGTCAAGGAATATACCCGGGTCCAACCCCAGCATTTCCAACTGCTGTTGAAGCTGTTGCAGTAACTGCAGAAATACCTCGAGCTCCTCCATGAACTGCCGGCGCAGCATGGATATGCGCTCAAGCTCCCACTCGGCCCGCGCTTTATCTAGCGCCTTTTGCCATTCATCTCGCAAAAGGCGGGCACTTACGGTGCTATCGGCCTGACGTTTTTTGGTAACTGTTTGAGAGGCCGTCACCGCTGCTAGCTCACGCTGCCAAAAAGATTGATTGTCCGGCAGTTTGGCTACACGACAGAGCGCAACATACTCCGCAACAGCTGCTGCCAGTTCTGCACTCGAAACAGGGGAAGACTGGTTCCGGGTTTTCCAGTTCGATAGCTGCTGCTCATATAGCGCAAAGGGGAACTCAGCTTTCAGCTCTTCAGCCGAGGCCAGCTGCCACAGCCGAATCCTCTCTGCTACGTGACCTGCAATCGAATCAGAGTCTCTTAATAGCGACGCGAAGATACGCTGAGCATTATCGCTAACATCCTTGGCAGCACTAGCCAGTAGATCTAGCGGCATAATTCTTCCAGCCGTTCGCAGTCTTTGATACGAAGTTGCAAACCTTCGATTTGTAGTGCTATTCCCGAAATTGCTAGAGAAATCTTATCTGCCGGCACAAAAGGCGAGCTCAGCTTAGTCTCGTAGGCTTTAAATTTTTTCTCTACTTTTTTCAGAGTGAAAGAGAGCTTCTCGCGAATTTCACTCACCGAAGAGGAAAGGGAGGTGATTAATCGTATATTAATATCCTCCTTTCTGTCGCCTTTGTGAAAAAGAACTTCAGGCGTGAACTTAATGCTCAGGTAATCCACGTGGCCGTTAGATAAGGTGATCTGACAGGTTCCTTGTCCGTCAAATTTGCACTTAACACTTTTCTGTTCATTACCTTTACTGTCTAGCGGGTGGAACTCGTCTTTTGTCTTGAGTCTATCTTTTGCGATGAATATCTCAAATGCTTTTTCGTAGTTGCTGTAGTAGCTGTTTTTGGGCTTGAAGGTGCCTTTGCATTGAAAGAAATCCTTGTTGGAGAGCTTTACCGTTTTGTAAATATCAGCAGAATGGAAAAGCTCCTTCTTTATCTCCTTGTCTAGTGCGTCTTTCTCTTTATCCAGTGCAGCCAAATCTATACCACTATCAAACCCACAGGCCTTTACCGCCTCCGCAACGATATCCCAGACAGCCTGACGATTTTCTTCATGAGTCCACAGGCAGTGCTGCAGCAGCAAGGCGTCACTATGGTTGGTTTCCTTGCGATCATTAAAAAAGGCTGCTGCCTTCATAAGCATCGCTGCGCGCTGCCAGCGGCGGTCGGAGACATAAACCTTGAGCGTTTCGTATTGCTGCTCCAGCTGTTCGCGGATCAAGTGAATGATGGTTAGCGTCTCAGCAGACAGCTTGACCTGATGCAATTGCGCCATCCACTCAGCCCATTCGCTGGACTTCACCTGTTGAGCCGAGGGGATATCGATTTTGGCTTCGGTCGGTTTGCTATTAAGTAGCTGATCGAAGTGCTGGGCTTCACGAATGGGCCCCACCATCAGCCTCACAATAAAGCGGTCATACAAGGCTTCTAGGCCTTGATTGGCATCTGGCGTTTCGTTGGATGCAGCAATCAGGGCCTTGAGTGGGGCTTTCTCAATGGCTTCACCATTACGGAACACATGCTCGTTAATCAACGTCAGCAGGGTATTCAAAATAGCTGGGCTGGACTTCCAGATTTCATCAAGGAAGGCGAAATCGGCCTTGGGCAGATAACTATCTGTTTTGCGAATGTAGCGATCTTCTTTCAGCGCTTTTATGGACACAGGGCCAAACACCTCTTCAGGTGTGCTGAAGCGGTTCATCAGGTATTCGAAATAGGTTGGCTGCTCAAAGGCGCAGGCTATACGGCGAGAAATCAGACTCTTGGCCGTGCCGGGTGGCCCGTATAAAAATGTATTCTGCCCGCAGAGTGCTCCCAGCAGGGATACCGCGATGATCTCTTCACGCTCAAACATGCCCGCGCTTACGCTGGCGACCAAATCCCCGATACGCTTTTGCAAACCCACATCCAACTCCTTGCAATCACTCGGCAGCCCTCATGGCTACCACATGGTCAAAAGCCGCCAGGTAATCTGACAGACAATGTAACTAAGCCTCAGTGTGCTGACCGACTTGCGCACGTATTCCGTTTTCGAAAGTCATCAGCAGCTTCATTTTCTCAACGATCAGGCCAAGCACTTCCTCTTCATCAAAGTGATCCAGCACCCAGCTAAAACCCAGGATGCTGTTGTTCTTCCCCTCACTCCATACCTTGGTTTCGTTTCCCGTGAAGAGCTTTCGGCCCTGCTCTTGCAGCGTCTCATCAACATCACACAGGTATACCCGTACCGATGGCTTCATCGTGCTGTTGGCACCGCTCAGGTAGAGCACAACGTCAGACCACGTTTTCCAGTTGTCGGAGGCATAACGCAGTGCGGGGCCATTCTTCCAATTGTGCCGCCGGGTATAACGCGCATAGCCGGGCACCTCGGCATCGAGCTTGTCGAGCACCTTAGCGTCGAGGGCATCAATGACCTGGTCCTTGAGGCGCGTCAGCTTGTTGATTTGATGCAGGTGCTCGATAACAAAGTTGACGGCTTTGGCGTCCATGGCCTTCTCCACAGTGATGTTTTCCAGATGCAGCAGGAAGTCGCGGGCAAACACCTGCCACTTATCTACAGGATGAGTCAGCATGCGCTGAGCCAGTTGCTGACGTGCAGCGTCAATAAATTTCGCATAACTCAGGCCATGCCATGCGGCCCGCACGCTTTTGCCTGATGGTGAGAGCACGGCATAAAACAGCGGGCGCTCACCATCGTTGAGTTTGCGCTGAGCGAAGGCTTCATAGTCGGCAAAGGGGTTCACTTGTCCGTGGAAAATCTTGTTTTCCAAGAGCAGATCCCATCCATCACCGGGGAGCACTAGGTCGATTCGGTTGCTGTTGTGGGTGACCACCTCGCGCTGGGGTGCCGCTCGCAAACTAGGCGTCAGCGTTGAGGTATTGGGCAGGCAATTCAGCAGCGCAGTGAGGAAGCACTCCTCCAATCCATGCACCTGCGCTGGGTTGAGGAAGAACGCCAGCAAATCCGTGGTGGGGTTTTCGTAATAGCCGCGCCCACCCAAGGCAAAAATGCTCGGCTCTCGCTCAGGCTGATAAAAGCGCTCGGCCTTCGCCAGCAGTGCGCGCAGTTGTTCCAAATCCATGGTGTAACTCCCTGATCGAGTGAGCGGGCAATTCGGTCACTTGGATTTCTTCTTTGCACTCAGGCGCTTTTCCAGACGTTCAAGCTCTGCCAGCTCTTGAGCATCGGCGGCCAAAGCCTCGGCGCTGCGGCGGTGTTGGTCAAACGTCTCATAACGCTCATGTGCCACCTGCTTCATCTGCTCGTGGCTGATGCTGCCGGCAGTGCGTAGCAGCGGTTGCTCGTTGAAGGCCATAAAGCTGTCGATGTATTGCCGCCAATCGGCGAGCATCAAGTGCTTACGCTGCTCGGCGCGTAGCTCAGCGAAGTCGAGGAACATGCCGACCAGGCGATTGAGCTGGTCTAGTTCCTCGGCATTCAGGTAGTTCTTGGCCACCACAACATCGGCTTTGCGCACCCGGTCGCCCTTGAAACTAAGCAGGTTCATATTGGGTGCGCTGGCATCGGCGCGCTGCACTATCAGCTCGGCGGCGGTGTGGCCGGTAACGGCGAAGAACAGCTTGTTCTGCACTTCGGCAAACAAGCGGGCGGTGTCCTGCTCATTGGCGCGGTAATCCTCGGCCAGAGTGAAGAGATCACGTACCTTTTGGTAGAAGCGCTTCTCCGAGGCCCGTATGTCACGGATGCGCTTGAGCAGCTCATCGAAGTAGTCCCAGCGGGGCTCCTTCAAGCGGGCGTCGTCCATCACGAAGCCCTTCTGCAGGTACTCACCCAAGGTGCGGGTGGCCCACTGACGAAACTGGGTGCCACGAGTTGAGCGCACCCGGTAGCCCACGGCGATGATCATCGGCAGAGCGTAGTACGCTAGGTTGCGCCTGACTTGGCGCGAGCCCTCGGCTTGAACTGTCAAGTTTTCCTTGACGGTTGCCTCCTCTGTCAACTCGCCCTCAGCGAGGACGTTCTGCACATGCAAGCTGATGTTCTGTTTGCTGGTTTGGTACAGCTCGGCCATTTCTAGTTGCGTCAGCCATACTTGGCCATCCAGTACGCGGAGCACTAGTTGAGCTTCGCCGTCGTCACTGGTGTAAAGGATCAGGTCATTAGCATCCATGTTATTGGCCTCTACCTCTTAGCGTTGAGCGCAGCATCTCTGATGCTCCGGGCATGGTCGGTCCATGCTCCTGCGCCAGTAAGCCGGTTTCGCTGCGGCTGAATAGGGCCTGCAAGACAATATCTCTCGATTCCTTGTCGATCTCTGCTTCGTTAGTGAGTGACAAATATAGGTAGGTTAGCTGCTCACGCTCTTCGGCATCGCGCATAAGGTGGAACGAACTAAACGCCAGCCTCGACAATACCCTCAGCAAGAACGCATACACACCCGCAAGGGAACCGAAAAGGATAACCCCTTGTATCGTGTTGAGCTGAACGGGAGTCTCGCGGCCTTGCAGCCACGTGACAAAGATTTCTTGAAAATTTATCGCTGCGACGATAACCAAAGCAACAATAGCTAGCGTCCAAAGCCCGCCTTGTATTCCATACTTACGCGCCGATTTTGCCCAATATTCGGCAGGTTTTTTCAGTTTCAGCTTTTCTTCATAAGTGCTTTCAAGGGTCGTGACTTTCTCAGTCCATTCGGCTAATTGTCGTTCAAATGCATTGGATTGCGACTTTATCTTTCGGCGGCCTAATGCTTTTTGTACTTTAGCAAGTTTGCTGCTAGAAGCCCTATTCTGTGTATCCCAATCTGTAATTTCAGATTTCAGCTCGCCAAACTCAGTGAATAGTTTGTCTTGGGCGTCGGCGAACTGCGTGCGCAGATGCCCAAGAGACAATTTCTCACCATGGCGGCGCTTTACTATTTGAGAGTCCTGATTGGCAAATTCATAAGCATACATGTAGCCTTTGAAATGCTCGATATTGCTAATATTCTGTACGGATTTTCGAATCGAAAAGTCCAAGAATGCATTAGCTGTATTATCGCCATGTTCTTTGAGGCACTGGACGAATGGTTCAACAAAAGGATGACCACGCCAAAGCCAGTCTCGCTGTAATCGCTGAAAATAGCTTTGCTGAAGCTGCTGTAGCTGACGGCTTAGATCATCGTCGCTCCAGACCTCTATGTTGTCCTTCCAACCCTGAATCGTATCTGCCGCTCGGGTGAATACATCGCCTGCATTCAGATGTGTATGGTTAGCGCTATTTCTATCGGTCTGGACTATCTGTTTACGCTCCTTCCAAAAGCTTGCTTCTGCCTCACAGAACGTCAGAAAGGAACGCAAGCTTAGAAAATTCGTTACATGCCCAGCGCAATCGGTCAGCCGAAAATTAATAGTGCGATCCTTCACATAGCCCCCTTGGCATCAACAGTGACTCTACGCTTGCCGGTAAGTAGCTGCTGCATCAGGGCTTTTTTCTCCTGCTTTAGGCAAGCGAGCTTCTGCTCTAGCGCAATAACCTGCTTGCTGGCGACATGCAGGATATCTGCAATCCGCTCTTGTTCCTCCAGAGAAGGCACCGGAACCTTAGTGTTCATGAACTCACTAGGCTTGATGTTGAGCAGGCCATTGTTGCGAACACCAGTATTGACCAGCTGGCCAAGCTGAGGCTTCAGGTAGTCAGCCTCAAATAGATACTTGAAATAGCGGTGACTAAGACCCGGCTTTAGCTTAAAGCAGACATAAACATGAGGCACTAGGCCGGCGTCAAAAGAATCTAGATCAAATATGCAGCCAAATTCATAGGTCTTGGAGTTTCCTTTGTTGTAAGCAAACTCGCCACGCTTGAGCAGGATATAGCTCTCGACGCTCTTGCCAGCCATAAAGCGATTATATTTTTCATCCTGCCGAACAAATCCGCTGAGGGATGATATGGTAAGCACTGGGTGATCGCCGCCATCAGACTTTCTTTGAATGCGCTCTGCAATTTCGGATATACGCTTGAAGTCCTGCTCCCCATCTTCCTCAGCGCTTTCATGACTGCCAAGCAGCTGCTGCATCAAAGCCTTTTTCTGCTGCAGGCTGTTTTCCAGAAGTTGCTCGGCAGTAGCGATGGCCTGATCCCAAGTGGAGAGAATCTTGGCGATTTTTTCTTGCTCGTGATGGGGTGGTACGGCAATTTTTAGTTTTTTGAAATATGGCAGGCCAATGGTTTTTATGGTTGAGCCCACCGCCTGACGCTCAAACTCTGGTTTCATCATTTGTAGCCAGTTATATAGAAACCAGCTATTCATTTTTTGGCTATTGTCACAGCGCCATGCGATAAAATGCTGGCTGACTGCCATAGGGCTAGCCAGAATGGCACTTTTTCCAACACCCGCATCACGGGACAAAATTACGGTTCCTGCTGGGTGCAGAACAGCAGATGAGTTCTGGATGCCTTCTTCTGAGATCTCCTTATCAGTATTAAAAATGAGTCCTTTGTCTAAATTAAAAGAGTCGGCAAGCGAAACCCATTTTATGCCCCCGTTCCAATAATTGGATTTCTCTTTGTTAGGCGTATGGCCACTGCCGCGAACAGTAAAATTATCGAGGAGGTCATACTTCCAGTCAGTAGGTATGTTGCTTTCTTGAGCGCTACGCACCATAGCCTAGCTCCTTTAAGTACACATCCATCTGCACTTCCAGCTCAGCCAGCTTCGCCTTCAGCTTCTCCCGCTCTTTGCGCACAAGCAGCAAGTCGACTGTTTCCTCTTCTTCAAAGGTATCCACATAGCGAGGGATATTTAGATTGTAATCGTTGTCGCGAATTTCCTGCAGGCTGGCACGGTGGCTGTACTTATCCGAGTTAATGCGGTGGCGATAAGTTACTAGGATGTTTTTGATCTGCTCATCCCCCAGCACGTTCTGGTTTTTACCTGACTTGAAGTCTCGGCTCGCGTCGATAAACAGTACGGTTTCATCGGTCTTGGCTTTGCTGAAGACCAAGATTGCAGCGGGGATGCCGGTGCCGTAGAAAAGCTTCTCCGGTAGGCCGATCACGGCATCCAGAAGGTTTTCCTCGATCAACTGCTGGCGAATCTTGCCTTCGCTGGAGCCGCGGAACAGCACACCGTGAGGCACGATCACCGCCATGCGCCCGGTCTTGGCTTTCAGGGTTTCGACCATGTGCAGGATAAAGGCGAAGTCACCTTTGGTTTTCGGCGGAATACCGCGTTTGAAGCGCCCAAACTGATCGTGCTCGGCTTCGTCATGGCCCCACTTGTCCAGCGAGAACGGCGGGTTAGCGGTGACGATATCGAACTTCAGCAATTGCCCATTGGTATCGAGCAGCTTGGGGTTGCGCAGGGTGTCGCCCCACTCAATCTTGTGGTTGTCCTCGCCATGGAGAAACATGTTCATCTTGGCCAGCGACCAGGTGGAGCCGATCGCTTCCTGGCCATAGAGGGCGTATTGCTTGCTGTTGTGGTGCTCGCGCACCTTGCGCCCGCACTTCATCAGCAGCGAGGCCGAGCCGCAGGCCGGGTCGCAGATGCTGTCGCCCGGTTGCGGGTCGAGCAGTTCGGCGATCAGCTCGGAAACTTCCGGTGGGGTGTAGAACTCACCAGCTTTCTGCCCGCCGCTGGCGGCGAAGTTTTTGATCAGGTACTCGTAGGCGTTGCCAATCACGTCCAGGCTGCCGACGCGGGATGGTTTGAGGTCGAGCTCTTCACGGGCGAAGTCTTCGAGCAGGTGGCGCAGGATGGTGTTCTTCTGCTTCTCCTCGCCCAGCTTGTCGGTGTTGAAGGAGATGTCCTGGAACACGCTCTTGCCGGCATCCTTGAGCTTGGTGCCATTAGCTTCCTCGATGGCATGCAGTGCCTGATCGATGCGCTCGCCATTGCCCGGCTCATAACGTCGATCGTAAAGGGCATAGAAGTTGGCATTGCGCGGTAACACGAAACGCTCGTTCTTGAGCATCTCCTCGATCAGTTCCGGCTCATCGCCGTATTCCATCCTGTAGCTGTCGTAGTGGTCCTGCCAGACATCGCTGATGTACTTGAGGAACAGCATGGTGAGGATGAAATCTTTATAGGTGTCCGCACTGATGGTGCCGCGGAAGGTATCGCAGGCAGCCCACAGCGCCTTGTTGATGTCGTCCTGGTTTACTTTGTCGCTCATGGTTCAATCCTTAATAAGGTGCTGGTAAATGCCTTGCAGCATTTGCTCTCTGTTGGTTTGCAGGCGTGCGATCAGCTCATCCTCTTCGTCCCATAGCGCTTGCAGAGCAATCAGCTTCTGCTGAGTGGCGAGTGGCGGAAGGGGAATCCTCATATCCAGCAAGGACGCTTTGCTGATGGCCTGAATCGCACTGCCGCTGCGCTCAAGGCTTCGCTGGCTTTGAGGCAGATTGATGAGCCAGCACAGGTATTCGGGTAAGACATCCTGTTTTTTTGTGCTGACAATAAAGAACTGGCTGGTGGCAACAACCGGTTGCTGCCCCGTGAAGAGAGCAGCCTTGTTGTTGTCGCCACGGGCGATCACCGCGATGTCGCCTGATTGGAGCAGCGGCGGTGAGGTGCGCGCATCCCAGCTGATGGCCGTTAGCGTGTCCGGCTCAATGGCCGAGCTTTGACGCAGATCCTTGATCTGTAGAACACGGATATCACCAGCAGGGTCATGCTCCAACGCGCCGCGGAAGGTGTATCCAGAACGGACATCGGCCACATCGCTCAATTTGAATGACGGGTTTGGCATAAGTAACTCTGGGTAGAAGCGCCATCCTTGGCGCAGGCGTTCATCAGGCTTCGCAACGCTGATACTGATTTTGTAACCACTGAGTTTTTTCGGCGTCCAGCCCAAACCAGGCGGCGTCTCCCTGCAGCCGGGTTACCAGTAAGCCGTCATCAGCATCCATTGCTGCTTTGAGGTTATCCCTTACCTGAGTGGCGCTCTGGCTCGTGGCAACAATCCAAGTGGACTCCAGCGGCCGACACCAGGTGCCATAGGCTTTGATGCGGTCATACAGGGCTTGGTAGTTACGCTGCTTACGCAGGTCATAGGCGATTTGGTACAGTTTCATAGCTTTAGCTCTCCTAACGGGTCAGTTATTGCAATCGCGGCAGGCTGCCACCTGCCGCACCTCATTTTTATCTCCGTACAGCTCGTACTGAGGTGAGGCGAGATCAATATCGCCTAGCTTGCTGCTGCCGTCAATATTTTTATGCAGTAGGATCTCTATGGAGTTCTTGCTTGGGGTCAGCGGTGCGTCCTCTTCTTTCCGCTTTTGCCGTCGCCTCGTCTGACCTAGCCGTTAGCGTGCGGCCCGATCCCCCTCACCCACAGCGAGCTGACTCGGGGCACGCAAAGCAGCGCCATACTCGCAAGCGTGCCGTCCTCATTTCCCAGTCTGGGATCTGACGAAATTTGCAGCATCTGCGTTAGCGCAGCGAAACATCGAGTTAACGTGTGCCTCGTAAGTAATTGGGAGCGCACGCTGATGAGATGGTTTTTCGTGGTGATGCTTTGCGGTGGTGCAGGTCTCTTGCTAAGCGCCCAATATCAAGTACCGCAATGGTTGCTTTGGCTGCTGCTGGCGCTGGGAACCACGATATGGGGCCTGGCCAAGTGGATGGAACGGCAGGAGGCCAAGACGGAGCGCAGCCATGATCGTGCACACTGACCCGGATTGGTCTGCATGGGATCTCCCAAGACTGCAGGCTTTGCAGCTTCCTGCTCGGCAAACACTGGTTGGCATTGCACCCTAACTGCGCGCTAGGTGGCGGGCGCTGGCGAGCCAGCGGCCCGGGACTTTACGTTTATGGCCAGGAGATAGCGAGATTGACCCTTCCTTATGAAAGAACCCGCGCCATTGTCAAAACCGAGGAATTCCTGCGTGAGCTATCCCGTCATACGGGATTACCGCAGGATATCCGCAGCTATGCGAAAAGCCTGCTCAGGCACTATCCCTCTGCGGCCCAGGTTTTCTCGCTGGGACGCCTTGAGGAATGCCTGGTGAATGAAGCGCTTGAAGTCGAATACCGACAACGAGTGATCGCCTTCCACCAGCCATTGCTCTGCTCTTCGCTGGATTCGACACAATAGCGATGCCCCGCTCCCATTCTGAACAGTCGGTATCTCACCTCGTCACGCAGCGTGTTAAGCGTCTGCGCAGGGGGAGGCCTTTCAGCATCAGGTGTCTTGCTGAGCTTGGTTCGAGCTCGGCCATCTCCAAGGCAGTCGCCCAGCTAGTTCGTGGCGGTGAGCTTGTGCGTGTGTACCGTGGCATCTACATGCGGCCGAAAACCAGCCAATACACCGGCCGGGTTCGTCGTCCTGGGCCTTGGGACTTGCTGAGTCTGATTGCCAGGCAGAGTCGCTGGAAGCTGCAGATTCACGGTGCTGATGCAGTGAGGCAATTCGGGCTGAGCACACAGGTGCCCGTCATACCTATCTATTACACCAGCGGCCCCAGTCGATCTCTGTTTATAGAGAAGGCCGAGATCAGGCTCGTGCATGCTGCTCCGATGGTTATGCAGTGCTCCGGAACAAGGGTCGGGATGGCTATCAGTGCTCTTTATTATCTCGGAAAAGATGGCGCTACTCAGGAGTGCATCGATGCGATTAAAGCAGCACTCCACCCCGGAGAGCTGGCCACCTTGTTGTACTGCAATATGCCCAAATGGATGCGCGTGGCGCTAGCTGAATGAGCCCTGCGCATCAGGTGGTGAGGCCGTCCGTACTCGGTTTAAAGTCTAACTTCGTGGTTAGTTGGCAGTCAGCCATCTGATCTGACTGCCCGTGTTATCTGCTTTGAAGCGAGTCTGCGTTTTATTGCTGGCTCGCCTTGATCCGCGCTTTGCGGATGTAATTCACTGATACACCCAGCTGGCGTGCAAGCTCGGCGTCGGAAACGACACCAAACGCAGATGCAATTTCAGGTGTTATTTTTGGTAACGGACGTTTGTATGCCTGTATTCCAAGCTCGTGACGTTTCTTTTTGACTGGAAAGTTGCTGATATCCAGACGATCAGCGACCTCGGTATCCGGCATCTTCCCGAGCATGGCAATGGCTTCATTGGTCCAGATGTCCTCAAGGGGTTTGAAGCGTTCGCGGGCAGTCTTGGGCTCCTGGATTCTCAGCTCACCTCGCTTTCGCTTGATGCGCTTGATGGAAACTCCGAATTCTTGTGCCAGTTGATAGTTCGTTCTTGTAGCGAGTTGCTCAATCAGCTCAGTCGGCAGCTCAATGTCTTCTGGGTGAAACTCAGGAATGCCAATTGAGTGGCGGTAACGCCGGACAGTGCTCGCTCCAAGGCCAAAGCGCCGCGCTACTTCGCGGTCGCTCATCTTTCCGATGCATGCCTTCCAATCACCCATATGCGTGCTCCTAAAACGAGATGTAGCCAGACAGTTTTGCCTGACCTCGTATTCAGAGTGCGGTCGGGCTACCCCTGATTTTCAGGTTGATGCAGTCGGGATTTGATATCGCTCCATTTCTTCGGCGTGTACGGCGCCCTTCTGATTACGGGCTCAGCGAAGCCCATTTGCTAGTTAAACCCGCGCATGCGCGGAAATTTCAGTGCTTTCTTTGATGGCATCGTTGCAGTGTGTTCGGCGATTTTCCGCGCATGCGCGGAATTAGCAAAAGCGGCCGTTGGCAAAGAGGTCAGTCACCACGTCAATTAGCGAACAAAAAATTTCGTCACAGTCCAATTCACTCCCCTTAATCGGGGGCTCGCGCCTCGCATTGTCTAGTAGTCATATCACTAGAGAGAGGCGTCATGTTGACGATCAAATTACGCGACATCCAAGGAGTGCATCCCGAATTTTCTCGTATTGAGCGAGATCTGGATCTAGCTCCTGTAGGGGTTCCAGATCAGGCTCTGATCCCCAGGGCTATGGCCTTGCGCATCAATATGCTCTACCCGTTGGTCATCAGTAGGCCGGATGCGCTCTGTATCGGCCAAACGACGCTGTATCGATGGCTAAAAACATATATGGATCCAGAAACGCCGGTGCTGTGCATTGAATGGACGGGGGGGCGAATCAAGGATTGTGCCTACCAGCTTGTTCTGATTGAGCGCCTAGTTGCGCCTGCCCTAGCTCAAATTACGCCACAACAGGTACGTGATTTATTTACGCATATAGGATATGCCGCAGAGCAGTGGCCTCACGAGTATCGCAGTCACGCCCACCTATCTCGGCTGGTTGGGGTAAAAACGCTCAAGGGGCGGGAGGGCGAAAAATGAGTAAGCACTCGGCTCTGTTGCTCCTCGCCTCGGAGCAGAGGCAGTCACCACGAATTATTGGCGAAATCCTCAATCTGCTAGGCGCTCATCCTGGGCTCATTGACCTGCCACGCGCCATTGATCAGCTTCTACGAGTGCTCCGCGCATGCAATGTTGGCATGCCGATTGGTTTCGAGAATTCTGATGTGGTCGTGTGGCGTGAGGCGTGCGGATGGATCGTTTCCCTGGCCCGTCAACCAAATATCCGAGAGCGTCTAGGTGAGCAATTTTGGCTAGGAGATAAAGGGTCGGCGAACAATCCTGTTTTACATAAAGGCGTAAAAATATTCGGATTTCCATACGCCACGTTCCTGCACATATTCAGAGACCACGGAAATAAACAGAACTATGAGCGACTGCTCGCACAGTTGCTTGTTGCATCTCAGAAAACCGCTACTAATCGCTTGCTAGACCAGCGTTATGATGTTTACAAGGCCATCGGCCATCTATGCAAGCTGCAAACCGTCTCAATCGCTTCCGAACTAAATATTTGGGGGAGTACTGAGGAGTTCGTGGCGAGTTGCAGAGGTTTTTTACATAGTAAGTCAAGATCAGAGAATGCCGATAGTTTTGCTGCTATCGCCAGATTTGTTCGTTACTGCAACGGCGAGTTGCCACGCGTGGGTGGCGGCGGAGGCGGTCATAGAGGTAAGCGTAAAAGGCAGAGTTTGCCTGAGCTGAACCACTATATCAGTGAGGATGTTCGAGGGTTTGTGCTGGGGGATCCCGATGATCCTGATCAGCTGCCAGGTCATTACGACGTCATCGTTGGACATACCGATACTGCTGGGGGTGATCTGGCCCCCGGAGAAATGAGTCCAGCAACCGAAATTTGGGTACTGGACGATGAGGGCTGTGAGCGGCCATATGTTGCTGATCTGCTAGGCCAACAAAATGTCGAGGCGCATATTGTCCGTAGCCGACAGTTCCTGCCATTTTCATATAACCAGCTCACGCTAATGGAGTTGCGGAATTTATTGTTTGGTGCCAGCGACCTATTCCACTCGTATCTGCAAGAGCTTTCCTACACAAAAGACCCAACTCCGATCCAGCTCCGAATGGAGGCGATTGTTGCTCTGCATATCAGTCTGTGGTTGGGGCAGTCGACGACGCAGATTATCCAGTTATCCATCGTTGATGACGAGACAGATGACGCCGATGGTCTGGCATTGATCCTAGGGGATTCGGCGCAGTTCAGTATGGTAGTTAAGCGCCCAGATTTGGCTGGCGACGATCGTTGGCAGGCCTCTTCTGGTGTCCGACTATCGTTGCTGCGAATTCTATTGCCCGATCTAGCCGGTAGTGCCCAGTTGGTAAAGCAACTGATCAGGACATTTCCTCACTCAGCCAACCAGGTGTTCACTTATCAAACTGAGCAGCTGGACGCCGAGATCAGGGCACTGCTGCTGGAATTGGGTGGGGGGGATCGCCGCTATACGCGAACCAAATTGCGCAGTTATTTGTTCCACCAGATAGTCGCTGATACTCAGGATGTAGCAGCAGCATCCATGCTGTCTGGCGTTGAAATCCCCTCGGCGCAAACCCCGCGCTACTACTTGCAGCTCGATGCCTGTCACCTTCGCAAAATTTACACCACCTCACTGGTGAGAGTGCTGACGCAGGTTTATGCCTGTGCTGGTCTCGCATATGAATATGTCGACCTAAATCCGGACCAACAGGGTGGGGTGGGTGCAACTCATTGCCTGCTGCCTGCAACCATTGCGAGCAATATCAGTGCAATGGCCAGGGTCTTGAGGAGGAAAGCGAACGGGCGTCTCAGCGAGATGGTCGCTTGGCACAACTGTTTCACCCTCTGGACAGTGCAGATGTTTATGTTGGTCACGTCCTGTAGGGCGGTCCGCAACCCTCTGATGCTCATCGACGAATTTGATTCTGTGTTGGGCATGGGCGCGCTGTCAGACAAGGATTCTGACGATCGTCATATGAGTCGGCTGATTTGCATGCCGCCGATGTTGAGGCGGCAAATAACAAGCTACTTCGCGCATTGCGCGTCTATCAGCCGACAATTGATTGGTTATCTGCCACAGGATGAGGAGGATCATCAGTGGTCGCGAGGGTTTTTCCTACAGATTAACCAGGCTGGAATACGCCGCGTTGAGATTGCCCCGAGCAATATCTACGACCAGATGGAGCTGGTCTCTGGTTACACCACGCATCGAGTCAATGCCCACCGGAAATTCACCCGCACGGAACTCACGGAGCGGGGCTGTCCTTCAGAAGCGCTGGCTGCGTTCATGGGGCACTGGCTCAGGGGTGAGGAGCCTCAGGACGCCTATTCGACGTTCTGCCCTGCGGTATACGCCAAGGTTCTAGATGAGTGGATTACCCCACTACTCAGGGAGCTTGGCTGGTCGGCTCTGAGCAGCCAGTGGGTGACAGAATGAACCTGCCCCGTCTAAACAATCAACAGGGCAGTGTTATCTGGTCGGCTCGGCCTCATGAGCCGGAATGGATGCCCGAGATGCGAGCGCTTCTGAAGTCGATTGCCGAGAAGTCCGGTACGGCGTTCGGCAAATGGCTGTTGGGTGAATGTGCCATATACGGGATCTCGACGACACACGTCCGCGAACTGGAGGCACAGCTCGGCAAAAATCACACGTTGCGCAACGTACTGCGCAGCATCACTCAGCGAGTTCGGGACCAAATCCCGGGATTTCCGCTGGCACGAATAGCCATTGCCGTCAGGCGTGCAGCAAACCCGATCAATCCTGACGTCTACACGGCTGAGCGAATTCAACGCAGCAGCCAACTGATTCACGCCCTGCAGCAGGGTCTGAAACTGGATATCGATGCGCTCAGCACGGATGAGCGCATTGGTCTGCTACTAATGAGTGCGGCCTACAACGGCGGATTGCTCGATGTGGCTCAGCTGAATGCCATGCTCAGTACGACGCCAGACAGCATCGAGTGGGTAGCGGGAATTCCCGAGATACGTCTGCCGCTATCGATCCGCGGCAATGCCGTCGCTGAATTTCGGCAGTGGTTCCCTGATCCGGCAACGCTGGCTCTGTTGATACGCTGCGTGGATGATGTTCAAAAAAGCACCGGCAAACTAAAGCGTAGAAATTGGCACATGCGCTGTGTCTGTGCATTCCTGAAGAAGGTTGAGGTACCTGAACAGTATCATCCAGAGAATCCCAGCGACCTGTTTGATTTTCTAAGGATGCAAATGCAGTTGCGGCTGCCGCAGGTGCTGGTGAATTTTGCATGCCGCAAGGGTTTTGTCTCGCAGTCACTGCGCCCCTCATCTTGGGGCAATATTCTCGGCCTAGATGATCTCGAGGACCCTGCGGGGACTTATGACGATGAATCTGTTTCGGATGTAACTGAGGATAACCCTGACCCACCCGCATGGCTGGAGGAACTGCGCGATCGGATCCGGGACAACCTGCCCATAGAGAGCCCTTTGCAAGCGGAGTCTCATGGAGAACTTCCCGGCCTAATCCAGAGTTGGCTTGCCTACATGCTGGGTGGCGCCTCCGCATACGGCCACAGTATTGGGCGAAGCACGATAAAGCGATATACCCAAGTACTAGGCGCAGCACTTTCCTCTCGGTTAGATGGCATAAGCATCTTCGAGCTCGAAATTGACGCGCTCGAACTTGTGTATGAATCCGCACTGGATGCTCAGGCCACAGATAGCAAACGGCGCACCCTGGCCAAGGCAGTCCAGGAGTTTCACACGTTTCTGCAGCGTCGTTACAACTACCCGACAATCAGCCCCTACTCAATCCTAGGCATCGGCAAAGGTGTGACCAGGGTAGATGCTCGCATTATCAGCGAGGAGCAGTACCAATTGGTTATGCAGGCGCTCGGCACATGCGGGCTTGAGCTGCGAACGCCACGTCTGGTGACGGCTGCGAGGCTTTTGTTGATCTTGGGGTTCCGGTTGGGATTGCGGCGTAACGAGGCTCTAAAGCTTCGCCTACGTGATTTGCATCTGCCCGAATTTTCAGCAGCGGAGTGCGCGCATATTCAAGCTCGGCAATCGCATATGCGCAGGCTATCTAAAGATGAACAGGCCAGAATAGAGCTGCCCGTTGACCTGCTCATTCGCCCCCATGCACAGCGTGGGTTGAAAACCCAGAATGCGGTTCGGAGTTTGCCGCTGCGTGAGCTGCTTGAGCCCGATGAGCTCACATTGCTGATCGACTGGTATCGAGAGCGGCAGCAGGAAGAAAGCCAAAATTCAACGTCGGAATTCCTGTTCTGCATCCCACAGCTGAGAACTCAGTGGGTCAGCGAGAGCTGCCTGTTCCCAGCTCTACATGACTGCATGCGAGCAGTCACGGGTTCCGAGTTCCTGCATTACCATCACCTGCGCCATTCCTGCGCCACGTGGTTTTTGCTCAAGTTGATGGGTGCGCAGAATGCGCTATCACCAGAGCTGGTTTTCAAAGATCTGCCCCTTACCACTCGCTGGCTCAGAGATGACCTCAGGTTGCGTAAGGCGATGTTGCCTGTAGAGGGCCCCACCCGGCGAATCGTCCATATTGTCAGTGCCATCCTCGGGCATGGCAGCCCAAAAACCACACTGTTGCACTACGTCCATAGCCTGCCTCAGATCATGGCAATGATGTGGCAATGGAATCCCCAGAACTGGATATTCAACGCCGCAAACGTCGCCAAGATAGCCGAGGTAAGCCAACCCACCATGAGCACTGAGCCCCGTGAAGGCATTTCAGCTGAGTGCGGCGTGCTACTCGACATCATCGGTCGCATTAGACCCCTGAAGGAGCGTAAGCGTGCTCGGAAGAAGGCGAGTCGAGGCCAGGCTGAACAGGTGGAGCAGAACTGGGCGATTGGGCGAATTCTGGCTATCGAGTCGATGCTGGCGTATGCCTCATATGCCGAGCAGACAGGTCGAGCGGTCAATCTCGACTGGGTCGAGTTTTCTGCCGAGGCGCGTGAAATGATGCTTGAGCGGGCACGCTGTATCCGCGATATGCAACAGCGACCGGGAGCAAGCAGCTCAAGCCCTAAACACAGGCTGCAACCTGCTCTGTATGCAGAAGGTTCGTCGTATCTGTCGCTGTTGCCCTCGCCTCCAAAGCATGGTGGGCGTGAGGCTGTGGCCGAGTATGCGCAGCGCCTCTACGACCTGCTCGAAGGCCCCGACAGCGAACGCGCCCAGCGCGTGATTGATGATTTTGTTGAGCGCTGTTGGATGACTGAAACCACGCTGCGATTCCAGCGTAACCGTGACGAGGACCATGCACAGGACTATCTGTGGCTGCTGAGTGCTATAGGTATTCCGGCTCGATCTATCGAGCTGATCGTCTACGACGCTAACAAGCCGAAGACGACCAAGTCCTACTGGCGTCAGCAGCTCGGGAGCACTCGCCGGTCGTTCAGTCAGCACGCGCCGGAGAGTAACGATGTAGCGAATCTACATTTGGGTATAAGGGCGAAGCTTGAGCTGAAGGGTGAGGCAAGGCAGAACCATCACTCCGGCGCCGCCCTGCGCTACCTGATGCTGATGGCTTCCATCGACTGGCATTTCCGTGCCTGACCAAGTCCGGAGGGCATTCAGCCCTCCGGATCATCCTGCAGTTCCAGCAACTCACCCACCTCACAGTTCAGGTACTGGCAGATCGTCTCCAGGTCCTTGAGCTCCACCCGTTGCGCGGTCTCGTGATAGAGCCGCGTGAGGGTTCCGCGGTTGATCCCCGTGTCCCTAACCACGTCACTTATCTTCAATTTCCGCTCACCGAGTAGGCGAGATAAATGGCACTTGACCATCTCAATCTCCAAAAAATGATCTTCTAGAGATCATTTTGTACTTGCAAAGCCCAAAATGAGCGTTATATTGATCTTCAGGAGATCATTATGAGCTATCAGGAGCTCATAAGAATCCGCTGTCGTTCAATTTAGCAGAGAGGGCATTGCTATGTCTCACACCTATCTGACCACCGAGGAGCTGGCCACTCGTATGAAGTACGACGTGCGCACCATCCGTAACCGCCTGAAGGACTCGGTACTGCTCGAAGGCATCCATTACTTCCGCCCGTTTGGTGGTCGAAAGATCCTGTTCATTTGGGAGGCCATCGAAAAGGACATGCAGAAGCATTCCCGCACCTCCAGTTTGATACCTATGGCCGGCGGAGGCATTTGCCATGGGTAAGATTCGTGCCCGTGCCGACAACGAGAAGTTGTTCTTCGACTTCACTTATCTGGACAAACGCTGCCGTGAGCAAACCACGTTGCCTGATACGCCGGCCAATCGAAAAAAGCTGGAGAAAATCCTTGAGCGTATTGAGGCAGAAATCACGCTGGGAAGCTTCGACTATGCCACTTACTTTCCGCAAAGCAGCAAGGTTCAGGAGTTCGCAAGACTGCGGGCTGGCTGCGCGATATTGAAGACTCCACCATTTAGGGACTTCGCCGAACGCTGGTTCGACGAAAAGCGTGTGGAGTGGCGCGACACACATACAACGACGGTACGTCAGACCCTTGATAAATACC
The DNA here is from genome assembly GCF_058725345.1 of Pseudomonas sp. DW-iso17. Lineage (NCBI taxonomy): Bacteria > Pseudomonadati > Pseudomonadota > Gammaproteobacteria > Pseudomonadales > Pseudomonadaceae > Pseudomonas > Pseudomonas sp. DW-iso17. Next base: position 502,488 of record NZ_JBZXEA010000021.1, on the reverse strand, counting down.
TGCTACCAACATTCGGCAGACAAGAAGTCAGCGCCATCACCAAGGCAGAAATCCTGTCCTTCCGCTCGGCACTCGGCAAAGTTCCCGGGCTGAAGGGGCAGGCTCTGTCAGCGACGCGAATCAACCACATCATGACGCCATTGCGCATGATCCTTAGTGAGGCGGCTGACCGGTTTGAGTTTACTTCACCGTACCTCAACATCAAATCGCTGAAGGTTCCCAAGACCGATGTGGAGCCGTTCACTCTGGATGAAGTGCTGCAGATTCTCGGTGCCGTGCGCGAGGACTTCCGCAACTACTACACGGTGCGCTTCTTCACCGGGATGCGCACGGGAGAAGTCGACGGCCTGCAGTGGAAATTCGTCGACTTTCAGAGGCGGCAAATCCTTATCCGCGAAACTTGGGTCGGTGGCCGGCTCGACTACACGAAGAATGACGGCTCGCAACGCGAAATCGACATGTCTGGCCCGGTGTACAAGGCCCTGCTCGATCAGCAGAAGAAGACGGGGAGTGGTCAGTTCGTCTTCTGTTCTCGGGAAGGTACGCCTTTTTCGTACCGCAACATCAACAACAGGGTTTGGTTTCCGCTGCTGCGTCATCTGGGGCTGCGCCAGCGACGCCCTTACCAGACCCGCCATACGGCTGCGACCCTTTGGCTGGCTGCAGGCGAAAACCCGGAGTGGATTGCCCGGCAGATGGGCCACACAACTACAGAGATGCTGTTCCGCGTCTACTCGCGCTACGTGCCTAACTTGACCCGACGTGACGGAAGCGCCTTCGACAATCTGATCCAAGCCAATTTGAAGGACTGAGGAGTACTCACATGAAATTGATCAACCGCAGCAACGTCACGTACCTGCATCCGGCGATGGAGGCTCGTGAACACCAGTACTTGAAGCATTTGGCTTCTGCCATGAGCCACTACCTCGAGAGCCCCAACGGCAATGAACTGGTCTGCATCCTTGGCTCCGGCTACGAGAAGAACAACCGCCAGGCGCTCGATACCTGGGTCGCCTATCACCGTAATGAGGTCTTCGAGAAACGGTTGGAGGGGCGCAGCCCGCTGGACTTCCTGATCGAAAAGCTGGAGAGCATGCTCAACAACTAAAGTAACGAAGGGGCCGAAAGGCCCCTTCTGCTTAGGTGCTTTCAGATGGGTTGGGAGTTGTGCCTGATTGTGGCTAATACTCAATCTCTGCGAAGTAACCGGCATGCCATCTCACCGTGCGGCACGCTTTGGGCACAGAATTGGCACAGCCTGAAAAGCCGCCGCTAGATGACACTGAGGGCAGTGCTCATCGCAGCCTGAGAGCTGGCATCAAGGGAATTTTGCTGGAGGGCGCCGATTCAGCAGCGGAAGCGGCGAAGCCTTAGAAAAAGGCCATTGAATCAAGAGGATATGGCGCACCTGGCGGGATTCGAACCCACGACCCTTGCCTTCGGAGGGCAATACTCTATCCAGCTGAGCTACAGGTGCGTATGTGTTGCGGCGAACTATTTGACCACTAGCCTTCACCCTTCTCAACTCGATGATCACTGCCTTCGGAGGGCAGTACTCTATCCAGCTGAGCTACGGATGCTTGTGCGGGCGACATCATACCCATGTCGACCTGATGCGTCCATTCCAGCGTTTTCCCCGCCCCCTGTCGTCCATTTCCGACAAAAAATGGCTAATCGCCACCCTCATTCACAACTCCACGCGCCGCACGTCCCTTTGTTTGCTTTGCTCTTGTGGCTTTAACCCGCTTCCACGCCGCAATTCCCCAGGTGAACGCATGCATTCCAAAGGAACCGTGATGCTCGATCTCCCGCTCAGACAAACCCTGCTGGCTCGCTCCGATTTGTTTCGAGGTATGCCGGAGCATCTCTTGCGCTACGTCGCCACCCATATGGTGGAGCGCACGCTGGATGATCGTGAGCTGTTGTATTTCAAGGACGACACCCTCGAATTCATTGCGTTGGTGGTGGAGGGGCGGATTTATTCGGTGGTGCATGGGCCGGATGGGCGCGAGCAGATTATCGGCAGCACTGGGGTCGGGCAGGTGGTGGGGGAGACGGCGTTGATCAAGGATCATGGGCGCGAGTCTTCCACCTTCGCCAGCGGGCCCACGCGTTTGTTGCAGTTGGGTAGCCGGCATTTTGCTGTGTTGTTTGAGGAGCCGGTGTTTCTGCGGCGTTTGTTGATGCTGATGATGCTGCGCTTGCTGCACGCCATCGAGTTGTTGGAGTTGGTGTGCCTGCATCGGCTGGAGTCGCGGTTGGCGCGGTTTTTGTTGGCCAACCTGGGTGAGATCGACCTGGCGTTGGCTTTGCCCAGTGTGTCGTTGCCCGCAAGCCAGGGGGTGTTGGCGTCGATGCTGAACACCAGTCGGCCCAAGCTGAATGTGCAGCTGCAAGTGTGGCGGCGCAGTGGGGTGATCAGCGGCGGTCTGGAGCGCATGGTGATCAATGATGTCGAGCAGTTGCGGCGCAAGGCTTTTGCGCTGAATTAGTTGTGGTGGTGTTCCCCAGGTAACAGCGTACCCCCGTCGAGCCCTCGCAGACTGGCCCTTCATCAAGGATGCACAGGAGTGCTGGCGATGGGGATGACTGTTCAGTTCAAGGATCAATGGGCCGCCGATGACCGTTTGTTCGAAGCAAGTTGGCGCGCTGTGCACGGCGAGCTCAGGCGCCGGGCGTTGCGGCGGGCCAAGGGCAATCTGGATCAGGGCCAGGAGTGGTTGGCGGCGACGGCGATCAAGGCCCTGTTGTTCTTTCGGCGCTCGCCCGAGCGCATTCGTGACCCTGAGGGGTTTCTGTTTCTGGTGCTTGATCATGTGTTTCTCGACAGCGTGCGGCGCAGCAAGCGCGAGGGGCGGTTGTTCGATGATTCGGTGGACCTTGAACACGATCACCTGGCCGCACTCGCCGCGCCCTGCGCCTCGGTGCTGGAGCGGGTGGAATGTTATGAGCGCCTGGAGCAGATCGAGGCGCACGTCGCACGGTTACCGCTGTTGCAGCAGCGCTTGTTCGAGATGCGTTTCGTCGACGACCTGCCTTACCCGCAAATTGCCGCCGAGCTGCACGTGAAGCTGCCGCTGGTGCGCAAGCGTGTGCAACTGCTGCGCAGTGCCTTGCGCTGAAGGTGATTCACAAACGTTGGCGTGGGGCGTTCTAGTGGTATGAGCGCAGCACGCCGCCGCTATCCACACCCAAACCTGGGTGAATGCCATCAAGGAGAGATGTATGACAGAGGTCAACAGCCAGATCACCGACGCGGTCACTCAAACCAACGTCAAGGTGGTGGCAGAGGCGCCGGCCCAGGCCATCGCGTCGCTGTACCAGGTGGCCAGCAGCGCGGCGGGCCTGTCGTTGCAGAACGCGGTCAACAGCCAGCAGGCGATGAACCAGATTTCCAACGCGGTGATCTCCAAGGCCGTGGCGCTGATTATGCAGATTGGCGAGAAGGGCTGAGGCCTCGGGAGATCGATTATGTCGTGGTTCAGCAGAAAGAAACCCACCGCCGCCCAAGCAACGCCCGCCGCCGATCCACCTGCGTCGGCGCCCGCCGCACCGGCCTCGCGCTCGATCATGGCGCGCATGAACGAGCACTTGCTCAATCAGGTGAGCGCACCGTCATCCGACAGCACGGCGGCGCTCAATAGCCAGATCGTGCAGGCGGTGCAGTTCACCAATTCGCAGAACTTTGCCTATGCGCCGGCGCAGATCGCGGTGCCGGCCGACATGATGATCAGCCAGGCGGCCGGGCTGGTGGCGCAAGCGGCGGCGGGGTACTTCGATGGGGTCAGCAAGATCGCCCTGGCGGCCCAGGCCGTGCTGCTCCAGCAAATGACCGAGAACATCGTCAAGGACAACCTGCCGGCCGCTGCCGAAGATGCCTTGGGCGCCCTGGCCACCGACCTGCTGGTGGGCGCCGCTGCCGCCGTGGCTGCCGCTGCCGGTGCGATGGAGGCCGAAGCCGCCAGCGTGGCCATCGACAAGATCGACCAGAGCATCGCCAAGTACGCCGACACCCTGGCCAACCGGGCCGCGCCAGCGGCCTGAACCGAGCACAGCGCTCCAGCGTTCTGCTGGGGCGGTGCAACAGCAACTTGAAAGCAACTTTTCTTGAGTGAGGAGCGACATCATGCAGCCTGGAGATATTATTTTTTCTGTCAAACAAGATGACGACAGCGCAACGCGGGCGTTTATCAAAGCCGGTCAACTGGTCAAGGCCAAGGTGTTCTCGCAGGACACGACCTACTTGAATGTGGTTCACCCGGCGATTGCGGTGAGCGACACCCTGGTGATCGAAAGTGTCGGCAGTGGCCTGGCCCTGACCGACCTGAGCCTGGAAAAACCGCCACGCTCGGCGATGGTGTTTTCCTGCGTGGATACCGAACTGGGCGAGGCAGCGACGGTGGCTGCCAAGCAGTTCTACTTCGACAAGATCGGCGGTGATATCCGGGGCCGCTACAGCGTGTGGAACGCGATGATTTCAGCCTTTCGGCGCTGGACTTCCGATACCAGCCTGGTGACGCGGATCAACGAGTCCATCGACATCGGCAGCGGGTCCTTTTGTTCGCAGTTCGCGGCCAACTGCTATGAGGTCGGCAACCTCTACAACGAGGCGAATCTGCTGCCGCCTCCGCCGGCCATTTTTCCCAACCAGCCCAGCGCCATAACGCCTGCGGAGTTGGCGACCTTCTGTGATTCGTCGCCGCATTTTTACTTTGCCGGTTTCTGGCAGGACAACGTTGAGGTGCGGCTTTAGCGGGCGTGTCGCCGCCAAGGCAGCCCCTAAGGAGCTCGATATGCAACCCTCGGTCCTGTCCACCGACGACCGCCAGCGGCTCGAAGCGATGCTGCGCAACCCGCAGGTATTCGCCGGCACGCCCCAGGCCATCGTCGACGAAACCCTCAAGCGTGCCACCCAGGTGCTTGAGCAATCGAAGGCCAACGAACAAGCGCTCAAGACGGCTGCCCAGCAGCGTGAAGCGGCGCTACGCCAAATGCTGAACGGCGCGGCCTCGGACCAGGACGCGCAACGCAAGGAAGTGCAGGCACTGATCCAAGGGTTGATCGCCCAGATTGAAGCGGCGCTGGGCCCCGCAGCGAAACCCTAAACCAGGTTTCACAGCGCCTGTTTCGCAACGTTCATTGATGAACACGGAATGCACCGTGTACTAAATAAGGAAATTGATCATGCCATTAGTCAACGAGCAAATTACCGACGCGGTCACCCAGACCAACGTCAAAGTGGTGGCCGAATCGCCTGCGATGGCGATGAGCACTATCTATCAATCCATGGCGCAGGCCACGGCGATTCTGTTCCAGAACGCGGTGTCGGCCCAGCAGCAGCAAAACACCCTGGCCCAGGCGGCCACCAACCAGGGCGTGATGCAGATCTACAGCGTCGATACCACCGCAGGTGCGGCGGCCACCGAGAAAGTCGCCCAGGGCGGCGTGTCGGATAACCTCACCAGCCTGTTGACCGTGCTCAAGTCGTTCCAGCCTTAAGCACTGAGCAATAACGGATGTTGTTCTTTCTCAACCCAGGAGTTTCAACCATGAGTACAGTCAGCCCGCAAATCACCGATGCCGTCACCCAGACCAACGTCAAGGTGGTTGCCGAATCACCCGCGATGGCCATGAGCACTATTTACCAATCCATGGGCCAGGCCACGGCGATTCTGTTCCAGAACTCGGTCTCGGCCCAACAGCAACAAAACACCCTGGCTCAGGCGGCTACCAACCAGGGCGTGATGCAGATCTACAGCGTCGACACCACCGCTGGCGCCGCCGCCACCGAGAAAGTCGCCCAGGGCGGCGTGGCCGACAACTTGACCAGCCTGCTGGCCGTGCTCAAGTCGTTCCAACCTTAAGCTGCAAGGCCCCCAACAGCCCCGGCGCCCACAAGGCTCCGGGGCTGTTGTCGTGTGGGCACTTGATCCGAAAGATGAGCCGGATGCGCCATATTCGTTCTTTTTTTCGAACATCCTATTGCCCTGTACCCCCATTGATCCTAGGATTCGTTTGAGATTTCAAACGCTCTGTCTCCCGTGCGCTCTTTCATTTCTTCTGCGCGCTGGGGCTGATTTCCCTGACGGCAGCCCACAAGGCGCCTTTCAACAACTCTAATTCGCTCCGCGTGCGCGCGGTGCTGTTAAGGAAAGCCGACATGCAGCTTAAAGACACCCAGTTGTTCCGCCAGCAAGCCTTTATCGATGGCGCTTGGGTCGATGCGGACAATGGTCAAACCATCAAGGTCAACAACCCGGCCACGGGCGAGATTCTCGGCACCGTGCCGAAGATGGGCGCCGCGGAAACCCGCCGCGCCATCGAAGCCGCCGACAAGGCCCTGCCAGCCTGGCGTGCACTCACTGCCAAGGAGCGCGCCAACAAGCTGCGCCGCTGGTTCGAACTGCTGATCGAAAACCAGGACGACCTCGGCCGCCTGATGACCCTCGAACAAGGCAAGCCGCTGGCCGAAGCCAAGGGCGAAATCGTCTACGCCGCCTCGTTTATCGAGTGGTTCGCTGAAGAAGCCAAGCGCATCTATGGCGACGTGATCCCCGGCCACCAGCCCGACAAGCGCCTGATCGTGATCAAGCAGCCCATCGGCGTGACCGCAGCCATCACCCCGTGGAACTTCCCTGCGGCGATGATCACCCGCAAAGCCGGCCCGGCCCTGGCCGCCGGTTGCACCATGGTGATCAAGCCGGCCTCGCAAACCCCGTTTTCGGCCCTGGCCCTGGTTGAGCTGGCGCACCGCGCCGGTATCCCCAAAGGCGTGCTCAGTGTGGTCACCGGCAGTGCTGGCGACATCGGCGGCGAGCTGACCTGCAACCCCATCGTGCGTAAATTGTCCTTCACCGGCTCGACCGAAATTGGTCGCCAGCTGATGGCCGAATGCGCCAAGGACATCAAGAAAGTCTCCCTGGAGCTGGGCGGTAACGCACCGTTCATCGTGTTCGACGACGCCGACCTGGATAAGGCCGTCGAAGGCGCGATCATCTCCAAGTACCGCAACAACGGCCAGACCTGCGTCTGCGCCAACCGCCTGTACATCCAGGATTCGGTGTACGACGCCTTCGCTGAAAAGCTCAAGGTGGCGGTGACCAAACTGAAGATCGGTAACGGCCTGGAAGACGGCACCACCACCGGCCCGCTGATCGACGAAAAAGCCGTGGCCAAGGTGCAGGAACATATCGCTGATGCCCTGAGCAAAGGCGCCAAGCTGTTGGCCGGTGGCAAGGTGATGGAAGGCAACTTCTTCGAACCGACCATCCTGGTTGACGTGCCGAAAAACGCCGCCGTGGCCAAGGAAGAAACCTTCGGCCCGCTGGCGCCACTGTTCCGCTTCAAAGACGAAGCCGAAGTGATCGCCATGTCCAACGACACCGAGTTCGGCCTGGCCTCCTACTTCTACGCCCGCGACCTGGGCCGGGTGTTCCGTGTGGCCGAGGCCCTGGAATACGGTATGGTCGGCGTCAACACCGGGTTGATCTCCAACGAAGTGGCGCCGTTCGGCGGCATCAAGGCCTCGGGCCTGGGCCGTGAAGGCTCCAAGTACGGGATCGAGGACTACCTGGAAATCAAATACCTCTGCCTGGGCATCTAAGGCACGGGATTGCAGCAAACGCAGAGGGCACGAGAGCGCTGCCCCTTTGCGTGTTTCACATGGTTATTCGCAGTGGCCGGGAAAGCTGTGGCAGTCGATCATCGCATGCTGCCGTAGTTGCCTCCCCGCCACCTATCCTTGAGCCACGCCGCCCGATGAGCGGCGAATGAGGACTTTATGAGCAAGACCAACGCTTCCCTGATGAAACGCCGCGAAGCCGCTGTACCGCGCGGTGTTGGCCAGATTCACCCGATCTTCGCTGACTCCGCGAAGAACGCCACCGTGACCGACGTTGAAGGTCGCGAGTTCATCGACTTCGCCGGCGGTATCGCCGTGCTGAACACCGGCCACGTGCACCCGAAAATCATCGCGGCCGTGACCGAGCAGCTCAACAAGCTGACCCACACCTGCTTCCAGGTATTGGCCTACGAGCCCTACGTAGAAGTGTGCGAAAAAGTCGCCGCCAAGGTGCCAGGTGATTTCGCCAAGAAAACCCTGCTGGTCACCACCGGTTCCGAAGCGGTGGAGAACGCCGTGAAAATCGCCCGCGCCGCCACCGGCCGTGCCGGTGTGATCGCCTTCACCGGCGCTTACCACGGCCGCACCATGATGACCCTGGGCCTCACCGGTAAGGTCGTGCCTTACTCGGCCGGCATGGGCCTGATGCCGGGCGGCGTGTTCCGTGCGCTGTACCCCAACGAACTGCACGGTGTGAGCGTCGACGACTCCATCGCCAGCATCGAGCGCATCTTCAAAAACGATGCCGAGCCGCGTGATATCGCTGCAATCATCATCGAGCCGGTACAGGGCGAGGGCGGTTTCTACGTCGCGCCGAAAGCCTTCATGAAGCGCCTGCGCGAACTGTGCGACAAGCACGGCATCCTGCTGATCGCCGACGAAGTGCAAACCGGTGCCGGGCGTACCGGCACCTTCTTCGCCATGGAACAGATGGGCGTTGCCGCCGACCTGACCACCTTCGCCAAATCCATCGCGGGCGGCTTCCCGCTGGCTGGTGTGTGCGGCAAGGCTGAGTACATGGACGCCATCGCCCCAGGCGGCTTGGGCGGCACCTATGCCGGTAGCCCGATTGCCTGCGCCGCGGCCCTGGCCGTGATGGAAGTGTTCGAAGAAGAGCACCTGCTGGACCGCTGCAAGGCCGTGGGCGAGCGCCTGGTGACTGGCCTCAAGGCCATTCAGGCCAAGTACCCGGTGATCGGCGAAGTGCGTGCCTTGGGCGCGATGATCGCGGTCGAGCTGTTCGAAGACGGCGACACCCACAAGCCAAACGCTGCCGCCGTTGCCTCCGTGGTGGCCAAGGCACGTGACAAGGGCCTGATCCTGCTGTCCTGCGGTACCTACGGCAACGTATTGCGCGTACTGGTGCCCCTGACCTCGCCGGACGAGCAGTTGGACAAGGGCCTGGCGATCATCGAAGAGTGCTTCTCCGAACTCTGACCAACCTTAGTCACTGTGGCGAGGGAGCTTGCTCCCGCTGGGGCGCGAAGCGGCCCCGCTCTTTGATTTGGGACTGCTGCGCAGTCCAGCGGGAGCAAGCTCCCTCGCCACAGGTTACAGCCCGTACAAAAAAACCGCTTCGGCGGTTTTTTTGTGCCTGCTTCATTGTACGCACGCGCCTGCATTGTCTAAGGTGCAAGCATTGCCGATGGAGCGTGCTGGATGACTGCTGTTGATTTACCCGCTGTACCCCGAGTGTTAATCGCCGAAGCAGACCCTTGGTCGCGGGACCTGCTCAAGCAAGTGCTGTTGAATGTGCGCTGTGACGCACGGCTGGATGTGTGCGCCGATGGGCAACACGCCGCCACGCTGTTGGGCGAAAAAACCTATGACCTGATCTTGGCCGATTGGGAGCTGCCGGGCGTGGATGGCCTGAGCCTGCTGCGCAGCGTGCGCCAGAAACGCCGTTCGCTGCCGTTTATCTTGCTGAGCAGTCGCAACGACAGTGCCAGCGTGCGCGAAGCCTTGCCCTTGGCGCCCACCGCCTACCTGACCCGCCCGCTGAACATGGAAAGCCTGACCCAGCGCCTGCAAGACCTGCTGCTCAACGAAGGCGAAAGCGTGTACTGCGAAATCCCACCGCTGGCGCCGGGCATGACCTTGCCAGCCTTCCTTGAGCGGCGCCGCGAGGTCTGCGATGGCGCGCCGTTGCGCGTGGATGTGAAAGCCGCCGTGCAACACAGCCTCGGCCCCGAAGGCCTGGACCTCAAGCAGTTGGAAGACCAGGTGCACAGCGACCCGCAAATCACCGCCGTACTCATCGCCGCCGCCAACAGCGCCGGCTACCACGGCACGCCGGTGCAGACCCTGTCAGAGGCCCTGCATAAGTTGGTGCCCGGCCAGAGCATGAATCTCATCCTGGGCCTGGCGCTCAAGCACAACGTGGTGTTGGGTGACCCTGGGCTGGTGGCCTACGCCGAGCGGCACTGGCAACTGTCCCAGGACAGCGCCGACTACGCCCGGCGCCTGGCGCGCATGCTGGAGCTAGACCACCAGCGTTGCTACAGCGCCTGCATCCTGCATCGCTTGGGCGACTTGGCTTTGTTGCGCTGCCTGGAAGACTGGCGCCAGGGCGGCGGTGCCCTGGATGACGAAGCCATAGGCGAATCCCTTGACGCCTTTGGCGCCGCCTACGGTTCGGCGTTGCGCACGCGTTGGCGCTTGCCGCTGGAGTTGCGGCAGTTGATCGCGGGGATCTATTCACTTGAAGGCGGGGTGTATTCGCGCGAAGCCCTGGTGGTGAACCTGGCGGTGCAAATGGCGCGGCTGACCGAGCACGAAGGGCTGGAAGAACTGGCAGGCAGCAAGACCGCGCGGCTGCTCAAGGTAGGCTTGTCGGAACTGACCCGAGTGCGCAAAACCTGAAACACACACCGACCCACTGTGGGAGCTGGCTTGCCTGCGATAGCGGTGGGTCAGTCAAGACGCCATCGCAGGCAAGCCAGCTCCCACAGTGGGTCGGTGTTAACCGGCGATAACGCGGTTCTTGCCCTGGCGCTTGGCCTCGTACATCGCCGCATCCGCTCGCGCAAACAGGCTGTCGAGGGTGGAGTCATCTTCGCGCAGGCCGGCCAGGCCTTGGCTGACGGTCACATTGAATTCGTGCCCTTCGTAGCTGAACACCAATGCCTGGATTTCCTTGCCCAACCGCTCGGCAACCTGCAGGGCCATCTCCGGTGGGCAACCCGGCAGCACAGCAGCAAATTCTTCGCCGCCAACGCGTCCGAACAGGTCGCCACGGCGCAATACCCCGCGACCACTCTCAGCGATGCGCCGCAGCACCTGGTCGCCCTCCAGATGGCCGTAGGTGTCGTTGATGTCTTTGAAATCATCGATGTCCAGCAACAGGAACGCCAGCGGCGTGCCCTGCGCGCAGGCATTGTCGAACGCCTGGTTGGCGAGTTCGAAGAAGTGTCGCCGGTTGCTGCTTTGGGTCAGTACGTCGGTGGTGGCGAGGCGATGCAGTTCCAGCTCAAGTTGCTTCTTTTCGGTGATGTCTTCGGCGATGCCCACCACGATCAGCGCTTCACCGGGCACCACCTGCTGGTTGATGTAGCACTTGTCGCTCAACCAGCGGATCTGCCCGTCAGCGGTGATGATGCGGTACTCGCGGTCCTCCACGGCGCCCTGTTCCAGCACGCGGGCCAGGCTGTGTTCGGCGTAGTCGAGGTCTTCGGGGTGAACGCTGTTGCGCCATTCACGGTGGTCGGCCAGCAGCAGGCCGGCAGAGCGGCCAAACAGGCGCTCGTAGGCCGGGCTCACATACAGCACGCGGCGTGTTTCCCAATCGATGGCCCACAGCACGGCGTTCACGCTGACCAGCAGGGAACTGAGCAGTTGCTCACGCTCACTCAGCCGCTCGACTTCACCTTGAGCATGCATAAGCGCCAACAGGGTCGCCGCCGCGGCCGGGCGCGGCGGCTCTGCGGTGGGCACATCGGGCAGGCTGGGCTTTTCGTGAACCATCGGTACAACTCTCTCTGGGCGCGCCGCAGGTGCAAAAGCGGTCACTACAAGGGGTCACCATGATGGCGAAGTGTTCTTTGAGAGAGGGGAATTGCGGTGAAGTTCCGTGAACGGCGTGGATTGACGGTGCCCGGAAAATGACGCCAAAAAGCCAGTGCGTGGGAGGGCGAACCCTCCCACGGGGCCCTCACGCTGCTGTAGGACGCAACGAGTAAGTCTTCAACTGGTGGGCAAAATCGCGCAGGGATTGGATGCCACTGGCCTCGGCTTCATGCACCCATTCCTTGATCGCCGCCAGCATGTCGTGGCCGTTGGAACTGGTCTTGAGCCAGATCTGCTGCAGCGCCAGGCGCTTTTCGTAGATCACGGTCAGGGCATGGCTGTGTTCCAGCATGCTCTGGATGCGCAGGTGATGGCGGTCTTCCAGCAAGCTGGTTTCCCGCGACAGCAGGCGCTTGGCGCGGTGGAACTGGTGGCGTACCGAATGATCGACCTTCTCCAGCTCCTGCTTGACCAGCGGGCCAATCACCAACTTGCGGTATTGGGCCATGATCTGGAAGCGGTTGTTGAGGATCGCCATGGCGGTGTCCATGTCCAGGCTGCCCTTGCCTTCGACGCGGTGGGCGATGGGCGCTACACGCTGCACCTTGGCCAGGCGCAGGAAGCTGAACACCTTGATCCAGGCCCAGCCCAGGTCGAACTCCCACTTCTTCACCGACAGCTTGGCCGAGTTAGGGTAGGTGTGGTGGTTGTTGTGCAGCTCTTCGCCGCCGACGATGATGCCCCACGGCACCAGGTTGGTGGCGGCGTCACGGCATTCGAAGTTGCGATAGCCCACGGCATGCCCCAGGCCGTTGATCACGCCGGCGGCCCAGAACGGGATCCACATCATCTGGATCGCCCAGATAGTGATACCGATGGTGCCGAACAGCAGCAGGTCGATCACGCCCATGAGCGCCACGCCCAACAGCGGGTAGCGCGTGTAGAGATTGCGTTCGATCCAGTCGTCCGGGCAGTTTTTGCCGTAGATACGCAGGGTCTCGGGGTTTTCCGCCTCGGCGCGGTACAGCTCGGCACCTTTGCGCAGCACGGTGGACAAGCCCTTGATCACCGGGCTGTGCGGGTCATCGACGGTTTCGCATTTGGCGTGGTGCTTGCGGTGGATGGCGGTCCACTCGCGAGTGTTCTGCGCCGTGGTCAGCCACAGCCAGAAGCGGAAGAAGTGTTTAAGGCCGGCATTGAGCTCGAGCGAGCGATGGGCCGAATAACGGTGCAGATAGACAGTGACCCCAATAATGGTCACGTGGGTCATCAACAGCGTGACTGCCACCAGTTGCCAGGCGGACAGATCAAGAAAACCGTTGTACCACATAGGCTGTATGGCCCTCAGATAAAGAAAAAAACAGCACCCGCATTATCACTTCCTTTGCAGATAAAACCAGTCACCGTTTCAGATAAGACTTACAAAGTGTTTCCTCCTCTATAATCCTGATCCTTTGTAGGGCGATTCTGGTTATTTAGTAAGGATTACTAAGCATATGCTGTTTTCATACCGAGGTGCCCTACGTGCGGGGTTGGTGTACCTGCTGGTTTCCATCCTTTGGCTCCAGCTCAGCCATTACCTATTAATCAACTTTATCGATGAACCCTTGGAGCTGGGACGCTGGCTGCAAGCGCGCGGTTATGTGTGGGTCAGCCTCAGCGCCTTGCTCATTTACTGGATAGGCTGGCGTTTTGCCCGTGCCCATGCGTTGCAACAACCCCTGAAAGAGAACCGCGAGCGCCTGCGTCAGGCCGCTGCGGTGTTCGATTGCACCCGCGAAGGGGTGCTGGTCACCGATACCCAGGGGCTGATCGTGCACGTCAACCGCGCGTTTATGGAGATCACCGGCTACCAGCGCGACGACGTGATGGGCCAACGGCCAAGCCTGTTCAAGTCCGGGCGCCACTCGGCGCATTTCTACCAGCAGATGTTCCAGGCCCTGGAAAGCACCGGCGAATGGAGCGGCGAAATCTGGAACCGACGTAAAAGCGGCGAGGTTTACCCCCAGTGGCAAACCATCCGCGTGATTCACGATGACCAGGGCCAGGTCAGCCACTACGTGGCGGTGTTTTCGGACATCAGCGCCATCAAGGACTCCGAGCACGAATTGGCGCACCTGGCACACCATGACCCGCTCACCGACCTGCCCAATCGCCTGCTGTTCACCGATCGCGCCGAGCAGGCCCTGGCTTCCGCGCAGGTGCACAAGCGAGGCTGCGCTCTGCTGTTGATGGACTTGGATCACTTCAAGATCATCAACGACAGCCTCGGCCATAACGTTGGCGATCAGTTGCTCAAGTTGGTGGCCGAACGCCTCAGCGGCCTGTTTGGGCCGGGGGTTACCCTGGCGCGCCTGGGGGGCGACGAGTTTGCCGTGCTGGCAGAAAGTTGCCCGCAGGTGGTGCAAGCGGCGGCCTTGGCGCAGCGCATGCTCAACGCCATGAAGGATCCGTTCATTTTTGACGGCAACCAGCTGTTTATCAGCGCCAGTATCGGTATCAGCCTGTTCCCCAGTGACGCCCTGAGCGCCGAGCAATTGCTGCGCAACGCCGATTCCGCGTTGTTCAAGGCCAAGAGTGCCGGGCGCGAAGGCTACGCGTTGTATACCGAAGAGCTGACCGCCCACGCCCAACACCGGGTGGAAATCGCCGGCGAGCTGCGTCGCGCCCTCGACCAACATGAGCTGCGCGTGTATTACCAGCCGGTGCACGACCTGCACGACAGCCGCTTGGTCGGCGTTGAAGCACTGGTGCGCTGGCAGCACCCGGAACGCGGCCTGGTACCGCCGGGCGAGTTCATCCCCATCGCCGAGCGCACCGGGCTGATTGCCGACATCGATGCGTGGGTGATGGACCAGGCCTGCCGCCAGATGTGCCAATGGCTGGCCGACGGCGCGCCGCTGAGCTTTATCGCAATCAATGTCTCCAGCCGCCTGTTTGCCCGGCGCGAGCTGTATGAGCAAGTGGCCCAAGTGCTGCACACCACTGGGCTGGATCCGGCCTTCCTGGAGCTGGAAGTCACCGAGAGCGCCGTGATGGACGACCCGGAAGTCGCGTTGGAGCAACTGCACCGCCTGCGCGAACTGGGCCTGCGCCTGGCGATCGACGACTTTGGCACCGGCTATTCCTCGTTGCTGCGCCTCAAGCGTCTGCCGGTGCAGAAGCTCAAGATCGACCAGGGCTTTGTGGCGGGCTTGCCGTGGGACGAAGACGACGCGGCGATTGTGCGCGTGGTGATCGCCCTGGCCAAAAGCATGGGCATGCAGGTGCACGCCGAAGGAATTGAGCAGGTGGAACAGGCGCGGTTCCTACTGGATCAGGAATGCGACATGGGCCAGGGGTACTGGTTTGGACGGCCCATGCCGGCTGATGAAATCGACTGGACCCGAGCACCTCTGATCCGCCAGGACTGACGCGGTCAATGTGGGAGTCGGGCTTGCCCGCGAAGGCGGTGTGTCAGTCGCTGCATGTGTTACTGCACCACCGCTTTCGCAGGCAAGCCAGCTCCCACAGGGTTCTGCGGCGACTGTGCATGAGCGTTTTTTCTGTGGAAACCCTTGCAACCCCATGCCCTATCAGAAAATTCTTTCTGGTTATATAAACATTCTTAAATAGTATTTTTAAGAATATCCGCGCTTATCTACTATCGCCCTCACGCCGCAAGCAGTGCCGCCACTGCCAGGCACTACTCATTTTCAGGAGCGAGACCATGAGCGCATCTCTACGTAGCGTTGACGGCCAGGACGAAGCAGCCATTTTGCGTGAAATCCAGAGCGCCCTGCGCGACCTGCGGTTTGGCGCGGTGGAAATCACCGTACACAACGCCCAAGTGGTACAGATCGAACGCAAGGAAAAATTCCGTCTGCAGAACCCCGGTAACAAACCGAGCTGAGCAAGAACGGCGATAGACCCGCAATTACAAGAAAAGCCAACACTCAAGAATTTCAGGAGCTTCTATGTCGTCGATTCGCCGTTATGCCTTGGCCGCATTGGCCAGTGCCGTGTTTGCCGGTTCCGCCGTTGCCAAGGACTACGAGTTGCTCAACGTCTCGTACGACCCCACCCGTGAGCTGTACCAGGATTACAACGCTGAGTTCACCAGCTTCTGGAAACAGTCCCACCCCGGCGACAACGTCAAGATCCAGCAGTCCCACGGTGGCTCGGGCAAGCAAGCACGCGCAGTGATTGACGGCCTGCGCGCCGACGTAGTGACCCTGGCCCTGGCCGGTGACATTGATGAAGTCGCCAAGCTGGGCAAGACCCTGCCGGAGAACTGGCAGACCCGCCTGCCGGACGCCAGCACCCCATACACCTCCACCATCGTGTTCCTGGTGCGCAAGGGCAACCCCAAAGGCATCAAGGACTGGGGCGACCTGATCAAGAAAGACGTGTCGGTGATCACGCCCAACCCGAAAACCTCCGGCGGTGCACGCTGGAACTTCCTCGCCGCCTGGGCCTACGGCCTCAAGGCTGGCGGCAGCGAAGCCAAGGCCCAGGAATACGTCAAAGAGCTGTTCAAGCACGTGCCGATACTGGACACCGGCGCGCGCGGTTCTACCATTACCTTCGTCAACAACGGCCAGGGTGACGTGCTGCTGGCGTGGGAAAACGAGGCGTTCCTGGCCTTGAAGGAAGACGGCGGCGCCGACAAGTTCGACATCGTCGTGCCTTCCCTGTCGATCCTGGCGGAACCGCCTGTGGCCGTTGTGGACAAGAACGCCGAGAAAAAGGGCAACACCGAGATCGCCACCGCGTACCTCAACCACCTGTACAGCCCGGCGGGCCAGGAGATTGCGGCGAAGAACTTCTACCGTCCACGGGATGAAAAAGTCGCCGCCAAATACGCCCAGCAGTTCCCGAAACTGGACCTGGTGACTATCGACAAAGACTTCGGCGGCTGGAAAACTGCCCAACCGAAATTCTTCAATGACGGTGGCGTGTTCGACCAGATCTACACGGCGCAATAAGCCAAAGTACCTGTAGGGGCCTGACTTTCTGTAGGGACTGGGCTGGTGTGGGAGCTGGCTTGCCTGCGATAGCATCACCATGGTGTGGCTGATACACCGAGGTGCCTGCATCGCGGGCAAGCCCGGCTCCCACAGAAAAGCCAGCTGCCACAGAACGCACGCTCCTACAGTGGTTTCTACCCTTTAACCAAGGACTCTTATGTCGCGTCGTATCTCCCCCGTCATACCCGGCTTCGGGCTGACGCTGGGCTACACCGTGGTGTACCTCAGCCTGATCGTACTCATCCCCCTGGCGGCGATGTTTGTACACGCCGCTCAACTCACCTGGGATCAGTTCTGGAACATCATCTCCGCGCCTCGCGTGCTGGCGGCCTTGAAGCTGAGCTTCAGTACCGCGCTGTACGCCGCACTCATCAACGGTGTGATTGGCACTTTGTTGGCCTGGGTGCTGGTGCGCTACACCTTCCCCGGGCGCAAGGTCATCGACGCGATGATCGACCTGCCGTTCGCCCTGCCCACCGCCGTCGCCGGTATCGCGCTGACGGCGCTGTACGCGCCCAACGGCCTGGTCGGCCAGTTTGCCGCCGACCTGGGTTTCAAGATCGCCTACACCCCCCTGGGTATCACCCTGGCGCTGACCTTCGTCACGTTGCCCTTCGTGGTGCGCACGGTGCAGCCGGTGCTGGCCGATATCCCCCGGGAAATCGAAGAGGCCGCCGCCTGCCTCGGCGCCAAGCCGTTGCAGGTGTTCCGCTACATCCTCGTGCCGGCATTGTTGCCCGCCTGGCTGACCGGCTTCGCCCTGGCGTTTGCCCGAGGCGTGGGTGAGTACGGTTCGGTGATCTTCATTGCCGGCAACATGCCGATGAAAACCGAAATCCTGCCATTGCTGATCATGGTCAAGCTCGACCAATACGACTACCGCGGCGCCACCTCCATTGGTGTGCTGATGCTGGTGGTGTCCTTTGTCTTGCTGCTGCTGATCAATCTGTTGCAGCGGCGCATCGAACGTCCATAAGGAGGCGCGGAACATGTCCCAATCGTCTATTTCCGCCGCGTCCTCGGCCAACGCCGCCCGGCGTGGCAGTGCGACCTCGCGACGTATCCTGATCGGCCTTGGCTGGCTGGTATTCGTCCTGTTTCTGCTGCTGCCATTGCTGGTGGTGGTGTCCCAGGGCTTGAAGAACGGCCTCGGCACGTTCTTCACGGCAATCCTTGAGCCAGACGCGCTGTCGGCGCTGAAACTCACGGTGATCGCCGTGCTGATTTCGGTGCCGCTCAACCTGGTGTTCGGCGTCAGCGCCGCCTGGTGCGTGAGCAAGTACTCGTTCCGTGGCAAGAGCATCCTGGTCACGCTGATCGACCTGCCGTTCTCGGTCTCGCCGGTGATCGCCGGCCTGGTGTACGTGTTGATGTTCGGCGCCCAGGGCTTCTTCGGGCCGTGGCTGCAAGAGCATGACATCCAGATCGTGTTCGCCCTGCCGGGCATCGTGCTGGCGACCATCTTCGTCACCGTGCCGTTCGTGGCCCGTGAGTTGATCCCGCTGATGCAGGAGCAGGGCACCCAGGAAGAAGAAGCCGCGCGCCTGCTGGGCGCCAATGGCTGGCAGATGTTCTGGCATGTCACCGTGCCGAACATCAAGTGGGGCCTGATCTACGGCGTGGTGCTGTGTACGGCGCGGGCCATGGGTGAGTTCGGCGCGGTGTCGGTGGTGTCCGGCCACATTCGCGGCGTCACCAACACCCTGCCGCTGCATGTCGAGATTCTCTACAACGAATACAACCACGTTGCCGCGTTTGCGGTGGCCAGCCTGTTGCTGATCCTGGCGCTCTTCATCCTGCTGCTCAAGCAGTGGAGCGAGAACCGAATCAACCGCCTGCGCAACAGCGCGGGTGAGGAATAAGTCATGTCGATCGAAGTCCGTAATGTCAGCAAGAACTTCAACGCCTTCAAGGCCCTGGACAGCATCAACCTGGATATCCAGAGTGGCGAGCTGGTGGCGTTGCTGGGCCCGTCCGGCTGCGGCAAGACCACGTTGCTGCGCATCATCGCCGGCCTGGAAACCCCGGACGCCGGCAGCATCGTGTTCCATGGTGAAGACGTCTCCGGCCACGATGTGCGTGATCGCAACGTGGGCTTTGTGTTCCAGCACTACGCGCTGTTCCGCCACATGACCGTGTTCGACAACGTCGCTTTCGGCCTGCGCATGAAGCCGAAAAACCAACGCCCCACCGAAAGCCAGATCGCGAGCAAGGTTCACGAGCTGCTGAACATGGTGCAGCTCGATTGGTTGTCCGACCGCTACCCGGAACAACTTTCCGGTGGCCAGCGCCAGCGTATCGCCCTGGCCCGCGCCTTGGCGGTGGAGCCCAAGGTTCTGCTGCTCGACGAGCCGTTCGGCGCCCTTGATGCCAAGGTGCGTAAAGAACTGCGCCGCTGGCTGGCGCGCCTGCACGAGGACATCAACCTGACCTCGGTCTTCGTGACCCACGACCAGGAAGAGGCCATGGAAGTCGCCGACCGTATCGTGGTGATGAACAAGGGCGTGATCGAGCAGATCGGTTCACCGGGCGACGTCTACGAAAACCCGGCCAGCGACTTTGTCTATCACTTCCTGGGGGACTCCAACCGCCTGCATTTGGGCGAAGACAAGCACCTGCTGTTCCGTCCCCACGAAGTGTCGTTGTCACGCCATGAACTGGAAGATCACCATGCGGCGCAAGTGCGGGATATTCGGCCGTTGGGCGCGACTACTCGCGTGACCTTGAAGGTCGAAGGCCAAAGCGAGTTGATCGAGGCCGAAGTGGTGAAAGACCATGACAGCCTCACCGGGTTGGCGCGGGGCGAGACCTTGTTCTTCAAACCCAAGGTCTGGCAAAAAGCCTAATAACACTGCAAAACCCTTGTGGGAGCCGGGCTTGCCCGCGATGGCGGTGTGTCAGTCGACAGTTATGCCAACTGATCCACCGCCATCGCGGGCAACCCCGGCTCCCACATTGGATGTTCAGTACTTGTTAGACCGTGGCGTTTTTCCCGCGTACTCCCACCGGCCCAGAGCGCTCTTCAATCTGGCGCTTGAGGTCCTGCCGCAACCCCAGCAAAAACGCCAACTCCGCCACCACAAACAACGGCCCCACGATCAGCCCCGACACATCATCCACAAACGCAGGCTTCCTGCCTTCGTAGTAATGCCCGACGAACTGAATCACCCAGCCCACCACAAACATCCCCACGCCGCTGCTCAGCCACACCGCCGTGCTTTGCGCCGCCAGCACATGCCCGGCCCACACCGACAAGCCCATCAGCACCGTCATCAACACGCCCAAGGCCAGTTCCAGGCGCAGATAAAACCACGCCGAAAACAACGCCAGCAGTACCGCAGGTGATAGCCACAGCCCGCCCATCGACCATTCGGGGCGCGACAACAGCACGGCCACCGCCACCACAATCAACGGAATACCGATGAAGTGGCTGGCGATGTTGCGTGGGTCGCGGTGGTATGCGGCGTATTGACTGAGGTGGTCGACGAGGCTTTTCATTGTTGTTCCTCCTGTAGGATGTTTGATCATGCCCTGTCAGTCGGTGCCTAACTGTCAATTGGGCGACAATCTTCGGAGTTCGCATGGACACAGGGACATGGCACGCGCAATTGGCTCGCGGTCATTGGTTCAGCCATTTGCCGCCTGACTTGCAGCGTAGCCTGCTGGGGGCGGCGCGGTTGCGTGTGCTGACGGCGGGGCAGTACCTGTTCAAGCGCGGTGACCCGCCGTGCGGCGTGTATGCGGTGCTGGAAGGCACGGTGCGCATCAGTGCGGTCAGTGCTCAGGGCAAGGAAGCGGTGTTGAGCCTGGTGGAAACGCCCTACTGGTTCGGCGAGATCTGCCTGTTCGACAACCTGCCGCGCACCCACGATGCCTTGGCCACGGGTGCTTGCAGACTGCTGCAGGTGCCGCAGGCGGCGATGCTCGGCATTCTCGAACAGCATCCGCTGTTCTGGCGGGAGATGGCACTGTTGATGAGCCATAAACTGAGGCTGTCGTTGATCAATATCGAACAGATGAGCCTGATGCCCGCTTCAAAGCGCCTGGCCCATCGGCTGCTGATGATCGCCCAAGGCTATGGCGAAGTTGAGCATGCGCGCCGCGTGCTGCAACTGCCCCAGGAGGATCTGGCGGCAATGCTGGGCCTGTCGCGCCAGACCATCAACAGTCTGCTCAAGGCGCTGGAGCAACAGGGCATTATCGGCTTGAGTTACGGCGCCATCGAGATACGCGACCTCAATGGGCTGCGGCTGGCCGCGGGCCTATGAACCGCGATAGGTGGAGAAGCCGTAAGGGCTGAGCAGCAGCGGGATGTGGTAGTGCTGGTCGGCCTGCTTGACCTGGAAAATCACCGGCACCTCGGGGAAGAACGTCTCGCGGTTCGCCTTCTTGTAGTAATCGCCGGTCTTGAACACCACGCGGTACTCGCCCGGCTGCATGCTGCGGTTGGCCGGGAACAGCTCGGCGATGCGGCCTTGCTGGTTGGTCACACCTTCAGACAGCGACTGCCATTTATCGCCCACGTGCTGTTCCAGGGTCACGTTGACACCGGCGCTTGGCAGGCCGTTTTCCAGGTTGAGTACGTGCACGCTCAGGGGGTTGCCGTCGGCCAGGGCCAGGTTGCACAGGCCACTCAAGCTCAGTGCGGCAAGGGTCATGCTCAAGGTTTTCATCGCGAAGTCCTTTTGAGGGAAGTGGAATCAAGGGGTGATTTTCAAGCCCAGTTGCTCGGCGGCTTGTACGGCGCAGGCTTCATCCTGCGCGGCGCCACCGGCACCGGCGATGCCCAGCGCACCGACCAGTTCGGCATCGGCAAACAGCGGCACGCCGCCGCCGAGCAACAGCAGCTCGGGCACGCTGTTGAGGTTGGCGGCCTCGGGGTTATTACGCGCCCGTTCGGCAAACAGCCGGGTCGGGGTTTTTGTCGACAGCGCCGTGTACGCCTTGCGTTGGCTGGCGAGGCTGTTGTGCGGGCCGACACCGTCAGCGCGCAGGCCCAGCAACAGGTTGCCACCGCGGTCGAGTACGGTCAGCGCCGCGGTGCAGTGGGCCAGGCTGGCGTCGGCCAGTTGGCGAGCGGCGTGCAGATCCAGCTCGGCATGGCGTGGTAATTGTGGTGCCGCCTGGGCGACGGTGGCCACGGCGAGGCTCAGGAACAAGGCAGTGCGGTACATAGTGAGGGCTCCAGAAAGCAGGCCGTCACGGTAACCAGCGGACGCGGACAAAAGCCGCACAATTGGATGACAGGTTTGTAATCAAACTGGCTGAGTGGGTTTTGTACCTGTCAACGTTGACAGTAGATGCGATGTTTCAGAGGGCGCAGACTTTGATTGTCAATCGTGACAATCGAGGAGTTAAGGCTCATGGCAGAAAATTCTTGTGATTTTTTCCCTCCAATACCGAGGCCAGGAAAGCGTGCAGAAGCCCCACCGGTTGTAGAACTACCGGTTCAAGGTGGAAGTTATGCGAGCCCAGTGACGTTCAAAGGCACGGGTCTTCCCGAGTGGGACGTCTACTTCTCCCTTACTCCGGCAAATGGGGATAAATTTGGCGGCGCTAAAGTCAAGCCGGATGGATCATGGGAATTCACACATTCTCTGGAGCCAGGTGAGGTCGGTGTTTTCGGCTGGCAGGAAACAACGCTGGAGCGTTCCGCATGGACATCGGTTATCAGATTTACGGTGAAGTGAGCGGATGTTTTCTGGCCTGGGTAAGTAGTCGTCCTTGAGGGAAGGCAGCGGGTACTTGGATGACTACTGCAAATCCTCGCGAAACTGCCCCGGCGTCATCCCCGTCCAGCGCTTGAACGCACGATTGAAACTGCTGGTATCGGCAAACCCCAGCAAATGGCTGATCTCGGCCAATGAGCACTGCGGGTCGCGCAGGTGCAATAACGCCAGGTTTTGCCGGCATTCATTGAGCAAGGCGTCAAACCGACACCCTTCATCGGCCAAGTGCCGCTGCAAGCTGCGCAGGCTCAAGTGCAGCGCTTGTGCAATGCGTTCGGCGCCTGGCTCGCCGTCCGGCAATTGCGCCTCGATGGCGGCGCGCACCTTGCGTTCCCAGGTCAGCGGTTGCAGTTGGGCGAGGGTGCGTTTGAGCACGGTTTCGTTGTGCTCGGCCAGCTCCGGGTTGGCGTCGTCCAGGTGGCTGTCGAAGTCGCTGGCGGCGAATTCCAGGCGGTCTTCGTCGGCGGCAAACCATACCGGCGCGCGAAATACCCTGTGCCACGGCTCGGGGTCGGCGGGTTCCGGGCGCCGCAGGTAAACGGCCAACGGCGCATAGTCGCGACCCAGGCGGTTGCGACAGGTGCGTACGTAGATCGCCGCAAAGGCATCAATCGCTTCCGGCGCGGGCGCGGGGCTGCCTGGAGGTTGGAGCAGGCGAAAACGGTAGATGTCGCCGTGGCGGCTCAGCTCCAGGTCCAGGGCATCACTGACCACCTGGTGATAGCGCACGATGCGCTCGAACACCTCGCGCAAGCTGCCGCTGGCCACTAGTGCGTAACCCAGCGCATGAAAGGTGGTGGGGCTGACAAACCGCGACACCCGCAGCCCGATCGCAGGGTCGCCACTGGCCTGTACCGCCAGCGCCCATAGGCGCGTGGTGGCCGACAACCGATAGCGGGCGTTGGGGTCGTCCATCTGCTGCGGGTCCAGCCCGGCTTCGGCGCACAGGGCGGCGCTGTCGAGGCCCAGGGCGTCGAGCTGCTTGCGCAGGGCACGGGTCCAGCTGGCGAGGGAAGTGGGTTCGGTCATGGCAATTGGCGCTTGTGGTCAACAGATTGGCGTGCGCGGCTAGCGTCCTGCGCTAGGGTTAGGTGCAGGATTCAGGCATCACTTCACAAGAGAATGGAAGCATGGACGGTACTTCTGCAAGCCCCCAGCCGTTGAACGCGCAACAGCGTTCGGCGCATATCCGCGAGGTGGTGATGGCCGAAGGCGTGCGCTTGCGCCAGCGGCACCCCTGGTTGTTGCATCAGGACGCGCTGGGCGCGGGCATCCTGGCCTTTGCCCTGCTGGGCATGCTCGGCTCGGCAGCGCTTTATATCAGCGGTCATATGGCCTGGTGGGTGTGTCTGCTGCTCAATGCCTTTTTCGCCTCGCTCACCCATGAGTTGGAACACGACCTGATCCACAGCATGTACTTTCGCAAGCAACGCGTGCCCCACAACCTGATGATGGGCCTGGTATGGCTGGCGCGGCCAAGCACCATCAACCCATGGATACGCCGGCACCTGCACCTCAACCATCACAAGGTCTCGGGCACCGAAGCCGACATGGAAGAGCGCGCGATCACCAATGGCGAACCCTGGGGCATCGCGCGGTTGCTGATGGTGGGGGACAACATGATGTCAGCCTTGATCCGTCTGTTGCGCGCCAAGACCTGGCCGCACAGGGCTAGCATCCTCAAGCGCGTGCTGCTGGTGTACGCACCGCTGGCCTTGCTGCATTGGGGCGCGTGGTACGTCTTCCTGGGCTTTCATGTCGCCAATGGCATTGCCAGTTTGATGGGCGCGCCCATTCAGTGGTCAGCCGGTACCTTGCAGGTGATGCAGGTGATCGATATCGCTGCGGTGGTGATCATCGGCCCGAACGTGTTGCGCACCTTCTGCCTGCACTTTGTCAGCTCCAACATGCATTACTACGGCGATGTGGAACTGGGCAATGTGATTCAGCAAACCCAAGTGCTGAACCCTTGGTGGCTATGGCCGTTGCAGGCGTTCTGCTTCAACTTCGGCAGCACCCACGGCATCCATCACTTTGTGGTGAAAGAACCGTTCTACATCCGCCAGATGACCGCCAAGGTGGCGCACAAGGTCATGGCCGAGATGGGGGTGCGCTTCAATGATTTGGGCACGTTTGCGCGAGCCAATCGCCTGGAGCCCCAGGAACACCCGCGCACTGAGCTTTCTTTCAGCAAGCAATGAACGCCAATGGCAGGTCACGGATCTGTTCGCGCACTGGCGGTTGGTAATGGTCGTCGCTGGTTAATTCGTGCAACAGCTCTTCGCGTAGCTGGTGGAATTCAAAACTGCTGCGCTGGCGCGGATGAGGCAGGGCGATCTCGACGACCTGCTTGATTCGCCCCGGACGCGGCTCCATCACCACCACGCGATCGGCGAGGAAAATCGCCTCTTCCACATCGTGGGTCACCAGTACCGTGGTGATCCTGGCGCGGGCACGAATCGCCAGCAGTTCGTCCTGCATCTGCTGGCGCGTCAGTGCATCCAGGGCGCCGAAGGGTTCGTCCAGCAACAGGATGCGCGGGCTGGCCACCAGGCCGCGGGCAATCGCCACCCGTTGCGCCATGCCGCCGGAGAGTTGGTGGGGGTAGGCGCGGGTGAAGTCGGTGAGGCCCACCAGCTCGATAAAGTCACTGATGCGCCGGTTGCGCTCGGCCTCGCTCAGGGGCTCGTTGACCAGCCCCAGGCCAATGTTTTGCGCCACGGTCAGCCACGGGAACAGGCGGTGCTCCTGGAACACGATGCCGCGCTCGCCACCGATACCGCTGACGGCTTTGCCATCGACCTGGATCTCGCCGCGAAACTGCGTATCCAAGCCCACCAGCAAGCGCAGCAGTGTGGATTTCCCGCATCCACTGGAGCCGACAATCGCAACAAATTCCCCTTCGGCCACCTCCAGGTTGAATTCACGGATGGCTTCCAGTTCGAAGCCATCGACGTCGAAGGACTTACCCACGTGGTTGAAGCTGACAATCGGTGCGTTCATGCGTGTCTCCAGCGGGTGGCACGGGTTTCGATGCGTTGGCCGATCAGGTTGAGAACGGCGCCGGTGAGGCCGACCAGCAGCATGCCGCTCATGATCAAATCCATGCGCAGCAACTGTTGGGCGCCGATCATCAGGCTGCCGATGCCGCCATTGGAGGGCATGAAATATTCGGCGCCGAGGGTGCCCATCCACGCGTAGATCAGGCTCAGGCGCAGGCCGGCGAAAATCCCCGACGCGGCACCCGGCAGCACCAGGCGGCGCAGGCGTTGCCAGAGGTTCAGCCGCAGCACCTGCGCGGCTTCGCGCAGCTGGGGTGACAGGTTGAGCACGCTGCGCTGGGTGGCAATAAACAACGGGAAGAAGGCGGCGAGCGCGATAAACACCCACTTGGCCAACTCACCCAGGCCGAACCAGGCGGTCAACAGTGGCACCCAGGCGAAAATGGCAATCTGGCGCAACGCGGACAAGGTTGGGCCGAGCAGTCGTTCACTGCGCCGCGACAACCCCAGCCACAAGCCCACGGCAAAGCCCAGGCTGCCGCCGAGCAACAAGCCGCCCAGGGCCCGTCCCAGGCTTTTGCCCAGGGCGGTGGTCAAGCTGCCATCCAGCACGCCGGCCAGGATGGTTTGCAGCACGGCCCAGGGGCTGACCAGAATGTTCGGGTCTACCCAGCCCTGTTGCGTCGCGGCCTGCCACAGCGCCAACAACAGCAAAGGTAACAACCAGGGCTGCAGGCGTTGCCAGCCTTCATAGCGTGGCCCGCGTCGAATCTGCGCAGTGGCCGGATGGGGCCAGTGCACCCACTTGCGATCCAGCCAGCCGATGCCGCGGTCCATCACTACACCCAGCACGCCAATGACCACGATGCACACGAAGACGATATCGAGCATGAACAACTGGCGCGCCCACACCATCAGGTAGCCGATGCCTTCGCTGGAGGCCAGCAGCTCCACGGCCAGCAGGGAGGTCCAGCCGGCGGCCAGGGCCAGGCGTACGCCGGCCATGAACGCAGGCAGTGCGGCGGGCAGGACCAGGCGGCGGATCAGCAAGTGGCCAGGCAGGCGCAGTACACGGGCGGCTTCGCGCAGGTTGGGCTGGGCGTCGCGCACGCCCACCAGGGTATGCAGGGTCACGGGCACCACGATGGCCTTGACCAGCACCACCAGCTTGAGGGTTTCGCCAATGCCGAAAAACACCATGAACAGCGGGATCCAGGCGAGGGTCGGCACTTGCGCCAGCGCGCTGAACGTCGGGAACACCAAGCGCTCGGCGCGCGCACTGAAACCCAGGGACGCGCCCAGTATCGCGCCGGCACTGACACCGGCCAGCAGGCCCCAGAACAAGCGCTGCAAGCTGATCGCCAGATGGCTCCATAACTCGCCAGCGGCCAACTCCACCGCGCTGTTCCACACCAGGGCGGGGGTGGGCAGAATCTGCTCGCTCATCCAATGATTGCGGCTGGCCAGCCACCATAAGGCAAACAGCGTGAGCGGCAGCAGCCACGGCAATAAACGCTGGCCCAGCTGCGCCCAGCGCGGCGCGATGCCTTTAGACGGGGCCGCCAGCGGCAGGCTCAGAAGTGAAATCCGGGCCATGGAAGACCTCCGAATGCGTTATGTGATTTCGATCTTACAAAAGCGTGATCAAGATGATTGTGAGATAAGAAAAGTCATTTAAAGCCTCACGCCGCCACGCATCCAATGCATTCGAAGAATATTTTCGATGCTGTTTATGCATATGCCTCTGGAGGCAGCGGGTTAGCTTGCATATTTCTAAATGCTATTAAATTGTGAATTTATAGTATTTAAAGTTTTGTTCAGTCTATGCCTACTTTTTGCTCCCCAGGCGACCGTCGCCCACCAGGAGCTGCGCTTATGAAACTGCCCTTTAAACGTCTGATCAGCCTGTTCGCCGGCACCGCCCTGGCCGGGTTGGTGCATGCCGCCGACCTCAAGGAAATCCGCATCGCAGTGCCCGACCTCAGTGCCGGCAGCCAGCACAGCGGCGGTGGCATCACCGACGTGTTGCGTGAACAGCAGATCTTTGAAAAAGCCTTTGCCGACCAAGGCATCAAGATCCAGTGGAATTACTTCAAGGGCGCCGGTCCGGTGATCAATGAAGCGTTCGCCAACGGCCAGGTGGACCTGGCCTATCTGGGCGACCTGGCAGCGATCATCGGCCGCTCCAATGGCCTGGATACGCGGCTGCTCAGCGCCTCTGCACGGGGAGTGAAACACTACCTCGGCGTGGTGCCGGGCTCCGGCATCAAGACCCTGCAAGACCTCAAGGGCAAGCGCGTGGCGGTGTTCCGAGGCACGGCCAGCCAGTTGTCGTTCGACAGCGCATTGGCCAGCCAGGGCTTGAGCGAGAAGGACCTTAAGGTGATCAACCTGGACTTCAACGCGGCCGCTGCTGCCCTGGCCGCCAAGCAGATTGACGCCACCTGGGGCGGGTCCACCCTGACGGCGTTGCAGGCCAAAGGTTTGGCAGAAATACCGCTGACCACCAAGGACCTGGGCGATGCCGGCAGCATCCAGGCCGTGCTGGTGGGCAGCTCCAAATTCGTCGATGAACACCCAGACGCCGTGGCCACGTTGCTCAAGGCCCAGCAGCAAGCGGTGCAGTGGTTGACCGATGACAACAACAAACAGGCGTACATCGCACTGGTGTCAGGGCTGGCCAGTTACCCGCCGGTGATCCTCACCAATGATTTGAAAGACCAGAAACTCAGCGAAGTTTTCCCCTCCACGCTGGACCCGGTGTTCCTTGGCAAATTGCAGGATGCGGTGGACTTGGCGTCCAGGGAGAAGTTGATTCGCAAGTCGTTTCAGGTGAGTGATTGGGTGGCGCCTGGGCTGGTGGCGGCAGGGCTCTGAGCTTGTCGGTGCCTGGGCTATCGCTATCGCAGGCAAGCCAGCTCCCACACTTGAATGTGTTCAACGCTCAAATGTGGGAGCGGGCTTGCCTGCGATGAGGCCCTTCAAACCGCCACACTGACCTGCTGGCTATCCACCTCCACCAAGGTCTCGATCATCGCCTTCGCCGCCGGCGACAACCGCGACCCCGTGCGGCTGACGATCCCGCAGCGTGCGCTCAGGGTGTCCATGTGCTGCGGCAAGTTGCGCCAGTGCAGCAGCACCAGCGCCCCCCTGGCAATGTCCTCGGCAAAGGCTTCTTCAGTGCCGACGCCGATGGCATTGGTTTGCAGCACGATGCTCACCAGTGCCGGGAAGTGCTCGGTCTGAATACTGGGTGAAAAATCCATACGCCCACTCAGGTTCGCCAGCAGTTTGCGAATGCCTTGGGAGATCAGCGGCGCCGCCAGCGGGTAGTCGAACATATCGTTGGTGGACAGGCTGTCCTTGGCCAGCAAAGGGTGGCCGGGTCGGCAGAAAAACACCCCGCGTTTGGGGGTGAGTGCGCGGGTCTGGAAATTCGGGTCGGCCTCGAACTGACGGATGTCAGCGATAAAAAATTCGATCTCTTCACGGCTCAGGCGGCGGCTGAGGGTTTCCCAGTTATCCACCTGAAACGTGGTACGGATTTTCGGGTGGGCGTTGATAAACCGCGCCACCGCATCCGGCACCAGTTTCACGGCTGGCGCCGGGCCGCAGCCGAAACGCAGGTCGCCGGCGTCGAGCTTGGTCATGCGCGTCACTTCACTGCTCAGCAGCGCTGCACCATGCACCAGGCTCAGGGCGTGCTGCAACACCACCTGGCCTTCCGGCGTGGGGCGCAAGTCCTTGTGGCCACGGTCTACCAACACGCAACCGAACTCCTGTTCCAGCCCCTGGATACTGCGGCTGAACGCTGGTTGGGTGATGCCCATAGCGTCCGCGGCACGCACGAAACTGCGGTGTTCGTTGAGGGCGATGAAGTAGCGCAGTTGGCGAAGATCCATATGCTTTCCCGGCATTTTAAAAATAGGTCGAAGGCATTTGCGACCGAGCAAGCTGAGGTTTTAAATGCAAGCTCTTATTCCGTCAACGAAGCATTCATTCATTTGCTAGACCTAAATTGCATATGGATAGAGCGTTGCTGGAAGCGTCCCCCCACCGTTTCGCAGGCACATGAGGGTCATCACAATGAGCAACGCCGCATTAGCCGTTCAATCCGTCGCCCAACCACTCGATATTCACCCGGTAGCCGGGCGGATCGGCGCCGAAATCCGTGGCATCAAATTGTCCGGTGAGCTGGATGCCGCCACCGTCGAGGCCATCCAGCAGGCGCTGGTGCAGTACAAGGTGATTTTCTTTCGCGAGCAGACCCACCTCGATGACCAGAGCCAGGAAGCCTTTGCTCACCTGCTCGGCGAGCCGATTGCCCACCCGACGGTGCCGGTGCGGGACGGCACGCGGTTCTTGATGGAGTTGGATGGCACCCGTGGCCAGCGCGCCAATTCCTGGCACACCGACGTGACCTTTGTGGATGCCTACCCTAAGGCCTCGATCCTGCGTTCGGTGCTGGCGCCTGCTTCCGGCGGCGATACCGTATGGGCCAACACAGCCGCTGCCTACAACGACCTCAGCGTGGAGCTGCGCGCATTGGCTGACCACCTGTGGGCAGTGCACAGCAACGAATACGACTATGCCGCCCGCAAGCCGGATGTGGCGGTGGAGAAGCTGGAGGAATACCGCAAGGTGTTCACCTCCACGGTGTACGAAACCGAACACCCGGTGGTGCGCGTGCACCCGGTCAGTGGTGAGAAAACGCTGCTGTTGGGGCACTTCGTCAAACGCCTGAAAGGCTACTCCCAGGCAGAGTCGGCGCAGTTGTTCAACCTGCTGCAAGGCCACGTCACTCGCCTGGAAAACACCGTGCGCTGGCGCTGGAACACCGGCGACGTGGCGATCTGGGATAACCGTGCCACCCAGCATTACGCGGTGGACGACTACGGCACCCAGGAGCGCATCGTGCGCCGGGTTACGCTCAAGGGGGATGTGCCGGTGGGGGTGCAGGGGCAATCAAGCAAAACCACTAAAGGTCTTTAATCTGAGTGAAGATTAAAAAATGTGGTGTTTACCAGACTCCGATCTTCACCACTTTCTCTGCCTCTGGCTCACCATAACGAAACCATTGCCCACGCAGTTCAACCTCCGTGTGGCTGATGGTGGTGCGCCGCTTCAAACCGCGCAGCCAGTCGAACAGATAACCCAGGTGCGTCTCGCGTACCTCGGCATAGGCGGGATCGCTGCCCAGGTCGTGCAGTTCTTGCGGGTCGTTTTCCAGGTCGAACAGTTGCGGGCGAAAGCCGTCGTAGGCCAGGTACTTCCAGCGCTCGCTGCGCACCATGGTCATGCGGCAACGGTCGATGGGTTGCTCCAGGCGCTCACGAGCGGGAGCCTGGAAGGCGTAGTCGTATTCGGCAATGGCATAGCGGCGCCAGGTGGGTTGTGCGCCCTGCAGCAATGGAATCAATGAGCGGCCTTCCAGGCGATGGTCGGCGGCGGGCAAGCCCAAGGCGTCGAGGAAGGTGGGCAGGGCGTCGATGGTTTCCACCAGGCGCTCGTCTACGGTGCCGCGGCTGACATCGGCGCCGGCACGCGGGTCGCGCACGATCAACGGAATGCCCACCGCAGGCTCCAGCAAAAACTCTTTTTCGCCAAGGAAGTGATCGCCGAGGAAGTCGCCGTGGTCGCTGGTGAACACGATCAGCGTGTCATCCCAACGGCCAGTGCTTTGCAGAAAATCAAACAGCCGCCCGAGTTGATCGTCAATCTGTTTGATCAGGCCCATGTAGGTCGGAATCACCGTGAGGCGCACCTCGTCACGGGAGAAATTCTGGCTCTCCTGGTGTTGGCGAAATGCCTGGTACACCGGGTGATCGCTGGTGTGTTCAGGTTGAATCGGCGCCTGCACATGCTCGGTACCGTACAGCGCGTGATACGGCGCCGGCGCGATGTAGGGCCAGTGCGGCTTGATATACGACAGGTGCAGGCACCAGGGCTGTTCACCTTGTTCGTCGATAAAGTCGATGGCGCGGTCGGTGGTGTAGACGGTCTCCGAATGTTCTTCGGCCACCCGTGCGGGTTTGCCGGCGTTGCGCATATGCCAGCCGCTGAGCACTTCGCCGTTCTCACCTTCGGCGGCGTTGGCCCATTCGTGCCAAGGGTTGCTGCCGTGGTAGCCGTGATCACGCAAGTATTGGGTGTAGGGCGCGGACTCGCGCTTATCCTCGAACAGCGGGCTGTCGGGGTAGATGCCGTCGTGACGCAGATACGCATCGAAGCCAACCTCATTGAGCGGCTCGGCCTGGGCACTGTCGGGGTCTATCTGCAGGCGCTGCAAGGCCTCAAGGTTCGGCGTGGCGTGGGTCTTGCCCACCAGGGCGGTGCGGATGCCGTGGGGGCGCAGGTAGTCGCCGATTGTCAGTTCTTCGAGCGGCAGCGGCACTGCATTCCACGCCACCTGATGGCTGCTGACATAGCGCCCGGTGTAGGCCGACATGCGCGACGGGCCGCAGATGGTGCCTTGTGTATAGGCCCGACTGAAACGCACGCCGGCGGCGGCCAGGCGGTCGATATTCGGGGTGTGCAAATGGGCATGGCCGTAGCAGGACAGGTAGTCGCGGCGCAGTTGGTCGCACATGATGTAGAGCACGTTGCGCACGGGTTTGGGGTCAGACATGGGAATTTACCGAACGGAGGACAGGTGGGGTTTTTCGCCGTTCGAGGGGCGCTCTGGCAAGTGCATTTGGGGACTGGGTTCTATGCATTGAGTGCATGGGTGTGGCTGCTGGCGTCATCGCAGGCAAGCCAGCTCCCACAGTTGAAATGCATTCCCCTGTGGGAGCTGGCTTGCCTGCGATGACGGCCTGACAGCAGATACATATCTACCTGGCACACCCGCGATCCAATTGTGGGGAGCAGGCTTACCCGGCGAAGGACCTGATGTGAGCGGCCAGTCCTGCCAGCGCTTTATCATCTGCCCTGGCCGCGTCATGGGAGGAGACATAGCCTTCATAACGCTCAAAATATTTGTCCTGGGTCGAACTGATTTTTTTGAAGGCGCTATCTTCCCCGGTCCCGTGCATCGGGAATAATTTGGCGTGCAGATGATCGACGCCATAACCCTCCAGAATCATGCCCGTTCTAGCCACACCTTTTAGCGCTTTGTCCAAAAGCTTTGCCGTCTTCTTGGCTGCGATGACCAAGTCACACAGCACGGTGTCCGGTTCGGCAAACGCATAGCTGCCCTGATGGGCTTTGGGGATAACCACACTGAACCCCGGGGTGTTGGGAAATATGGAGAGAAAGGCCATGTGGGTCTGGTCTTCCCATAGGAGGTGGCAGGGTGCAGTACGGCGGGCAATGCTGCAAAAAATACAGTCCATCAAACGCGCTTCCTCGTGCGAGTCAAAAGGTAGACCCTCTTGTATGTGATCTTTGTTATCTAACGATGACTTCACTGACGTTGCGAGCCGCTGTTCACCGCTTAGTCAGACCGCAATATTTTCCAACGCATAAACATCCTCGTCCCTCTCGTCAATCTCCTTGATCTGCTCAATCATCGCCTGCGCCAGCGGCGACAACCGATACCCTGCACGGCTGACGATCCCGTAGCGGGTGTAGCGCTCCTCCAGGTTTTCGTCCAACCCCTCAATCTGCAAACACACCAGTTCGCCCCGCGCCATGTGCAGCACGTCGCTGTTGGCGCTGACGATGCCGATGGCGTCCGAGCGCAATACCACGCCCATGAGGCTGTAGCCGTTTTCGCATTCCACATTGGGCTGGTAATCCGGCCGGCCGCTGAGGTCGACGATGACTTTGCGCAGGTTCGGCGGGCGGATGGTCACTGCCAGCGGGTAGCTCATCAGCTCGGCGGCGCTGACGCTGTTGCGTGCGGCCAGGGGATGCCCGGCGCGGCAGCAGAAGTGCCAACGGCGCGGGCGCAGGCGGTGGGTGTGGTAGTCGGGGTTGGCTTCGAAGTGGCGGGTGTCGGCGACGAAGAATTCGAACTCTTCGCTGAGCAGCCGCTTGCCCAGGCTTTGCCAGTCATCCACTTGGAACTGCACGCGGGCCTTGGGGTAGCGCCCGATAAAACTGCCGATGGCACGTGGGACTAACCCAGCTGCCGGCGCGGGGCCGCAACCGAAACGCAGTTCACCGGCTTCCAGGCCGTTGAACTGGCTGATTTCATTGGCCAGTTGTTGTGCGCCGCTGACCAGGCGCCGTGCATGTTCGAGCAGCACCTGGCCTTGCTTGGTGGGCGCCAGGTCTTTGCGGCCACGGTCGACCAGTTGGCAGCCGGCACTGTGTTCCAGGGCCTGGATGCTGCGGCTGAACGCCGACTGCGACAGGTTCACCGCCGTTGCTGCCGCGACGAAACTGCGCTGTTCGGCGAGCGCGATGAAGTGGCGAAGCTGGCGCAGGTCGATATGCATTTTTCACATCAAAAATATCCGGGAAATGCATTGGCTATGCATTAGGTCGACTCCTTATAAAGGCTATCTCTTATGCAGTAAATGTTCGTAAAAACATAAATAAATAACCTTTAGGAATATGAGGCGACGAGTATTCCGGGGTTTTGGAGCCGCTTATGAGTCTGTTCAAGTCCTTGCCCCTGGCTGTTCTAGTGGCCGGTAGCAGCAGTTGGTCGCCGGCCCAGGCCGCTGAAACACCCACGCCTGCCGGCAAGGGCGAAAGCGCCAGTGGCCAACTGGAAACTGTCACGGTCACTGCCCGGCGGCGTACCGAAAGTGCCCAGGCCGTGCCGACGCCCATGAGCGTGCTCGGCGGCCAGGTCCTGGAAACCCAGCGGGTGTACCGCATCCAGGATTTGCAGCAACTGGTGCCCAGCGTCAACGTCGCCTATATGCATGCGCGCCAGTCCAGCGTGTCGATCCGCGGCCTGGGCAACAACCCGGCCAGCGATGGCCTGGAAGGCAGCGTGGGGCTGTATATCGACAACGTCTACCTCGGGCGCCCGGGCATGGCGGTGTTCGACCTGATGGACATTGAGCAGCTTGAGGTTTTGCGCGGCCCCCAGGGCACGTTGTTCGGCAAGAACACCACCGCTGGCGTGATCAATATCAGTACGCGCGCGCCGAGTTTTACTCCCGAGCGCAGCATCGAAACCTCCCTGGGCGAGGACGGTTATTTCCAGACCAAGGGCACGATTTCCGGCCCGCTCACCGAGGACTTGGCAGGGCGTTTCTCGGCCTATCGCACGCGCAGCGACGGCGATATCAAGAACGAGTACGACGGCCATGATCTGAACGGCGGTTCACGCCAGGGCTTTCGCGGGCAACTGCTGTACAAGCCCAACGAAGCGTTCAACCTGCGCTGGATCGGCGACTACAACGAAGAGGATTCCAGCGCCGGCACCCGCGTGCTGTACAGCACCGGCCCGACCATCAATGGCACCAACCTGTATCAATCCCGGGCCAACGCGGCGGGCGCAACTTTGGTGGACGGCACCCATCGCAAGGTCAACCTCGACAACGACCAGCACGTCACGGTGTTCCAGGGCGGTACGTCGCTGGAAGCCAATTGGACGCTGCCCAGCGACTTCACCCTGACCTCGGTGAGTGCTTATCGCTGGTGGAATTTCACCCCGCGCAACGATGACGGCCTCAACGTACCGGCGTCGTATAACGCCGGGGTTTCGGTGGAAGATAAGCAGTGGTCCCAGGAATTTCGCCTGGCGTCGCCCAGCGGTGGTTTCTTCGATTACGTGCTGGGCGCCTACTATTTCGGCTCCGACCTGGATAACAAATCCTTTGCCTACTACGGGCCCAAGGCCGATATCTGGAACGGCACACCTGCCGGTGCGTTGAGCAACGTGAGCAGTGTGGGCAACGGGCATATCCGCACCGACAGCTTCGCGCTGTTCGCCCAAGGCACCTGGCACCTGACCGAACGCCTGGACTTCACCGCCGGTGTACGCGGCACCTACGAAGAAAAAAGCGCCTGGGTCACGCGCAATGCGCCCGTCGGTGGCGCGGCGGTCAGCGGGGCTGCTGCCACGGCGCGGCGTGGGCGTACCGGGGCCTATGACTCGGGCGACCTGTCGCAATACAGCGCCACGCCGTCGGGGCTGCTCAACCTCAGTTATCACTTCAATGAAAACCTGCTGGGCTACGCGACGCTGTCCCATGGCGAGAAGTCCGGCGGTGTGAACCTGGCGGTGGGGTCTGCGCCGACGGCCGGAGCCGACTCGTTGCTGATCGGCACCGAGCGCGCCAACAACGCCGAGCTAGGCTTCAAGAGCACGTTGTGGGACCGCCGCCTGCAGCTCAATGCCAACCTGTTCTGGACCCAGGTCAACGGCTACCAGACCAACGCCTACGACCAGGACAACCGCGTGCAGTACCTGACCAACGCCGGCTCGGTACGCTCGCGAGGCGTGGAGGTGGAAAGCACCTTGGTGCCGATCAAGGGCCTGACCCTGAACATCAACGGCTCCTTCAATGACGTGACGTACTTGTCTTACAAGGACGCGCCGTGCCCGCCGGAAACCAGCCTGCGTCCCGGTGCGCCGGCGTCCTGCGACCTGAGCGGCCATCAGGTAGTGGGCGCCTCCAAGTGGATCGCCAACGCCAACGGCGAGTACAAGTGGAACCTGGCGAACGGCTTCGAACCCTATGTCACCGCCAGTTACGCGTTCCGTTCCAAGGCGGTGGGCACGGTGGAAGATTCCGACTACGGGCAGATCCCGGCGTATGCGGTGGTCAACCTGTCTACCGGTTTGCGCGGCGACTATGACCAAGGGCAGTGGGATGTGTCGCTGTGGCTGAAAAACGCCTTCGACAAAACCTACTACACCACCCTGTGGACCGGTGGTAATGGCGGTTACGAGGGCCTGTTGGGCACGCCGCGCACCCTAGGCGTGACTGGGCGCTACGATTTCTAGGTCGGTGCGATAGGTGGCCGGGCTGAACACCCGCGTCACCAGCAGCATCGCCACCACCGTCACCGTCAGCACCACCCAGGCACTGACAAAGTTGCCGGTAAGCTCGCGCAGCCAGCCGGTCAGCCACGGCGAAATCGCATTGATCAAAAAGCCCACGCCTTGCACGAACGCCGCCAGTTGCCCCGCTTGGCGTGGGTCGCGATGGTGGTCGAGGGTCAGCAGCAGGCTCAGGGCAAAGCACGTCCCTAACCCGAAGCCGCACAAGGCCACCCACAGGTGGGGATATTCCAGCGGCGCAATGATCAGGCCCAGGTAGCCGATGGTTTGCGCCAGCAGGCTGATGCTGAGCAATGGGCGGCGGTCGATACCGCGTTGCGCCAGCACTGGCATCAACAGAGCGGCCGTCACCTGAAAAATCGTCATGAACGCCAGCAATGACCCGCTGGGCAGCACGCCCCAACCCAGTTGCTGATAGTAGGCGGGCAGCCACGCGACCATGCTCATGTAGCCGCAGTTGACCAGGCCGAAATACAGCGCCAGCAGCCAGGCGCGGCGGTTACGCAACCCTTTGAACGCAGGCGCCTGTTGTGGGTTTCGCGCCGCGCCCAGCGGCAGCCAGGCCCACAGCAACAACGCCCCCAGCGCCGGCAAGAGCCACACACCCAGGCCTGCTTGCCATTGCTGGAAATGCGTGGCCACCACCGGACTGAGCAGCGCCGCCAGGCCGCCACCGGCCATCAGCGAGGCCGAATACACGCCCATCGCCACCGGCACGCGGTGACGGAATTCGCGCTTGATCATCGCCGGCACCAGCGCCTGGATCAGCGCCACGCCCGCACCGCCGAGCAGCGCGGTAACCAGCAGTGCCGAAGCCTGGCCCATCAGCCAGCGCGCCAGGCACGCCAGCAAAATCATCAACAAGCCCAGGGCGATGCCGCGACGCTCGCCCAAGCGCGCCTCCACGCGCACGCCCAC
Organism: Pseudomonas sp. DW-iso17; assembly: GCF_058725345.1. Classification (NCBI taxonomy): domain Bacteria; kingdom Pseudomonadati; phylum Pseudomonadota; class Gammaproteobacteria; order Pseudomonadales; family Pseudomonadaceae; genus Pseudomonas; species Pseudomonas sp. DW-iso17. The sequence goes on along the minus strand of NZ_JBZXEA010000021.1, from coordinate 465,292 downwards.
CAGTGCCACCAACCCCATGCAGATCACCGGCAGGCTGGTGAGCAGGGCGCTGCTCTGAAAGCTCAGGCCGGTGGCCTGGCGAATCTCGCCGAGCAGCGGGCTGATGGAACTGAGGATGGGGCGCAGGTTCAGGCCGAGCACCACCAGCAGGCCCCAGCCGGCGAGGGATTTATTCAGGGTCATGCAGGGTTTTCCACTGGTGATACAGCGCAGTCATTGCGGCATCGGGCAGGTGCTGAATGGGCAGGCATTGCGCGTCGATGGGCAAGCCAACCTGCTGGCTGATGGCTGCCGTCGACAGGCCGAACGGCTCGGCCATTTCGTTGCTGGCGGCAAACACTACGCGCTCGACGCCGCACAGGTACATGGCACTCAGGCACATCGGGCAAGGCTGGCCGCTGGCGTAGATCACGCACCCTTCCAGGCGTGCACCCAGCTGCCGGCTCGCTGCGCGAATTGCCAGCAGCTCGGCGTGGGCGGTGGGGTCCTGGGTCAGGTGTATCTCATTCGCGGCTTCCACCAGCACTTCACCGTTGCGCGTCAGCACAGCACCGAAGGGGCGGCCACCTTGGGCGACGTTGGCGCGGGCCAAGGCGATAGCGCGTTGCAGGTGTGCTTGATCGTTGGTCATACAAGGCCCCCGGATGCGATGAAAGGTGTGAAGTATGGGCAGCCAGCAAGGTATTCTGAAATTAAATATAAACATGCCAATCAGTGGCAAACACAATGGTGATGACGTTGTTCGATCCCGTGTTGTTGCGCAGCTTTGTCGCCGTGGTGGACTGCGGCAATTTCACCCGCGCCGCCGAGCGACTGCACTTGACCCAGTCCACCGTCAGCCAACAAATCCGCCGCCTGGAAGACGCAGTGGCGTGTCAGTTACTCGACCGCGACCAGCGCCGGATAGTGGCCACCGCCGAGGGTGAGCGCCTGCTCGCGTATGCGCGCCGCATCCTCGCGCTGCACGAAGAAGCCGCCGATGTGCTGATCAACCAGCAAAGCGACGGCGTGTTGCGCCTCGGCGTGCCGGAGGACTTTGCCGCCGAGCGCCTGATGCCGCTGCTTTCGGCATTTGTCGTTGCTTATCCACGGGTGCGACTGGAAGTCACCAGCGGGCTGGGCCCTGAATTGCAGCGCCAGTACCGGGGCGGTGAGTTCGATGTGTTGCTGGTCAAGCAGATGGGCGACAGCGACGACTGTGTGGCGTCGTGGCCGGAGCCCTTGTACTGGGTCGACAGCCTGAGCACTCCGGCCCTGGGCCGCGACCCGCTGCCGCTGGTGGCTTTCCCCGTAGGCGGCCTGTATCGCAACGACATGCTGCACCATCTGGAACGGGCCGGCTGGCGTTGGCGCATCGGCTATTCCAGCGCCAGCCTGGCCAGCGTTTGTTCGGCGGTGGCGGCAGGCTTGGGCATCAGTTTATTGCCCGAACGGGTATTGCAACCGGGCCATCGCATACTCGGTCCAGAGAGTGGCTTGCCGCCTGTTCATGGCGTGCGATTGGCCCTGTATGGCCGCAGTGGTCTGGGCGCAGCGGGCCAGAGTTTGCTGGGTGAATTGCTGGCCTTGTGCAGTGGAAACCCGCACTGAGCCCATACCTTTGCCGAATATTTTGTATGCCTTTAAGGCATTGAAAGACAACGACTTGAAGCCAGGCCACGGGCCACGTGGCTTTGGCGTGATCGGCTGTTTTGTTTATGTGTTTTTGTTCTATGTATAACTTTAAAGATTACTTTAAGAGATAAGTGTCTGGCCCCGATGATTCAGCCCACGACGGGCCTTCGCTGGCCCGTCGGTTTTTCAAAACCGTAGGGAGTGAATCAATGGGCAATGTCCAGACCGCCGCCAGTGCACCCGAGGCGCAGTGGCGCCCGGCACCGAGTGGTGAGTTGGTCGACCTTGGCCGGCCGCATCACGCGCCGTTGGGGCAATTGCGCCTGCAGAAGACCCCGAAGCGTTTTTCCAGCCGCCGCGAGGGGGTTTTGCTCGGGTTGCTGGTGTTGGCGCTGCACGGTGCAGTGATCTATTGGGTGAGCCAGAAACCCACGCCGGTGCTGCCGATTGTGCCGCCGGAAATTCCACCGATGACCATCGAATTTTCCCAGCCGGCGCCGCCGGTGGTTGAACCGCCACCGCCTGTACCGCCACCACCGCCTCCGCCTGTGGTCGAACCACCGCCGCCGGTGGTGGATGAGTTGGCGGCCAAGCCGGCGCCGCCCAAACCCATTGCGAAACCCAAACCCAAGCCCGTGCCTAAACCTGAGCCTAAGCCGGCCCCCAAGGCCGTCGAGCAGCCACCTGCACCACCGACGCCAGCGCCACCTGCACCGCCCGCACCCGCGGCGCCAGCGCCGGTGACGCCTGCTTCGGCCAACGCCGCGTACCTGAAGAACCCGGCGCCGGAATACCCGTCACTGGCTCAGCGTCGCGGTTGGGAAGGTACGGTGTTGCTGCGGGTGCAGGTGCTGGCCAGTGGTAAACCGGGTGAGATCCAGGTGCAAAAAAGCAGTGGTCGCCAGCAGTTGGATGACGCGGCATTGGCGGCGGTGAAGCGCTGGAGTTTCGTGCCTGCCAAACAGGGCGATGTGGCCCAGAACGGCTGGGTGAGCGTGCCCATCGATTTCAAGATTCATTAATTATTCAGCGGCGCAGAGGGAAAACATCATGGCATTGGCATCTCCACTTGAATCCATCGAAAGCGCGGTGATCTGGCTGCTGGTGGCCTTTTCGGTCGCCACTTGGGGCCTGGCCTTGCTCAAGGGCGTGCAGTTCGGTCGCCTCAAGGCCCAGGATCGCAAGTTTCACAAACAGTTCTGGGCGGCATCGAGCCTCGACTCGGCCGCCGAACTCGCCGAAACCCAGCCTGGCGCCGCCGCCCGTGTAGCCCAGGCCGGCTATGCCGCGATCCAGGTGGGCGATACCCCCCACGCTGCGGATTTGAGCCAGGCGATCAATCACCAGGACCGCCTCGAACGCGCCCTGCGCCAGCAAATCGTGCGTGAGCGTCGCTCCCTGGAAACCGGCCTGGCTGTGGTCGCCAGTATCGGCAGCACCTCGCCGTTTATCGGCCTGTTTGGCACCGTGTGGGGGATCATGGAAGCGCTCAAGGGGATCAGTGCTGCCGGGTCCGCCAGCCTGGAAACCGTGGCGGGGCCCATCGGCGCGGCACTGGTGGCGACCGGCGTGGGGATCGCCGTCGCGGTGCCTGCGGTGCTGGTTTACAACTACTTCCTGCGTCGCCTGAAGCTGACGGCGGCAGACCTGGATGACTTTGCCCACGACTTCTACAGCCTGGCGCAGAAAAACGCGTTCCGCGTGCTGCTGCACCCGACGTTGGCCAAGGCCAGCACCGGCAGCCCGCAGAAAGTGAAGGAGGCATCCTGAATGGCCTTCTCCACGCAAGACAGCGATGAGGTGCTGAGCGAGATCAATGTCACGCCGCTGGTGGATGTGATGCTGGTGCTGCTGGTGGTGTTTATCGTCACCGCGCCGCTATTGACCAACTCCATCCCGATCAACCTGCCCAAAACCCAGGCCGTAGCGCCGGTTGAGCAGAAAGACCCGTTGGTGGTGAGCATCGACGGCGCGGGCAAACTGTTTATCAACAAGGACGCAATCCAGCCGGACCTGTTGGAATTCAACCTGCAGGCGGCCAAGGCCAAGGACCCCGACGTGCGGGTGCAATTGCAGGCCGACGATGGAGTGAACTACGGCGAAGTGGCGCGAGCCATGGCGTCGATCGAGCGCGCAGGCATTACCAAATTGTCGGTGATTACTGCACGTTAGTTTCAAAGAGCCGCGACACGTTTTTGGGCCGTTTCCTTGGCAGGGTGCGGCCCTTTTTTTATTGGAAGGGTATAGCGTTAGTAAAGGAAAAGAATTCACACGTTTTTAAATGTTTCTGAGCGTGCAATTCATGACCGTATGATTATTCTGGCTGGCGCATGGAAAGTTTCGATAAATGGAGAATTTATAGAATGGTACGTTTTCCGATTCGTTTGGTAGATACATTCGTCAGCCCGCAACAACCGGTTTCTCAGCCCGATGAAAAAAAACCTGTCGCTTTTTCTGGGCCGTCCGATAGGCCTGGCCCACGGCATCCGTTAGGGCAAAGTTTATCTTTGAATCGCGCCGGTTATCAGCACATTAACGCACCCAATGCCGGGCCCAAGGTATTGAAGCCAAATCCTGTAATAGATGCTTATATCAGTACGCATGCGTCTGATTTTATGTCTCCTGAAAAAGAGATTGCCACTATTTTGTCCGCGAAGATAAAACAACAGTGGGGCATTGAAGTTGATCCTGATAAAACGTATCTGGTGACGTTCAAGGATAATGGCGATGACGAAAAGGATGTTGTGGAAAAAATAACGCTGACCCAGGCGGCTTTGAAAAACAGGCAAGATGTTACGATTGAAGATAATGAGGGCTGGTTTCGAAAAATCGCCAAATATTTTTCGCCGGCAGTGTATGTTTACAACAAAATTGACGGCTGGGTGCAGGAAGCAGGCAGTCGCCAAGCTATTTACCGGGAACCGAGTTCTCCGGGCTCTGCGCTCTACAGTGCGGCCACTGAGGTGCCCATTCCGGTTGAAGATTTCAAAGCCTTGGTCTGGGATACAGACCGCACCCAACTTTACAAGAATACGCTTGATGGATTTTGGGACAAACACAGCGCCTCGTATGCATCGTTGAGTAAAATATCCTTTGTTAAAGCGATCAATCTACAGCGTCTGGAAGGAACACTTGGACCGGTTGAGGCGGCACTCGCTCAGCGTGCGTTGGGGGCGGTTGCGCAAAAGGATTGGTCCGAGCTGACGGTTCAGGATTTTACCAAGCCTGCCGTCAAGGATCCGAATCTGGAGATCGGCTTGCTGAGCATCAATGGCTTGCAGTCGACCGACTTGATGTGTGTGACCGATCGGAAAACCCAGCTGACGTTGCTATACATCCCTGGCAATTCCTCACCCATTCATCGGTTCGATAATCCGCAGCAAATGAAAACGTGGCTGGCGGGGCAGGCGTCAGACCCCGTTAAGCGCGAATCGCTGCTGACGCACTTTTCTCTCAAGGATCAAGCTGACAAGTCGTTTTCAGACGGTGTACGTCAGTCTCTGGAAGGGATGGGAAATTGGTCGGACGCGCAGGCGTCGGGTAATGCTTTCCTTAAAGGGCTCAACGGCTGGGTGCCGGACCGGTTTATCACAGTGGATCAGCTGCAGGGCGACCCTTTCGAAGCAGTCAAGGTTCGACAAAAGGCCCGGTCTTATTCGGACGCGGATAATGCGATCGTCAGTGATGGGGACTACACCAAGAACAAAGTGCTGCAAGGGGTGGAAGAGGCCACCAAAGTCGCCATGTTCATGACGCCCCTGGCCCTGGTCATGCCGGAAGTCGCAATAGGCCTGGATGTTTTCTTCCTGGCAGCCGGGGGCGCCGAGGCCGGTATTGGTATTGATGATGCCATCAAAGGAAAATCGACCGGTGCGGACCGAATTGTTTTTGGGGTATTGAACGCTGCTCCGCCGTTAGCCACTCATGCGGGGGCGCCGCTGGCGAAAGTGATAACAGAAAGGTTTGCCAGCGGGGGCGTCGCAGCCGGAGCGGATGCTGCAGCCCAGGCCTCTACTCAAGTGACTGAACAAGGGCGCCCATTCTTCAATCCGCCACGGCGAATCAATGGGCAGATTGGTTATCCGATGAGCCCTGTTTCGCCCCCGAAACTCCATGAGGCGTTCACAGTCCCCATGGACGATGTCCATCAAATGGTCTCGAAAGACTACATGATTTTCGTCGATCGATACGGCACTAAAGTGACGTATGACGTAGAGGCCCGCCTATGGCGTGGGGTCAGCGAAAACGGTCGAGTGAATGACGTGTTTTATTGGCGTAAAGGCCAAGAAAACTGGATGAGTGGTACAAAAGCTGAAGCGATCGAAGGGAATAAAAATGCACCGGCTTCAATGATAAATAAGACATTGAAGTTACCGAGACTGCCATCGTTACCCTCCGGCGCCACTGAGGTGCCCAAGGTTATCCACTATTTTTGGGCTGGCAATGAGATGCCAGAGAACTTGCTCAACAATATTGTTGAGAACTCCAGGAAAAGTCCGGGCTATAAGTCGATCGTTCATGTGGATGCCAATAATGCGAGTGTTTTTCAAAAGATAAAGTCTGCATTGGATCACAAAGTAGGCGGTCTGGAAGTGCATGATTTGCAGGCAGATGAGGCTTTCAGGGAGCTGAAGGCTGGCAAGTATGGGGAAATGTATCAGTACTTTCGTGCCGGCCAAGGGCAAAATCTAGCGGCCTCATCGGATGTGATGCGCGTTGCATTGCTTAAGAAGTACGGTGGAATATATCTGGATGCGGACGATACACTGACTTTCAATGTGGGAAACGTCACGTTGAAAGCCACACCGAACGATATCCTGATGAATTCGCCAGTGACTTATGAACCAGCAGACTTCAGTGGTTTCAATACCAGTAATTTCGCCAGTCATGCCGATAATCCTTTGCTGGATGAGATCCTGGAAGAGGCCTATGAGCGCTATAAGGCCAATGAGGAGTGGTTGAAAAGTAATCGTGCTTTCCTGAGTGACAGTTCGACAGCCGCCGAACAGCACGCTTATAAAGAATACGAGAAGAAAATTTTTGAAATCACCGGGCCGAAAATGTTTGGGGATGTATTGGCAAAAAAGGAGTATGGGTTTTTCGCGGTAGTTGAAGAGGTGACAGAACTGTTGAACGCTTGTCTTTTACTTCCCAAGGACTATGGTGCCAACTATATGAGCGCGCGAGATTATTACATGCCGATGAATCATAAGTTCGGGGTCTCCATTGGCTCAGAGCAGTCTATGCATCATTCTCGCTGATTGGTAAAACAAACCTGGTGTCGATTGCAGTCGCTGAGGAGCGGGTTTATCCGCCTCAGCGACTGGCTTCAGTGACGGCGATCGCCTCGGATGAGGATAACGTGACCTGATGTCGAAAATGCAATTTGGTTATTAATAAATTCCTTTTTATTCCTTATTTGATTGTTGGGTCGCCTCTATACTGGTCAGCAACGTTAAACGCTGCAGGAGGGCACACCCATGCACAGCGAGTCGATTCGTTATCTGATCGTGCCGGGCTGGCAAGGATCGCCAGAAGATCATTGGCAAACCCATTGGCAGAACAGCCTGCCCAACAGCGCCCGCGTGGAACAGGCCGATTGGCTGACACCGCGTCGCGAGGATTGGGTCGCCGCACTGGCCGAGGCCATCGCTGCCGACAGCACGCCGGTCATCCTGATCGCTCATAGCTTGGGTTGCATCACCGTGGCCCACTGGGCCGCCACTGCCCCCGTGCACTTCTTGCGGCAGGTACGCGGCGCGTTGCTGGTGGCACCGGCGGATGTCGAGCGCCCTGCGTGTGCCCCTGCACTGCGCAATTTCGCACCTATTCCAACTGACCTGCTGCCATTTCCCAGCCAGGTGGTCAGCTCCGACAACGATAGTGCCGTGAGCGCCCCCAGGGCTCTGGAACTGGCGCGTCAGTGGGGCGCCGAAGCCGGCATCTTGGCGGGCGCCGGGCATATCAATGTGAAGTCCGGCCACCGCCGCTGGGAGCAAGGGTTTGCTTACCTCTATCGCCTGCAACATCGCCTCGAGCACCATGCTCGGCGCAGCGCCTAATATTTTTTCAACGCCCCGTCCCTGTGTGGATTGGGGCGGGAGCCTGCCATGAGTCTGCATGAAACCTTCGGCCAGCCGCTGCTGACCTTTCCAGATGCTGAAAAAAGCCCGTTGAGCATCCGCGCCAAGGCGCTGGTGTTCGTCGACCCACGCTCACGCCAACTGCGTGAAGAGTTGGAAAGCCTTGCGCCGCGCGCCTTACCCGTATTGATTCGAGGAGAAACCGGCAGCGGTAAAGAGTTGCTGGCGCGGCACATCCACCGTGGCAGTGACCGTACAGGCCTGTTTGTCTCGGTCAACTGTGGCGCCATCAGCCCCACCTATGCGGATGCCGAGTTGTTTGGCTATGCCGCCGGCAGTCACAGTGGCGCGGCGAGCAGCCGCGCGGGCTGGTTTGGCTCGGCCAATGGCGGCACCTTGTACCTGGATGAAATTGGTGACTTGCCGCTGCCGATCCAGGTGAAATTGCTCGCGGCCCTGGAAAACCACGAAGTCACCCGCGTCGGTGCCCACCAGCCCAGCCCGGTGGATGTGCGCCTAGTGGCCGCGACCAGCATCGACCTGGCCCAGGCCGTGGCCGTGGGCAAGTTTCATGAGCGTCTGTTCCATTATTTGAGTGAGGGCCGGTTGGACCTGCCGGCGTTGCGCGAGCGGGTGGGGGATATCTTGTCTCTGGCCGAATATTTCCTCGGCATCTACAGCCAGCGCCTGGACCTTCCGGTGCCACTGATCAGCGACGCCGCCCAGCAGGTGCTGGAACACCACACGTGGCCGGGCAATACGCGAGAATTGGAAAACGTCATTCACTTTGCCTTGCTGGTGAGCAGCGGCGATGAAATCTTGCCCGAGCATTTGAACCTACCGACGGCAGGCTCACCGCTGGAGCAAGTACGACGAATTTTGGCCAGCGCCAGCCCGGCCGAGACGGAATCGGTGCGTAAATTCCTGTATGAACAAAATGGAATATCAACGTGAATAAAAGATATTGTTCGGGAATAAAAAATCTAGGTATTGTCCCTTCCACGCCGCGATAGCACTTCGCTGGCACCTCACATAAAAACGGTCGTTAGAAGGACATTGCATGAAAAAGGTTCTGTTGTTTACCGCTCTGGCGGCTGCCCTGACTGCTGGCTTTGCCCAGGCCAACGAGAAACTGGTGGTGGCCGCTACGCCGATCCCGCACGCCGAAATCCTCGAGCTGATCAAGCCGACCCTGGCCAAGGAAGGTGTGGACCTGCAGATCAAAGTCTTTACCGACTACGTACAGCCGAACGTGCAGGTCGCTGAGAAACGCTTGGACGCCAACTATTTCCAGACCCTGCCGTACCTGGAAAACTTCAACAAGGGCAAGGGCACCAACCTGATTACCGTGGTGGGCGTGCACGTTGAACCCTTCGGCGGCTATTCGAAAAAGATCAAGAAAATCGAAGATCTGAAAGACGGCGCCACCGTGGCTATCCCGAACGAAGGCTCCAACAGCGGCCGCGCTTTGTTGTTGCTGCAAAAGGCTGGTGTGATCACCCTCAAAGACCCGACAAACGCCCTGGCCACGCCGAAAGACATCGCCAGCAACCCGAAGAACCTGAAGTTCAAAGAGCTGGAATCGGCCCTGCTGCCACGGGTGCTGGACCAGGTTGACCTCGACCTGATCAACACCAACTACGCCCTGGAAGCTGGCCTGAACCCGGCCAAAGACGCGCTGATCATCGAAGACGCCAAGTCGCCGTACGTGAACTTCCTGGTGGCGCGCCCGGACAACAAGGACAGCGATGCTATCCAGAAGTTGGCCAAGGCCCTGACCAGCCCGGAAGTCAAAGCTTTCATCGAGAAGAAGTACAACGGCGCGGTGGTGCCAGCGTTCTGATGTAAGCCAAAACCCCCTTCAAGGTTTCAACGCCGACGGCTCCTACAGCGTCGGCGTTTTTTTATCTGAAATACAGTCAAAACTGTGGGAGCTGGCTTGCTCGTTCCCACGCTCCGCGTGGGAACGTCTCCTGTGACGCTCTGCGTCACGACTTTAGAGCGGACGCAGAGCGTCCTGGGCTGCATTCCCACGCAGAGCGTGGGAACGATCGACAGCTCCCACAGAGGTTAGGTTTTTGGGTGATATCAATATGCTATTTCGGTATTTAAACTTTGATTTTTATACCTTTAAAGTTCGCGCTAGCTGACGTTATCCACGTCGGCACGGACTGCGCTCGCGGCATTACCCATGCGGCGATATGGACTGCACATGACCTTCGATTTCGCTTTTATCCTCAGCACCCTGCCGGCGTTTCTCAAGGCCGTGGGTGTGACGCTGCAAGTCGGCCTGATCGCCATTGCCACGTCCTTGCTGGTGGCGCTGATCAACGCTGCGCTGCTGGTGTTTCGTACGCCTTACCTGTCGCGCCTGGTGGCGCTCTATGTGGAGCTGGCGCGTAACACGCCGCTGTTGATCCAACTGTTCTTCGTCTACTTCGCGCTGCCGGCCCTGGGTTTCAATATTTCCGGGTTCTGGGCGGCGATCATCACCATGACCTTTCTGGGCGGCGCCTACCTCACCGAGGTGCTGCGCGCCGGCGTGGAAGCGGTGCCGCAAGCGCAAATCGAGTCGGGCAAGTCCATTGGCCTGTCCGACTGGCAACTGTTGCGCCATGTGATCCTGCCCCAGGCCGGCATCCTCAGCCTGCCGGCGCTGTTCGCCAACTTCATTTTTCTACTCAAGGAAACCACCCTGGTGTCGGCGGTGGCGGTGCCGGAGATTCTCTATACCACCAAGAGCTATATCGCCCTCTACTATAAAACCTACGAAATGCTCGCCGTGCTGACGCTGATTTGCGTGCTGTTGTTCTTGCCGTTGTCGCTGTTGCTCAGCCGCCTGGAAAGGAGGCTCCAGCATGGCCAGTTCGGGTCTTGAGTTGCTCTGGGTGTCGTTGCCGCAACTGGGCAAGGGCGCTGCGCAAACCCTGTCAATTTCGTTTTTGAGCATCGGCTTCAGTACGGTTGGCGGCGTGCTCTACGGCGTGCTGCGCACTTTGAATAACAAGGCGATCAACGGCGTGTTGCGGGTCTACCTGGAACTGTTCCGCGCCATTCCGGTGCTGGTGTGGTTGTACCTGCTGTTTTTTGGCGTGCCGATCTTCTTCGGCCTGAGCATCCCGAGTTTCTGGTGCGCGGTGCTGGTGCTGTCGTTGTGGGGCGCCAGCGAGGTGGGCGAAGTGGTGCGTGGCGCGCTGCATTCGCTGCCCCGTGGCCAACGCGAAGCAGGCTTGTCGATTGGCCTGTCCGACCTACAGTTGTACGGCTACGTACTGCTGCCCCAGGCCCTCAGGCGCATGACGCCGCCGACCATCAACGTGTACACGCGCATCATCAAGACCAGCTCCCTGGCGGTGCTGATCGGCGTGGTGGATGTGATCAAGGTCGGCCAGCAAATCATCGAGCGCACCTACGAGTCGGTATTGATCTACGGTGCGCTGTTCCTGTTTTTCTTCTTTATCTGCTACCCGTTGTCGGCCGCCTCCAAGCTGCTGGAACGGCGCTGGGCCCAAGCATGAGCGCATTGATCGAGTTCCAGGGTTTCAACAAATTCTTCGGCGAGGCGCAGGTGCTCAAGGGCATCGACCTGAGCGTGCAGCGCGGCGAAGTGGTGGTGATCTTAGGCCCCAGCGGCTGTGGCAAAAGCACCTTGTTGCGCTGCCTCAATGGGCTGGAAGTCGCGCACAGCGGCAGCCTGCGCTTTGCCGGCAAAGAGCTGCTGGATAAAACCACCGACTGGCGCCAGGTACGCCAGGACATTGGCATGGTGTTCCAGAGCTACCACCTGTTCCCGCACATGAGCGTGCTCGACAACATCCTGCTCGGCCCGCTGAAAGTGCAAAAGCGCGACCCGCGTGGAGCCCGTGAGCAGGCGGAAAAATTGCTGGAGCGCGTGGGCCTTGCCGACAAGCGCGACGCCTTCCCACGCCAGCTTTCCGGTGGCCAGCAACAACGCATCGCCATCGTCCGCTCGTTGTGCATGAACCCTCAGGTCATGCTGTTTGACGAAGTCACCGCGGCCCTCGACCCGGAGATGGTCAAGGAAGTGCTGGAAGTGATCCAGGACTTGGCCCGCGATGGCATGACCCTGCTGATCGTCACCCACGAAATGGCCTTCGCCCGCGCCGTCGCCGACCGCGTGGTGTTCATGGAGGCCGGTCGCATCCTCGAACACAACACCCCCGAGGCATTCTTTACGAACCCGCAGACCGCACGCGCGCAGCAGTTCCTGGAGAAGTTCTCCTTTGTTTCAACACTGCCCAAAAAGATCAAGGAACTGGAGCTGATATGAAAAAGTTACTGCTGCCACTGTTTGCCGTCGCCTTGCTGGCCGGCTGCGATAAAAAGGCCGAAGAGCCGGTAAAACCTGCGGCTGTGAGCTACATCGACAAAATCAAAGCGCGGGACAAGCTGATTGTCGGCGTGTTTACCGATAAACCGCCATTCGGCTTTGTGGACGAAGCGGGTCGTTATGTCGGCTTCGATACCGACATCGGCCGGCAATTCGCCAAGGACCTGCTGGGCGATGAAAACAAGGTGGAGTTTGTCGCCGTGGAACCGGCCAGCCGCATTCCCTTCCTGCAAAGCGACAAGGTCGACCTGATTCTCGCCAACATGACCGTGACGCCTGAACGCAAGGAAGCAGTGGACTTCACCAACCCCAACCTGAAAGTGGCGGTGCAGGCTCTGGTGCCGAATGACAGCGCCGTCAAAAGCCTGGATGACCTGGCAACCCGCACGACCATCGTCACCACCGGCACCACGGCGGATATCTGGCTGACCAAGAACCATCCGGACTGGAAGCTGCTCAAGTTCGAGAAGAACTCCGAGTCGCTGCAGGCGCTGTCGGCTGGCCGTGGGGATGCCTATGCGCAAGACAACCTGGTGCTGTTCAGTTGGGCCAAGCAGAACCCTGGCTACCGCGTGCTGGAAGAGAAGCTCGGTGATGAAGCACCCATTGCCCCGGCGGTGAAGAAGGGCAATATCGAGCTGCGTGACTGGGTGAACGCTGAGCTGGCGAAGTTGGGGGAGGAGAAATTCCTGCTCAAGCTCTATGACCAATATGTGCGTAAAGAGCTGAGCGATGACACCAAGCCTGAGAGTGTGATTGTTGAAGGCGGTAAGTGGCAGGGCTGAGATAGCTATCGCAGGCAAGCCAGCTCCCACCTTTGAATGTATTCACACATCAAAATGTGGGAGGGGGCTTGCCCCCGGTGACGCCAGTGCAGTCACCGCCTACTCCGGCCAATGCCAGGCCGGCCCATCCAGCATCCCTTGCCCCACAATTCGCGTTTCCCCCAACACCTTCTCCAACACAATCGAGTTACACCCCTCATCCTGCTGCAACGCCGCAATCAAGCGGCTGGCATGGCTCACCACCCATACCTGGCACTGCTTCGACGCCTGGATAATCAAGCGGGCCAGTGCCGGCAACAGGTCGGGATGCAAGCTGGTCTCCGGCTCGTTCAGCACCATCATGGTCGGTGGCCGAGGGGTCAGCAGCGCGGCGATCAGCAGCAGGTAGCGCAAGGTGCCGTCCGACAGCTCCGCCGCCGACAATGGGCGTAGCAAGCCTTCCTGATAGAACTCGATGGCAAAGCGTCCGCCCTGCAACGGTTCAATGTGCAGACGCGCGCCCGGAAATGCATCGCTCACGGCGCGTTGTAGCGCCTCGGGATCGCCAATCTCGCGGATGGTCTGCAACGCGGCCGCCAGATCGCGGCCGTCGTGGTGCAACACCGGCGTGCGCGTGCCCAACTGTGGCTGGCGCACTGGCGCGTCCACGTCGCTGCGAAAGTGATCGTAAAAGCGCCAGCCACGAATGCTTTCACGCAACAGCAGCACTTCCGGCGAGCCACGCAGGCTGCCGACCTGATCGAACAGGCTGTGGTAGTTCGGTGTGTGATGCGCCAGCACATCCCACGCACGGCCTTCGCGGGCACGCACCATCGGCCCTGAGCGCTGCACCAGCAGGCTGGCCGGACGGTAGACGTGGCCGGCCCAGATGCACTCCTTTTTTACTTCGGGGTCCAGTTTGAAGGCCGAGAGGGTTTTTTCGGGTAAGCCCAAAGAGATCGCGTAGCTGAAATCCTCTGCGGCAAACCCCAGGCGCAGGCGTTTGACGCCCTGGCGCACAGTAGATTCGACCGGTACTTCGCCATTGCGCATGCGCCGGCTGATGGTTTCCGGCCCGGCCCAGAAGGTCGAATCCAGCCCGCCTTCGCGGGCCAGCGCATTGATCACCCCGCCCTGGGCGGTTTCGGCCAATAGGCGCAGGGCGCGATACAGGTTGGATTTGCCGCTGCCATTGGGCCCGGTCACCAGGTTCAGCCGGTCCAGGGGCACCACCAATTTGTTGATCGAGCGGTAATTGGCCACCGCGAGGGTTTTAAGCATGTGTAATTAGTCAGCATGGGAACCATTGGAGTATGGGATCCTCCATGCAGATAAGGAACCCTGATCTAAGCTCACAGTCGCATACACACTTGAACGTCGGCATCACGCAAAAGGAGCCTGCATGGGCGGTCGCACCTCGACATTTATTTTCAGCCTTGGCCTCCTGGCGCTGCTCAGCGGCTGTGGCCAGGACAAAGCCGAGCCCAAGCAGCATTCGCGGGTATTCGTGCAAACCGTGCAGTCAGCGGATTTTGCCGCGGCGGTCACGCTGACCGGCGATATCCAGGCGCGCGTGCAAACCGATCTGTCCTTTCGCGTGGGTGGCAAGATCATCCAGCGCATGGTCGACGTAGGCGACCGCGTCACGGCCAGGCAAGTCTTGGCCAAGCTCGACCCCAAGGACCTGCAAACCAACGTCGATTCGGCCCAGGCCCAGGTTGTGGCCGAGCAGGCGCGGGTCAAGCAGACCGCCGCCGCCTTCGTGCGCCAGGAAAAACTCTTGCCCAAAGGCTATACCAGCCGCAGCGAATACGACGCCGCCCAGGCCGCGCTGCGCAGCAGTCAAAGTGCCCTGGCCGCTGCCCAGGCGCAGTTGGCCAATGCACGCGAACAGTTGGGCTACACCGCGTTGATCGCCGATGCCCCGGGGATCATCACGGCGCGCCAGGCCGAAGTCGGCCAAGTGGTACAAGCCACCGTGCCGATCTTCAGCCTGGCCCGCGATGGCGAGCGTGACGCCGTGTTCAACGTGTATGAGTCCCTGCTGGTGGAGCCGCCCCCCGACGCGCCGATTACGGTGAGCCTGCTGGACAACCCGAGCATCAAGGCCGTGGGCAAAGTCCGCGAAGTCACGCCCGCCGTGGCCGCCAATACCGGCACCGTCCAAGTGAAGATCGCCCTGCAAAGCCTGCCCAAGGGTATGGAGCTGGGGTCGGTGGTGAGTGCCACCGCCAATGGCCCGGCCAAGGCGAGCATCGAGCTGCCTTGGTCAGCGCTGACCAAAGACCTCAACGAGCCAGCCGTGTGGCTGGTGGACGGTGAAGGCAAGGCGCAGTTGCACAAGGTCACCGTGGCGCGCTACCTCACCGGCAAAGTGATCATCGGCGAGGGCCTCAAAGGCGGTGAAAAAGTCGTGATAGCCGGTGGGCAATTGCTGCACCCCGGCATGGTCGTCGAGATCGCCCAACCCGGAGCGCAGCCATGAAGCAATTGACGCTGATTGTCGCCGCCAGCCTGTTGCTGATGGCCTGCTCCAAGGAAGAGGCGCCGCCCGAACCCATACGCCCGGTGCTGTCCATGGAAGTGAAGGCTGAAGACCAGGAAAACCTCGGTCGTTTCGCCGGCACCATCCAGGCCCGCTATGAAAGCAACCTGGGTTTCCGTGTGCCTGGCCGCATCGCCCGTCGCGCCGTGGATGTCGGCGCCGAGGTGGAGAAGGGCGCCTTGCTCGCCGTGCTTGACCCCACCGACCAGCAGAACCAATTACGCGCTGCCCAGGGCGACCTGGCGCGCGTACAGGCGCAGTTCATCAACGCCCAGGCCAACGCTCGGCGGCAACAGGAGCTGTTCAACCGTGGCGTCGGCGCCCAGGCTCAGTTGGATGTGGCCCAGACCGACCTGAAAACCACCCAGGCGACCCTTGACCAGGCCCGTGCCTCGGTCAACCAGGCCAAGGACCAACTCAACTACGCCGAACTGCGCACCGACCATGCCGGCATCGTCACTGCCTGGAACGCTGAGGCTGGCCAAGTGGTCAGCGCCGGCCAGCAGGTGGTGACCCTGGCCCGTCCGGACATCAAGGAAGCGGTGATCGACCTGCCCGCCGGCCTGGCTGAACGCTTGCCTGCCGATGTGGTGTTCCTGGTCGCCGGGCAACTGGACCCCAGCGTGCACACCACCGCCGTGGTGCGTGAGATCGAGCCTCAGGCCCAAAGCGCCACGCGCACCCGTCGCGCACGCCTGAGCCTGGCCGAAACCCCGCCCGCGTTCCGCCTGGGCACGGCAATCAGCGTGACGTTGAGCACCGCCATCGCCCCGCGTATCGAACTGCCCCTGAGCGCCTTGCAGGAAGTGGACGGCAAGACCCGTATCTGGCTGCTCGACACCCAGAGCCAGACCGTGCAACCCCGCGAGGTCACGGTTATCAGCCGTGATGCCCGCAGCGCCTTGCTCAATGGCAGCGTCAAACCCGGCGAGCGCATTGTCACCGCCGGCGTGAACAGCCTGAAACCTGGGCAAAAAGTCAAAATCGACGAGGACAGCCCGCGATGAAAGGGAGCTTCAACTTATCCGACTGGGCCCTCAAGCATCAGTCCTTCGTCTGGTACCTGATGTTCGTCGCGCTGCTGATGGGCGTGTTCTCGTACATGAACCTGGGCCGTGAAGAAGACCCGTCGTTCACCATCAAGACCATGGTGATCCAGACCCGCTGGCCGGGCGCGACCCAGGAAGAAACCCTCAAGCAGGTCACCGACCGTATCGAGAAAAAACTCGAGGAACTCGACTCTCTCGACTATGTGAAAAGCTACACCCGGCCCGGCGAGTCCACGGTGTTCGTGTTCCTCAAGGACACCACCAGTGCCAAGGCCATCCCGGAGATCTGGTACCAGGTCCGCAAAAAGATCGATGACATTCGTGGGACCTTCCCCCAGGGCTTGCAGGGGCCATCGTTCAACGATGAGTTCGGTGACGTGTTCGGCTCGGTGTATGCCTTTACCGGCGATGGCCTGTCGATGCGCCAGTTGCGTGACTACGTGGAACAGGTGCGCGCCGAAATCCGCTCGGTGCCAGGGCTGGGCAAGGTCGAGATGATCGGCCAGCAGGACGAAGTGATTTACCTGAATTTCTCCACGCGCAAACTCGCGGCCCTGGGGATTGATCAGCGCCAGGTCGTGCAAAGCCTGCAATCGCAAAACGCCGTGACCCCCGCCGGGGTGATCGAGGCCGGGCCGGAACGCATCTCCGTGCGCACCTCCGGGCAGTTCGCCTCGGAGAAAGACCTGGCCAACGTCAACCTGCGCCTCAATGACCGCTTCTACCGGCTGGCGGATATTGCCGACATCAGCCGTGGTTATGTGGACCCGGCGCGGCCGATGTTTCGCTTCAACGGCAAACCGGCGATTGGCTTGGCCATCGCCATGCAGAAGGGCGGCAATATCCAGTCGTTCGGTAAGGCCCTGCACGGGCGCATGGACGAGCTGACCGCCGACCTGCCGGTGGGCGTCGGCGTGCACAAGGTGTCCGACCAGGCCGAAGTGGTGGAAGAGGCGGTCGGCGGCTTCACCAGCGCATTGTTCGAGGCGGTGATCATCGTGCTGGTGGTGAGCTTTATCAGCCTCGGCATGCGCGCCGGGTTGGTGGTGGCGTGCTCGATTCCGTTGGTGCTGGCGCTGGTATTCGTGTTCATGGAATACAGCGGCATCACCATGCAGCGCGTGTCGCTGGGCGCGTTGATCATCGCCCTCGGCCTGCTGGTGGATGACGCGATGATCACGGTGGAGATGATGATCACGCGCCTGGAAAAAGGCGAAACCAAGGAACAGGCGGCGACTTACGCCTATACCTCCACGGCGTTCCCGATGCTCACCGGCACGCTGGTGACCGTGGCCGGTTTCGTACCGATTGGCCTCAACGCCAGTTCGGCAGGCGAGTACACCTTTACCCTGTTCGCGGTGATTGCCGTGGCGATGCTGGTGTCGTGGGTGGTGGCGGTGCTGTTTGCGCCGGTGATCGGCGTGCATATCCTCAGCGCCAATGTGAAACCGCACAACGCCGAGCCAGGGCGCATTGGCCGTGCCTTCAATGGCGGCATGCTGTGGGCCATGCGCAACCGCTGGTGGGCGATTGGCATCACCGTGGCGCTGTTCGTGGCCTCGGTATTTTCCATGCAATTTGTGCAGAACCAGTTCTTCCCGTCGTCGGACCGTCCGGAAATTCTCGTCGACCTGAACCTGCCGCAAAACGCCTCGATCAACGAGACGCGCAAGGCGGTAGACCGCCTCGAAGCGATCATCAAGGACGACCCGGATATCGCCCGTTGGAGCACCTACATCGGCCAGGGCGCGATTCGTTTCTACCTGCCGCTGGACCAGCAACTGGAGAACCCGTACTACGCGCAGCTGGTGATTGTGAGCAAGGGCCTGGAAGAGCGTGGCGCCCTGATCGCTCGATTGCAGAAACGCTTGCGCGATGATTTTGTCGGTATCGGCAGCTACGTGCAGCCGCTGGAAATGGGCCCGCCGGTCGGGCGGCCGATCCAGTACCGCGTCTCTGGTAAAGACACCGATCAGGTGCGCAAGCACGCCATTGAACTGGCGACCTTGCTGGATCAGAACACCCACCTGGGCGAGATCATCTACGACTGGAACGAGCCGGGCAAAGTGCTGCGCGTCGACATCGCCCAGGACAAGGCGCGGCAACTGGGGCTTTCGTCGGAAGACGTGGCGCAGTTGATGAACAGCGTGGTCAGCGGCGCGGCGGTGACCCAGGTGCACGACGATATCTACCTGATCAACGTGGTCGGCCGCGCCGAGGATGCCGAGCGCGGTACGCCGGAAACCTTGCAGAATCTGCAGATTGTTACGCCCAATGGCACCTCGATTCCATTGCTGGCCTTTGCCACGGTGCGTTACGAACTGGAGCAGCCGCTGGTGTGGCGTCGTGACCGCAAGCCGACGATTACCATCAAGGCCGCGGTGCGCGATGAGATGCAGCCGACCGACCTGGTCAAGCAGTTGGCGCCGACCATCGAGAAATTCAGCGAAGGCTTGCCGGTGGGCTACAAAGTCGCCACCGGCGGTACCGTGGAAGAAAGTGGCAAGGCCCAGGGCCCGATTGCCAGCGTGGTGCCGTTGATGTTGTTCCTGATGGCCACGTTCCTGATGATTCAGTTGCACAGCGTGCAGAAGATGTTCCTGGTGGCCAGCGTTGCGCCACTGGGGCTGATCGGCGTGGTGCTGGCGTTGATCCCCACGGGCACGCCCATGGGCTTTGTGGCGATCCTGGGGATCCTGGCGCTGATCGGCATCATCATCCGCAACTCGGTGATTCTGGTCACACAGATCCACGAGTACGAAGAGGCCGGCTACACGCCGTGGGACGCGGTGGTGGAAGCGACCGAACACCGGCGTCGGCCGATTCTGCTGACGGCCGCCGCCGCGAGCCTGGGCATGATCCCGATTGCGCGGGAAGTGTTCTGGGGGCCGATGGCCTACGCGATGATTGGCGGGATCATCATTGCGACGTTACTGACGTTGCTGTTTCTGCCGGCGCTGTATGTGGCCTGGTACAAGATCCGCGAGCCGAAACACGAACATCAGCCACAACAGGATTAACACTGAGAGAGGGGGCTGCCGGTTAAGCGCAAACCCCCTGTGGGAGCGGGCTTGCCCGCGAAGGCGGTGTATCAGTCGCTGCATCTGTGACTCAACTGTCGCTTTCGCAGGCAAGCCAGCTCCCACATTTGGATCTTCATTCTGGTTGAGACTGTGTGAAGTTTCTGAAAAATCCCCATGTCGTCCTGGCTCGCTACTGCATGTTGTACCCTCTGGTCCTCATTCCAAACCCAGGTCGATCCTCATGCAGTGCCTGCGTTTCACCTTGCTGTTTTGCGCGTTGCTCCTTGCACCGTCTGCCTTCGCCGCCACCGTACTGGAAAATGCCTTGTGGCGCGTCGAACTCGACCCCGCCACCCTGGCGCTGCGCGTGACACCCGCAGGCCAGGCTTCAGTGCAGGCATCCAGTGGTGTGGCCTCGCATGCCGTCAGCCAATTGCAGAACACGCCTGATCAAGCCACTTGGCAATGGGACAACGGCGCCTATCGCCTGACCGCCCGCCTGCAACAGCGCGACCTGGCCTTGACCATCAACGCCCGCGAGCCCGGTGAGCTGGCCCTGCTGCGTCAGCCTGCCGAGGCCATGGGGCGAGGGTTGATCTGGCCCTTGGCCGAGGGGCATTACGTGCCTGCCGGCAATGCCATCTGGAAGACGTTTCTGCTGGAGCGGGGCGAGTTCAATACCACCCAGGACCTGAGCCTGCCGCTGTGGGGCGTGGATCACGGTGGCTTCACCTTGAGCTGGCTGTTGACCAACCCCTACAACAACCGCCTGCAATGGCAAGCCGACGGCAACGGCCTGGCGCTCTCCGCGGCCCATGAATTCACCTCGCTGGCGCCTGATGCGCCGATGACGCTGCGGCTGTACCTGGGCGATGCCGACCCATTGGCTGGTGCCAAGCGCTACCGCCAGTGGCTGGTGGAGCAGGGCCGCTATGAGCCGTTGGCGGACAAACTGCGGCAAACACCCGAAGCCCAGAAACTGCTGGGCGCCAGCCATGTGTACCTCTGGGACAACGGCCTGCTGGCTTTGGGCGATGTGCGTGATTGGCCAAGACTGATCCAACGGCTGCGCAGCCATGAACTCAAGAGCCTGATGGACAAAGAGAGCGCACAGCTGCTGGCGCAGTCCGCTGCACTGAATCGCTATGAACAAACCGTGCTCCTGCGCGGCCTCAACGCGGCGATCAACACCAAGGCCCGGCAGGCCTGGCAAGTGCAAGAGCCAGACATGACCCGCCTTGCCGCCCGTTATGGTGAGCTGCGCAGTGAACTGGCCGTGGACTTTGCGGGAGCCTTGAGTGACAGCCCGCAGACCTGGGGCAGTAGCACCATTCAAACCCTGCGCGACGCCGGGCTGCAGCGTCTGCTGCTGACCTTGGGCGAAGGTTGGGAGGGTGGCCTCTGGCATCCCGAAGCGATTCGCGCGGGGGTGGAAGCCGGTTTTCTGATGGCGCCTTACGACTCCTACGAAACGGCCCTGTCCTCCACCGAAAACCCCGATTGGACCACTGCCCACCTGGGCGCCAAGGCCTACCGCGACTGCGCGATCGTGTTGAAAGACGGCAAGCTGAAAACCGGTTTCCAGAAATCCGGCCACTACACGGATCCACGTTGTGTGCGGCCGCTGCTGGAGGCACGGGTGAAGGCAGTACACGCCAAGGCTGGCTTCAATGCCTGGTTTCTCGATGCCTACGCCACCAGCATGTTGTTCGACAGCTATCGCAGCAACGCCAGCATGACTCAGGCACAAAACGCCGAAGGCAATATCGATGCTTCCCGCTGGATCAACACCGTGCCGAAGCTGGTCACAGGCTCCGAAGACGGCAACGCGATCACTGCCCAAGGCATCCTGTTTGCCCACGGCATGCAGACCCCGGTGATCGGCTGGGGTGACCGCGAGATGACCCAGGACCCGCAGTCGCCGTACTTCGTAGGCAACTGGTATCCCACGGAGCAACCGGCGGTGTTCTTCAAATCGGTGCCGTTGAAGGAGCCGTTTCGCACGCTGTATTTCGAACCGACGATGCGCGTGCCGTTGTATCAGGCGGTGTTCCACGGCTCGGTGATCACCACCCATCATTGGCTGTTCGACAGCCTCAAACTGAGCAATGTGCAGGGCGACAATGAGCTGACCCAACTGCTCTACAACGTGCCGCCGCTGTACCACCTCAGTGCGGCGACGCTCAAGGCGCGGCTGCCGATTATTCAGCGCCAGGACCGCTTTTTCCGGCCATTGCACCAGCGCCTGGCAACCCAGGAAATGACGGATTTCCGCTGGCTGACGGTGGACAAGCAGCTGCAGCAAACCACCTTCGCAGACGGGACGCGGTTGGTGGCGAATTTCTCGGCGGTGGATAAACAGGGGTATGCCGGGCGCAGTGTGACGGTACTTGTGGAGGGGGAGGAGCCGGTGGTGTATCAGGTGAAATAACGCTGCCCGTTACGGCGCCATCGCGGGCAAGCCCGGCTCCCACAGGGTAATGCATTCCAAAGGTGGGAGCCGG
>NZ_JBZXEA010000021.1:0-443259 GCF_058725345.1 Pseudomonas sp. DW-iso17 | reverse complement strand
TCCAAAGGTGGGAGCCGGTGGTGTATCAGGTGAAATAACGCTGCCCGTTACGGCGTCATCGCGGGCAAGCCCGGCTCCCACAAGGGAATGCATTCCAAAGGTGGGAGCTGGCTTGCCTGCGATGAGGCAGGTACAGGCGATGCAGCACTAAATCTTACGCCATACACTCGCCAACCAAGGCTGCTGTTCCCGCGGCAACCCGGCCGGCCGGTAGTAGTGCTCCAACTCTTCAAACCCGGCTGCGGTCAGCAAGGCCCGCCAGGCCTGCAGATCGTGATAAGAGCCATACCGCGGCCCATTCCAGCCCTCCTGGTTCTCGCCCCGAGGGTTCGAGCTGAACAGCACGCCCCCAGGCTTCAACGCGCCGTGCAGCTCTTTGAGCACTCGGGGCAACTCCTGCTTGGGAATATGAAACAGCACCGCATTGGCAAACACGCCATCGAAGCGTTCGGCGGGCAGGTCCAGCTTGAGAAAGTCCTGCTGCAGCACCTCACAGCCGCTGTCTTCGCGGGCCATCTGCGCAAAACGTTCGGAGCCATCCAGGCCCACGGCGATATGCCCCATGCGCGTAAACGTCTGCAAATCCCGCCCTGGCCCACAGCCGAAATCCAGCACAGTGAACGGCGGCGTGCCCTGGATATGCCGCAGCAGCGCGTCGACGTTCTGGCTCACATCGTGATCGCGGGTGCCTTCACGGAAGTCTTCGGCCACCTTGTTGTAATGGCCCAGGGTGGTGGAGGTGATCTGGTTGAGGTCGTCGGGAGCAAGTTTCATGGCATGGCGCACGGCTGCGGCTGAGGTGGTTGGACTATACCCCGGCCCACTCTTGAGTTGAAAACCGTGTATCCGCTGTAGGGCACTTCATGGCGCTCGCAGTGTGCGCATCCGACAGACCGTCACGGGAAATTGTGGGTAAGATTCGGCCTTCATTTGCAGAGGGTTATACATCCATGGAAGAGGAAAAACGTCCCGCCGTTGGCAACCACACCGCGTCGAACAAGGTCGACCAATACGCCACGAGATTGAGCAATGGGCTGTTCTGGCTCAATGAGCGTGCCTGGCCGCTGACGGTGGGGATTCTCTCGGTGGCAGGCCTGTACCTGTACCAGTACATCCAGATGGAAAAGGTGCCGCTGAGTATCTTGTCGGCGTCGGCGTTCACCGCATTGCCAGCGATGTTCGCCATGTTGGTATTTGTGATCGGCATGATGGGTGCATCGATCCTGGTGCCCACGTTCATCTTGTTCACACGCCTGAACGGCACAGGTGTGCGTCTGAGTGATCAACTCAATCTCAGCCCGCAGTCGCCGCAAGAGACGGCCCAGCACAGGAGGTTACTGGGACATTGGGCGGCCAGCCTGTTGGTGATGTTTGTGTTCTGGATGTCCGCCGTATACCTGTCCGTGAACGCCGAAAGTGGGTTTTTGCTGACGTTCAGTTGGATCGTAGCGATCATGGCGGCGGTAGTGGCCTATGTCGGCATCATTATTCGTGCGCGCCCCGCCCATGTTGCTCTGCGTGAGTTGTCCGGCGAGTTCTGGCTGGCCAGTGCTGGCGCCGGGGCCATTCAAATGGTGGTCATTCTGATGGTGACGGTGCCGGTCTCCCGCGCCTTCAGCGAGTACTCCGACAGCGCCGTGTTCTTTGCGCCGTTCATGGCTGCCGAAATGGCCGTGCTGTTCCTGATCCAGGGAAGCGCCGCCTGCCTGGTGGTGCGCATGCGCGTCCAGAAAAACCCGGTGGCGTTCGCCTCATTGGTGGCCTTTGCGCTCATCGTTTTACTCGGGCTGATCCCGGCGAGTGGGGCCAAGTTGGGCGGCCTGCCGCTGCAAGGATCCGCCTCGGGAGGGCGCGTTTGTACCTTGATGACCTGGACGGCGCAGGCCCAGGTTCCCGGCGCGCTGGTAGACGCCGACAACCCCAAGCGCAGCGTAAAACTGCGAGTGATGGCCGACTCGGATGGCAGCTATATCGTGCGGCCCTGGCAGGCCAAGGAAAAAACCATCACCTTCGTGCCCCGTGCCAGTGTTGCCCAACTGGATGAGTGCCCGTGACGTCAGCGCTTGTTCAACACCCGCGCCAACCTATCCCCACTCAGTTGGATCACCGCCACCAGCACCACCAGCAACACAATCACAGTGAGCATGATCTGCGTATCGAAGCGCTGGTAGCCATAGCGGTAGGCAATATCGCCCAGGCCACCGGCGCCGATTGCTCCGGCCATGGCCGATGAATTGATCATGGTCACCAGGGTGATCGTGAAGCCGCCGACGATGCCGGGCAACGCCTCTGGCAACAGCACATGCCAGATGATGTGCCAACGGCGGCAACCCATGGCCTGCGCGGCTTCGATCAGGCCATGGTCGACCTCGCGCAGGCTCACTTCAGCGATGCGTGCAAAGAACGGCGTGGCGGCGATGGTCAGCGGTACCACTGCGGCCCAGACGCCATAGGTGGTGCCGACGATCAGGCGCGTGAACGGGATGAGCGCCACCATCAGGATCAGAAACGGAATGGAGCGGAACAGATTCACGAACGCTCCCAGCACGCGGTTAAGCGCCGGTGCCTGGTAGATGCCGCCCTTGTCACTGGTGACGAGGAACACCGCCAGCGGAATGCCCACCAGCAGCGCGATCAGCGATGACACCCCCACCATCAACAAGGTGTCGATGGCCCCCTGCACTAAACGATCAAACCACATAGCCCAGCACCTCCACCTGTTGTGCCCAGTTGGCCGCGCGTTTGCGCAGTTCTTCGGCGTTGTGCGGCGATCCATTCACCGCCAGCAGCAGTTGCCCCAAGGCATGCCCCTGGATGCGTTCCACGCCCCCTTGTAGTAAACGCACACGGCCGCCGAGGGCACTGAACAGCGCCGCGAGGTCTGGCTCCAGGGTGTCGCTGCCGGTGAACTGCAGGCGCAGCACCAGTGCGGCGTCGGCCGAGGCTGGCGTGGGTTGCAGGCGGCGTTGCAACTCTGGCGGCAAGCCGTGTTGCAGCGGTGCGAGCAGGGTCTTGCTGACCTCATGTTGCGGATCGCCAAACACCTGCCACACCGGGCCTTGCTCGACGATACGCCCGTGCTCCAGCACCACTACGCGGTGGCAGATGTCGCGGATCACCGCCATCTCATGGGTGATCAGCACGATGGTCAGGCCCAGGCGCTGGTTGATCTCGCGCAGCAGGCCGAGGATCGACTGGGTGGTTTCCGGGTCGAGGGCCGAGGTGGCTTCGTCGCACAGCAGAATCTCGGGGTCGTGCACCAGCGCGCGGGCGATGCCGACGCGCTGCTTCTGCCCGCCGGACAGCTGCGCCGGGTACGCCTTGTGTTTGTCTTGCAGGCCTACCAGCTCCAGCAGTTCATGCACCTTTCGCGCGCGTTGTGCCTGGGGCACACCGGCGACCTTGAGCGGCAACTCGACGTTCTGCCACACGGTCTTGGCCGACATCAGGTTGAAGTGCTGGAAGATCATGCCGATGCGTCGCCGCAGCGCCACCAGGTGGTCTTCATCGAAGCTGCCGATGTCCACCTGGTCGATCAGCACCCGTCCGCTGCTGGGTTGTTCCAGGCGATTGATAGTGCGGATCAGCGACGACTTGCCGGCGCCGCTGCGGCCGATGATGCCGAACACTTCGCCCCGCTGGATCGCCAGGTCAATGCCTTGCAGCGCATGCACCGTGCCGTCATAGGTTTTGCCCAGGTTGATGAACCGCACATGGGCGCGGTTCAAGTCCGGGTGCAGTTCAGTCTGTTCCGCGTGGCTGGGCGCAGGGGCCAGATCGTGCAATCGGGCGTTGGCGGCACTCATGGTTTAGCTTCCCAGCCAACCTGATAGAGCTTGCCGAGGGACTTGTCCAAGGCTGCACGCACCACTGGCGAGTGCTGGTAGATATCGACGAACTTGATCACCCGTGGGTCGGTTTTGCTCTTGGGCTGGATGACGAACTGAATCACGTATTCCGGATGATCGAGGCCGTCGAACAGCAGTGCCGACTCGGCATCGAAGGTCTTGGACAGGCGGATGTACGCCGGGTAGCCCTGCACCAGATCGGCGTCGTCATAGGCGCGCACCAGTTGCACCGCTTCCACTTGCAGGATCTTGATGTTTTTCGGGTTGGCGACGATGTCTTCTTCGGTGGCCTTGTAGCCCACACCCGGTTTGAGGGTGATCAGCCCGGCCTTGGCCAGCAGTTGCAGGCCGCGCCCGCTGTTGATCGGGTCGTTGGCAATCGCCACGCTGGCGCCTGCGGGCAGCTCGTTGAAGCTTTTGTATTTTTTCGAATACAGCCCGACGTTGTTGATGATGCCCGGCGCGTACGGCACCAGGTCAAACCCGGCGGCGGCCTTGGCGTTCTCCAGGAAGGGAATGTGCTGAAAGTAGTTCACGTCGATATCGCCGGCGGCGAGGCTGACGTTGGGCGCGATCCAGTCGGTGAACTCCACCAGTTCGACCTTCAGGCCCTGCTTGCCGGCCTCTTCTACGGCGGCTTCCAACGGAATAGCGAAGGCAGCGGTGGTGCCGATTTTCAACGGTGCATCGGCGGCGAATACCGCCGAGCTGAATAAGCCGAAGGCCAGGGCCAGTGCTTTGACTGGGTTGTTTAAGAATGTCTTTTTCATAGTGGTTTTCCAGTCATAAGGTCTTAGATAGCGAGATCGTTCCCACGCTCCGCGTGGTAATGCAGCCAGGGACGCTCCGCGTCCCCAAAGCGAACGCAGAGCGTCCAAGAGGCATTCCCCCGCGGAGCGTGGGAACGATCAAACAACGTGGCGGTAGGTAGAGCCGGTGTGTTGGTTGGGTAAGCGAGCCGTGTCATGAAAGACTTTTTCCCTCAGCGTTCCCTGCGCATATTCCGTCTTGTACGAGCCCCGTCGTTGTAACTCCGGTATCACCAGCTCAATGAAATCCACATAGCTCTCCGGCGTCACAATGCGCGTCAGGTTGAAACCATCCAGCCCGGTTTCGCTGATCCAGGATTCCAGCTCATCGGCCACCTGTTCAGGCGAGCCCACCAGGGTGATATAGCGCCCGCCCAAGGCGTGCTGGTCGAGCAATTTGCGCCGGGTCCAGTCGTTGTTCTGCAGGTTCTGGGTGGCCGACTGGATCGCGTTGCTCTTGACGTACTGGATCGGTTCGTCCAACGCGTACTGGGCAAAATCAATCCCGGTCGAGGCCGAGAAGTGCGCCACGCCAGCTTCCGCGCTGGCGTAGCTGAGGTACTCGGCGTGCTTGTTCCAGGCCAACGCTTCAGTGGCGCCCACAATGACGTTCAGGCCCATGAACACCTTGATGTCGTCCGGGTTGCGCCCAGCCTCCACTGCGCTGGCGCGCACCTTGTCCACCTGGCGCTTGGTCGCGGCCTTGTTCTGCCCGCTGATAAACACGCACTCGGCATGCCGCCCGGCGAACAGCAAGCCGCGCTCGGAACTGCCGGCCTGGAACAGCACCGGCGTGCGCTGCGGCGATGGCTCGCACAGGTGGTAACCCTCCACCTGATAGAACTCGCCGTGGTGCTCTACCTTGTGCACCTTGCCCGGTTGCGCATACACCCGCGCTTGGCGATCGTTGTGCACCGCGTCGTCTTCCCAGCTGCCTTCCCAGAGCTTGTACAACACCTGCAGGTATTCATCGGCCTGGTCGTAGCGCCGGTCATGCTCGACCTGTTCGGTAAGGCCCATGGCCTTGGCGGCGCTGTCGAGGTAGCCGGTGACAATGTTCCAACCTACCCGGCCACGGCTCAGGTGATCCAGCGTCGACATGCGCCGGGCGAACAGGTACGGCGGCTCATAGGTGAGGTTGGCGGTAAGGCCGAAGCCAAGGTGCTGGGTAACGGCGGCCATGGCCGACACCAGCAGCAACGGGTCGTTGACCGGTAACTGGATCGACTCCTGGAGCGGCACGTCGATGGAGTCCTGATACACGTCATACACGCCGACGATATCAGCGATGAACAAACCGTCGAACAACCCGCGCTCCAGGATCTTCGCCAGTTCAGTCCAGTATTCGAGGGTCTTGTACTCGGTCGAGTTGTCCCGTGGATGAGTCCACAAACCGTGATTGATGTGCCCGATGCAGTTCATGTTGAAAGCATTGAGCAGGATCTTTTTTTTGCTCATCAGATGGTCCCCCGCAGCGGCGGGTTTTCATCGTTGAGGTAGTAGTTGCCAACCGCATGGTATTTCCAGCGCACCGGGTCGTGCAGGGTGTGCACCCGGGCGTTGCGCCAGTGGCGGTCCAGGCCGTGTTCGGCCAGGGTCGCCTGGCTGCCGGCCAGTTCGAACAGGGTGCTGCCGGCCGCCAGGGAAATCTCGGTGCTCAGGGCGCGTATTTCGGCAACGGCGATGGAGGCTGCGGCGACGGTCTGGGCATTGCTGTCGGCCTGGGCGCGGTCGAGGAATTCACCCGAGCGTTCCAGCAAGGCTTCGGCGGCGTGCAGGCGGCTGCTCAGGTGGCCGAAGCTCTTGAGTGTCAGCGGGTCTTCGGTGGCCTTGTCGTTGCCGGCGTCGATCCACGGGCGGGTCTTGGTGCGCACAAAATGCAAGGCATCCTCAAAGGCTGCGCGGGCGATGCCGGTGTCGATGGCTGCGTGAAGGATCTGCGCCAGCGGGCCGACAGTAGTCGGGCGTTCGAAGGCGCTCTGGAACGGCACCACGTCTTGCGCCGCGACCCACACGTTGTCGAACACTACCGAGCCGCTGCCGGTGGTGCGCTGGCCGAAGCCGCTCCAGTCATCGATCACCGTCAGCCCCTCGCTGTCACGCGGTACGAAGGCCAGTTGCTGCACGCCATTTGCATCCACCACCGAGGTGGGGATGCGCTGGGCGTAGATCGCGCCGGTGGCGTAGAACTTGCGCCCGTTGATGCGAAAACCATCGCCGTCGCGGGTGAGGCTGGTAATGCGGTCATGGGCGGTCTTGGTGCCCAGCTCCGCCAAGGCGTTGCCAAAGCGTTGGCCGGCCAATACCTCGGCGTACAGGCGTTGCTGCTGTTCGGGGCTGCCGTTCACCCGCAGTACTTCGAGGGCATAGAAATGGTTTTGCGGAATCTGGCCCAACGAGCCATCGGCCTGGGCGATCAGTGCGATGACCTTGGCCAGGGTGACGTTGGACACGCCCGCGCCACCGTAGGCCTTGGACACGCTGATGCCCCACAGGCCAGAGCGGGAAAACCCGTCCAGCTCGGGCAGCGGCAGGCGGCGTTCGCGGTCGCGTTGGGCGCTGTCGCGGCGCAAGTCTTCAGCAAGATCGCTGGCGACAATAAGCGCTTGTTCGTCGCTGGTGATGACCGCGACGGGGTGAGAAAGGGTCATGAGTTTCTCCAGAAGCTCGTGGAAAAAGTGTTCTGGTTGGTTAAATCCACGAATGACGAGCCGGCAAGGTGCCGTTGAGCCGATAGGCGCCGATGGCGTGGTACTTCCAGCGCACCGGGTCGTGCAGGGTGTGAACCCGGGCATTGCGCCAGTGACGGTCAAGGTTGAATTCGGCCAGGGTGGCGCGGCTGCCCGCCAGCTCAAAGAGCTTCTCGGTGACTTGTAACGCCACTTCGGTGGTCAGCACCTTGGCTTCGGCCACGGCAATCGAGGCGTGGGCGGCGGATTGCGCGGTGATCGGCGCGGCGCTGACCTGGTCAAGCACCTGGCCTGCCTTGCGCAGCAGGGCTTCGGCGGCGTGCAGTTCGATCTTCAGCTTGCCGATATCGGCGATCACATACAGGTCGTCGCTGGCTCGCTCGACCTTGGCGTCGATCCACGGGCGCGAACGCTCACGCACGAAGGCGATGGCATCGTCGAGGGCGCCCCGGGCGATGCCGGCGTCGATGGCGGCCTGGATCAGTTGCGACACGGCCCCTTGGATATTCGGGCTTTCGCCCAGGCGCCAGTTGTCGATGACCAGGTCCGGGTCCACCGCTACGCGATCAAGCAGCACGGTGCCGCTGGCGGTGGTACGTTGGCCAAAGCCGGACCAGTCATCAACGATGCGCAGCCCTTCGCTGCCGCGACGTACAAAAGCCATGACCTGCTTGCCGTCATCGTTCAGGGCCTTGATTGCCACCCAGTGAGCGAACAGGGCGCCTGTGGAGTAGAACTTCTGGCCGCTGAGCACGTAACCGTCGCCTTCGGCCGTGAGGCGCGCCTTGAGCTCCAGAGTATTTTTGGTGCCGCGTTCCGGGCCGCCGTTGCCGATGCGCCAGCCGTCGAGCACGCTCTGGAACAGCTGCTTTTTCTGACGCTCGGTGGCGGTGCCCTGCAATACGTGCAAGATGCCGAAATGGTTCTGCGGGATCTGCCCGAGTGCCGGGTCGGCCGCGCTGATGATCGCGAAGACTTCGGCCAGGGTCACAAACGACACCTGGGGGCCGCCGTATTCGCGGGGAATGGAAATACTGCCCAAGCCGCTGCGGGTGAACTGTTCGAGCTGCGCCCAGGGCAGTTTGCGTTGCTGGTCGCGCTGGGCGGCCTGCGCACGTGCAGCCTGGGCCAGCTCGTGGGCGGCGCTCAGCGCCTGGGCGTCGTTGCGCAGCACCGTGGCGGGCAACAGCAGGGGAGCTACGTCCACATCACTCTGGGGGGATGTTAGAGCCAAGTTAGACATCAGCGCCGCTCCTTGGCTGCACGCAATGCCCTGGCGTTGCGCACCGGGGTAATTCTGACCATACCGACCTCGCATTCAATGAAATAAACAGAAAAATCAGGAATGTCCGGTGGTCCGGTGCATATACCCTAAGCGTGTTAATTATTTAAATAAACTAACTTTTAGGAATATGCATAGAAGGGCTGTCACCCCGGTTCACAGGGTGAACCGAAGCGACGCGGTTGATAGCCTGGCGCGGGCGAGGCTGGGCGGGGCGGTGTGCAGGCGGCGATGCGCAGCGTGCGGGCGGGCGCCCAGCGGGAGTTGTTACCCACGCGATCGAGAATGCAGTAGGTGACCTCCAACCGGCAGTCGTCGCCGGCTTCGACAATCACGTGGGGCGGCACCCACACCTGCACCGCCAGGCCGACGCTTTGAGCCTGAATGCGGGGCAGGTCCAGGCGTACATCGCCCCAGCGCAAGGTGATGGCATCGCCCGTGCTCATGTTCAGGTAAGGCTCGATGGTCAGCGGAATGCCGCGCCTTACCTGGCTGCTGTTGACGCCATGGCGGCGGATCGTCTCGGGCAGGTTCACGGGCGCCAGGTTCTGGTTTTCATCGCCGCCTTCAGGGTTCAGGCGCGGCGAAGGCTGACCGCCGGGGTAGTTGGTCTTGACCCGCACCAGGGTCACCGCCGAGCGCATCGGGCCATGGCCGATCTGCAAGACCTGGTAGTGGACGCGTGCCGGTCCGTCCTGCACAAAACTCTGCGGTACGCACAGGTGGGTGCACGTGCCGATCTTGCACGCCGTCACCTTGCGCGAGGCGGCGAAGCAGTTGTTCCAGAACAGTTCGATCAGGTCGCCTTCTTCCATGCTCGGGTAGGGTGAAATGTCGACCTGCAAGTGGGCGGAGGCCAGGGCGCTGATGCCGTTTCCAATAGCCTGGGGCAGCCTTGGGGCACGGAGCGTGGCCGAGGTTTGAGCGTGTGTCATAAGTAATCTCCTTGGTGCAGCCAGCAGCAATCGTTCCGAAACCTCGACGAACAGGCGCAAGGGGGGTCGAAAGGCACGATTCAGTCAGTAGCCGGGATAGGATCCAATCCTCAAGGCGCTAGATAAGAGGGTTGGCCAAGGAGCGTCAATGGAGGCAAAGGGCTAAACGGTGGGTTTGGCGAGATTCAGACGGGTCTGACGGGGAGGGGGGACCTCAGGGGGCAGGCGGCGGGGTCTTTTACGGGGTGGAATGGCGACTCCCTGTAGGGCCTCGCTTATGTGGGAGCTGGCGTGCCTGCGATAGGATCACCCCGGTTGGACTGCTACACCGAGGCGCTTGCATCGCAGGCAAGCCAGCTCCCACACAGAACATCAGTGGGCGAGGAATTTGCTCAGGAACTGCTTGGTACGTTCTTCCCTGGGGTTGGCAAACAGCGCCTTGGCTTCGCCCTGTTCGACGATCACGCCCTTGTCGAAAAAGATCACCCGGTTGGCCACATCACGGGCAAAGCTCATCTCGTGTGTGACGATGACCATGGTGCGGTTTTCTTCGGCCAGGCTGCGAATGGTCGCCAATACTTCACCCACCAGTTCCGGGTCGAGGGCCGAGGTGGGTTCGTCGAACAGGATCACCTCCGGCTCCATGGCCAATGCGCGGGCAATCGCCACACGCTGTTGCTGGCCGCCGGACAGCCGCCTTGGGTAGGACGCTTCCTTGCCTGCCAGGCCGACCCTGGCCAACAGCTTGCGCCCCAGTTCGGCCGCCGCTTCCCGTGGCATCTTCTTGACCACGATGGGGCCTTCGATGACGTTTTCCAGTGCGGTGCGGTGGGGGAACAGGTTGAAGTTCTGGAACACAAAGCCCACATGCTGGCGCAGGCGTCGCACCAGGCCCTGTTGCTGGTTGAGCGGCCTGCTGCTGTCGATCTCGATGTCACCCACCT
Source organism: Pseudomonas sp. DW-iso17 (assembly GCF_058725345.1). Classification (NCBI taxonomy): domain Bacteria; kingdom Pseudomonadati; phylum Pseudomonadota; class Gammaproteobacteria; order Pseudomonadales; family Pseudomonadaceae; genus Pseudomonas; species Pseudomonas sp. DW-iso17. Next base: position 432,751 of record NZ_JBZXEA010000021.1, on the reverse strand, counting down.
TGATACGGCCGCTGGTGGGTTCTTCGAGGAAGTTCAGGCAGCGCAGGAAGGTGGTCTTGCCGGAACCACTGGGGCCGATGATGGCGACCACTTCGCCTTCCTTGACCTCCAGGTCGATGCCGTTGAGCACCACCTGACCATTGAATTGTTTGGTCAGTTTTTCAACCACGATCATGCTTCAAGACTCCAGGTCATGCCGGTTGACCCGGTCTTCCAGACGATTTTGCAGATGCGCCAGGATGCTCGCCAGGATCCAGTAGATCAGGGCCGCGGACAGATACATGGTGAAAATTTCGAAGGTACGCGCCGACACCAGTTGGGCCTGGCGGAACAGCTCGGGCACCTGGATGGTGGCGGCCAGCGCCGTGTCCTTGACCAGTGAAATAAAGCTGTTGCCCAAAGGCGGCAACGCCGTGCGCATCGCCTGGGGCAGGATGGCCCGGCGCAACGTCTGCGCACGGGTCATGCCGATACTGGCAGCAGCTTCCCACTGGCCACGCTCGATGGAAGCGATGGCGGCCCGCAGGATTTCACACGCATAGGCAGCCATGTTGAGCGAAAAGCCGATCATGGCAGCAGGGATAGGGTCCAGCTCGATGCCCACTTGCGGCAAGCCGTAGTAGATCAGGAACAGCTGCACCAGCAACGGCGTGCCACGAAAGAACGACACGTAGACCCGAGCCGTCCAACTCAGCAACTTGAAGCGCGAGAGGCGCATCAAGGCCAGGCCGAAGCCCAGCAACAGGCCGAAAAACATCCCGCCGAGGCTGAGGATTACCGTGTAGTACGCGCCCTTGAGCAGAAAGGGCGCGGAGTCCAGCGCGAGTTGGAAACCTGCTTCCATTATTGAGTGACGTCAGCGTTGAAGTACTTCTCGGACAGCGTCTTCAAGGTGCCGTCGGCGCGCAGCTTGTCCAGAGCCTTGTTCACCGCATCGAGCAGCTCGGGCTCACCTTTGCGCAGGGCGATACCGGATTCCTGGCGGGAGAAGGCGTCGCCGGCAGCGGCGGTGTCGGGGGCTTTCTTGGCGTATTCCAGGGCGGCGAGGCGGTCGATCAGGATGGCGTCGATGCGGCCGATGCGCAGGTCCTGGAACTTGGTCGGGTCGTCGTTGTAGGTCTTGATAATAGCTTTAGGCTGGTTGTCCTTGAGCCATTGTTCGTAGTTGGTGCCCAGGCCCACACCCACTTTCTTGCCGGCCAGGTCGTCGGCTTTCTTGATCGAGTCGACGTTCTTTTTCAGCACCAGCGCCTGGATGCCGGACACGGTGTAAGGCTTGGAGAAATCGTATTTTTTCTTACGCTCTTCGGAGATGGTCACCTGGTTGACCACGGCGTCCAGGCGCTTGGATTCCAGCGCGGCAAGGATGCCGTCCCATGGCGTGGCTTGCAGCTTGACCTTGACGCCCAGCTCCTTGGCCAGTGCCTCGGACAATTCCACTTCGAAACCGCTGAGCTTGCCGCTTTCATCGACAAAGCTGAACGGTGGGTAGGTGCCTTCCAGGCCGATCTTGATCTCGCCGGCCTTTTTGATGGTGTTCAACTGCTCGCCGGCAACCGCCTGGCCCAGCCAGCCAGCGCCAAGCGCCAGGCCCAAAGTGCCAACCAACAGCGTGCGACGAAATGCGAAAATAGTCATGGAGAGCCCCTGTGTTTTTATGGTGAGCGAAGCAGGTGACGCGGTAGTCGTATCCTGCCCTAAAGTGCGAAGCGCGTCTTCGCCTTCGGCGCGATGATAAAGCGGGTTTTTAAGTCTTGAAAATAATAAAAATAAAATTTCATATTCTTTTTGGAAATATGCGCGGCTTGTGTGGCAGCTGGCTTGCCTGCGATTGCAGTGTGTCAGTGCCAAGTTTCTGGCTGACCCACCGCAATCGCAGGCAAGCCAGCTCCCACATCGACCGTATTCAATCAGTTGAAAACTGAGTCATAAGCAAACAATGCCGGCGCGCCACCGGTATGCAGGAAAATGATCGGCCCCTCTTCAAAGCGCTGGCGCCCGATGCCGTCCAGCAAACCGGCCATGGCCTTGCCGGTATACACCGGGTCCAGCAACAGACCTTCCTGGCTGGCCAAAAGTTTGATCGCCGAGAGGGTGCCAGCGTTTGGCTCGCCATAACGCGGCCCGAAATACTCGTCCCACAGGGTGACCTTGAAGGCTTGCGGAATAGCCACGCCGAGCAACTCGGCAGTGCGCTCGGCCAAGCCCTGCACCTTGGGCAATTGCGCTTGCTCGGTACGCGACACCGTGATGCCGATCACCGGCAATTGCGGCAGTGCTTCGCTCAAGGCCAGGGCCAGGCCGCTGTGGGTGCCGGCACTGCCAGAGGCAAGCACCACGGCGGCAAATTCAATGCCGCTGTCTTCAATCTGCGCGGCCAACTCCAGCCCGGCGCGCACGTAGCCCAGCGCGCCGAGTGCATTGGAACCGCCTATAGGCACCAGGTACGGCTTCTTGCCGTTACTGCGCAGGCGGTCGGCGAGGGCGTTGAGTTGGTCGTCGGCGTTGTCGAGGTTTTCCACCAATTCCACTTTGGCGTCGAACAACTCCAGCAGCAGGCGATTGCCGTTGCCCAGGTAGTTGGGGTCGTCGGTGCCGGTAGGATTCTCCAGCAGGGCAACACAGCCGAGGCCGAGCTTGGCAGCCAGCGCGGCGGTCTGGCGAACATGGTTGGACTGGATCGCGCCGGCGGTGACCAGGGTATCGGCGCCCTGGGCGATGGCGTCGGCGGCCAAGTATTCGAGTTTGCGCAGCTTGTTGCCGCCCATGGCCAGCGGCGTGGTGTCATCGCGTTTGACGTAGATGTCCCTGCCCAGCCAAGCCGACAGCCGCTCGAGTTTTTCCAGGGCCGTGGCACTGCCCAGTAGTTCCAGACGGTTAAAACGGTCGAGCTGTTGTTTGATCATGGGTACGCACGGTGGCTGAATGATGGGGGGACTATAGGCAGGCACTTTTCATCGGGCAACCGTCAATCGCTTATGACGAAAGGTTCTTATGCTCACACCATTGGTTCTTAAGAGCTGCCTGGGTGCATACCGTAAAGTGATGGCCATTTCGTCAGGAGTGAATACCGTGAGTGAGCGTTCCAGTCATTGGCAATTGCAGACCATCGTCAGCCAGCTGCGCGGCGCCCGCGACCAGTGGCGAACGCGCAATGGGCGCTTGAGTGGCGAGCATGGTGGCCGCGAGTTGCCGTCCCGCGAGGCGGTGGCACAGATTCTTGAGGCCTTGTGCGGCGCCCTGTTTCCGATGCGCCTGGGCCCGGCGGACCTGCGCGAAGAAAGCGAAGACTTCTACGTGGGCCACACCCTCGACGTCGCGCTCAACGCCTTGCTCGCCCAGGCGCGCCTGGAGTTACGCTATGCCGCGCGCCAGAGCGGTGAGGACGACAGCGAAGTCAACGCCCACGCCATTCACCTGATCCAGGATTTCGCCCTGGCCTTGCCATCCTTGCGCAGCCTGCTGGACACCGACGTACTGGCCGCCTACCACGGCGACCCGGCCGCACGCAGTGTGGATGAGGTGCTGTTGTGCTACCCGGGCATCCTGGCGGTGATCCACCATCGCCTGGCCCATCACCTGTACCGTGCCGGCCTGCCGCTGTTGGCGCGGATCAGTGCAGAAATCGCCCACTCGGCCACCGGCATTGATATCCACCCCGGCGCACAGATCGGCCCGAGTTTCTTTATCGATCACGGCACAGGCGTGGTGATTGGCGAGACGGCGATCATCGGCGAGCGCGTGCGCATCTACCAGGCCGTGACACTGGGCGCCAAACGCTTTCCGGCGGATGAAGATGGGCAATTGCAGAAAGGCCACCCGCGTCACCCTATTGTTGAAGATGATGTGGTGATTTACGCCGGGGCGACGATCCTGGGGCGGATCACCATTGGCCAGGGTTCGACCATTGGCGGCAATGTGTGGCTGACCCGCAGCGTGCCGGCCGGGGCGAATATCACCCAGGCGAACTTGCAGCATGATGATGGGGCGCAGAAGTAATACCTGAGCCAAACGCCGGTCAGTGTGGGAGCTGGCTTGCCTGCGATAGCGGTGTATCAGTCAACAGATGGGTGGCTGACCCAGCGCTATCGCAGGCAAGCCAGCTCCCACATTTCGTATGTATTTCACCGTCGGGTTGCTGAACGATTCGTCTCCTCCACGCGTCATACCAATCCCTGAGCTAGTGTAGGAAACACCTACCACTCAGCCCCGAGATTAGTCCCAGACCGCCTATTCATGTTTAACTTGAACGTTCGTTCAAGTTAAACCGGTGGTTCGCTGCCCGCTCACAACAGGAGGCTTACCTTTGCTGAGTCCGTTTTTTACAGCCATATCCCGCAACCTTGAGGTGCATCGTTCATGAGTGCATCGTCCACCCCTTCCAGCGGCATGGTGCGCATGAATGCGCCCGTTTTCTGTTTTGCCGCCACCGTCATCCTGCTGTTTGGCATCACGGTCATCGCTATCCCGCAACAGGCCGGTGCCTGGCTGCTGGCGGCGCAAAACTGGGCGGCCAACACGGTCGGCTGGTACTACATGCTGGCGATGACCCTGTATCTGGTCTTCGTGGTGGTCACCGCGCTATCGGGCTACGGCAAGATAAAACTCGGTGCCGACCACGACGAGCCCGAATTCAGTTACCTGTCCTGGGCCGGCATGTTGTTCGCCGCCGGGATCAGCATCACGCTGTTTTTCTTCTGTGTCTCGGAGCCGCTGACGCACCTGGTGCAGCCGCCCCAGGGCGAAGCAATGAACGCCGATGCGGCGCGCCAGGCCATGCAGGTGTTGTTCCTGCACTGGGGCCTGCATGGCTGGGGCGTGTTCGCGTTTGTCGGCATGGCCCTGGCCTATTTCGCCTACCGGCATAACCTGCCGCTGGCATTGCGCTCGGCGCTGTACCCGCTGATCGGCAAGCGCATCAATGGCCCTATCGGTTATGCGGTGGATGGCTTTGGCATCATTGCCACGGTGTTCGGCCTGGGCGCCGACATGGGCTTTGGCGTACTGCACCTCAACTCTGGCCTGGACTACCTGTTTGGCATTGCCCATACCCAGTGGATCCAGGTGGGCCTGATCACCCTGATGATGGGCGCGGCGATCATCGTGGCCGTGGCCGGCGTCGACAAAGGCGTGCGGGTGATGTCCGACATCAACATGCTGCTGGCCTGTGCGCTGCTGCTGTTCGTGTTGTTCGCCGGGCCTACCCAGCACCTGCTCAACACCCTGATCCAGAACATCGGTGACTATTTGGGCGCGTTGCCCACCAAGAGTTTTGATGTGTACGCCTACAACGAGCCGAGCGACTGGCTGGGCGGCTGGACGGTGTTCTACTGGGCCTGGTGGATCGCATGGTCGCCGTTCGTGGGCCTGTTTATCGCGCGCATTTCCCGTGGTCGTACCATCCGCGAATTCGTGTTTGGCGTGCTGCTGATTCCGCTGGGCTTCACCCTGGCATGGATGTCGATCTTCGGTAACAGCGCCATCGACCAGGTGCTCAACCATGGCATGGCTGCACTGGGCCAGTCGGCTATCGATGACCCATCGATGAGCCTCTACCTGCTGCTGGAAACCTACCCGTGGAGCAAGACCGTGATCGCGGTCACGGTGTTCATCAGCTTTGTATTCTTCGTGACCTCGGCTGACTCCGGCACTGTGGTGCTCTCCACCCTCTCGTCCAAAGGCGGCAACGCGGATGAAGACGGGCCGAAGTGGCTGCGTGTGTTCTGGGGCGCGATGACCGCCCTGGTCACCAGTGCGTTGCTGTTCGCTGGCAGTATCGACTCGCTCAAGTCTGCGGTGGTACTGACCTCGCTGCCGTTCTCGCTGATCCTGCTGCTGATGATGTGGGGGCTGCACAAGGCGTTCTACCTGGAGTCGCAAAAGCAGATCGCGCAGTTGCATTCCCTGGCGCCGATATCGGCTTCACGCAAAGGTCGAGGCGGCTGGCGCCAGCGCTTGAGCCAGGCCGTGCATTTTCCGTCGCGTGACGAGGTGTACCGTTTCCTCGACACCACGGTGCGCCCCGCGATTGAAGAAGTGACCGCCGTGTTTGTCGAGAAGGGCCTTACGGTGGTGACCCAGCCCGACCCGTCCAACGACAGTGTCAGCCTCGAAATCGGCCATGGCGAAGAACGTCCGTTCATCTACCAGGTGCAGATGCGTGGCTACTTCACGCCGTCGTTCGCCTTGGGCGGCATCGGCAAGAAAGAGATCAACAACCGCCGCTACTATCGGGCCGAAGTGCACTTGAGTGAGGGCAGCCAGGACTATGACCTGGTGGGCTACACCAAGGAGCAGATCATCAATGACATCCTCGACCAGTACGAGCGCCATCTGCAGTTCTTGCACATGGTGCGCTGATAGCGTTCCTCTCAAGTAGGTCTTTGCTGTAAAAGGAAGAGGCAGACTTAAGCGATTCAGCTGCTTAAAAGGCCCGGGAATATGCTTATTCCCGGGCCTTATTTGCCCTAGATCAAGAGAGGATTCGATGACGTACATTGCTGCCGAAAACCGCTATGAATCTATTCCCTATCGCCGCGTAGGCCGCAGTGGATTGGTGCTACCAGCCCTGTCCCTGGGGTTGTGGCACAACTTTGGCGACAGCACCCCGATCGACACCCAGCGCGCGTTGCTGCGCACGGCGTTCGACCTGGGCATCAACCACTTCGACCTGGCTAACAACTACGGCCCGCCCTATGGCAGCGCCGAGATCAACTTCGGCCGTTTGCTGCGCGAAGACTTCAAGCACTACCGCGACGAATTAATCATTTCCAGCAAAGCCGGTTGGGACATGTGGCCCGGTCCTTACGGCCAGGGTGGCGGTTCGCGTAAATACGTATTGGCGAGCCTGGACCAGAGCCTGCAACGCCTTGGCGTCGATTATGTGGATATCTTCTATTCGCACCGTTTCGACCCCGACACGCCTCTGGAAGAGACCGCCAGCGCCCTTGCCACCGCCGTGCAGCAAGGCAAGGCGTTGTACATCGGTATCTCGTCTTACTCCGGAGTAAAAACCCGCGAAATGGCGGCGCTGCTCAAAGAGTGGAAAGTGCCGCTGTTGATCCACCAGCCGGCCTATAACCTGCTCAACCGTTGGGTGGAAAAAGACCTGCTGGAGACCACTGAAGAACTCGGCGCCGGGGTGATCGCTTTCACGCCGCTGGCCCAGGGTTTGTTGACCGATAAATACCTTAACGGGGTGCCAGCCGATGCGCGGGTCAATCGTCCGGGTGGTGGCTCGTTGCAGGCCCAACACCTGTCCGAAGCCAACATCGCCCATGTACGCGGCCTGAATGAAATCGCCAAGCGCCGTGGCCAGAGCCTGGCCCAGTTGGCGTTGGCGTGGACATTACGTGATCCACGGGTAACCAGTGCGCTGATCGGCGCAAGCCGGCCGGAACAGATTATCGAGAACGTCGGGGCGTTGAAGAACTTGAGCTTCAGTGCGCAAGAACTGGCGGAGATTGATCGGTTTGCGCAGGAAGGTGGGATCAACCTGTGGGAAAAACCGTCCACTGCTGAATAACCTTACACCACTGGTTGATCGTTCCCACGCTCTGCGTGGGAATGCAGCCCCGGACGCTCGGCGTCCGCTTTAAAGTCGTGACGCAGAGCGTCACAGGAGGCGTTCCCACGCAGAGCGTGGGAACGATCTGTCGCCAAGCGTTAGAACGGCACATCCCCAAGAATCGTCGCCCGGTGCATCACCCGCCGCTGCGGCCGGTAGTCATCCACGGCGTAATGCTGGGTGACGCGGTTATCCCAGAACGCCACGTCATTCTCCTGCCAGCGCCAGCGAATGGTGAATTCCGGGCGGGTGGCGTGGGCGAACAGCAGCTTGAGAATGGCCTCGCTTTCGGCCGGTTCCAGTTCATTGATTCGGGTGGTGAATCCGTCGCTGACGAACAGCGATTTACGCCCACTCACCGGATGCGTGCGCACGACTGGGTGCGATAGCGGCGGGTTTTTCTTGCGGGTTGCTTCCCAGCGCGCAAGGTCTTCGGCGGTGTTGCCAAAGCGCTCCAGCGGGAACGACTTGGTGAAATCGTGTGTGGCGGTGAGGCCATCGAGCATGCGCTTTAACGGCTCGGACAATGCCTCATACGCCGCAATCCCACTGGCCCACAAGGTATCGCCGCCGAAGGCTGGCAGCAGCTTGGCGCTGAGCACAGCGCCCAGGGCCGGCGTGGGCAGGAAGGTCACGTCGGTATGCCACACTGCGTTATCACGCACATCCGTGACGGCGGTGTCGAGGATCAGCACTTCGGGCTGTTCCGGCACGTTGGGGTAGATCGGATGGATGTGCAGGTCGCCAAAGTTTGCCGCGAACCGTGCCTGTTGCGCAGGGATGATCGGCTGGTCACGGAAGAACAGCACCGAATAGTCGAGCAACGCCTGTTCAATGGCGTCGCGCTGTTCAGGGTTCAGCGGCTGAGTGATGTCGACGCCACTGATCTGGGCGCCCAGGGCGGTGCTTAATGGGGTAATGGTCAGGCTGCTCATTGTGGATTCTTCACTCAGTGTGCCTGGCCATGCCAGGGCACTAATTTACGCTGCAGGGCGCGCAGGCCCATTTCCATGGCGAAGGCGATCAGGGCGATGACCAGGATGCCCAGCACCACCACATCGGTGACCAGAAACTGCGCCGCCGACTGCACCATGAAGCCCAGGCCGCTGGTGGCGGCAATCAGCTCGGCGGCGACCAGGGTCGACCAGCCCACACCCAGGCCGATACGCACACCGGTGAGGATGTCGGGCAGGGCGCTGGGCAGGATCACATGGCGAATCAGTTGTGCGCGGGTTGCGCCCAGCGACTGCGCGGCCCTCAGCTTGGCAGGGTCGACGGTGCGCACCCCGGTTGCGGTCGCGATGGCAATCGGGGCGAAAATCGCCAGGTAAATCAGCAGCACCTTGGACAGCTCGCCAATGCCGCACCAGATTACGATCAGCGGCAGGTAGGCCAGCGGCGGAATTGGCCGGTAGAACTCGATCAGCGGATCGAAAACGCCTCGGGCAATGCGGTTGGCTCCGATGGCAATCCCCACCGGCACGGCGGTCAGCACCGCAAAGCCCAGGCCCAGGCCGATGCGGCTCAAGCTCGCGCCCAGGTGCTGCCACAAGGTGGAATCCATGTAGCCGGTGGTCGCCAGCAGCCAGCCTTTTTGCAACACTGCCGATGGTGGCGGCAGGAACAGAGGTTCGATCAAACCGGTGGCGGTGACGGCCCACCAGAGGGCGAACAAGGCCACCAGGGTCAGCACGCTGATCCAGCGCGTGCTCAGGCTGCGGCGTACCGGAATAACGACAGGTGCCACCGCCTTGCTGGCCGTGGCGGGAAGTTCGTAGCTGCTCATGCGTACACCTGCCGTTGGGAGAACACTTTGCCCAGCACATGTTCACGGGTTTCGATAAAGCGCGGGTCGGACTTGATTGCGCGGGCTGATTCACCGGCGGCGTAACGTTGGCCGAAATCCAGCTGCAGGCGTTCGACGATCTGGCCGGGGTTGGGCGCCAGCAGGATCAGGTCCGTGGCCAGAAACACCGCCTCTTCAATGTCATGGGTAATCAGGAATACCGGCTTGGCCGTGCGCCGCCACACTTGCAGCAGCAACTCCTGCATTTGTTCGCGGGTAAAGGCATCCAGCGCGCCGAAGGGTTCGTCCATCAGCAATACGCGAGGGTCGGCCGCCAAGGCGCGGGCCAGGCCGACGCGCTGTTTCTGGCCGCCCGAGAGCTGCCAGATGCGCCGGCTGTCGAAACCGGCCAGGTCCACCAGCGCGAGCATTTCGCGGGCGCGCACTTCGCGCTGCGCCTTGGGCACGCCGGCCAGTTCCAGGCCAAAGGCGACGTTGGCCAGCACGTCCTGCCAGGGCAGCAGGGCGTCGTCCTGGAACACCACGCCGCGCTCGGCGCTGGGACCCTTGACCGGCACGCCATCGAGGGTGATACGCCCGGCAGACGGCTCGACAAAGCCGGCAATCAGGTTCAACAACGACGTCTTGCCACTGCCGGACGGGCCTAGGGCAACCAGCAGTTGCTGGGGCCCAAGCTCCAGTGAAATATCGGACAGTACCGGTTCCGGGGCGCCTGGGTACTGTGCGCTGATGCGCTCCAGTTGTAGCAAGGCCATCGCAGTGAACTCCTGGGTCAGTTGGTAATGAACTTGGCGCTGACGTAAGGGGCGTAGTCGGGCAGCACGGCCTCGACCTTGCCTTGTTCCTTGAGGAACGCAGCGGTGTCGGTGACGGCCTTGGTGGTTGGCGCTCCCAACAGGTTTACCTGGTCGGCGGCCAACGGGTAGACGTTGCCTTGCAGCAGCAACGGGATGTCGCTGGCCTTGGCGCCGGAGAGTTTCACCAGTTTGTCGACGTTGCCGGTATCGGCAAGCCAGGCTTGTGGGTCTTTGCGGTAGGCGGCGTAGGCATCCAGAGTGACCTTGGCAAAGGCGGTGACGATCTCTGGGTGCTTCTCGGCAAAATCCTTGCGCACGATCCAGGCATCGAACGTCGGCGCGCCGAACTTGGCCAGTTCACCGGAGGTGATCAGCACCTTGCCGGTTTCTTTGGCCACGCCCAGGGCCGGGTCCCACACGTAGGTGGCGTCGATATCACCGCGCTTCCAGGCGGCGATGATGGCGGGCGGGGCCAGGTTGAGGATGGTGACTTTGGCCGGGTCGATGTTCCAGTGCTTCAGGGCAGCGAGCAGGCTGTAGTGGCCGGTGGAAACGAAGGGCACAGCGATTTTTTTGCCGACCAGGTCCTGCGGGCTGTTGATCCCCGAGCCGTTACGCGCCACCAAGGCTTCGGCGCCGCCGATCTGGGTGGCGACGAGGAAGGTTTGCACCGGGACTTTGCGGGTTATTGCGGCGGTCAGCGGGCTGGAACCGAGGTAGCCGATTTGCACGTCGCCCGAAGCGATGGCGGCGATGATGTCGGCGCCATTGTCGAATTTGCGCCAGTCGATCTTGGCGTTGGTGGCTTTTTCATAGGCGCCGTCGGCTTGGGCGACTTTGGCCGGGTCCACGGTGGTCTGGTACGCAATGGTCACATCCGCCGCCTGGGCAAACAGGCTGGCACCGGCCAGGGACAATGCGGCCAACAGGCGCAGAGGGGTCAACAGTTTCAAGGGGAAGCTCCTCAATCAGGCGGCCGAGGGTCGGCGTGAGAGGAGACTAAATGATCTAAGAATTCGAAAATAAATAACTTTTTCGAATTAGCTTATGAGGGGAAATGGCGAAGCCTGTTTTCAGGCTGGCAAAAATAATGTGGGCGCTGGCTTGCCTGCGATAGCGGTGTATCTGTCAACAGGTGGGTTGCTGACCCACCGATATCCCAGGCAAGCCAGCTCCCACACAAGCCAGCTCCCACAGGGGAGCGAGCCTGAGGTTAGTTGCTGATGGCCAGGATGCTTGCCTGGTACGAGCCGACAAACACATCGAAATCGCCCACTTCGTTCTGTTCCAGCTCCGCCTGCTGCGCCAGCGAGGCACGGGCCAGTTCTTCAAAGTGCGCTTGTTCCTCAGGCGCCAAAGGCTCCTTGCGGAAGTACTCGGCATGCACTTCGCTTTGATGCAGAGAGAACTGCGCAAAGCTTTCCTTGCGCTCAGCCATGGCTGCCAACACCTGAGCCGACGGTGTCAGGGACGGGTCCTTGACCTTGGCCAACTGGGCGTCCAGTGCCTCGCTGTGTTCGGTGATGCCGTGGCTCTGATCGAGCAGGGCGGCCAGCGGGCTAATCTTCTCCAGCAACTCGGCCGCCCACTCCTTCATGTCCACCGGCTGGCCGTCACGCTGCAATTGCAGGCCAGGACGGCGACCTTCCTTGACCACGCTGAGGAAGTTGGAGGTGGCGTTGCCGCACTCGTTGTTGGCGAACAGTGGGCTGTCGTTCAGTGCGCAGTACAGCAGGAATGCGTCGAGGAACCGTGATTCCGGCAGATCGATACCCATCGGCAAGAACGGGTTGATGTCCAGGCAGCGTACTTCGATGTACTGGATGCCGCGGGCCATCAACGCCTGGATCGGCCGCTCGCCGGTGTAGGTCACGCGCTTGGGACGGATGTTGGAGTAGTACTCGTTTTCGATCTGCAGGATGTTGGTATTGAGCTGCACCCACTCGCCATCCTTGTGCGTGCCGACTTCAACGTACGGCGCGTAGGGTGTTGCCACCGCTTCGCGCAGGCTGTCGGTGTAGCTGGCCAAGTCGTTGTAGCACGGCGTCAGACCGGCCTGGGCGTTGCTCTGGTAACCCAGGTCGCTCATGCGCAGGCTGGTGGCGTAGGGCAGGTACAGGGTGTCGGCATCCAGGACTTCAAGCTGATGCGAGCGCCCCCGCAGGAAGCCGGCGTCCAAGGCTGGCGAGGCGCCGAACAGGTACATCAACAGCCAGCTGTAGCGACGGAAATTACGGATCAGCGCGATGTAGGCCGTGGACTGATAGTCACGGTCGGTGCCGACAAATCCTTCTGTTTCCTTGAGCAATGGCCACAACTGTTCCGGCAGGGAAAAGTTGTAGTGGATGCCCGCGATGCACTGCATGGTCTTGCCGTAACGCAGGGCCAGGCCCTTGCGGTACACATACTTGAGCTGGCCGATATTGGAGGTGCCGTAGTAGGCAATCGGAATATCTTCCTCGGCCGGCAACGGGCACGGCATCGAGGGGCTCCACAGGTATTCGCTGCCCAGCTTGGTGTAGGCAAAGCGATGGATCTTGTCCAGGCTGCTCAGGGTATCGGCCGGGTTCGGCAGGGCTGGGGTGATGAACTCCAGCAGCGATTCCGAGTAGTCGGTGGTGATCTGTTCGTTGGTCAACGCGGCGCCCAGGGCTTCGGGGTGTGGCGTTTGCGCCAGGCGACCCTCACTGGTGACGCGCAGGCATTCGCGCTCGATGCCGTGCAAGCATTGCTCTAGCAGGGAGAGGTGTTCGCGCTTGCCGAGCAGGGCCAGGCGGCGGTTGAGAAGTTCGCTCAAGTTGGATTCCTTCACGCGTCAGTCGCCCCAATATGGGGGTGGGCAGGACGGTCTACAAGGGTGAAGTGGAAACTGGCGTGATCGCCTGGTTTTGAGTCGATTTGACCCGCTCTGAATTTGCCGACTTCACTCCATGAATTGGGCTACAGCGCAGCGAGAAAATTCCGACGCTGTTATCGCAGCGCCGAAATTAACTCAAATCGGGGGTGGGGAGCTATAGGACAGCGAACGTGCCCTGTGCTTTTGCGACAAGTCTTTCGCCTTGGTACACGTCGGCCTCGACCACCAGGGTGCGGCGACCGGTGTGGATCACCCGGCTGGTGCACAGCACATCACCGTCTTCCACGGCGCGAATATAGTTGATCTTGCATTCGATGGTGGCGCTCTGCTGGTCGAAACCGTGGGCGCTGGAACACGCCAGGCCCATGGTTATATCCACCAGGCTGAAAATCGCCCCGCCATGGAGCTTGCCCGCGCGGTTGCGCAGGTGCGGCTCCAGGGTCAGGGCCACCTCGGCAACGCCCTCTTCCAGGCGTTGCAGGCGGCAGCCGATCAGTTCGCTGAATGCGCTCTGGGTCAAACCGGCCGGAATCTCCATCAACGCTTCTTCAGCTGTTTAGCGTTGGCAAACAGCGACGCCATGGCGTTGTTGCTTGGCGCGGCAGTCGCGGTTTCCTTGCGCGGCGCGTTGTTCTGCGACTGGCGCGGCGCCGAACCGGGGCGAGCACCACGTGCGCCGTCGATTTTCTCCCCGGGGGTGTCGCTCATGCGCATCGACAGGCCGACGCGTTTGCGCGGGATGTCGACTTCCATGACCTTGACCTTGACCACGTCACCAGCTTTGACTGCCTCACGTGGGTCCTTGATGAACTTCTCCGAAAGCGCGGAGATGTGCACCAAGCCGTCCTGATGCACGCCGATGTCCACGAATGCGCCGAAGTTGGTCACGTTAGTCACCACGCCTTCGAGGATCATGCCCGGTTGCAGGTCCTTGAGGTCTTCGACGCCGTCCTGGAACTCGGCGGTCTTGAACTCCGGGCGCGGGTCGCGACCCGGTTTCTCCAGTTCTTGCAGGATATCGGTGATAGTCGGCACACCGAAGGTCTCGTCGGTGTACTTCTTGGGGTCCAGGCGCTTGAGGAACGCGGCATCACCGATCAACGAACGGATATCGCGGTCGGTCTCGGCGGCAATGCGTTGCACCAATGGGTAAGCTTCCGGGTGAACCGCAGAGGCGTCCAGCGGGTTGTCACCGTTCATTACGCGTAAGAAACCAGCAGCCTGTTCAAAAGTTTTTTCACCCAAGCGTGCGACTTTTTTCAGTGCAGCACGGGTTTTGAACGCGCCATTTTCGTCGCGATGGCTGACGATGTTCTGCGCCAGGGTGGCGTTGAGGCCGGAGATTCGCGCCAGCAGGGCCACGGACGCGGTGTTCACATCCACGCCCACGGCGTTTACGCAGTCTTCCACCACCGCATCCAGGCCGCGTGCCAGTTTCAGCTGCGACACGTCGTGCTGGTACTGGCCGACGCCGATGGATTTAGGGTCGATCTTCACCAGTTCGGCCAGCGGGTCTTGCAGGCGACGGGCGATGGACACCGCGCCACGGATCGACACATCGAGGTCCGGGAATTCCTTGGAGGCCAGCTCCGACGCCGAGTACACCGAAGCGCCTGCTTCGGAGACCATGACCTTGGTCATCTTCATGGCTGGGTATTTTTTGATCAGCTCGGCGGCCAGCTTGTCGGTTTCGCGGCTGGCGGTGCCGTTGCCGATGGCGATCAGGTCCACCGCATGCTTGGCGCACAGTGCGGCCAGGATCGCGAGGGTCTGGTCCCACTTGTTGTGCGGTACGTGTGGGTACACGGTGGCGTGGTCCAGCAGCTTGCCGGTGGCGTCGACCACCGCGACCTTGCAACCAGTGCGCAGGCCCGGGTCGAGGCCCAGGGTGGCACGCGGGCCGGCCGGTGCGGCCAACAGCAGATCGTGCAGGTTGTGGGCGAACACGTTGATCGCCTCGGTTTCGGCGCCGTCGCGCAGCTCGCCCAGCAGGTCGGTTTCCAGATGGGTGTAAAGCTTGACCTTCCAGGTCCAGCGCACCACTTCGCCGAGCCACTTGTCCGCCGGGCGGTTCTGGTTCTGGATGCCGAATTGTTGACCAATCATGCCTTCGCACGGGTGCATGGTGCCCGGCAACTCGTCACCGACTTTCAACGCGGAGCTGAGAATGCCTTCGTTGCGGCCGCGGAAAATCGCCAGGGCGCGGTGGGACGGCATGCTTTTGAGCGGCTCGTCGTGTTCGAAATAGTCGCGGAACTTGGCGCCTTCTTCCTCTTTGCCGGCGATAACGCGGGCGCTGAGGATGGCTTCTTGCTTGAGGTAGGTACGCAGTTTTTCCAGGAGGCTGGCGTTTTCGGCAAAGCGCTCCATCAGGATGTACTTGGCGCCCTCGAGGGCGGCCTTGACGTCGGCGACGCCTTTTTCCGCGTCGATGAAGCGCGCGGCTTCGGTTTCCGGGGTCAGCGATGGGTCGTTGAACAGGCCGTCGGCCAAATCACCCAGGCCGGCTTCCAGGGCGATCTGGCCCTTTGTACGACGTTTCTGTTTGTATGGCAGGTAAAGGTCTTCGAGGCGGGTCTTGGTATCCGCGAGTTTGATGTCGCGTTCCAGTTGAGGAGTCAACTTGCCCTGTTCCTCGATGCTGGCGAGGATGCTGATACGCCGTTCGTCGAGTTCTCGCAGGTAGCGCAGGCGCTCTTCCAGGTGACGCAGTTGGGTGTCGTCGAGGCTGCCGGTTACTTCTTTTCGGTAACGGGCGATGAAGGGCACGGTGGAGCCTTCATCCAGTAGAGCGACGGCCGCTTCGACCTGTTGTGGGCGTACACCGAGTTCCTCGGCGATGCGGCTGTTGATGCTGTCCATAAAACCACCTGAAATTCTTAAAATCAGCGCGCCGGCCCGTAAAAACAAGGCTCGGCGAGGCTGGTTGAGCGGCCCGACTGGCGCCGCTGCCTGGGTCAAGAGGCTGGCTATTGACCCTCGAAATCGAAAAAGTCACGACAAGCGGGTAAAAAAAGCCCGGCAGCAAACGGTAACGATCTGACGTTGCCCTGCACGGAGGCGCCGCATTATAACCAGCGTTCCGCCCTTGGGGGCT
The DNA here is from genome assembly GCF_058725345.1 of Pseudomonas sp. DW-iso17. Taxonomy (NCBI): domain Bacteria; kingdom Pseudomonadati; phylum Pseudomonadota; class Gammaproteobacteria; order Pseudomonadales; family Pseudomonadaceae; genus Pseudomonas; species Pseudomonas sp. DW-iso17. The sequence goes on along the minus strand of NZ_JBZXEA010000021.1, from coordinate 416,626 downwards.
ACTGCGCCGCAGCTTGTAGGGCGCGGGTTCGCTGGCAGTAGATGAAAAATCTGCTAACAATGCACACGGTGCGTATAACGGCAGCTACGCCATAATGCGCGCCGAGATAAGAGGAGCATCCAATGAGCAGCACCGCACAAACTGCTGAAGGCGAAAAAATTCTCATCGTTGATGACGATCCGGGGCTGAGCAGCCTGCTGGAGCGTTTTTTCAACTCCAAGGGCTATCGTGCCCGGGCGGTGCCGAACACCGAGCAGATGGATCGTCTGTTAGGGCGTGAAGTCTTCAACCTGGTCGTCCTCGACCTGATGCTGCCCGGCGAAGACGGCCTTACTGCCTGTAAACGCCTGCGCGGTGCTAACAACCAGATCCCGATCATCATGCTCACCGCCAAGGGCGATGAACTGAGCCGTATCAAGGGCCTGGAACTGGGGGCTGATGACTACCTGGCCAAGCCTTTCAACCCCGATGAGCTGATGGCGCGGGTCAAGGCCGTATTGCGTCGCCAGGCACCGGCGGTACCGGGCGCACCGGGCAGCGAAGACGAAAGCGTCACCTTTGGCGACTACGAACTGTCGCTGGCCACCCGTGAGCTCAAGCGCGGTGAAGAAGTGCACATGCTCACCACGGGTGAATTCGCAGTGCTCAAGGCCTTGGTCATGAACGCTCGCCAGCCGCTGACCCGTGACAAACTGATGAACCTGGCCCGTGGCCGGGAATGGGACGCACTGGAGCGCTCCATCGACGTGCAGATTTCCCGACTGCGTCGGATGATCGAGCCAGACCCGTCCAAGCCGCGGTATATCCAGACGGTGTGGGGTGTGGGTTATGTGTTTGTGCCGGATGGCACCGCAACCAAGTGACCGATGATTTGCAGGGGCGGGTATCCTGGCGTTTGACCCCATGAGGGTCGACGGGATGCCCGGCGTCTGCAATTCTGCGAGCACCGCTCGTTCCTGCAAGGTGTGCAGCTTTCATCTATGAAAACCCCGCTGTGGTTCCCGCAAAGTTTCTTCTCCCGCACCCTCTGGCTGGTGCTTATTGTCGTTCTGTTTTCCAAGGCACTCACGTTGGTTTATCTGCTGATGAACGAAGACGTGCTGGTGGATCGGCAGTACAGCCATGGCGTCGCCCTGACATTGCGTGGTTATTGGGCGGTAGACCCTGAGAACCGCGAAAAGGTAGCCAAGGCATCGACCCTCACTCGAGTTGACGGCGCCGGTGTGCCTGAAGGCGAGCAACATTGGCCCTACAGCGAGATTTACCAGCGCCAGATGCAGGCCGAATTGGGCGCCGATACCGAGGTGCGGCTTCGTATGCATGTTTCGCCTGCGTTGTGGGTGCGAGCGCCAAGCCTGGGGGATGCGTGGATCAAGGTTCCGCTTTATCCGCACCCGCTGCGTGGGCAAAAAATCTGGAACGTGTTGGGTTGGTTCCTGGCCATTGGCTTGCTCTCAACGGCGTCGGCGTGGATCTTCGTCCGCCAGCTCAACCAACCCCTCAAGCGCCTGGTGTTTGCCGCTCGCCAACTGGGCCAGGGGCGTAGTGTGCGCTTGCCGGTCAGCGACACGCCCAGTGAGATGACCGAGGTGTACGGCGCCTTCAACCAGATGGCAGAAGATGTCGAACAGGCCGGGCGCGAACGCGAGTTGATGCTGGCGGGGGTGTCCCATGACTTGCGCACGCCGCTGACGCGATTGCGTTTGTCCCTGGAATTGATGGGTGACCATACCGACCTCACCGATGACATGGTGCGCGACATCGAAGACATGGACGCCATCCTGGACCAGTTCCTGGCGTTCATCCGCGACGGGCGGGATGAGGTGGTCGAGGAGGTCGACCTCACGGAGCTCGTGCGTGAGGTGGTTGCGCCCTATAACCAGAACGGTGAGCAGGTGCGCACGCGCCTGGAGCCGATCCAGCCGTTCGCATTACGCCGGGTGTCGATGAAGCGCCTGCTGAACAACTTGATTGGCAACGCCTTGCACCATGCTGGTTCCGATGTGGAAGTGGCGGCGTACGTTTCTGGCGACAGTGCCGCACCTTACGTGGTGCTGAGCGTGATGGACCGTGGCACAGGAATCGACCCGGCGGAACTGGAAGGTATCTTCAACCCCTTCACCCGTGGCGACCGAGCCCGAGGAGGCAAGGGCACCGGGTTGGGGTTGGCGATTGTGCGGCGGATTGCGTCGATGCATGGCGGCAATGTTGAGTTGCGCAACCGGGAAGGCGGCGGGTTGGAGGCGCGGGTGCGGCTGCCGTTGGGGTTGATGCTGCCTAGAGACGCCGTCTAACAAGCAATATGAATGCAAATGTGGGAGCTGGCTTGCCTGCGATAGCGGTAGTTCATTCAACGACGATGTTGAATGTACCGGCGTCATCGCAGGCAAGCCAGCTCCCACAGTGGTTTGCGGCGTGTGGCAGATGTGGGTATTCAGCCCTTTCCCTTGGTCCGAGTCATATTCGGCCCGCCATTCTTTTCCAGATGCTGAATGATGATCCCTGCCACATCCTTACCGGTGGTGGTCTCGATTCCTTCCAGGCCCGGCGATGAGTTTACTTCCATCACCAAGGGGCCATGGTTGGAGCGCAGGATGTCCACACCCGCCACGCTCAGCCCCATCACCTTGGCTGCCCGTAGCGCGGTCATGCGTTCTTCCGGGGTGATCTTGATCAGGCTGGCGCTGCCACCACGGTGAAGGTTGGAGCGGAACTCACCGGGCTTCGCCTGGCGCTTCATCGCCGCAATCACCTTGTCGCCTACCACGAAGCAGCGAATGTCCGCGCCGCCAGCTTCCTTGATGTATTCCTGCACCATGATGTTCTGCTTGAGGCCCATGAACGCCTCAATCACCGACTCCGCTGCCGTTGCTGTTTCACACAGCACCACGCCGATGCCCTGGGTGCCTTCCAGCACCTTGATCACCAGCGGTGCGCCATTGACCATCTCGATCAGGTCGGGAATGTCATCCGGGGAGTGGGCAAAACCGGTGACCGGCAGGCCGATGCCCCGGCGCGACAGCAGTTGCAGGGAGCGCAGCTTGTCCCGCGAGCGTGCAATGGCCACGGATTCATTCAGCGGAAACACCCCCATCATTTCAAACTGGCGCAATACCGCGCAGCCATAGAACGTCACAGAAGCGCCGATACGCGGGATCACCGCATCAAAGCCTTCCAGGGGCTTGCCCCGGTAGTGGATCTGCGGCTTGTGGCTGGCAATGTTCATGTAGGCACGCAACGTGTCGATCACCACCATTTCATGGCCACGTTCAGTGCCGGCCTCGACCAGGCGGCGGGTAGAATACAGACGCGGGTTTCGCGACAGCACAGCAATCTTCATGCAGCACCTGGGGCAGAAATAGTGGAGACCGGGAACACCGGCTTGTCTTGAATGTACTTGAGGCCCGGATTGACCACCAGCTGGCCGTCAATCAGCGCCTTGGAGCCCAGCAGCAGGCGGTAACGCATGGCTTTGCGACAGGCGAGGGTGAACTCCACCCGCCATACCCGATCACCCAGGGCCAGGGTGGTGCTGATCACGTAGCGCACCTGCGCATGGCCGTTGGAGCTCTTGATGGTTTTCATCGTCACCAGGGGCGCTTCACAGCGCCGGTGACGCAGTTGCACCACGCTGCCCAGGTGCGCGGTAAAACGCACCCACTTTTCACCGTCGCGCTCAAAGGGCTCGATATCGGTGGCGTGCAGGCTTGAGGTACTGGCACCGGTGTCGATCTTCGCGCGCAGGCCTGCGACTCCCAAGTCGGGAAGTGCCACCCACTCACGCAGACCCACAACGGTCAAATGGTCAAATGTCTTCAATATGGTTAACCGGTCAATTCGCCCAGGCTTGAGGAGATACCTCAGCCAACGCTTTGAATGCAGGCTTGGCGAACCAGAAGCCCTGCATCAGAAATATTCCGCAGTCGGACAGGAAGTCGCGCTCGCCGGCACTTTCGATGCCTTCGGCGATGACAGTAACCCCCAACTGCTCACAGATTGTGACAATCCCTCGGACGATGACCTGGCGGACACGATCCTGGTCGACATCGCGAATCAGCGCCATGTCGAGCTTGATCAAGTCAGGTTGGAAATCGGCCAGCAGGTTCAGCCCCGAGTAGCCCGCGCCGAAATCGTCGATGGCGGTCTTGAAGCCGAATTCGCGGTATTCACGCAGAATATTCGTCAAATGGCGATAGTTATCTACGTGCTCGCTTTCCAGAGTCTCGAAAATCAGCCGGTCCAGCGGGAAATTGTGCGCTCGGGCGGCCTCCAGAGTGCTGCGGATACACAGTTCCGGGCGATATACCGCATTGGGCATGAAGTTGATGGAAAGGTGAGTCTGCATGCCCAGGGCCGCGGCACCGGCGATGGCCTTGGTCCGGCAACGCTGGTCGAAGCGGTAGCGATTGGTTTCGTTGACCTGAGCCAGCACCGACAGCGCGCCTTCTCCCAGGGGACCGCGCACCAAGGCTTCGTTGGCGAAGATCGAATGGTCACGCAGGTCTACGATAGGCTGGTAGGCGAACGCAAAATCGAACCCCAGAGGCTCGCTTTGCTGGCAACCCACGCACCCCTGGTTGGGCGAGGTGAGGGAAAGGGGAAAGTCGGTCACGGCGTATCCTCGCGAAAACAGGGGTGCTACCTGGCGTATCTTAGGTGAGCCTTGGGGTTTATGCGTCGAAGGGTTTCAACGGTAAAGTTGCGACATTTTTCAGAGCGAGGAATTCAAGTGGCTCAAAAGCAGGAAGAGGAAGAGAAGGTCCGGCTGGACAAGTGGTTGTGGGCAGCGCGGTTCTATAAGACCCGCGCTCTGGCCAAGGCCGCTATCGAGAGCGGCAAGGTGCATCATCGCGGCGAGCGCTGCAAACCGGGCAAGGAGCCGCGCGTCGGCGACGAGTTTCAGATTCGTACAGGGTTTGATGAAAAAACCATCGTGGTGCAGGCACTTTCCATCGTACGCCGCGGCGCGCCTGAAGCGCAGGCACTGTATGCCGAGACCGAAGCCAGCATCGCCAAGCGCGAAAACGCTGCAGCCATGCGCAAAGCAGGTGCTTCAGGCCTGACCACTGACGGCAAGCCGAGCAAGAAGCAGCGCCGCGATCTATTCAAATTTCGCGGCAGCGGCAATGACGATTGATTGCACGAGTCGCCCATGCACACTCGATCAAATGTGGGAGCGGGCTTGCCCGCGAATACGGTGGGTCAGGCACAGATGCATTGATTGACACCCCGTATTCGCGAGCAAGCCCGCTCCCACTTTTAGCCCTGGGGGTTACGGAGTTGTGCGCATGACACTCAACCGCCCAATAACGGGCAACTTGCTCAGTAGCCCGAAAAGCGGCGCCGTCATCCGCAACAAAGCGCCCGACACCTTCGCCGCGAACGGCGTGTAATACCCCCAGCCCAACGCCAACAGCGCCAGCAGTACGCCACCGATGTAGTCGTCCTGTCCCCAGTGCGCGCCCGCGACCAGCCGCGGCATCATGAACAGCAGCGCCAGGCCCCAGATCACCAGCACCTGGCCGATGCGCCGGGCGAACACGCTCATGAACATCGCCCAGATCAATAGCACCGAAGCATGGTCGCCGGGGAAGCTCTGGCTCGAGCGGTCCTTCAATTCCCAGGTTTTCTCCAGCCCTGGGAAAAAGTCGCTCATTTGAATCGCGCCGCTGATGACCATCGACGGGCTACTGTGCTGCCAGCCCATGTGCGCCGCGAGTTTGGAGAACAGCATGCGGACAAACAGCAACAGCAGCAGAATGCCGAGGAAGCCAAAAAACGCCTGGCGCACCTGCACGGCCTTGAACACCCAGTCGCCGCGAATCAGCAGTGCCAGCAAAATCACGCCGACCACTGCATCAAACGGCCGCAGGCTGGCCACGGCCCATATATGCAACCAGGTCGAGTTCGTGGCCAATGGGCCATTGAGCAGATGAAACAGCCACTCGTCGAAAATCACACAGAGCATCTGGCCCGTGGGCCACAGCCAAAAACACAGCAGCCCGATAGCGAGTAGATTGCAAAGAGCCCATCGCCGGAGGTTCCAGTTGGCTTGGAACAAACCCGGATTGTTCATAAACTGTTCCTCATCGCTCTATTCAGCTCCTTGAATTCAGGAGAAGTCGCACCAAGATGGTGCTAAAGCGTTTAATTTTATAAACCTTGTAATCATTTTGTCATCACTTCAGATACCCAGACCTATGACTGATCTACCGGATACCGACTTCACCCAACGCTTCATCTTCGATGAGAGCGATGCCCGCGGCGAGATGGTTTCGTTGGAGCTCAGCTATGCCGAAGTCCTTGCCAAACACGCCTATCCGGAGCCGGTCGCGCAATTGCTCGGCGAGTTGATGGCCGCCGCGGCGCTGCTGGTGGGCACCATGAAGTTCGACGGTTTGCTGATCTTGCAGGCTCGTTCCGAAGGGCCAGTGCCCATGTTGATGATCGAGTGCTCGAGCGAGCGCGAGATCCGTGGTCTGGCCCGTTACGAGCCTGACCAGATTGCCGCAGATGCCACCTTGGCCGACCTGATGCCCAATGGCGTCCTGGCACTGACTGTCGACCCGACCGAGGGCCAGCGGTACCAGGGTATTGTCGACCTCGACGGTCAGACCCTGTCGGAATGCTTCACCAACTACTTCGTTATGTCCCAGCAAGTGGGCACCAAGTTCTGGCTTAACGCCGACGGCAAGCGCGCCCGTGGTTTGCTGGTGCAACAACTGCCGGCCGATCGCATCAAGGATGAGGATGATCGTGCCGAAAGCTGGCGGCATATCATCGCCTTGGCCGACACCTTGAAGGCCGAAGAACTGCTGGGCCTGGACAACGAAACCATCCTGCACCGCCTCTACCACGAAGAGGCCGTGCGCCTGTTCGACGCACAGGGCCTGCATTTTCGCTGCAGTTGCTCGCGCGAGCGTTCCGGTAACGCGCTGGTCAGCCTGGGCCTGGAAGATGCGCAAAACCTGGTGGTGGAACATGGCGGCCATATCGAGATCGACTGCCAGTTCTGCAACCAGCGCTACCTGTTCGATGCGGCTGATGTAGCGCAATTGTTCGCTGGAGCAGGCATCGACACCCCTTCCGACACCCGCCACTAAAACGTTTAAGCACAGGTAAATCACCTGACAAACGCCGGATTAGAGGTGTTCTGACGGGAGGGCCCTACTCTTTTTGGGCTTTTCTGGCATAATCCGGCCCACTTTTTTCGCGGTAGTAGTGCGCAACTTTCTACTACAAAACGTTTGGAGCACTCGGCCATAGGCCGACGGGGAACCTCATGACGCAAGCCAATAACGCCGTATACACCGATCTGAGTGTTGACGATCTGGTCAAAGAAGCCCTGCAGCGCGGTGAAGGCGTGCTTGCCGATACTGGCGCGCTGGTCGTAGAAACCGGTCACCGCACCGGTCGTTCGCCGGTTGACCGTTTCATCGTTGAAGAGCCTTCCACCCAGGACGCCATCGCCTGGGGCCCGATCAACCGCAAGTTCCCGGCCGACAAGTTCGATGCCCTGTGGGCTCGCGTCGAGGCGTTCAATAACGCGCAAGAGCATTTCGTTTCCCATGTTCACGTAGGGGCTGCAGAAGACCACTACCTGGCCGTGAAAATGACCACCCAGACTGCCTGGCAGAACCTGTTCGGTCGTTGCCTGTTCATCAACCCGGCCCAGTACAACCCGGCCGGTCGTGAAGAGTGGCAAGTGCTCAACGTGGCCAACTTCGAGTGCGTGCCAGAGCGTGACGGCACTAACTCCGACGGTTGCGTGATCCTCAACTTCGCCCAGAAAAAAGTACTGATTGCCGGCATGCGTTACGCCGGTGAAATGAAAAAAGCCATGTTCTCGGTGCAGAACTTCCTGCTGCCGGCTGCCGACGTGCTGCCGATGCACTGCGCCGCCAACATTGGCGAAGCAGGCGATGTGACCCTGTTCTTCGGCCTGTCCGGCACTGGCAAGACCACCCTGTCTGCCGACGAAAGCCGTTACCTGATCGGTGACGACGAGCACGGCTGGGGCGAAGGCGTGGTGTTCAACATCGAAGGCGGTTGCTATGCCAAGTGCATCGACCTGTCCGAGAAGAACGAGCCGGTTATCTGGAAAGCCATCAAGCACGGCGCGGTGCTGGAAAACGTCGTGATCGACGAGGCCAAGCACGCCGACTACGCCGATGTCAGCCTGACCCAGAACAGCCGTGCCGCCTACCCGCTGGAGCACGTTGCCAAGCGTTCCGAGAAGAACCTGGGCGGCGAGCCAAACGCGGTGATCTTCCTGACTTGCGACCTGACTGGCGTACTGCCGCCTGTGTCGATCCTCAGCGAAGAACAGGCGGCCTACCACTTCCTGTCCGGCTACACCGCTTTGGTGGGTTCGACCGAAATGGGTTCGGGCAGCGGCATCAAGTCGACCTTCTCCACCTGCTTCGGCGCGCCGTTCTTCCCACGCCCGGCTGGCGAATACGCAGAGCTTCTGATCAAGCGTATCCGTGGTTTCGGCTCCAAGGTCTACCTGGTCAACACCGGCTGGACCGGCGGCGGTTACGGCGTTGGTAAACGCTTCAACATTCCGACCACTCGCGGCGTGATTGCAGCGATCCAGAGCGGTGCGTTGATCGGTGCGCAAACCGAACACCTGGACACCATCAACCTCGACGTGCCATTGGCCGTACCGGGCGTTGAAACCGGCCTGTTGAACCCACGCAACACCTGGGCTGACAAGGCTGCCTACGACGAAGCAGCGAAGGCGCTGGCGGGCCTGTTCATCGAGAATTTCAAGAAGTTTGAAGTCAGCGATGCGATCAAGGCGGCGGGTCCTAAGTTGTAAGATTCGCTGGTTGTAAAAAAGCCGCCTCTTAAGTAGGCGGCTTTTTTGTGCGCGACGTTAGCCGGCGATATGCAGTACCACTGCACCGACCAGCACCAGGACGACACCTGCCACCTGCACCGCTGACAACCGCTCCTTGAAAAATACAAACCCCAGGATCGCCGCGATCCCTCCAGAGAGCGTACTGATCACCGTCACCACCGACACCGAGCCGGCCATTGCGCCCCACGAAAACGCCGAGAAACCGCCGAGGTTCATCAAGCTCGCCCCGGTCAACGTCGCGCAGTTTTTCAGCGGCGGGATCTTCAGGCCATCCCTGATTTTCAGCACCATCACCACCAGCACGCACAGGCCTACCAGGTAACCCAGCCACAACATGGTGATTGGCCCCAGCGCTGGCAGTGTGTAGCGGCCTTGCAGCCAGAAACTGGTGCCGTACAAGGTTGCGGCGAACATGGCGTAGGCAATGGACAGGCGCGGGTTGTTGTGAGGCGTACCGTTGTCCTTGTGAACGCTGGACAGCACAACGCCGATCACGCACAGGGCGATGCAGCCCAGTTGTATCAGGCTGATGTGTTCACCGCTGGCCCAGGACAGCAAGGTGGTCACGACCCCATAGGACGTCACCAATGGCGCGACGATGGCCGCTTTGCCCAAGGCAAAGGCTTTGGACAGCGCAAGGGCGCCGGACACCGTCAGCAGAGCGGCGGCGACGCCCAGGAGCCAAACGCTTAACGGCGCATCAAGGGATTTGAAAAGGAAGGCCGGGAAAATGACCAGCAGGAGGGTCATGATCAAAAAACCGAGGGCTTGGCCGAAATACACCGCGCGTTTTACGCCAACGGCTCGGGCGTTGAGGCCCACCAGAAAGTCCGTGCCACCCCAGAGCAGAGCGGCCAGCAGGCCCATTGTCACGTCCATGTAAGGTCCTTGTTATTTATACGGCTCGTCAGATGAGCGCAGATCCACTGTGGGAGCGGGCTTGCCCTAATACTGTAGGAGCGAGCTTGCTCGCGAAAAACGTCAACGATAACGCGTGCTTGCTGAATGAACGCGGCGCCTGTGAGTTTTTCGCGAGCAAGCTCGCTCCTACAAAAAAACCTTCATTGGAATCAGCTCAGGTTTTCCAGCATCTGCGTGTCCCAGCGGTGGGTCTTGATCGCCAGGTAGAGCATGCCGATGGTCAGCGGGATCTTGTCACCACGGCCCTTGGCGCGACGCTTCAGGAACACGTCGAACACCGGCGGCTGGAAGTAACGATAAGCGTCGTAGTCGCCCAGGTCGACCCCGAAATCCTGTTCAAGCGCCTCCATGAATTGCTTGGCCTCAGCGCCATCGCACCCGAGGTCGAAGTTCAGTGAGGTGTGCAGGCCGATGGTCTTGTGTTTTGGCAAGCCGATTTCTTCATGCAGCAATTGCAGGAGCTGCTGCATGACGGGACCTTCGGGGAAGTTGGGAGACAGGTTCATGGTGGGACCAATCATCAAAGGGTGAGTGTTGTTTACCCTGCAATAGATATTCGGGGTGCTCAGCAACCCGATGCCTGTCACAAAGGCGACTATCGGCAGACTTTCAAGCTGTGCCCCTATGATCCAAGACGTGGCATACAACAGAAGTATTGGACCGGTTATCAATAGGCAGAGCCCGAGCCATTTTCTGAGTAGGGGCAACCTTATTGTTCTATCAATTACAGCGGCCAGTATTAAGAAGAGCAGCAAATTGATCCACTGAATGTACTCGTTCATCGCACCAGCCACGCTGGCAATCCCGGTTTGCCAGTACCAAGGCGAATCATCGTGAAGGTGATGCCATAGTGGCTGATGTGTTGAGTCCTTTCGATGGTCACAAAATTATGCCGAGCGCGTTGGGAGAGGGGGCTAGTGTCGTCCAGGCAAAGGGCTTTTCTGTAGAGGGGCAAGACACTGTTTGAGGCAGTTTGGGAAACGGACGACGCGCCGTTTTTTGGTTTCTTACAATGCCTTCCTGCATTTATGACGTGATACCGATTTTGCTGGCTGAACCGAGCAAATGTGGGCGCCGGGTTTGCCCTAAGGCTTTTTGTAGGAGCGAGCTTGCTCCTACAGGTTTAGCTGCGGGGTGGCTGTTCGGTCGCTGAATTGGCAGCGACGAGCCGAACCTTAAAAGTGAGTTTTTTTTCGAGCCAAACAGATGGTTTAGGCGTTCGAAGTTCGATCAGGCACTGAGAGGCCTACCGATACACCGCTCAAAAATCGCTTCCAATCCCCGATAGTCACACGCCACCGCATCAATATTTGCCGGTATCCACGCCGCGTGTTTCACCAACCACCAATTCACCGAAAACCCCGCGTTTACGATGATCTGCTCAAACAGGATCCGCTGCGCCCGTCCATTTCCCTCGCGGAAGGGATGAATGACGTTCAGGTCGCCATAAGCTTCAGCGATTTGACGCACAAGGTCAGCCTGAGTCGCACCGACATACCAATTGGCGTCTTGCATATGCCGGACAATTTTTGCCGCTTCCGGTGGAATACGCTCCGGGGTGCAAAACAGCGTGTCGCCTTTCTGGATGTTGACGCTGCGCAGTTCGCCGGCCCAGTCATAAATGTCACCGAACAGGATGCGGTGAATGTGTTGCAGGCGATCAAGGTCGTAGGGCGGCGGAAAGAGTGGAAGGTTGGCTACGGCGATTTCGGATAATTCCCGCTCGGCCTGGTGCAGGCGTTCTTCATCGAGCAAATCGAGGCGGTTGCGCAGAGTACTGCTACCGGGGTAGCAGTATGGGTCCTGGCCCACCCCGTATTTGTCGAGCATCAGCTAGAGGTGTTGCGGTACTTGGCAAGGACGGCTTCGCGTGTCGGCAGGGGTTTTTCGACGTCGGTCGGTTGGGTATCGAACCCTTCCAGGCGCAGGCTGGCCAAGTAATTGGAACGCCGGATCTTGTGATAGTGATCCTGTTTTTGCTCAAACGTCAGTTCGCTCATCGCTGCGTCCTCTTGGAAAGCAAGGCTTGATTGTAGCGCAATGCGTAGCTCGGTAGGCGGGATAAAACGCCCGTCACAACTTGTATAAAAAATCTGCCAGCGAGCTCAATTCAGCGTATGTTTCACCGCAAAATCTTGTAGGGCGATTCCGCCCACTACTTAAAGGGAGTTAAGCATGGGTTTGCTTCGTGTCGCCTCGGCGATGTCTTTGTGTGCGGTGGCGTTTTCCGTCCAAGCCGAGCAATTGCCAATTGAGGTGCTCAGCGCGGTGGTCAAGGACCAGAAAATCGCCGATGCCGAAGTGTTGCTGCAACGTAATGGCGCGCAGAACGTGGTGGGCCGTACCAACGCACAAGGCCAGGTAACGCTGACCAGCGAGGCGGCTGATGATGCCAGCAACCTGCTGATCATCAAGAAGCCTGGCTATTCCAACCTGGTGGTGAAGTGCCCGTGCAAAGGCATGACCTATGCCGTCAGCCCGGTGATGGAAAATCTCGACGGCCTGCGTGTGGTGTTGACCTGGGGCAAGGCTCCACGTGACCTCGACTCCCATATGATCTTCCCCGGCAATAACATCTTCTTCAACAATAAAAAGGGCACCGACGCCGAACTGGACGTGGATGACACCGACAGCTATGGCCCGGAAACCATCACCCTGCAGAAAAAGCATTACGGCGAAAGCTACGTCTACGCCGTGCATGACTATTCCAACAGCGGCTCTCCCACCTCCAGCGAGTTGTCCAACAGTGAGGCCAAGGTGTTCGTGTACATGGGGCAATCCCTGGTGCGCACTTACTATGTGCCGCAGAACCGCACGGGCAACCTGTGGACCGTGTTCCGCATGACAGGCAGTGGCGACTTCCAGGACATCAACACCTTCACCGGCGTGAGAGTTGGCGCCGAAGATGTACTCAACGAGGTCAAGCCTTTGCTGGACGACAGCGTGGCCGTCACCGCCGTGACAGTGAGCTCGTCGGTACAGGCCGATGCGAAGAAGCTGAACCTCAAGGGCGAAGCGGCCTACCAGGCCGGTAACCTGGACCAGGCCATCGACTTCTTCCGTCAAGCCATCGAGCTGGATAACAGCTTCGGCAAGGCTTACGGCAACCTTGGCCTGGCGTATCAGAAAGCCGGCAATACTGCGGAGTCGATCTGGGCCAACCGCAAGGCTATCGCCCTGGCGACCGGTACCAATGCCGCGACCGTGCGTGCCGGTGCCTACTACAACATTGCACGCATCTACGAAGCGGCTGGGCAGTTCCCGGATGCGTTGCGTCATTACCAGTTGGCCAAGGAGCAAAAGGCCAACCCGGTGTATGACACGGCGATCGAGCGGGTGCAGAACCGCTGATTCAGCAGTAGCTCGGTTGTGAAATGTGGGGGAGGGCTTGCCAGCTCCCACATTTTTAATCTGCTGCTTCCTGTTACTTTCTCAGAAAACTCCCACTTCGGCCCTGAGCCATCCCTCCCCCTGTGTATCATCCTGTCTCTTTTTTCCATGCGACCTTTCTCGATTCGCTGAGAATCCCGGGCTATGTTTTTGAGCCAACTCAGCGGTCAATGGAGTGACAGCCTTATGCACGACACCCTCCAGCAGGTCTTTGGTTACCCACACTTTCGCTTGGGCCAGGAAGAGACGGTCAGCGCCGTGCTGGCTGGGCGATCTGCCGCCGCCATTTTCCCTACGGGCTCGGGCAAATCCTTGTGTTACCAGTTGTCGGCCGTGTTGCTGCCGCACCTGACGCTGGTGGTGTCGCCGTTGCTGGCGTTGATGCAGGACCAATTGGGTTTCCTGCAGCGCCATGGCATTTCGGCGGGCAGTATCGACTCGGCCCAGAGCCGTGATGAGGCCAATGATGTAATGGCCCGTGCGCGATCGGGCGAGCTCAAGATTCTGATGATTTCCGTGGAGCGTTTGAAGAACGAGCGTTTCCGTAATTTCCTGAACAGCGTGCAGATCTCGTTGCTGGTGGTAGACGAGGCGCACTGTATCTCCGAATGGGGCCACAACTTCCGTCCGGATTATTTGAAGCTGCCGGACTACCAGCGCCAGTTCAACATCCCTCAGGCGCTGTTGCTGACGGCCACGGCCACGCCCAAGGTGATTGCTGACATGCAGGCCAAGTTCGCCATTGCTGCCGAAGATGTAGTGACCACGGGCTTCTATCGGCCCAACCTCAACCTGCTGGTGGAACCGGTCAGCGGCCATGACAAGCGCCGCAGGCTGGTGGAGTGGATGAAAGCGCGGGCCAACCAGCCGAGTATCGTCTACGTCACCTTGCAGAAAACCGCCGAGCAGATTGCCGAGCATCTGAACCGCCACGGTATTCAGGCCGAGGCTTATCACGCGGGGCTGCCCCATGAAAAACGCGAAGGTATCCAGCAGCGTTTCATGGGCGGGCGTTCCAATTGCATTGTCGCAACTATCGCGTTTGGCATGGGCATCGACAAGAGTGACATCCGCAATGTCGTGCACTTCGACCTGCCCAAGTCCATCGAGAACTACAGCCAGGAAATCGGCCGCGCAGGGCGTGACGGGCAGCCGTCGGATTGCCTGGTGTTGGCCAACCGCGACAGCCTCAATGTGCTGGAAAACTTCGTGTACGGTGATACGCCGGAGCAGGACGGCATTTTTCGCGTATTGGAGGAGTTGCAGTCCGCGCGTAGTGAAGGGCAGTGGGAGTTCCTGCTCAGGTCGCTGTCGGACCACAGCAATATTCGCGAGCTGCCGCTCAAGACGCTCTTGGTGCAGTTGGAGCTCAAGGGCATGATCGCGCCGCGCTATGCGTTTTATGCGGAATACCGTTTCAAATACCTGATCGAACCCGAAGCCTTGCTGGCGCGTTTTTCCGGCGAGCGGCAGCAGTTTGTCGCGGCGATCATCCAGGTGTGCAAGCGCGCTAAAACCTGGGCGACGGTCGATTTCGATGCGCTTTATCAACAGCACAATGCCGAGCGTAGCCGGGTGGTGAAGGCACTGGATTATTTTCAGGAGCAGGGCCTGATCGAGCTCGAAAGCAAGCAGATGACTGAGGTCTACAGTTTGCTCGACACCCATTTCGACCCGCACGCGTTAAGCGCCGAGTTATACACAGGCTTCAAGCAGCATGAGGTGACGGAGGTCGCGCGGATTCACGCCATGCTCGACCTGTTCGCCACCGACCACTGCCTGGGGCAGCGTCTGGCGCACTACTTTGGTGATGATAATGCACCCCAGCGTTGCGGGCATTGTTCGGTATGCCACGGCCAGGTCGCCCATCTGCCGGCGCCGCCGAGCCTGCCGCCGCTTGTGGATAAAAACTTCATGGGGCTGTGCGGTGATTTTATCCACAGGCATCATGAGCACACGGGGCACTTGCCGAATGCGGAGCGTTTGACGCGTTTCCTTGGCGGTATCAGCGTACCGTTGTTTACCAAGTTGAAGGCGCGGGGCATTCCCGGTTTTGCTGCGCTGGAAGACTACCCCTACGCCGAGGTGCGCGACTGGGCCCATGCTCAATTGGATCAACTTTGATGAGACTTGCCGATGCCTGACTCAACGCCTGTGCGCGACGACTACCGCCACTTCCAACCGATCACCACGCGTTGGCACGACAACGATGCCTACGGCCATGTGAATAACGTCACCTACTACAGCTTCTTCGACACAGCCGTTAATACCTACCTGATCGAACAGGGCGGGCTGGATATTCATGACGGTGAGGTGGTGGGGTTTGTGGTGAGTTCGGCCTGCGATTACTTCGCCTCGATCGTTTTTCCCGAGCGCATTGAAATCGGCCTGCGGGTAGGCAAGCTGGGCAATAGTTCGGTGCAGTATGAGCTGGCAGTATTCAAGGCGGGCGAGCAGGAGGCGTGTGCGGCGGGGCGCTTTGTCCATGTGTTTGTGGACCGAGCCTCGAACCAGCCAGTGCCGATTCCGGGAATGTTGCGCGAAGCGATGCAGCGGCTGCTGGTTTGACGCACCTATAAGCAAAGCATCCCAAATGTAGGAGCCGGGCTTGCCCGCGATGGCGCAGTATCAGGCAGTACGTCTAAAACCTGATTCACTGCTATCGCGGGCAAGCCCGGCTCCCACATCGGATGTGTTCGTCAGAGCGCGGGTTTATCAGTCGCGATAACGATGCTTGTTCTTGCGATGCCCATAGGCATGGCCGCGACCTGGGTGGCCATCGCGGTAGTAGCGACGATCGTCACGGTCGCGATCGCGGTAATGGCGGTTGTCGCGATCACTTTCGTTACCCATGTAGTTGCCTAGCGCGCCGCCCGCGCCACCGCCGGCCGCGGAGCCGATCAGTGCGCCGGTGCTGCCGCCGACGCTGCGGCCCACGACGTTACCGCCGGCTGCGCCCAATGCGCCACCAATGGCGGCTTCGCCACGGCTGCGTTTGTCGGCGCCGACTGCACTACCGCCTGCGCCGCCGAGGGCCGCGCCGATGGTCGAACCGGTGTTGCCGCCCAGCTGCTGGCCGACAACGGAACCTAGAACCCCACCCAATGCGCCGCCTACACCGGCTTCGGTGGTGCCGCCTGCCATGGCTGCGCCACTGACCAGGCCAAGGGACAACAAGAGAATCGAGGAGAACTTCATTCAGGGAAACCTCAAGGGATGACGGCGCGATCCTGAGGTTGTATCGAGGCGCTGACAATCGAAATCCGACCGGCGGCAGAGGTTGTATACAATTTGCTAAGTTACTGTTTTGTATGGGGAACTTAAGTCGTTTTTACGGGTCTTTAGCTACTTCGGAACGGCCGCTTTTATGCAAAAGCGGCCTTTTTTTGTGCCTGCCGAATGTGTGGTGCTTGTGCTGGCCTCTTCGCGGGCAAGCCCGCTCCCACATCAGATCGGTCCACACAGTCTCAATGGTGAACCCATCCCAGTGTGGGAGCGGGCTTGCCCGCGAAAGCGTTAGTTCAAGCAACACATATCTCGGATCGAGTCAGGCCGAGCGCGCCATGATCAACCCACTGTCACTCGCCGCTTCCAAGCGAATCGCAACAAACTTGGACGTTGGCGTATGGCTACCGTCGCCAGTGCTTTCCAACGGCACCAACGGGTTCACTTCGGGGTAGTAAGCCGCCGCCTGCCCCGCCGGAATATCAAATGCCAGCAACGTAAAGCCCTTCACGCGGCGCTCACGACCGTCTTCCCACAGCGACACGATGTCTGCCTTCTGCCCCGGCTTGAAGCCCAGGCGGATGATGTCGGCTTCGTTGACGAACAGCACGTCACGTTGGCCTTTGACCCCGCGATAACGGTCGTCCAGGCCGTAGATGGTGGTGTTGTACTGATCATGGGAGCGCATTGACTGCATGATCAGGTCCGGCACTCGGCCCGTGGCGTGGGTGCGCTCATGGATCAGGTCTTTGGGCAAGATGTTGGGGCGGAAGTTGGCGCGACCTGAGGGGGTGTTCCAGCGGCGTGCGCCGGCGGAGTTGCCCAGATAGAAGCCGCCTGGATGTTTGATCTTTTCGTTGAAGTCCTTGAAGCCTGGGATGGTGTCGGCGATCAGGTCGCGGATGCGCCCGTAGTCGGCCACTAGCCAGTTCCAATCCACGGGCTTGCTGCCCAGGGTGGCGGCAGCAATGCCCGCCAGGATCGCCGGCTCGGACTTCATCAGTTTCGACAGCGGTTGCAGTTGGCCGTTGGAGCCGTGGACCATGCTGAACGAGTCTTCCACCGTCACCACTTGCGGGCCGTCGGCCTGGATGTCTATGTCGGTGCGGCCCAGGCACGGCAAGATCAACGCATCTTTACCGTGCATCAGGTGGCTGCGGTTGAGCTTGGTGCTGATCTGCACGGTCAGGTCGCAATTTCGCAGCGCTTCAAAGGTGCGCGTGCTGTCTGGCGTGGCTTGGGCAAAGTTGCCGCCCAGGCCGATAAAGACTTTGGAGCGGCCTTCAAGCATGGCGTGAATTGCTTCCACCACGTTATGGCCATTGTCGCGCGGCACCTGGAACTGGAAACGACGCTCCAGCGCGTCCAGAAACGCCACCGGTGGGCGTTCGTTGATGCCCATGGTGCGGTCGCCCTGTACGTTACTGTGGCCACGCACCGGGCACAGCCCGGCACCTGGGCGGCCGATATTGCCGCGCAGCAGCATCAGGTTGGCGATTTCCTGGATAGTCGGCACCGAGTGGCGGTGCTGGGTAATCCCCATCGCCCAGCACATGATTACATTCTTGCCTTTGGCGTACATGCGTGCCGCTTGCTCGATCTCCACCAGGGTCAGGCCGGACTGCTCGACGATCTCCTCCCACGAGGTGTCGTCGATCTGACCCAGGTATTCCAGAACGTTGGCAGTGTGCTCGTTGAGGAAGTCGTGGTCGAACACCGCTTCCTTGCCTTCGGCCAGGGCTTGGCGTTCCCACAGCAGCAGGAACTTGGCCATGCCACGCAAGATAGCCATATCGCCACCCAGCGCCGGGCGGAAGTAGGCGGTGTTGGTCGGCTTGTCGCCGTTGGTGAGCATTTCCAGCGGATGTTGCGGGTGCTGGAAGCGCTCCAGGCCGCGCTCTTTCAGCGGGTTGATACACACCACCTGAGCGCCGCGTTTCACCGCTTCGCGTAGCGGCTCGAGCATGCGTGGGTGGTTGGTGCCAGGGTTCTGGCCCCAGACGAAAATGGCATCGGCATGTTCGAAGTCATCAAAGGTCACAGTGCCTTTGCCCACGCCGACACTCTGCGCCAGGGCTACGCCGCTGGCTTCGTGGCACATGTTCGAGCAGTCCGGGAAGTTGTTGGTGCCAAAGGCGCGTACGAACAACTGGTACAGGTAGGCGGCTTCGTTGCTGGCGCGGCCCGAGGTGTAGAACTCGGCCATGTTCGGGCTGGGCAGTGCGTTGAGGTGCTTGCCGACCAAGTCGAAGGCGGCTTCCCAACTGATGGGCGTGTAGCGATCGGTCTCGGCGTCATAGCGCATCGGCTCGGTCAGGCGGCCCTGGTATTCCAGCCAATAGTCGCTTTGCTCCAGCAACGCTGTGACGCTGTGCTTGGCGAAGAAGGCCGCATCGACGCGGCGCTTGGTGGCTTCCCAGTTGACCGCCTTGGCGCCGTTTTCGCAGAACTTGACCATGCCGCTTTCCGGCGAGTCGCCCCAGGCGCAGCCCGGGCAGTCGAAGCCGCCGTTCTGATTGGTCTTGAGCATCATGCGCAGGTTTTTCAGGGCGTTGTCACTGGTTAGCCAGGCTTGCGCCACACTGATCAGAGCGCCCCAGCCACCGGCTGGGCCTTTATAGGGCTTGTAGCGTGGGGTTGGGGTCTGGTCGGCTTGGTGGTGAAGGCTCATGGCTGGTGCTCCATCGCAGGGCTATAGACCCGTGGCGCGCTTTTTTGCGGCAGGTGGATGAGGTTGAGGTTGTGCCGGCGCGCCCATTGCAAGGCCAGGCCGGTAGGCGACGACAGGCTGACCAGGGTCTGGATGCCCGCGCGCAAGACTTTCTGAATCAATTCGAGGCTGCAGCGGCTGGTAACAATCGCGAGGCCGCCGTCGGTCGGAATCTTTTGGCGGATCAACGCACCAATCAACTTATCCAGGGCGTTATGCCGGCCGATGTCTTCGCGACCCATCAGCAATTCACCCTGGCTGTCCATAAAAATCGCCGCATGCACGGCGCCGCTGTGCTGGCCCAGGGGTTGGAATGCGCTGATACGCTGGCGCAGGCCATCTAGCCACTGCGCGGGCGGCAAGGGTGCGCCGGGCAGTACCTGAAGGTCGGGCAATGCTTGTTCTACCGCTTCAACGCCACATAGACCGCAGCCGCTGGTGCCTGCCAATTGGCGGCGTTGCTGCTTGAGGTTCCAGAACGCACGGCTGGAAACCTGTACCTGAGCGTGCTGGGCTGCGCCTGAACCGCTGATTTTCAGGTCATAAATGTCGTTAACGTCGGTGATAATGCCGCTGCCGAGGCTGAAACCTACAATGAAGTCTTCCAGGTCCGTAGGCGTCACCAGCATCACCGCCTGGCTGATATCGTTGTAGGCAATCGCCAACGCCACTTCTTCGGCCAGCGCAGTGCTGGCGACTTCCGTGTGTTCAAGATTGCAATAGTGATAGCTCTGGCTAGCGACGGGCGCGGTCGATTCGAGAGCGGGCGCCGCGCAGTGAGGGCGCTTGGCGTTCATGGGGCAGTACCACCGGCGGATTGATCAGTGTTTAGACTAGGCGCGACAAAGGGTCACGTCTAATCGCCAGTATTGATCTATTGATAGAGGGCGTCGATCAAGGTTCACCGGCGTTTGCGTCGGGCTTATTCCAGGCAGGGGTGAGTTGGATACTTTTGAGTCTTTAGCCAGTCTGGAACCCAAGTCGGCAGGACTGGTCTAGTCTTGGGCATCTGGAAATTAAATCCCAAGGAGAGCGCACCATGAGTATTTTTAGCTTTATCAAAGAAGCCGGCGAAAAGATTGTCGACCTGTTGACGCCGGGTAATGCGAACGCGAGTGAGCAGTTGAAGGAGCATGTGAGCAAGGTGGGCCTGGGTAATCCAAACGTGCAGACCACGGTGGATGGCGACAAGGTCACGGTGACCGGTGAAGTGGCCACGCAGGAAGAGAAAGAGAAGATTCTGTTGGCGCTGGGTAACATTGCCGGCGTGGCAAGTGTGGATGACCAGATCACTGTTACTGGCCCTGCGGTTACCGCTGCTCGCTTCGTTGTAGTGAAAAAGGGCGATACCCTCAGCGCGATTTCCCTGGCGGTGTACGGTAATGCCAACCAGTACAACAAGATTTTCGAGGCTAACAAGCCGCTGCTGTCGCACCCGGACAAGATCTACCCCGGCCAGACACTGCGCATCCCTGAGTAATACGCAGGGCAAAATGTGGGAAGGGGCGTGCTCCCTCCCACACTTGATCAAAGTCCGGCAATGAGATCTCGATAATCCCCCACTGCTAAAAATTCTGCGGTGTCCTTTGGTCCTTTCTTGCTATCAGGCTCTTTCACTGCCAGCAAATGACCGACCCCGAAATCCCGGGCGCTGCGCAAGATCGGCAAAGTGTCATCTATAAACAGGCTACGGGCCGGGTCAAAGTGGATATCCGCTTGCAAGGCTTGCCAGAATTGCGGGTTTTCCTTGGGAAAACCGTAGTCGTGAGAGCTGATCAAACGCTCGAAATACGGCGCCAGTTCAATGCGTTCCAACTTCAATGACAGCGAATCACGATGAGCGTTGGTGATCATGATCACGCGCTTGCCGGCCTGTTTGATGGCCGCCAGGAACGTATCGGCATCCGGACGCAGGGCGATCAGGTGGGCGGTTTCCAGCTTGAGTTCGCGCACCGGGATCTTGAGCTCGGCGCTCCAGAAATCCAGGCAATACCATTGCAACTGTCCGGCGTTACGCTCAAACAGCGGTTGCAGCTCCATCTCGGCCATGGCCTGGCTCACACCGTGCAGTTCGGCGTAGCGCTGGGGCAGGTGCTCCATCCAGAAGTGGTTGTCGTAATGCAGGTCGAGCAGGGTGCCGTCCATGTCCAGCAGAACGGTGTCGATGGCGTGCCAGGGCAAAGAGGGCATGGTGGGGTCTCACGTAAGTAAAGATATCCGACACAGACAATCGGAAAAGCCACGGTATAGTAACCCGATCACGCCAAGGAGCCGTTTATGCGCCAGAAACCCACTGTCCTCGCCCGCGAAATAGTCGCCAGTAGCCGTTTGTTCCGCGTGGAGGAAGTGCAATTGCGCTTTTCCAATGGCGTTGAGCGCACCTACGAGCGTCTTGTCGGGCGTGGCACGGGCTATGGCGCCGTGATGATTGTGGCGATGATCGATGAAGATCATGCAGTGCTGGTGGAAGAATACTGCGGCGGCACTGACGAATATGAATTGTCGTTGCCCAAAGGCCTGATCGAGCCCGGCGAAGACGTGCTTGCAGCGGCAGACCGCGAACTCAAGGAAGAGGCCGGCTACGGTGCACGGCAGTTGGAGCACATCACCGAGCTGTCATTGTCGCCCGGCTATATGAGCCAGAAGATCCAGGTGGTGTTGGCTACCGATCTCTACGAAGAGCGCCTTGAAGGTGATGAGCCCGAACCGATGCGGGTAGACCGGGTTAACCTGCGTGAGCTGTCGGCGTTGGCGCAAAACGAGCAATTCAGCGAAGGTCGCGCCCTGGCGGCGCTGTATCTGGTGAGAGACCTGTTGACCCAGCGTGGAGCGTTCACCGCATGAGCGAACTGTTTTTAGGCCACCCGTTTATCGCCCCGGTCATTGAACTGGCTCGGCAGGCGGGTGAAGCCATCCTGCCGTACTGGCGTGCCGAGGTAGCCGTGACGTCCAAGGCGGATGATTCTCCCGTGACGGCTGCTGACCTGGCTGCCCACCATCTGATTCTCGCTGGCCTCACCGCGCTGGACCCAAGCATTCCAGTGCTGTCTGAAGAGGACGCCGATATCGATCAGAGCGTGCGTGCCGGCTGGCAGCGTTGGTGGTTGGTGGACCCTCTGGATGGCACCAAGGAATTCATTTCTGGCAGTGAAGAGTTCACCGTCAATATTGCATTGATCGAACAGGGCCGCGTGGTGTTCGGCGTGGTGTCGATACCGACCACTGGCCGTTGCTACTTCGGCGGCGCGGGCCTGGGGGCTTGGCGTTCGGACGTCAATGCCGCGCCCAAGCAGATTCAAGTGCGCCAGGCCAGGGCTGCGGGCGAAGCCTTTACCGTGGTGGCCAGCCGTCGTCATACCAGCCCTGAGCAGGAGCGTCTGTTGGATGGTTTGAGCGAGGGCTTGGGCGAGTTGAAACTGGCGAATATCGGCAGCTCGTTGAAGTTTTGCTTATTAGCCGAGGGCAGTGCCGATTGTTATCCGCGCCTGGCGCCGACCTCGCAGTGGGATACCGCAGCGGCCCAGGGTGTATTGGAAGGGGCGGGGGGCGAAGTGCTGGAGTTGGATGGCAAGCCGTTCAGCTACCCGGCGCGGGAGTCGTTGCTGAACCCGTTCTTTCTGGCATTGCCAGCCAAGGCCGCCTGGCGTGATCGGCTGCTGACCCTGGCCAGATCTTAAGATCACTGCAGAGCAAAATGTGGGAGCGGGCTTGCCCGCGATGGCGGAGTGTCAGTCGTACAGGTATTGACTGATCCACCGCTATCGCAGGCAAGCCAGCTCCCACATTTGTTTTATGTAATGGCTGCTAGCGGTGCAGGACGTACTGGCCGGTAAAGACTACGGCACGCGCTGCACTGCCTTCATTCACAATCCACGTCTGCAGCGCCAACCGCGCCCGCCCATAGCGCTGATAGGTCGCCATAAAGCGCTTCCAAATCTTTTCATCCGGCGCCGCGCAAATGGCTGTCGCGTCCTGGGTCACCGGCAGCGGGTAGCTGATCTGCCCTTCCTGAATCACGATGTGCCCGTCTTCAATCCCGGCTTCACGCAGCTTCAGGTGCAGCCAACCCCAACCCGCCAGCACGGCGCCGCAGTAGAGGCTGCCGCCAAACATGGTGCTCTTGTGGTTGATATTGGCTTGCAAGGGCAGGTGCAGTTGCAGCTGGTCCTGTTGCCAGTCGAGCACCCTGAGGCCCATTTCCCGGGTGAGTGGGATGTCATGGTGAAGGATGGATTCCAGGTAACGGCTATCGCGGCTCATGGCGGCCTCTTCGTAGGTGGACGATGTCATTCGTCATCGGCGCTCTGGCTGGCACTGTCGGCGAAGTTCAGGCCGTGTTTGCGCAGTTTGTCGTGCAAGGTTTTGCGCGGCACGCCCAGGGCTTCGGCGAGGCTGCGCACGGAGCTGTGGGGGCGGGTCAGTTCGGCGGCGATCAGGCTTTTTTCGAACTGTTCGACTTGCTCGCTCAGGCCTCCGGGCGTGGAGGTCAGCACGCCGGCGGCGGGATGGTCCTGGGCGTTATCCAGGGCCAACTCCAGGCCGAGGGCGAAACGCTCCGCGGCGTTTTGCAGTTCCCGCACATTGCCCGGCCAGCTGTGGCGCAGCAACAGCGCGCGCTGGCCCGGTTGCAGTTCGTGCAAGGGCAGGCCGTGGCGGCTGCTGGCCTCGTCGGCGAAGTGCTGGAACAGCATCAGCGCATCTTCACCCCGTTCCCGTAGCGGGGGAATGCGCAGCGGCGCCACATTGAGGCGGTAATACAAGTCGGCACGGAAACGGCCCTGATCGGCGGCCTGGCGCAGGTCTTCCTTGGTGGCGGCGATAATGCGGATATCCAGCGGGATCAGCTGATTGCCACCCAGGCGCTCCACGACGCGCTCCTGTAAAAGGCGCAGCAACTTGACCTGTACATCCAGGCTCATGCTTTCGATTTCATCGAGGAACAGCGTGCCGCCATTAGCGAACTCGAACTTGCCGATACGGCGCTTTTGCGCGCCGGTAAACGCGCCCGGTTCATGGCCGAATAGTTCGCTTTCCACGACCGATTCCGCCAGTGCTCCGGCGTTAATCGCCACAAACGGGCCGCTGCGTCGGCTTGAGAGGTCGTGCAGGGCGCGGGCGACGACCTCCTTGCCAGCGCCGGTTTCGCCGAGGATCAGCACATCGGCCTTGGTCGCGGCCAGTGCACCGATTTGCTCGCGCAGGCGCAACATCTGTGGCGAGTGCCCTACCAGGCGCGTACTGAGTTGCTGGCGGTCGCTGAGAGCCAGGCGCAGGCTGCGGTTGTCCAGTACCAGCCGGCGCAGGGCCAGGGCGCGGCGCACGCTGTCGAGCAGCGCGTCGCTGGCGAAGGGCTTTTCCAGGAAGTCATAGGCACCAGCACGCATGGCCTGCACCGCCAGCGGTACGTCGCCGTGGCCGGTGATCAGCAGCACCGGCAGGTCGGGGTCCTGGCCGTGCAGTTCGGCCAACAATTCCAGGCCGTCCATGCCGGGCATGCGGATGTCGCTGACCACCACGCCCGGCCAGTCTCGGGACAGACGTGCGGTGAGCCCGTTGGCTTCTCCCAGGGGCAGGACGTTCAGGCCGGCCAGGTCCAGGGTCTGGCACAGGGCCTGACGCAGGTGTGGATCGTCGTCGATCAATACCACCTGAATCGAGTTGTCGATACTCATACACTGCGGTCCTCGGACGGTTGCAGACTGACGCCCGGCGAGCCGGCACGTAATTTCAAGGTTAACAGCGCGCCGCCTTCCTTGTGGTTGGCGAACAACAGTTCGCCGCCAAAGGCGCGCATCAGCGTGTCGCAGATCGCCAGGCCCAGGCCCAGGCCCTGAGTGCGCGTCTTGGTGGTGTAAAACGGCTCGCTGGCGCGGCCCAGGGCTTCCATGCAAAAGCCCGGGCCGTTGTCGCGAATATACAAGTTGACGCCATGGGGCGTGGTTTCGGCACTCAGCCAGAGTTTGCGTGGCGGGCCTTTTTCGGTGAGGGCGTCCAAGGCATTGGCCAGCAGGTTCCCCAGCACCTGGCGCAGGCGGGTTTCACCAGCCTGCACCCACAGGGTTGCCTCTGGCAGGTCGCGGATCAACTCCACCTCCATCGAACGCCGACGCTTGGCCAGCAATGCCAGGGCGTCGTCCAGCGCCGGTTGCAAAGCCACGCTCTCCGGCGCATGCCGGTCGCGACGGGCGAAGGCGCGTAGGTGGGCGATAATCGAAGCCATGCGCCCGGTCAATTCGCTGATCAGCTTGAGGTTGCCACGGGCATCGTTGGTGCGCTCATGGTCGAGCAGGATTTCGGCGTTTTCGGCATAGCTGCGAATCGCCGCCAGTGGCTGATTCAGTTCATGGCTGATACTCGCCGACATGGTGCCCAGCGCCGACAGTTTACCGGCCTGGACCAAGTCGTCCTGAGCGCGCACCAGTTCTTGCTGGGCGTGTTCGCGCTCCAGCACTTCCTGCTTCAGGCGCCGGTTCAGGCCCTCCAGGTCACTGGTACGCTCGGCCACGCGCATTTCCAACTCGCGGCGGGCCTTGGCTTCGAAGGCGATGCGTTCCAGGTAGTGCCGGCGGCGCTGCATCAGCAACCCCAGCAACAGCATCAGCACCAACAACGTGGCGCCGCCCACGGCAACGACCGTGCGCACCGGGCGGTTGATCAGCGAGCGCGGCGCGAGGATTTCCACGTTCCAGCCGGTCTCTGCGATGGCTGTGGATTGGCGCAGCCAAGCGCTGCTGCTGAGGCTCAGTGGCTGCGGGTCGCGGGTGGGGTAGGGCTGGATAGCAATGATGGCCTGGCGTTCTTCGGCGGTCAGTGGCCGCGTGGCGCGGAATCGCCATTGCGGGCGCGAAGTGAGGATCACCACGCCGTTGTGGTCGGTGACCAACAGTTGTTCGGGGGTATTGCCCCACAGGCTTTCGGTGTGGTCCAGGTCGACCTTCACCACCAGCACCCCGATGATAGTATCGCCGTCACGTACCGCTGCTGCGAAGAAGTAGCCGCGCTTGGCCGAGGTGGTGCCCAGGCCGAAGAACCGGCCGAGGCGCCCGGCCATGGCTTCGCTGAAATACGGACGGAAGGAAAAGTTGCGCCCGACAAAGCTGTCTTGTTTGTCCCAGTTGGACGCGGCGAGGGTCTTGCCGGTGGTGTCCATCAGATACATCACCTCTACCCCGGCCTGGGCGGCGACATCCTTGAGCAACTGGTTGGCGCTGACCAGGTGGGTGCTGACATGGGGAGCGTCCAATGCAGTACGCAGGGCCGGTAAGTCACCGAGGATCTGCGGCAGTATTTCGTAGCGGTGCAGGGTGCCCAGCAAGTTGGCGACGTAGAGGTCGAGGGTCTGGCGATTTTGCCCGGCCAGTTCGCTGCGGTAATAGCGCTCGGCCAAATGCTCCAGCGGCCACAACAGCGGTGCCAGGCACAGAGCCAGCAGGGCTAGGCTGCGCCAGCGGGGTCTTCGCGCAAGGGGTGGGGTCATGGGAGTCGCGCCTGTGAGTACAGGCGCATTATGCCTAGTGCTGCTGTGCAAGACACTCGTGCAATGCGTCTTGCCATTGTGGCTGGCTGACGTGCCATTGCTGTTGCAGGCGCGTGCAGTCCAGGCGCGAGTTCAGCGGGCGCTTGGCGGGGGTCGGGTAGGCGCTGGAAGGAATCGGTTCCAGCTCGGCGCAGGCCTTGCCTTCGGCGCGCAGTTGCTCGCCAATCGCCGCGGCAAAACCGAACCACGAGGTTTCACCCTGGGCAGTGAGGTGGTAAACACCCCAATCCCCTGCCTTACCGGCCTGCCACTGCTCGATCAGCACGCGGGTGCTGTTGGCGATAGTCCCGGCCCAGGTCGGCGCACCGATCTGGTCGGCAACGATGCGCATCTGCGCTTTTTCCTGCAGCAGGCGTTGCATGGTCAGCAGGAAATTCTTGCCATGGCCCGAATAGACCCAGCTGGTACGCAAGATCAGGTACTGGCCGCCAACAGCCGCAATCGCCTGCTCACCCGCCAGCTTGCTCTGGCCGTAGACACCCAATGGGTTCGGCGTGTCGCTTTCGGTGTACGGGGCAGGTTTAGTGCCGTCGAACACGTAGTCGGTCGAGTAGTGAATCAGCGGGATGCCCAGGGCCTTGGCTTCTTCGGCGAGGATGCGGGGGGCGATGGCATTGATGGCGAACGCAGCGTCCGGCTCGCTCTCGGCCAGATCGACGGCGGTGTGGGCCGCCGCGTTGATGATCAGGCCGGGGCGATGGGCGCGCACTTGTTGGCGGATAAGGTCTGCGTTTGCCAGGTCAAGCTGGTCGCGGCCCAGGACGATGAGTTCGCCCAGGTCCTGGAGCCGCTGTTGCAGCTCCTGGGAGACTTGGCCGTGTTGGCCGGTGATGAGGATTTTTAGGGAGGCTGTCACGGGAACAGGTCCGCGTCTTTCAGGTTTTTACCGTTTTGATCCTTGGCAGACAAGGTGGGTGGGCCCGCCAACTGCCAATCAATGCTCAGTTCAGGTTCGTCCCAGCGAATGCACCTCTCCGCAGACGGTGTGTAGTAATCCGTGGTCTTGTAGAGGAATTCTGCGTATTCGCTGAGTACTACAAAACCGTGGGCGAAGCCCGGAGGAATCCACAGCTGGCGGTTATTTTCGGCCGATAGGCGCACGCTGGCCCATTTGCCGAAATGTGGTGAGCTGCGGCGGATATCCACCGCAACGTCCAGTACCTCTCCGGCGGTCACACGCACCAATTTTCCTTGGGCGTGTTCTACCTGATAGTGAAGGCCTCTCAGCACGCCCTTTTGCGAGCGCGAGTGGTTGTCCTGCACAAACTGCAGTTCCAGACCGCTGGCCTGAGCAAAATCCCGGGCGTTGAAACTTTCATAGAAAAAGCCACGTTCATCGCCAAAAACCTTGGGCTCGATGATCAATACACCGGGCAGTTCAGTGGCGTTCACATTCATTTAGGATTCCCAGCGAGAGAGTACAAGTACTGACCATAGCCGGTCTTGCCAAAGTACTTGGCACGTTCCAGCAGATAGTCACGATCGATCCAGCCGTTTTCGTAGGCGATTTCTTCCAGGCAGGCCACTTTCAAGCCCTGGCGGTGCTCGATGGTCTGAACGTAGGTCGAGGCTTCCAACAGGCTGTCATGGGTGCCGGTGTCGAGCCAGGCGAAACCACGACCGAAGCGTTCAACGTGCAGATCGCCACGCTGGAGGTAGGCATTGTTGACGTCGGTGATCTCCAACTCGCCGCGTGGCGACGGCTTGACCGCCTTGGCGATCTTGATCACGTCGTTGTCGTAAAAGTACAGGCCGGTCACGGCGTAGTGGGACTTAGGCTTAGCCGGTTTTTCTTCGATGGACAGGGCGCGGCCTTCACTATCGAAGTCAATTACACCGAAACGCTCAGGGTCTTTGACCCAGTAACCGAACACGGTAGCGCCTGAGGGGCGTTCCGCCGCAGTGCGCAGCTGCTCGCCGAAATGCTGGCCGTGGAAGATATTGTCCCCCAGGATCAAGCACACAGGGTCATCGCCAATGAACTCTTCGCCGATGATAAACGCCTGGGCCAAGCCATCCGGCGAAGGCTGCTCCGCGTAGGTGAAGCGCACGCCGAATTGGCTGCCATCGCCCAGCAGGTTCTGGTATTGGGGCAAGTCCACTGGTGTGGAGATCACCAGGATGTCCTTAATCCCCGCCAGCATCAGTACCGAGATCGGGTAGTAGATCATCGGCTTGTCATATACCGGCAACAACTGTTTGGACACGCCCAGGGTAATGGGATGCAAACGGGTGCCGGAACCGCCGGCCAATACAATTCCCTTCATCATGCGATCAAATCCTTCACGTCAGTATTGCCCAGTCGTTCACCTTGATAACTGCCGTCCTGGACCCTGCGGCACCATTCCAGGTTATCGAGGTACCACTGCACGGTTTTGCGCAGGCCGGTCTCGAAGGTTTCTTCCGGGACCCAGCCCAGTTCGCGTTCGATTTTGCTGGCGTCAATGGCATAGCGTTGGTCGTGGCCTGGGCGATCCTTGACGAAGGTGATCAGGTCAGTGAATTTCTCCACGCCGGCTGGGCGTTGCGGCGCCAGTTCTTCCAGCAGGGCGCAGATGCCGCGTACCACGTCGATGTTCTTCTGTTCGTTGTGGCCGCCAATATTGTAGGTTTCGCCCACAACCCCAGTGGTGACCACTGTGAGCAGCGCACGGGCGTGATCCTCGACGAACAGCCAGTCACGCACCTGCAGACCATCGCCATACACCGGCAGTGGCTTGCCCGCCAGGGCATTGAGAATCACCAGCGGGATCAATTTTTCGGGGAAGTGGAACGGCCCGTAATTGTTCGAGCAGTTGGTCAACAGCACCGGCAGGCCATAGGTGCGCTGCCAGGCGCGTACTAGGTGGTCGGACGCCGCCTTGCTCGCGGAATAAGGCGAGCTGGGGGCGTAAGGCGTGGTTTCGGTGAAGAGGTCGTCCACGCCATGCAGGTCGCCATACACCTCATCAGTGGAGATGTGGTGGAAACGGAACGCGCTTTTTGCCGGCTCTGCCAGCTTCTGCCAATAGGCGCGCGTGGCTTCCAGCAGGCTGTAGGTGCCGACGATGTTGGTCTGGATAAAATCCGACGGACCGTCAATGGAGCGGTCGACATGGGACTCGGCCGCCAGGTGCATGATCGCATCGGGTTGGAAGCGTGCGAGCACGGCGCTGACGGTGGCCTGGTCGATGATATCGGCCTGGACAAACTCATAGCGGCTGTTGGACGCGATGCTGGTCAGCGACTCGAGGTTGCCGGCGTAAGTCAGCTTGTCCAGGTTGAGCACTTCATGCTCAGTGTGTTGAATCAAGTGCCGGATCAGGGCCGAGCCAATAAATCCGGCACCGCCGGTGATGAGAATGCGCATGTCGAGGGCCTTTTCCTTAGACGGACATAAAGCGAAAGATGCATAGCTTGAGTTGTGAATCGGGCTGGCGCAAGCGCCGTGAGCATAAGGGGTTGATTATCGCCCCTGAACAATGGCGATATAGACGCCTGAAAAAACAAAGGTCGTCACAATGTCGTTAGCCACGTTGACCCACCGTGCCAGCTTGCCTTGCCCACAAGTAACCCTCGAGCAGGCAGCACACCTGCTCGAGCGACATTATGGAATGACGGGCAAATTACGCTCATTGGGCAGTCAACAAGACCTCAACTATAGAGTTGACAGCACTCGGGGCCGCTTTGTTCTGAAGATCTGCCGAGGTGACTACGCCGCGCTTGAACTCCAGGCCCAGCATGCGGCCCTTAACAGCCTGGGCACGCATCCCGGCCTGCGCGTGCCCAAGGTCATCCCGACCGTGGAGGGCGAGGATCTACTGACGGTCAACGTCGATGGCCAAACCCTGCACCTGCGGCTATTGGGCTACATCGACGGCCAGCCCCTGACGCATTTACCCCACCTGAGCCGCACCGTGATCGAAGGCTTTGGTGAGCTGTGCGGGCAGATGAGCCTCGCGCTGGCAGATTTCGAGCACCCTGGCCTTGCGCGCACCCTGCAATGGGACCCGCGCCACGCGCAGGCATTGATCGCCCACCTGCTGGCAACCTTGCCCGACCTGCCGCAGCGTGCTGCTTTGGAGCAGGTGGCCAGGCAGGTCGAGGCGCATGTCCAGCCGTTGGCGGCACACCTGCCGTGGCAAGCGGTGCACATGGATATCACCGATGACAATGTGGTGTGGCAGCGTGATGTCCAGCGGCACTGGCGTATACAAGGCGTGATCGATTTTGGCGATCTGGTGCGTACCTGGCGAGTTGCCGACCTGTCGGTGACCTGCGCGGCGCTGTTGCACCATGCCGACGGTGATCCGTTTGCCGTCTTGCCGGCGATCCAGGCCTGCCACGCGGTCACGCCGTTGCAGCGCGAAGAGTTGGAGGTGTTGTGGCCGTTGATCGTCGCCCGCGCGGCAGTGTTGGTGCTCAGCAGTGAGCAGCAGCAATGCCTGGACCCGGATAACGTTTATCTAAAGAAAAACGCCGAACACGAGTGGGAAATCTTCCATATCGCCACGTCGGTGCCCTTTGAACTCATGCAAGCAGCGATTCTGTGCAGCGTCGGTGAAACATTACCGCCCGTCGCCAACCAAGACTTCGCGCCTTTATTGCCAGGCTTGGTGGGGCGCGAGTTCGCGCTGATCGACCTGGGCGTACTCAGCCCGCATTTCGAGGCTGGCAATTGGGAAACTCCCGGCATCGATCGGCGCTTGCTGGATCAAGCGGCGACGGTGCATGGGCTGGCGGCCAGTCGTTATGGGCAATACCGCTTGTCGCGCACCCGCCCCGACAGTGCGCTAGAGCCCGAGACATTACCCCTGCATGTCGAACTGCACCTGCCTCACGGCACGGTTCTGGAAGCACCCTTTGCGGGAACGCTGCGCGAAGGTGCCGACGGCTTGCTGTGCTTGCACGACAGTGAGCTGAGCCTGCGCCTGTGGGGCGTGCGCACGTCACTCAAGCCCGGCGCAACGCTGGTCAAAGGGCAGGTGCTGGGCGAGGTGCAGGCGCCGTTGACTGTGCAGTTATGCCGCGCCGACCTTGAGCCGCCGCTGTTCTGCACACCTTCCCGGGCGTTGGCGTGGCAGGCGTTGTGCCCGTCACCCTCGGCGCTGTTGGGCCTGGCCTGTGATGCTGAGCCGGAACTGGACCCGCAGGCCCTGCTGGCCCGGCGGGATGCCAGCTTTGCCCGCTCCCAGAAGCACTACTACGCCGACCCACCGCGTATCGAGCGCGGCTGGCGTAACCACCTGATCGATATGCAGGGCCGATCCTACCTCGACATGCTCAACAACGTGGCCGTGCTGGGCCATGGCCACCCGCGCATGGCTGAGGTGGCGGCTCGGCAATGGTCGTTGCTCAACACCAACTCGCGCTTCCACTATGCGGCAATTGCCGAGTTCTCCGAGCGCCTGCTGGCGTTGGCGCCACAGGGCATGGACCGGGTGTTCCTGGTCAACAGCGGCACGGAGGCCAATGACCTGGCGATTCGTTTGGCCTGGGCCTACAGCGGCGGGCGCGACATGCTCAGCGTGCTGGAGGCCTACCACGGCTGGTCGGTGGCGGCGGATGCCGTGTCCACCTCGATTGCCGATAACCCCCAGGCCTTGAGCAGCCGCCCGGATTGGGTACACCCGGTGACCGCGCCCAATACTTACCGCGGTGAATTCCGCGGGCCGGACAGCGCGCCGGACTATGTACGAAGTGTTGAGCATAACCTGGCGAAAATCGCCGCGAGCCAGCGTCAATTGGCCGGGTTTATCTGTGAACCGGTGTACGGCAACGCCGGTGGCATCTCCCTGCCAGCGGGTTACCTGCAACAGGTGTATGGCTTGGTGCGTGCCCAGGGGGGCGTGTGCATCGCCGATGAAGTGCAGGTGGGTTACGGCCGCATGGGGCATTTCTTCTGGGGGTTTGAACAGCAGGGTGTGGTGCCTGACATCATTACCATGGCCAAGGGCATGGGCAACGGCCAGCCGTTGGGCGCAGTGATTACCCGCCGAGAGATTGCCGAGGCGCTGGAGGCCGAGGGTTACTTCTTCTCGTCATCGGGAGGCAGCCCGGTCAGTTGCCGGATCGGCATGGCAGTGCTGGACGTGATGGAAGAGGAAAAGCTGTGGGAAAACGCCCAAGTGGTAGGCGGGCATTTCAAGGCACGACTGGAGGAATTGATTGATCGCCATCCACTCGTCGGTGCCGTGCACGGTTCGGGCTTCTATCTGGGCCTTGAACTGGTGCGTGATCGCCACACCCTGGAACCTGCGACGGCAGAAACCGCCTTGTTGTGTGATCGCCTGCGGGAGCTGGGGATTTTCATGCAACCTACCGGTGATTATCTGAATATCCTCAAAATCAAGCCGCCGATGGTGACGTCCAGGCGCAGCGTGGACTTCTTTGTGGACATGCTGTCCAAAGTGCTGGATGAACAACTGTGATTTATCGATTGTTATCGGCTATTTTTTGCAGGCCCGAGCACCTATCATGTTTTTAGTCTGTTAAAGCCGATTTTTATCCATTATAAAGTTGCCCTTCACCCCATTCGGAGCCCTGATCGCCATGACCACCTTGCACAGCACACCTCGCGCCGATGGCTTTCATATGCCTGCCGAATGGGCGCCCCAGACCCAGACCTGGATGATCTGGCCCGAGCGCCCAGACAACTGGCGCCTGGGCGGTAAGCCAGCGCAGGCGGCCCATGTGGCGGTGGCCAAGGCTATCGCACGTTTTGAGCCGGTGACCGTCGCGGTCTCCGCCAGCCAGTACGAAAACGCCCGTGCCCGCCTGGACGTACCCAATATCCGCCTGGTGGAAATGTCCAATGACGACGCGTGGGTTCGCGACACCGGCCCGACTTTCGTGATCAACGGCAGTGGTGAAGTACGGGGTGTGAACTGGGACTTCAACGCCTGGGGTGGTTTTGACGGCGGCCTGTATTCCCCGTGGAACCGCGATTCCCAAGTGGGAGGCAAGATCCTCGAGATGGAGCGCGCACCGCGTTACCGCACTGAAGGCTTCGTGCTTGAAGGCGGTTCGATTCATGTCGACGGCGAAGGCACCCTGATCACCACCGAAGAATGCCTGTTGAACCGCAACCGCAACCCACACCTTGATCGTGCGGCTATTGAGGCGGTGCTCAGCGATAACCTGGCTGTGGATAAGATCATCTGGTTGCCGGATGGCCTGTTCAACGACGAAACCGACGGCCATGTGGATAACTTCTGCTGCTACGTGCGCCCGGGCGAAGTGTTGCTGGCTTGGACCGATGACCCGCAAGACCCGAACTACCCACGCTGTCACGCTGCCATGGACGTGCTGCAAAGCAGCACCGATGCCCAGGGCCGCTCGTTCATCGTGCATAAAATGCCGATCCCGGGTCCGCTGTATGCCACTGAGGAGGAATGCGCCGGGGTAGACCTGGTTGAGGGCAGCCAGGAGCGTAATCCGACCGTGCGGTTGGCCGGTTCCTATGTCAACTTCCTGATCGTCAACGGCGGCATCATCGCGCCGAGCTTCGATGATCCGATGGACGACCAGGCCAAGCAGATCCTGCAGAACCTTTTCCCACAGCATGAAGTGGTGATGGTGCCGGGCCGCGAACTGTTACTGGGTGGGGGCAATATCCATTGCCTGACCCAGCAGCAGCCAGCTCCGCAGCGAAAGTGAGTGCAGTTGTAACAGCGCCTTGATGGCGCACGAGCACCGCGCGTTTGCAGTGTTCCCCGCAAGCCCGCGACCCAGCCCGGTCGCGGGCTTTTTCATGCCTGCATGCCGGTGAACAGGGCACATTGGCATAGCTCTTGTATCGCTGTGGTTACAGTGGCCCAAGGGGGATGACCGCGTAGTTCTGTCACAAACCTTGAGTAAGTTAGCCGCTCACGCAGCAGGAGAGAGCGCTGAAATGAATGCCGATGTCCACCTGATGAACACGCGTACGTTCCACCCTTTGCGGGTCGACGGTGACGCCATCCATGCGTTGGCCCTTTGGTTGAAGGCGAACGGCTCGCGACAGGCCAGGCAAGCGTCTGACTTGCGCAGTGTGATGAGTGAGCGCTACCCGTTGGGGTTGTTCACGGAGGATGAAGTGCAGGCGTTGTGCGAGGTAATGAGCAACTAAAGAACACCTGAAACCAACTGTGGGAGCTGGCTTGCCTGCGATGGCGGTGGTTCAGTTAAACATTCAGTGACTGGCACACCGCTTTCGCGGGCAAGCCCGCTCCCACAGGGATCTGCGCCAGGCGCTGATGTTGTGGGCACTACCTAACCAGTGTGGGAGCTGGCTTGCCTGCGATGGCGGTGGTTCAGTTAAACATCCAGTGACTGGCACACCGCTTTCGCGGGCAAGCCCGCTCCCACAGGGATCTGCGCCAGGCGCTGATGTTGTGGGCAATGCCTAACCAGTGTGGGGGCTGGCTTTGTTTCACATGAGGCGTGTCAGAAGCTGTAGGTACCGGTGACCACCAGGCTTCGCGGCTCCCCCGGTTGAATCTGCGCCGCACTGGTCGCCGAGGCGTAGTAGTTTTTGTCGGCAATATTGTTCAGCGCCGCCCTCACGTCCCACTCTTTCTGACGGAACCCGGCCAGCGCGTCCCAGCGGCCATAACCCGGCAACACCACGGTGTTGAGGTTGTCGGCATATCGATCACCCACCAGGGTCAAACCGGTTTCCGCGTACCAGCCCATCTGCGGTTTCCAGGTGATGAACAGGCTGGCGTTGCGCTTGGCCACGTCGCTGATTCGTTTGCCTTCAAAGCCATTGTTGTCCTTCTCGACCTTGGCGTCCTGCAGGCCTACGCCGCCGCGCACATACCAGTTGTCGACGATCTTGCCGGTGGCGGTCAGCTCCACGCCGCGTGAGCGTTGCTCGCCAGTGAGCAGCGTAATGGTGCGGTCCAGCGGGTCGCTGGTGCGGCGGTTGTAGAGTTCCAGTTCGTACACGGCCAGGGTGGTGCTCAGGCGTTCGTCGAACCAGTCGCTCTTCACGCCAATTTCCTTTTGCTTGGTCAGCTCCGGGCTCAGGTCGTTGGCGTTGCCGGTGGCGTTCGGCGTGATGCCGATCAGGCCGCCGCCGGCTGGTGTGAAGGTCTTGCTCCACGAAGCATAGAACGAGTGGTGTTCCAGGGGCGTCCACACCAGGCCGACCCGCGGGCTGGTGCTGTGGCTTTTCACGTTCTGTTGGATGTCGAGCAGCTTGTTGGTGGTGTCCACTTCGAAACGGTCATAACGCAGCCCGCCCAGCAGTTGCCACTGGTCGTTCAGGCGCAGTTGGTCCTGCACATACAGGGCGCGGCTTTCGACTTCGGTGTGGTTGTTACTCGACAGTCGCATGCTCCCGGTGTGGCTCAGGCGGCGATTGGGTTGGTTGAGGTCCAGGCTCGGCACTGTTCTGCCATCCCGAGCGGAGTACAGCTTCGGATCGCGGCGCTGGCTGCCCAGCTCAATACCGGTGAGCAGGCGGTGTTCCAGGCCAAAGGTGTCGAAACCGCCTTCCAGTTCCAGGTTGTTGAACACGTTGCGGGTGGTCAGGTCCTGCTGCCAGTGTTGGCGGGTGACGCTGTTGGTTTTCGGCTCATAGCCGGTCTGGTAGGTATTGTCGAAATCACTGTCGAGCTTGAACACGCCAAGGGTGTGGCGCAGTTGCCAGTCGGCGTTGAGCTCGTAGGCGAGTTTGGAACGCAGGGACTGGGATTTATCGTCGATGTAATCGCCGTGATCAAAGTAAGTGGTGCTGCGGCTCACATCCGCCGGGCGCCCGTTGACGCCCGGAATGCCACGGTCTGGGGTGCGGTTGTAACGGCTGTATTCGTATTGCACCAGCCAGTTCAGCTCTGGAGTGAGCTGCCAGCTCATCGACGGCGCGAACAACTGGCGGTTGCCGCTGACGCCATCGCGAAAGCTGTTGTTATCCTGGTTGCCCATGTTCAGGCGCAGGCTGATGTTGTCGGTGGGGTCGGTGCTCAGGTCGGCATACAGGCTGCGCAAATCGTTGCTGCCGCCTTGGGCTTCGATGCTGGATTTTTGCCCTGGGGTTGGCATTTTGCTCACCCGGTTGACGATGCCGCCCTGGCCGCCTCGCCCGTAAAGCACCGCAGCCGGCCCCTTGAGTACTTCGATACGCTCGATGTTATGCAGGTCGCGCACGTACTGGCTGTCGTCGCGAATGCCATCCAGATAGAAGTCATTGCTGGCGTCGAAACCACGTATGCGCAGGCTGTCGAAGCGTGTATCGGCGCCGCTGCTGACGTTGGGGATACCGCTCAACGCCTGGCCCAGCTCGTTGGTGCCATAGGAGCGCAGGCTTTCGGTTTTGACTGAGTCGATCGCCTGGGGCACATAGCGAACAGCCGTCGCGGTGCGTGTGGCGGTGCTGGTCTCCTTGACCCGTGGGTCGTCTTCGTCTGCTTCCACACTGATCGAGGTTTCAGGCAAGACCGTGGCCGCACCGGCAAAACCGGCAGACAGCAGAACAGAGAGCCCAAGGGAGAGAGGCGTCAGGCGAGGGGCAGGCATGGGAGCGTATCCAAATGACGTGACAGGAAAATTGTGCGCGAATGGTAATGCTTTGCATTTGCGCGTGTTATCTATTCCCTAACGTCCGCTCTGTCGGATTTGTTACTTAATGTGTTTCGAGGGGGATTCAAGGCGCTTTTCAGGCTTTCATCCCTGCGCCTCCGCTCGCCGCTTAGACGAATATCGCCTAAATACAGACGATTCACGAAATTGACACATAGTTCAACGCCCGCATAGGATTGCGCCCAACGCCTGTGGCTAACCACCATGACTAATCCAATAAAAAAAGGCCCGCGGCAGTTCAGTCGTCCGCGGGCCTTCTTTTTGCCGGCACAGTCGACACCAGAAAAAGCAACAGGAGCCTGGTGTCACAGCGCGTACTCAACCCGTAATAAGGAATATAAGAAAATGTTGAAGCAACGGATGAGTCTGATCGCTCTGGGGATTTTGAGCGCATCGACAGCAATGGCAAACGACCAGGAGCAATCCAAGGGTTTCGTTGAAGACAGCCACCTGAACATCGCAGCACGTAACGCCTACATCAGCCGTGACTACAAAAACGGCAAGCAGGACAAAGCTGAATGGGGCCAAGGCTTCATCGGCAAGTTCGAGTCCGGCTTCACCCAAGGCACCGTGGGTGTGGGTGTGGATGTGATTGGCCAATACGCTATCCGCCTGGACGGTGGTAAAGGTCGCGCTGGCGCCGGCGGTATCGACTTCTTCAAGCAGGGCAACGGCACTCTTGATGACAACGGCAAGCCAAACCCAGGCTCGGCACCGCACGACCTGGCCAAAGGCGGCGCTGCCGTTAAGTTCCGCGTTTCCAACACTGTACTCAAGTACGGTGATCAGTTCCCGGCTGTGCCTGTGCTGCAGTACGACAACTCTCGCCTGTTGTCGGAAACCTACACCGGTACTTCGATCGTCTCTAAAGAAATCGCCGGTCTGCAATTGGACGCGGGTCATTTCACTAAAGAAGCGCGCAAGAGCATGGAAGGCACCGACAGCGGCCGCCTGAAAAGCATCGACTATATCGGTGGTAGCTACAAATTCACCGAGAGCCTGTCGGCTGCCCTTTACGCCTCCGACATGCAGGACGTGTTGAAGAAGCAATACGTCAACGTCAACTACGTGCTGGCCTTGCCGCAGCAGCAGTCGCTGACGTTTGACTTCAATGGCTACAAGACCAAGCTGGATCGCAGCTTCGCCTTGGAAAACCAAAAAGACGCTGACGCGCGCGACAACAAAATCTGGAGCCTGGGCGCCACGTGGGCCGTTGGCCCGCACAGCTTCACCATCGCTCACCAGCGCAGCACCGGTGACACTGGCTACCTGTACGGCGGCTACCGCAACGCCGGCGGTATCGGCGACGGCGGCAATACCATCTTGCTGGCCAACTCCTACTGGTCCGACTTCAACGGCAAGGACGAGCGCTCCTGGCAAGCAGGTTACGGCATCGACTTCGCCACCTTCGGCGTACCGGGCCTGACCTACAACATTGCCTACGTGCGCGGTACCAACATCGACGACGGTACCAACCGTGGCGATGGTACCGAGCGTGAAATCTGGAACCAGTTCAAGTACGTGGTACAGAGCGGCCCAGCCAAAGACCTGAGCCTGCGTGCTCGTGCCTCGTGGTTGCGCGTTTCCAACAACGCCAGCGAGTACAACGTAGGCGGTAACGAAATCCGTCTGTTCGCCGACTACCCGATCAACGTTTTCTAATTGATCGAATGTCGTGCCTGATGCCAGGCCATAAAAAACCCCGACTGGTTCGGGGTTTTTTTATGCCTGGAGGCTGCTACCTAGGCCTTGGCTGGCGCGAGTTTCTTGCAGTTTTCCTTGCGTGTCGGGTACTGCTCGCACTTGCGCAACACCGTTTGCACCTGCTGCGCATTCTGCAGTTGCTGGTTGGCCAGCAGCTTTTCGGTAATAAACAGTTCCTCCGAGCCCAGGTTGCGTTCTGCCTTATCGATCATCGCCAGTGCCGATTGCCCGTCACCGCGTTTGAGGTGGTAGCTGATCATCAAGTCATAGGTGGAAGGCCCGGCCAGGGACCAGTCCTTGATCGCCTGCAACTCTTTCACCGCTTCGCTGTTTTTGCCTTGGGCCAGGCGCACAGTATAGGCAGTGCGCCGAATGCTCGGCTGGTCTTTTACCGGCGAAGCCAGGGCCTTGCGGATGAAAGCGTCAGCGTCTGGCACCTTGTTTTTCTCCAGGGCATCAATCGCGAAGTACGCGTCTTTATAGCCCTGCAAAGCCTTCGCGACCTGGGGCGTGCTCTTCATTTTCGCCCAGCTTTGCGGGTTGACCCGGGCGCGGCGTTCCTGGCGATATTCGCGTTGCAAGTACTGGCGCAGCTCGGTGTCGCGGTCCATGGCCGACATATGTGAGCGGTTGAAATATTGGCTGGTCGCGGTGAGGCCGGTGGTCAAGCCATCCTTGACCAGCACGTCCAGCTCTTTGGTGAACTGGTTGAGATTGAACTGCTGCAGCGAATCCTGCATGGCATTCTTGCGCGCCGTGAGGAACCCCGTGAGCAAGGGCTTCTGCTTGCCCTGGAAGTCGTTGAGGCGCTCCAGGCTATGGGTGGCGGCTCGCGGCGCGTAACCGGCACGGATCATCAAGTCGGTGCCCAGCAAGTCGGCCTGGTCTTCCTGGCTGCGGCCCCAGGCGGTGCTCCATACCTGATCGGAAAAGGTATTGGCCAGGGCGGTATACAGCACGGTGTTGCCGATGGTCTTCTGGGTGCCGGCCGGGTCTTTACTGAACAGTTTCATCGTACCGGAGCTGCGGTCCACGCCCGTATCGGCAGCCATGGTGGCCAAGGCGACCGTGGAGGCGACGGTGGTAAACATGTCTTTCTGCTGCTGGAAAGCGGCCATGCGGTCATGGTGATGCAGCAATACGTGGCTCATTTCATGGCCCAGCATCGCCGCGATTTCATCTTCACTGGCGACGTTGTCCAGCATGCCCAGCGGCACGAACAGATTGCCGTAAGGGTCTGCCGACGGCCCGAAGCCATAGCTGTCGGTGATCTTCACCTGCAGCGGCGGCAACTCTCCCGGCCAGCCTTTGGACAAGCGCGTGACAATGCCCTGCAGGTAGGCTTGCAGCATTGGGATATCCACCAGGTTCTGCTGGCGCGCTTCAGCGGCCGGCACCGCACGCCCGTCGTAGCTCAAGCGCTGTTTGCTCTGGCGTTGTGGGTCGAGCTTGTAATACTGGCGTACGTCGCTGTTGTCCACGTAATGGCCCTGAACCCGGGACTGGGTCGAGGGCCCCACCAGGTTCAGAAATGCCTGGTCTGCGCCTTTCAAGGTGGCGCAACCACTGAGCACCGAACTGGCCAACAGGCTGGCTGCTACTAGATATCCCTTCACCGCAACGCTCCTTTTATTGATTGCAGCCGGCACCAAAACCGATGGTGGAGTTGTTGCGGCTGTCCTTGGCCTGGCTTTTGGTCAGGCCCTGGCAGGGCAGGTCCACGACGTTCAGCGGGGGCTCGATGCGCAAATCCATGGTGTCCAGCCACACCTTCTGGCCTGCCAGTTCTACCTGCACCAGGTCCAGTGCCTGGTTGTACTGCAACACCGGCAGGGGCTGGGTGGGCGCGTCCTTTTTCGCCAGCTCACGTTGTTGCTTGCCCTGCTCGTCCAGCACTGTCACCGGGTCGGCGAGGAACGCCTTGATACTGTGGGTTTCTGCCCAGGCGCCCTGGGTGAAGAGGGCGGCGAGCAAGACGATGAGGCTTCTGTTCATCCTTGGTTTCCTTGAGTCAGATAGCAGAGCGGCGCACTCAGCGATCGCGGTCGAAGAAGGCTTCGATCCGCTCGCTGAACAGCACCAACGACAGCAACGCAATGCCCAGCACGTTGACCGGGGTGATGTCATTGAGGCTCAGCAACACACTGACCCCCGCCAACATCGACATCACCAACAGCCACGACGGACATGGCGAGGTAAAAAACCAGATTTCCTGGCGACGCCACCGGCTCCAGGGGCGATGGCCCGCCAGGCGACGTGCGTGCAGCGCCTTGAGCACGGCGATCAACGCCAGCAGCCCGAGCTCCAGCAGGTCCAGCCAATTGAACGGCAGGTGGGGGAAATTGGCCGGTTCATGGTCGTAGTCCATGCCCGTATTGATCAGGTTGTCCAGCGCCATGGCGTGCAGGTAAACGCCGGGGAGCTGGCCGTGCACCGGCGACTCCACCAAGTCCCCTGTCGAGGCGATATTGGCGCCCACCAACACCAGGCGGTCGCGCAGCAATTCGGCGACCAGTGCCTGGTCGTCGGGGTCGCTGACCTCCAGGTCACTGGCCGACAACGTCAGCGTATAAGGGCAGCGCGCCTGGGCCGAGTCATCGAGTTTCCAGAACACCGCCTGGAAGAACTGCGCCACCCCATCCAGCAAAAAATGCCGTGCCGGCGCGCAGTGGCGGATATCGGCAATACGCGCCTGCTCGGGCGCCAGCTTCAGCCCCCATTGCACCGCGATGGGCTGGCGCTGAGCAGCGGTTTGCGCATCCACCGGCGGCGGCTTGCAGTGCTGCGTGGCGCAGAACACCCGGTACAGCGACATGGCAGGGGTTTCCAACAACCCTGCCTGTGTCTTCATCGCCAGTGGATATTTGTCATCCACGCCTTCCCACACCACCAGGGCCGGCTGGCTCACCTGCATAAACGGCGCCAGCGTATTCGCCTGGCCCGCCTCTGCGCGCATCAACCCCGTATTGGCCAGCCACAGCGGGATGCCTTGGCGCTGATAACGCTCAAACACATTCGCCAGCAACTGACTGCCCCGCGCAGGGTCACCGAACGAGTGGTCGTGGCTATAAAGCAAATCCACAAACACCGCCTGGGGCTTGTACGCCAGCAAGCGCTTGAACAACTTGCTCTGCTCGCCATAAGGCATGGGCCACGAACTGTTATTGCGCATCAGGTAGGCATCATCAATCAACACCACCGCCACCCGCTGCTGCCCAAGGCTCGGGTAGTGACTGGCAAACATGCGATTGAGCCACTGCGCCGACGCCTTGTCGCTGGAACTGGCCAGGCCGAAAGGATCAAGAATCGCCAGCAACACGATGATGACCGCCAGCCAATAGCGGCGGTATTTGAATAGCGGGGGTTTGGACAACATCCATGTCTCGATAAAAACGCAAGCAAGGCGGGGTTTTTAACGGAGTGGGGAGGGGGTGTCAATTGGAAAAGTGGCTAAGTGCCATATCGCGATGGGCGCATGGATCGTCATTCGTAAAAAAGCCCGGGCGTGTCCAGGCCGGGGTTTTATTCCGTGGGCTTCGGGCGGCCAGCCTAGGCACCACATCACTTCGCTATTGCTCAACGTTCCTGGGCTATTCAATCCTCATCTCCTGGAAATAGGAGTGCGAAAAGGCAGTCTTTGTATTTGCCACCCTGGTAGTCGGTTGATTTGTCGATCTCACCGCGATGAGGCTTGCGCTGCAGGATGGCAAGGTGTGGACAGGATGTGGACATGCGGAAACAACAAAGCCTCCACATTTCTGTGGAGGCTTTGTTTTGTATGGTGCCGGCACCAGGAGTCGAACCCGGGACCTACTGATTACAAGTCAGTTGCTCTACCAACTGAGCT
The DNA here is from genome assembly GCF_058725345.1 of Pseudomonas sp. DW-iso17. Taxonomy (NCBI): domain Bacteria; kingdom Pseudomonadati; phylum Pseudomonadota; class Gammaproteobacteria; order Pseudomonadales; family Pseudomonadaceae; genus Pseudomonas; species Pseudomonas sp. DW-iso17. The sequence continues at coordinate 373,881 of NZ_JBZXEA010000021.1, read as the reverse complement.
ATACCGGCGTGTTAGGGCGACGATTATAGCGATTGGAAAGGTTCTGTAAACCCCTGAATTCTGACTATTTTTGCAAAGTCGGAGGTTTCTCTCGATTAGGGCGTTTTCCCCGTGTCTTCACAGGTTGAAGAGCGCGTGCAAAGTACGGGTCCAACTCCATGCAGTAGACGAGATCGATAGGGTTCAAGCATCCCTTGGACAGACCCCCTCGTAACCTGATGCACAACGGGCTTTACCCCTTGCCAAACGCGCCAAACAGCCCGCACAAAGAGCCCGTTATGCGCCTGGCGCCAGATGCTTATGCACAATCGGTTGGTAACGGTTGTCCCGAAACAGCCATTTTGCGCAGCAGTTCTCAACACGCTGCAACTGCCTGTTTTGTGTGCATTTTATTTTGTGAACAAAAAATAACCAGGCCGGCTTTGGGTGTGAAGTGCCTATATCTAGGGCCTCTGCAAACTATTCATCAACAGAGTTATCCACAAGGCGCTTGTAGGATTTTTTGCCCTTTATTCGCGCTCGGCCAGCACCATCAGGTTGCGAGGGGTCAACGATGGTTCGCAGAAGCTGCCGACCTCGACGTTGTAGCCCTGTTCCACCATGAACAGTGCTCGGTCCAATACCAACCACAGTTCCAATGGGCGTCGAAACAAGCCTCTCACTAACTCAAGGTTGCGCACTTCGGCCAGGCGCTGCCAGCCGTGGGCTTCCAGGGCCTGCCAGTCCTGAACACCTGTGGATAAGCCCTTGAGGCTCGCCAGTTCCTGGCAGTAGTCGGCAAAGGATTTATCCAGCCAACTGGCGGGCAGGGAAGGTGTTGGCAGGTAGTCGTCGCAGCCGCGCACTTGCCGCTGTAGTTGGTCAAAGCCCAGGCGCCTGGCCATGGAGGTGTCTCGTTGTTGGCGTACACGGTTGCCGGCGGTGACGGTTTCGCTCAGGGGCAGGCCCAGGTCATCAATCGACAGTTGCAGCAGTGAGGCGCGCCCGGCGGCGGAGACGGCCTGATAACGGTCGGCGGTGATGCGGTTGTAGCAGCAGGGCGCCAGGGCCAGTTGTTTGCAGCCGGCGGCGCTGGCCAGTTGCAGCAGGCGCACATGCAGGTCGCCGCAGGCATGCAGGGCGACCGGTGTGTGTTCGGGCTGGATCGCGACATCCGCCATGACGTCTTGGAGGTGATGGGTTGCGTGGAGGTCGTGGCGATCACTCAAGGCTTGGCCGGAGGCGATGAGGGCGGGGTCGTACTCCAGGCAGGTCAGTTGTTGACCGGGTTGCAGCAGGCGACGTCCGAGGTGGCCTTTGCCGGCGCACCAGTCCAGCCAGTGGGCAGGCGTTTGGGCAAAAGTCAGCGCGGCGCCGAAGGCTTCGATCTGTTGCCATTTGCGCCCGGGCACGTCGACATTCAGGCGATGGCGAGCGGGCTCAAGGGTGTGCGTGGGTAACTTATCCACAGCGCCGAGGCGCAGCGCGCGAGCGGCCAGCTGTGGAAACGGTGCGGGCGCGGGCAGGTCGTGGGGTTGGTTATGACTGGCTTCAGCTTCGGCCAGCGAGCGCTGACGCAACCACCGGGATAATTCCGGATGCTCGGTTTCCCAGGGCAACTGCAACTGGGTAAAGGGCCGTGGTCGCCACAGCCCTTGGTGCTCGATCAGGAATGCATCCAGTGCCTGGAAGCGTGCCTCAACGTCCTTGGCACGCATCGACGCGCAGCCATTTTTCCAGCAGTTTGAAGCCGCGCACCAGCACGTAGGCCATCAGCAGGTAGAACAACCCCGCAGCGAAGAAAATCTCCACCGGCAGGTAAGTGCGCGCAATGATGGTGCGCGCCATGCCGGTCAGTTCCAGCAGGGTCACGGTGCTGGCCAGGGCGCTGGCCTTGAGCATCAGGATCACTTCATTGCTGTAGGCCGGCAGGCCGATGCGCGAGGCGCGAGGCAGAATGATGTAGAACAGCGTCTTGGGCTTGGACATGCCCAGGGCCCGTGCCGCTTCGATTTCTCCCGGCGGGATGGCCTGGATCGCACCGCGCAGGATCTCGGCGATATAGGCGGCGGTGTGCAGGGTCATAGTGGCGGTGGCGCACCAGAACGGGTCGCGCAGGTACGGCCACATGAAGCTGTTGCGCACGGCGTCGAACTGCGCCAGGCCGTAATACACCAGGAACAACTGCACCAGCAGCGGCGTGCCACGAAAGAAGAAAATGTAGCCGTAGGGCAGGGCGCTCACGTACCAGCGGCGCGAAGAGCGGGCGATGCCCAGAGGGATCGCCAGCAGCAGGCCGGCGATCACGGCGATTGCCACCAGCTCCAGGGTCAAGGTTGCGCCCTGGGCCAACTTCGGCAGCCACTTGATGATCACGGCCCAGTTCAGGCCCAGGTCAAAGTGCGATAGCCAGCTGTAGTCGCCGCTCATTGGGTGCTCCTTGCAAAGCCGCGGGCGGCGCGTTTTTCCAGGAAGTGCATGCTGGTCATCGCCAGTACGGTCAGGCCCAGGTACATGAACGCCGCGACCATGAAGAAGGTGAAGGGTTGCTTGGTCACGGTCACGCCGATCTGCGCGTGGCGCATGATTTCTTCCAGGCCGATCACCGACACCAGCGCGGTGTCTTTCATCAGGATCATGAACAGGTTACCCAGGCCCGGCAGGGCGATACGCCACATTTGCGGCATGATCAGCCGGGTGAAAATCCGAAACTTCGACAGCCCCAACGCCACACCGGCTTCGCGGTGGCCCTTGGGAATGGCGAGGATCGCGCCGCGGAACACTTCCGTTGCGTAGGCGCCGAAGCACAGGCCCAGGGCGATGACGCCAGCGGCGAAGGCGCTCAGGGACAAGTCTGGGTTGCCGAAGAACTCACCCAGGGCACGCATCAGATTGACGGTGCCGAAGTAAATCAGCAGCACCCACAGTAATTCGGGAATACCGCGAACGATGGTCGAATACGCACCGCCCAGCCATTGCAGCGGCTTGTACGGCGAAGTCTTGGCCAAGGCGCCGGCAAGGCCGAGCACCAGCCCCAGGCACAGGGCCGTGAGCGCCAGTTTGACGGTCATCAGCGCGCCGGCGGCGAGCGCCGGGCCGAATCCGTAGAGATCGAAATTCATGGTGTTTTCATATCGCGGCAGGCATTGCTAAAAGCCAGCGCGCTCGCAGGAGCGCGCCGGGCAGGCCGTTCAGATCATTCGATGCTGAACGGGAAGTACTTGTCGTTGATCTTTTTGTAGGTGCCGTCTGCCTTGATCTCTGCCAGGGCTTTGTTCAGGCGCTCGCGCAGTGGGTCGCCCTTGCGTACGGCGATACCGATCTTGTCGCTTTCTACCACCGGGTCGCCTTTGAATTCATAGGCCGAACCGTCTTTGCTCTTGAGCCATTCGTACTGCACGTACTTGTCAGCCAGGATGCCGTCGAGGCGACCGGAGGTCAGGTCGAGGTAGGCGTTTTCCTGTGTGTCGTAGAGCTTGGCTTCGGTGTCCGGCAGCTTGTCTTCCAGGTAGGTACCGGCCAGCGTTGCGCGCTGTGCACCGATCACCTTGCCTTTGAGGTAAGTGGCGTCGGTCTTGAAATCCGCAGTGGCTTTGGGCGCAATGAACTGCAGCTTGTTGGAATAGTACGGGTCGGTGAAGTCAACCGCCTGCTTACGCTCGTCGGTGATCGACAGCGAGGACACCAGGAAGTCGAACTTCTTGGCGTTCAGGGCAGGGATGATGCCGTCCCAGTCGGACACATACACTTCGCACTTTTCGACTTTCATCTTGGCGCACAGGGCGTCGCCGATGTCCTTGTCGAAGCCGACAACGTTACCGCTGGCGTCTTTATTGTTGAACGGCGGGTAGGCCGCTTCGATCCCCATTTTCAAGGTTTCTGCCATGGCCGTGGCGCTGAACGCCATCGAGACGGCCGCGGCCAGAAGGAATTTCTTATAGGTCTGCATGCATGTTGCTCCGTTAGCGGTTGCTGGACATGAATTGTTTGCAGCGCGCCGAAAGCGGGTTTTCAAACACCTGCTGTGGCGATCCTTGCTCTTCGACCAGGCCCTGGTGCAAAAACACCACTTCGCTGGATACCTGACGGGCGAAACCCATTTCGTGGGTGACCAGCAGCATGGTGCGGCCTTCTTCGGCCAGTGCGCGGATCACATTAAGTACTTCCTGAACCATTTCCGGGTCAAGCGCCGACGTCGGCTCATCGAACAGGATGACTTTAGGTTGCATCGCCAGGGTGCGGGCAATCGCCGCCCGCTGTTGCTGGCCGCCGGAGAGTTGCGCAGGGTAAGCGTGGCGCTTGTCGGCAATACCGACCTTGGCCAGCAGGGCCTCGGCCACTTCTATGGCTTCTGCCTTGCTTTGGCCGAGCACGCGACGAGGGGCCTCGATGATGTTGTCGAGGATGCTCATGTGCGGCCACAGGTTAAAGTTTTGAAACACAAACCCGATTTCGCTGCGCAGGCGGTTGATCTGCTTGCCGTCGGCGGCCATCAGTTCGCCGTTTTTCGCGGCCTTGAGCTTGAGTTCTTCGCCGGCCACCAGGATCTGGCCCTGGTGCGGGTTTTCCAGCAGGTTGATGCAGCGCAGGAAGGTGGACTTGCCGGAACCGGAGGAACCCAGGATCGAGATCACATCGCCGTCGCGAGCGGTCAGCGAGATACCCTTGAGTACCTCAAGCTCACCATAGCGTTTGTGCAAGTTGCGGATTTCAAGCGCGGGCGTGGCCTCGGCCATGTGCGGTCCTCATTGTGTTCGTTGCGATCTTCGCTGTTGGGCCGCCTTCCTGGCGAGGCGCCAAGCTAGCATAGCGTTTGGATGACAGCCAACAGCGCTGCGGACGGTTAACCGATGGTCTGCGGCAGGGTGTCGCATCGGCGCAGTAGCGTGTCGCGCCATCAACAACCTACAGACGTTTGAACCGGAAAGATCCACAGGCTTCGCGTAAAAAAGGGCGCGATGGTGCCAGCTTTGGCCGGGTGTTGGAAGGGTTAACCGGGCAAACGGTCCATATCAGCCCGTTTATGGGGCGTCACGTACTTTTTGTGTGTGTTTTTGGTGCGTCGGTGTGCCGTGAATGTGAGTCGCACGGTAACGCTATAGCGGAATGCCATTGTTCTCAATGACTTGCGATAGATGGCGAATTGTCCTACAGCCCCCGTCAACTCTGGCTCTGAAATATTTTGGCGCAAATCTTGCGTAAAAAATAAAGAACGCCCTGTTGGATTCTTTTCACGAGAAAGGCTGCAGGCCGGGCGAACCGTTTTCGCAATTCCTCGCAAAGGTGTGTCAATGAGTAGTACGCAAAGCTCCAATGACCTCGAACAGGGGCTCAAACCGCGGCACGTCACCATGCTGTCGATTGCCGGCGTCATCGGCGCCGGTTTGTTTGTCGGCTCCGGCCATGCGATCGCTGCTGCCGGCCCGGCTGTACTGTTGGCCTATGCAGCCGCCGGTACACTGGTGGTCTTGGTAATGCGCATGCTGGCCGAGATGGCCGTTGCGTCACCCGATACCGGTTCGTTCTCTACCTATGCCGACCGGGCAATCGGCCACTGGGCCGGTTTCACCATTGGCTGGCTCTACTGGTGGTTCTGGGTGCTGGTGATTCCGTTGGAGGCCAACGCAGCGGCGACCATCCTGCACGCCTGGTTCCCCGACGTGGCGATTTGGGCGTTTACCCTAATCATTACGTTGTTGCTGACTGCAACCAACCTGTTCAGTGTGAAGAACTACGGTGAGTTCGAGTTCTGGTTTGCGCTGATCAAAGTCGTTGCGATCGTCGGCTTTGTGATCCTCGGCCTAGCCGCGATCTTCGGCTTCTTGCCCACCAGCCAGGTCAGCGGTGTTTCGCACCTGTTCGATACCCAAGGGTTCATGCCCAACGGCATGGGCGCGGTGTTGGCGGCAATCCTGACCACCATGTTCTCGTTCATGGGCACTGAGATTGTCACCATTGCTGCCGCCGAATCGAAGAACCCTGGCCAGCAAATCACCAAGGCCACCAATTCGGTGATCTGGCGGATTGGTTTGTTCTACCTGTTGTCGATCTTCATCGTGGTCTCCCTGGTGCCTTGGAACGATCCGACCTTGGCTGCCGTAGGTTCCTACCAGACTGTGCTGGAACGCATGGGCATTCCGAACGCCAAGCTGATTGTCGACCTGGTGGTGCTGGTTGCCGTGACCAGCTGCCTCAACTCGGCGCTGTACACCGCGTCGCGCATGCTGTTCTCCCTGGGCCGTCGCGGTGACGCACCGGCCGTGGCCAAGCGTACCAACAAGAGCGGCACGCCTTACTGGGCAGTGTTGCTGTCTACCGGCGCTGCGTTCCTGGCGGTATTTGCCAACTACGTCGCCCCGGCGGCCGTGTTCGAATTCCTGCTGGCCAGCTCCGGCGCCATTGCGTTGCTGGTGTACTTGGTGATTGCCGTGTCGCAACTGCGCATGCGTCAGAAGCGTGCGGCGGCGGGCGAGAAGATCGTGTTCAAGATGTGGTTGTTTCCTGGCCTGACGTACGCGGTGATGGTGTTTATCGTCGGTACGTTGACCATCATGCTGTTCCAGGAAGCGCACCGGGTCGAGATCATCGCCACCGGGATTCTGAGCTTGCTGGTGGTGTTGGCGGGGTTGGTGGTGGCGAGCCGTCGCAAGGCTCAAAGAGTGGGGGCTGCGGCGCTTAACTGACGAGAGACGGTGGTAGCGCACCGCGCAACAATGTGGGAGCCGGGCTTGCCCGCGATGACGGACTGCCAATCGATGTATTCGTCGCCTGACACACCGCCATCGCGGGCAAGCCCTAATGCCAGTCAGTTAAGACAGAATCGGTAACTGTGGCGAGGGAGCTTGCTCCCGCTGGGGCGCGAAGCGGCCCCAAAAATGGGACTGCTACGCAGTCCAGCGGGAGCAAGCTCCCTCGCCACAAGTCACTGGTTGTCTGCTCGAGCTCTTAACTGACTGGCATTAGGGCAAGCCCGCTCCCACATTTTTATTTTGCGTCAGTCGGGGGCGTTGGCCAGCGCCTGGGACGCCGCCACGTAGTCGGCCTGGAACTGCGGCGACTCAATCCACGCCAATGCGGCGGCTTCATCATCGCTGTCCGTCGCCCACTGCCGATACTCGATCAGCGCCGCCAGGATAAAGTCGGTCGCTTCCTCTTCGCCTTCCTGCTCCAGCACCAACGCCAGCAACGGGTGCGCCAGGAACACCGCACACAGCGCCTGCTGGCTGATCTCGCCGGCGGTACGCATTTCGACGAACAGTTCAGTCAAATCCACCGACTCAAGGTCGATGCGGCTGTCGTCGCCAGCAAAAGCATCCGGCTTGTGCGCCACGGCGCGCTGGGTGCGGTTTTGCTTGGCCTTGGCTTTTGCCCGGTGGGCGCGTTTTTGCTGCTTGTTTGGCGAGGCCATGGGCTTAACGTCCTTGGGGTCTGGATTTAGAGGGTGTATTGAAGCGCAGGTTGGGGTAAATCCCAAGGGTTTCTCGGGCGGCAATGATTGCTGTAGTGCTCGACCTTATCTGCGCGGGTACTTAGGCTGACAGTCTATGGATCCACCAGAGCCCGCCCATGACCCGTGACACCCTGGAACACCATCAGGTCCCGATCTACTTCGTTGCCGTCTTTGCGGCCGTCACGTTTGGCCTGCTCTGGCCCTTGTCGGCGCAGGGCCTCAGCCTTTGGGTGACCCCTGCCATCGCCGTGCTGATGTATGCGATGTTTTTGCAGATACCCTTTCTTGAGCTGCGCCAAGGCTTGGGCAACAAGCGCTTCATGGGGGCCTTGCTGCTGGCCAATTTCATCCTGGTGCCTTTACTGGTGTGGGGGTTGACCCGCGGCCTGGTGGAGCGCCCGGCGTTGCTGGTGGGCGCTCTGCTGGTGTTGCTGACGCCCTGTATCGACTACGTGGTGGTGTTTACCCATATCGGCAAGGGCGACTCGCGGTCGATGCTGGCGGCAACCCCGCTGCTGCTGTTGCTGCAACTGCTGCTGTTGCCGGTATACCTGGGGCTGATGTTGGGCGAGCAATCGGCCGTGGTGGTGGCTGCGAGGCCGTTTGTCGAGGCGTTCTTGGGGCTGATTGTGGTGCCGATGCTTCTGGCGGTTTTGACCAGCACTCTTGCGCGGCGGTCGAGCATAATCAGTCATTGGAACAGTGCATGGGCGTGGTTGCCGGTGCCGGCGATGGCGTTGGTGCTGTTTGTCGTGCTCGCTTCGCACATCACGGCGGTAATGCAGGATATCAATGTGTTGCTGCCAGTTATTCCGGTCTACGTGGCCTTTGTGTTGCTGGCGCCGTTGATGGGCATTGGGGCTGCGCGCCTGTTCGCACTGCCAGCTTTGACGGCGCGGGCGGTAACGTTCAGTGCGTCGACCCGTAATTCGCTGGTGGTTTTACCGTTGGCGCTGGCCCTGCCGGAGGATGTGCGCGGCTTGGCCGCAGCGGTGGTGGTCCTGCAGACCCTGATCGAGTTGGTTGCCGAGTTGGCCTACGTTCGCCTGATCCCGGCAGTGGTGTGGCCCTCCAGTCGGTAACCGCGTGAATGTTCAGGTCTGTTCAGGCGCCATTCAGGGGCGCGTTCGGCACCATACGCCAGCGCTTCCCACCTGACAGGTCACCCGATGGATCACCGCAACCGTTTTCGCCTGGAGTCACTGGGTATTTTCCTGGTCGCTCTCTTGTTGTTCACAGTAGGCATCTGGGATCAGCAGCCCCAGGGTTTTGACGGGCGTTGGGCGCTGTTCCTGCAGGAGATGTATCGCCATGGCGCGAGTCTTTTCCCCACCACCTACGGCCAGCCCTATGCGGATTACCCAGGCACCGCGACCTTCTTCAGTTATCTATTCGCCCGCTTGTTCGACGCGCCGAACCACTTGGCGAATGTGCTGCCCACGGCGCTCGCCTCGGCGGGTGTGATCGCGCTGATGTATCGTCTGCTGGCACCCTACAGCCGTGCCTGGTCGCTGCTGACGATGCTGCTCACGCTGCTCACCGCCCAGTTGCTCGAAAAGTCGCGCTCGGTGTGCCTGGACCAGATGGTCGCGTTGTTATGCGTGGGCAGTTTCTATCTGCTGCACACCGGCGAACGCCTCGGGTCACGGCTGAGGCAACTGGCGGTGTTCCCGTTGTTCATCCTGGGTTTCGCCATACGTGGGCCGCTGGGGTTGATTGAAGTCTGCGGGGTGGTGTGTGTGTATTGGGCGTTGGGCAAACCGGGGGTGCGTGTCCGGCAGATCCTGATCCACGGCGTTGTCGGCCTGGTGTTGCTCGCCGCGTGCTGGTGGTTATTGATGAAGCTTGCGCGGTTCAGTGGTGGCAATGCGTTTGCCGATGAAGTCTTCAAGATGCAAGTCGGTGGGCGTCTGGATGAGTCGGGTGAGCCGTTTTACTTTTACTTCCAACTGAGCTTGTACCGCTACTTCCCGGTGGTACCGCTGGCGTTTGCAACCCTGTTTGCGTTGCGCCATCGCTGGCCCGAGCGTTGGGGCAATGAGCACCTGCAATTGCTGGTGCGGTTCGGGGGCTGCGGCTTGATGATTCTGCTCGGCCTGTCGGTACCGCACTTCAAGCGCGCTTATTACATTCTGCCGATGGTGCCGATGTTTGCGGCTGTCGCTGCCTATGGACTGCTGCATGCGCAAGGCTGGCTGGTGGGCGTGCGTCGTGGCTACGAATGGCTGGTCGCGGCGCTGCCGGCGTTGTGCGTGGTGGTGTTGTTTGTGTGTCGACACGCCTGGCACAAGCAGGGCTACTGGCCAGAGATTTCCTTGCCGTTGATGATCGGCGTGCTGGTGGTGCTGCAAGCCGCAGCGTTGATTGCCTGGCAGCGAGCATGGCGGTTGGTGTGGCTCAGTCTGATCGCCCTGGCGGCGCAATGGCTGTTGCTGGTGACGGTGATAGAGCCGGCCAAGGACCTGCAATTCGATACTCGGCGGTTTGTCAGCCAGGTGGAGGCGTTGCGCCAGGCGCAGCCGGGCCCTTTGGTATTTGTCGACCTGGCACGGGATACCTGGGCGGTGCGCTACATGATGAACCTGGATCACGATGAACAGCCGCTGTTTGTCGGGCGACACGAGCTTGAGAAATTGGCGGCGCTGCCCCGGCCCTCGTGGGTGATCGTGTCGCGCAAGGAGACCGCGCTGTTGAAGGGGTCGCCGGTGGAGCACTTGGCGCCGAGCTATCAAGGGCGCTTGAATGACAACCCATTGATGGTGTTTTTGCTCAGGTAAGAAGGCCCTTGAGCCAAGGGCCTGCCGAGCAGCTGATTACTTGCAACGGAAGCCTTCAGGCATCGTGACCGTATAGTTGCGCTGCACGCGATCCTGGAAATTCAGATTCTGCAAACCCTGCTGTACCAGGAAGGCTTCGACCTTGGCGGCTTGGCAGTCGTCGTTATAGGACGACGCCCGTAGCAGGTAGACAGCGCGCCTGCTCACTTCATCACGAGCGGTGACCCGGAAGGTGGTGAGCGTGGTGTAGCCGGTGCGCTCCGAGGTCCCTACCGGGCCGTAGGAGGTGTTTGGAGTGCTGGTGCAGGTTAGTTGGTCGGTCTTTTTCTTGTTCTTCTTGCATTGGGTGGTGGTGCTGTTTGCCACCTGCCCGTATTCGGTGGCGGTATAGCGATAAGTCACCTGCTTGCTGTCGACATCCAGGGTGACGGTCATTTTGATCGGTGCATGGTTCTTGGGCAGCGTGGTGTCGGTGAAGACATTGCGAAAGCCCTGATCCTGCATGGCGCGGACCATGTCACGCAAGTAGTAGCGGGCGTTGAGCGAGTTTTCATCACTGCCGCCAGTGGAGGTCACCAGCACGGTTGCCTGTCGGTCAAAGTGGTAGTCCGGGTCAGGCGTTGCGTTGATTGCTACGTCCAACTGCGTGGCACACCCACTGAGCAGGGCGGCCAGTATTAATAGGGTGCAAAGCAAGAAGCGGGTCATGAAAAAACCTTACAACTGAGATTTGGGTAAAGGCTGAACGATTGAGTCCAGCCAAAAATAACCCTCAATCGTCTTCCTGCGACATCGTGTCCGTAAATGCGTGAGTCGTATTAAATCGCAGGCAATAAAAAACCCCAAGGAACACATTGTTCCTTGGGGTTTCTCGGTATTTTGGTGCCCAGAGACGGAATCGAACCGCCGACACGGGGATTTTCAATCCCCTGCTCTACCGACTGAGCTATCTGGGCAACGGGGCGCATTAAACGGGTTTTTCAGGGGGTCGTCAAGCAAGTTTTCAAAAAATATTTAATTATTACCGTCGCTTACGTGCCGACCCCGGTTTTTGATCAATTATTGAGCGGGTGGGACGTAGCCTTCGGCCTTGGCGTAATCTTCGCCGGAAAAGAACTTGTCCATTTCGCCCTGCAGGTATTTGCGGTCTTCGGCGTTCATCATGTTCAGGCGTTTTTCGTTAATCAGCAGGGTCTGGTGTTTTTGCCAGTCGGCCCACGCCTGGGCGGAAACGTTATCGTAGATGTCCTGGCCTTTGGCACCCGGAAAAGGGGCACGTTCCAGGGCTGGCAGTTCTTCTTTGTACTTACGGCACATAACGGTGCGGGTCATGACGAAACTCCTGCGTTCAATACGTCGGCCGCGCGCTTGAGCAATGTTTTTACCGGGGCGGCAAGGCCCAGGCGCGGCGGGGTGGCGAGGTTATACCAGAGCCAGTCGGCCTCGGCCACGTGATGGGCGGATTCCTCAACCTGGACCAGCCAGGGTTCGATGGCCAGCTGGAAGTGGCTGAAGGTGTGGACCAACCCTGGCAGTTCCTGATGCTTGCCCAGTGCGAGTGCGTGCTGGTTGGCCAGGTGGTCGAGGTCGCTCAGGTCATCCAGCTCCGGCAAGCTCCACAAACCGCCCCACAGGCCCGTGGAGGGGCGACGGTAAAGCAGGATCGCGCCCTCGGCGTTCGCCAGCATGGGCATCAGCGTGCGCTTTTGCGGGATGGTCTTGCGCGGCTTGGGGATCGGGTAACGTGTCTCCAGGCCGAGCATGTGGGCTTCGCAGCCTTTTTCCAGCGGGCACAGCAAGCAACTGGGTTTGCTGCGAGTGCAGAGCGTGGCGCCCATGTCCATCATCGCCTGGGTGTAGGCGTTGACGCGGGTATGGGGCGTAAAGCGCTCTGCAGTGGCCCACAGCTGCTTGGCCACCTTGGGCTCGCCCGGGTAACCCTCTTGCGCGGTAAAGCGCGCCAGCACGCGTTTGACGTTGCCGTCGAGGATCGGCGCGCGCAGGCCCATGCTCAGGCTGGCTATCGCACCAGCGGTGGACAGGCCGATGCCCGGCAGCTCGGTGAGCTTTTCGACGTCGCGGGGGAATTCGCCGCCGTATTCGGCCACCACGATCTTCGCGGTCTTTTGCAGGTTGCGTGCCCGGGTGTAGTAGCCCAGGCCCGTCCACAGGTGCAGCACTTCGTCTTCCGGCGCGGCGGCCAGGGCTTCGACCGTGGGCAGGGACGCCATGAACCGGTCGAAATAATTGAGCACGGTGCTCACTTGGGTCTGTTGCAGCATGATCTCCGACACCCACACCCGGTACGGCGTGATGCCCTGTTGCCAGGGCAGGTCGTGGCGGCCGTGGCGGTCGTACCAGTCCAGCACCGCCTGTGAAAACTGCTCGTTTTTCATCGGTTGAACAGGCCTTTCAATGCGTCTTTGAGCTTGGGATTAACCTTGTCGAGTTTCTCTTCCAGCTTCTCGTTCAGGCGATTGCCGGCCGCCTTGAGGGCGACCTGGCCGAGGCCGTCCTTGTCCAGGCGGCAGGCCTTGGCGCCCAGCTCCAGCGGGCCACGGCAACGCAGCGGTACCTCAATGCCCTGGAAGTTGGCGCCGACCTGGCAAGCCGGGTCCGGCACGTCGCGCTTGTCGCCTTCGACGATGATGCCGACGCGGTAATCCATGCCCAGCACGCGCAAGTCGACATCGCCATTGCCATTCACCGTCAACCCAGGGATGCGCACTTTCAGGTCGGGGTTGCTGGCCACGCCGTTACGGAACGTCAGGTTGCCGCGCAGTTCCTGGAAGGGGGTGTCCTTGCCCGGCGGCACAGTGCTCAGGGTCTTGCGGTTGAGCAGGGCGATCCCGGTGCAAACCTGCTGCTCGATGTTGGCGTTGAGCAACACCCCGTTATTGATCACAAAGCTGGCGGTGCCGTTGAGGCTGTCGATCAATGCCTTCTGGCTGTTGCCGCGCCCGGTCAGGTTGCTGTCCAGCGTGACCTGGCCTTTGACGGGCGGGTTTTTCCCCTGGGCCTGCAGGATTTTCTCAACCGGTACTTGCTTGATATGGGTTTGCACGGCCAGAAGCGGGAGATCCTGGCGCACATCGAGCGTGCCGTTGGCCTGGAAGGTGCCGTTATAGAGACCGCCGCTCAGGGTGTCGAGCTTGAGCTGGCCGTCGATGCCGGAGGCTTTGAGTACCGCGTTCTGGATCGGCAACTGGCTCAGGGTGAGTTGGCCGAACGCAAGGTCGGCGTCGATATCCAGGCTGCGCAAGCGGGTCAGCGGCAGCAGTTTGTCGGTACTCCAGGCGCCTTTGGTCGGGGCGTCCGGCAGCGGCGTGTTGCCGCCAGCCGCCATCGCACCGGCCTCGCTGCTCTGCACTTCGGCCTGGCGAGCGGCGGTTGCGCCTTTGGCTGCTTCGGATTTGGCCGGCAAGTAGTTGTCGGCATTGAAGGTATCGGCCTTGAGCTGTACCCGCAGGGACTGCTTGGCGAAATCTTCTACAGCGACACGGCCGCTGAAGGTGCTTTCGTCGAGTTTCAGGTTCAGGTTTTCCAGGGCCACGCTGTTGGGCGTGCCCTTGAGGCGGCTCACCAGTTCGACCTTGCTCAGGCTGCCCGGTGCCATGGCCGGCAGCGGGTGGCCGATGCTTTCAAGGAACTTGGCGAGGTCGAACTGGGCCACAGACAGCGCGCCACTGACCTGCGGGGTTTTGTCCAGGTCATTGGCTTTCAGTTCGCCCAAGGCGCGCAATTGGTTGGCCGCCAGTTTCAGGTTGGTCCATTCGGCGACGTTGGCCGCCAGGTCCACCAGCAGTTGGCCCTGGGTAGAGAAGCTCACGGTCTTGCCTTGCAGCGGCTCGCCGGTGGCTTCACCGCTAAAGCGCATGTCTTCGAACTGGTAGCGCTTGAGGGCCCGCTGGATGCGCAAGTTGCCGTTCAGCTCGGTCTTGACCCGCATCAGCGGCTGGTTGCTACCCAGGAACGCCGTGAGTTTCAGCGGAATGCTGGCGCCTTCGTGGATGGCTCCGGCGCTCAGTTGGATGCTCTCGGCACTCAATTGCTTGCCGGTCTGTTCATCGGTGTACTCAACACGAGCGTTGTTGATGGTCAGGCTGTCGATGTCCAGGCGGATCGGCTGCGGCGGCTTTTCCGGCTTGGTTTCAGCCACGGGTTCGACTGGCGCGGGAGCGGGGGTGCCTGTGGTTTCGTCGGGCAGGTTCTTGCCGATGTCTTCCCAGTTGCCGTGGCCCTGTTTGTCGCGGTTTAGGCGCAGGTTCAAGCCCTCGACACGCACATCGCTCATCTGCACTTCGCGGCGCAGCAGTGGCAGTACGCGTACCGACAGGCCGAGCATCTGCAAGTCGGCGAAAGGTTGGGTGGGTGCGGTCAGGGTCGCGACGCTGGCCTCGTGCAGTTCCAGGCCCAGCCAGGGGAAAAGGCTCCAGCCGATATCGCCATTGAGCGTCAGCTCGATGTGGGCCTTGTCGCGGGCTATCTGGCGAATTTCTTCTTTGTAGTCGTTGGGATCGAAAAGGTGGGTCAGGGCAAAGCCGAGCGCCACAATGATCAGCAACAGCCCCAGAAGTACCAGACCCAGGATTTTGCCGAACGCTTTCATGGGCGAGTCCTTGTATGTCGAATTCAAAATTTAGCCGCAGAGTATAACGCCCGAAGGCCGGCGTCAGTTCACGGATCGTTACATTGTATCCACCGGCGTGGAAATGGGATTTTGACGTCAGAAAAATACAGATAATCCAAAAAAGGTAGTGGCAGTTTGATTTTTCTGTCATCCACTGGTGCTAATCTCTGCACGTTCGTCCGCCTTCTGCGACTTAAGGTCGCGCCTAAAAGGGAGCTTCACTCAACAAAACGGCCACGCTTTGCGTGCAAGGCCGAGGGAGAGAGCGCCTGACGGACGCATACCAATAACTGGGGGAAACACCAATGAGCACTAGCACTGTGGCCGGCACTGCCGCCGCACAGCCTGCGTTCCTGTCCAAGGAGCGCATCATCGCCAAGCCGGGCTTCAACCGCTGGCTGGTTCCACCGGCCGCCCTGGCCATCCACCTGTGCATCGGCATGGCCTACGGCTTCTCGGTGTTCTGGCTGCCGTTGTCCAAGGCGCTGGGTATCACCGCACCGGTGGCCTGCGCGCCGGACATGAGCTTTATCGCCCAAGTCTTCTCGTCCCAATGTGACTGGCCCATCTCCATGCTGGGCTGGATCTACACCCTGTTCTTCATCTTCCTGGGCTGCTCGGCAGCGATCTGGGGCGGCTGGCTGGAACATGCCGGGCCACGCAAGGCCGGCGTTGTCTCGGCGTTGTGCTGGTGCGGTGGCCTGCTGATCTCGGCGCTGGGTATCTATACCCACCAGATCTGGCTGATGTGGATCGGCTCCGGTGTCATTGGCGGTATCGGCTTGGGCCTGGGCTATATCTCGCCCGTTTCGACCTTGATCAAGTGGTTCCCGGACAAGCGCGGCATGGCGACCGGCATGGCGATCATGGGCTTCGGCGGCGGCGCGATGGTGGGTGCGCCCCTGGCTGCGGCACTGATGGGCCATTTCTCTTCGCCCACCAGCGTGGGCGTATGGCAGAGCTTTGTGGTCATGGCGGCGATTTACTTCGTGTTCATGATCGGTGGCGCCCTGCTGTATCGCGTACCGCCGACCGGCTGGAAGCCTGAGGGCTGGACCGCGCCGGCGAAAAAAGCCAGCAATGCGATGATCACTCACCGTCACGTGCATGTGAATGTGGCGTGGAAAACCCCGCAGTTCCGCCTGGTATGGCTGGTGCTGTGCCTGAACGTGTCTGCCGGTATCGGCATCTTGGGCATGGCCTCGCCGCTGCTGCAGGAAGTGTTCGGCGGCAAGTTGTTGGGTGTTGATGTGCCATTCGGCCAATTGGATGCGGGCCAGTTGGCCTCCATTGCAGCCATTGCCGCTGGTTTTACCGGCCTGTTGAGCCTGTTCAACATCGGTGGCCGGTTCTTCTGGGCCTCGTTCTCTGACTACCTGGGGCGTAAAAATACCTACTTCGTGTTCTTCGCCCTGGGCTTTGCCCTGTACGCGCTGATCCCGAACCTGGGGCATCTGGGCAACGTGGCGCTGTTTGTGGCGGCGTTCTGCATCATCCTGTCGATGTACGGCGGTGGTTTTGCCACGGTTCCGGCCTACCTGGCCGACCTGTTCGGCACCCAGATGGTTGGCGCGATCCACGGTCGCCTGTTGACCGCCTGGGCCGCTGCGGGCGTGTTGGGCCCGGTGCTGGTGAGCTACCTGCGTGAATACCA
Source organism: Pseudomonas sp. DW-iso17 (assembly GCF_058725345.1). NCBI lineage: Bacteria > Pseudomonadati > Pseudomonadota > Gammaproteobacteria > Pseudomonadales > Pseudomonadaceae > Pseudomonas > Pseudomonas sp. DW-iso17. Next base: position 357,391 of record NZ_JBZXEA010000021.1, on the reverse strand, counting down.
GTTGAGCATCGGCGTTGAACGCGCCGCGGCCTACGACATCACCTTGTACATCCTCGCCGGCTTGCTGGTGCTGGGCTTCATCTGCAACCTGCTGGTGCGCCCGGTGGCCGATAAGTACTTCATGACTGATGCAGAACTTGCCGCCGAACAGGCGCTGGGCCATGACAAAGGTGCCGATGCCACCACCGTGCTGGAGTGGAAGGCCTCCGCCGCCAGCAAGCCGCTGGCGATTGCCGCGTGGCTGGTAGTGGGTATTCCGCTGGCGTGGGGTGTGTGGGTGACCCTGCAGAAGACGGCGGTACTGTTCCACTGACACCGCAATAAGGGTGGGCCCGGCTCCTGTGGGGCCGGGCTAATGTGGGAGCTGGCTTGCCTGCGATACAGGCACCTCGGTGTACCAGTTGCCTCGCAGTGATGCTATCGCAGGCAAGCCAGCTCCCACAAAAGCCAGCTCCCACATAAGCCCATGCTCACATGTATGCACATGTCTATCCCCGACATTCCTCGCTCCAACTCGTCAGTCTTATCCCCTTCGTTGTTTCTGTTTAGCGCCTGCGCCCCTATAATGGCTGCCTTTTTCGCCCAATGATTTTGCGGAGCTGGTGATGGCCGAACGTAAGGCATCTGTCGAGCGCGACACTCTGGAAACCCAGATCAAAGCCTCGATCAACCTGGATGGCACCGGAAAGGCCCGATTCGATATCGGTGTCCCTTTTCTTGAGCACATGCTGGACCAGATCGCCCGTCACGGGCTGATCGACCTGGATATCGTCGGCAAAGGCGACCTGCATATCGACGACCACCACATGGTGGAAGACGTGGGCATCACCCTCGGCCAGGCGTTTGCCAAGGCCATCGGCGACAAAAAAGGCATCCGTCGCTACGGCCATGCCTATGTCCCGTTGGATGAAGCGCTGTCCCGGGTGGTCATCGACTTCTCCGGCCGCCCGGGTTTGCAGATGCACGTGCCTTACACCCGCGCGAACGTGGGCCGTGGCTTTGACGTTGACCTGTTCCAGGAATTCTTCCAGGGCTTTGTCAACCACGCACTGGTCAGCCTGCACATCGACAACTTGCGCGGCACCAACACCCACCACCAGATCGAAACCGTGTTCAAGGCTTTCGGCCGCGCGTTGCGCATGGCTGTGGAAGTCGATGAGCGCATGGGCGGGCAAATGCCGTCGACCAAGGGCGTTCTGTAATGCAGACGGTCGCGGTTATCGATTACGGCATGGGTAACCTGCACTCGGTGGCCAAGGCCCTTGAGCATGTAGGTGCCGGCAAGGTGCTGATCACCAGCGATGCCAACGTGATTCGCGAAGCCGACCGCGTGGTGTTCCCCGGCGTTGGCGCGATTCGCGATTGCATGGCCGAGATCCGCCGCCTGGGCTTTGACAGCCTGGTGCGCGAAGTCAGCCAGGACCGCCCCTTCCTCGGTATCTGCGTGGGCATGCAGGCTTTGCTCGACAGCAGTGAAGAGAACGGCGGTGTCGACTGCATCGGGGTGTTTCCGGGCCAGGTGAAGTTCTTCGGCAAAGACCTGCATGAAGAGGGCGAGCACCTCAAAGTCCCGCACATGGGCTGGAACGAAGTGCGCCGCACCGTCGACCACCCGCTGTGGCACGACATTCCGGACATGGCGCGTTTCTACTTCGTGCACAGCTACTACATCGCCGCCGGTAACCCGCGCCAGGTGGTGGGTGGCGGGCATTACGGCGTCGATTTTGCCGCCGCGCTGGCCGATGGTTCGCGCTTTGCCGTGCAGTTCCACCCGGAGAAGAGCCATACCCATGGCCTGCAATTGCTGCAGAACTTCGCCGCTTGGGATGGTCGCTGGTAATGGCCAAGAAACCGAAGCCGCCGATCTTGAACCTCACGCCCGAGCAGGAGCGTGCGGCCACCGACAAGATCAAACGTTTCATGGAAGACCGCTTCGAGCTCAAGCTGGGTTCGTTCGAGGTCGCCGAGATTCTTGAGCTGTTCACCACCGAAGTGGCGCCGCATTATTACAACAGGGCGGTTTTCGACACGCAGACGCTCCTTAAGGAAAGGTTCGAAAGCATCGAAAGCGACTTGTGGTCGCTTGAGAAACCCTGATTTCCCAAGCATTGCTGAATATCGAATAAGGTTTGCCAGATGCTGATTATCCCCGCTATCGATCTCAAGGACGGCGCTTGTGTCCGCCTGCGCCAAGGCCGCATGGAAGATTCCACGGTGTTCTCCGATGACCCGGTGAGCATGGCTGCCAAATGGGTAGAAGGGGGCTGCCGTCGTCTGCATCTGGTGGACTTGAACGGCGCCTTCGAAGGCCAGCCGGTCAATGGCGAGGTGGTCACCGCCATCGCCAAGCGCTACCCGAACCTGCCGATCCAGATCGGCGGTGGTATCCGCTCCCTGGAAACCATCGAGCACTACGTCAAGGCGGGCGTGAGCTACGTGATCATCGGCACCAAGGCCGTGAAAGACCCGGCCTTCGTTGCCGAAGCCTGCCGCGCGTTCCCCGGCAAGGTTATCGTCGGCCTGGATGCTAAAGACGGCTTTGTTGCCACCGATGGCTGGGCTGAAATCAGCACCGTGCAGGTGATCGACCTGGCCAAACAGTTCGAAGCCGACGGCGTGTCCGCCATCGTTTATACCGACATCGCCAAAGACGGCATGATGCAGGGCTGCAACGTTCCGTTCACCGCAGCCCTGGCAGCGGCCACCAAGATTCCGGTGATCGCCTCGGGCGGCATTCACAACCTGGGTGACATCAAGTCGCTGCTGGACGCCAAGGCTCCCGGCATTATCGGCGCCATCACCGGCCGTGCGATCTATGAAGGTACCCTGGACGTCGCCGAAGCTCAGGCTTACTGCGACGCCTACAACGGCTGAGGATTGACCATGGCGCTGGCCAAACGCATCATCCCTTGCCTGGACGTCGACAACGGTCGTGTGGTCAAGGGCGTCAAGTTCGAGAACATCCGTGATGCCGGCGACCCGGTAGAAATCGCCCGTCGCTACGATGAGCAAGGTGCCGACGAGATCACCTTCCTCGACATCACCGCCAGTGTCGATGGCCGCGACACCACGCTGCATACCGTCGAGCGCATGGCCAGCCAGGTGTTTATCCCGCTGACCGTGGGCGGTGGCGTGCGCACCGTGCAAGACATCCGCAACTTGCTTAATGCCGGTGCGGACAAGGTCTCGATCAACACCGCCGCCGTGTTCAACCCCGAGTTTGTCGGCGAAGCCGCGCAACACTTCGGCTCGCAATGCATCGTGGTGGCTATCGACGCCAAAAAGGTGTCCGGCCCGGGCGAAACCCCGCGCTGGGAGATCTTCACCCACGGCGGGCGCAAGCCTACCGGGCTGGACGCGGTGGAGTGGGCGATGAAGATGGAAGGCCTGGGCGCCGGTGAAATCCTGCTGACCAGCATGGACCAGGACGGCATGAAGAACGGCTTCGACCTGGGCGTCACCCGCGCCATCAGCGATGCACTGGGCATCCCGGTGATCGCCTCCGGTGGCGTCGGTAACCTGCAGCATTTGGCCGATGGCGTCATCGAAGGCCATGCCAGCGCGGTGCTGGCGGCGAGTATTTTTCACTTTGGTGAATACACCGTGCCCGAGGCCAAGGCCTATATGGCGGCGCGCGGTATCGTCGTGCGCTAAACGCTGCTGGACACCATGGCAGGCTCGCGGCACTCTCTGCGCTTGCCATGGATTCCGGTAGCCTTCATGTTCAAACACCTGCTGCTCGCCCTCGCCAGTTCCTCCATGTTCATGGCGGCTACGGCACACGCCGAACAACCGTCTGACGCCTCCCTGGTGTTGCTGACGGAAAATTTCCCGCCCTACAACATGGCGAAAAACGGCAAGAACTTCGCCAAGGACGAGAACATCGAAGGCATCGCCGTAGACATCATGCGCGAAACCTTCCAGCGTGCCGGCATTTCCTACAACCTGACCCTGCGCTTCCCGTGGGAACGAATCTACAAGCTCGCCCTGGAAAAACCCGGTTACGGTGTGTTTGTGATGGCGCGTCTGCCAGACCGTGAAGCCTTGTTCAAATGGGTCGGCCCCATCGGCCCGGATGATTGGGTACTGCTGGCCAAGGCCGACAGCAAGATTCAGCTAGAAAGCCTGGAGCAAGCGCGCCGCTACAAGATTGGCGCCTACAAAGGCGACGCCATTGCCGAAAGCCTCGACAAGCAGGGGCTCAAGCCGATGGTCGCCCTGCGTGACCAGGACAATGCGCAAAAGCTCATGGAAGGTCAGATCGACCTGTGGGCCACCGGCGATCCTGCCGGGCGTTACCTGGCGCGGCAGGTGGGGATGAACGGGCTCAAGACGGTGTTGCGGTTCAACAGTGCGCAGCTTTACCTGGCGTTGAACAAGGACGTGCCGGATGAGGTGGTGGCCAGGCTCCAGGCCGCATTGGATGAGTTACGCAACAGCGGCCGTATAGACGAAATCATGGCGCGTTACCTCTGAAGTCGGCAGGATGAACATGATCAACAATGTGGGAGCGGGGTTGCCCGCGATAACATTGGATCAGCCAATACCTGTGTGACCGACACTCCGCCATCGCGGGCAAGCCCGCTCCCACAGTAGATCTTTGCGATCTTCCTTAACGGTAAATACCGTCCTTGCCATGCCCGGCCATCGCCCGATTACTGCGCACGCTGATCATCAACTTGATATCGATCCACTCCACGCCCTGGGCCTTGAGCTTGGGCAATTCTCGCTCCAGCACCGCCAGCGTCTGTGGGTAAGGATGCCCGATCATGACTGCCGAACCCTGCTTGTGCGCCAGTTTGATCGCGGTCTGCAGTTGCGTGGTAATCGCCGCCTCGGTGCGTTCGTCATCGAGAAATACATCCCGCGACACATGGGCCAAACCGATCTTCTGTGCCTCGGCGGCGGCGACGGTTTGCGCACTGGTGCGGCTGTCGACGAAGAACGTGTGGCGCCGTTGCAACTCACCCATCAGCCAGGCCATCGCTACCGGTTGTGCAGTCATGCGGCTGCCCATGTGGTTGTTGATACCGGCGGTGTAGGGCACGGCTTCAAATGCCGCGTCCAGGCGCTTGCCCAGTTCTTCGATGGACAGCTCCGGGTGCCAGGCGAATGGGCCGGTGGCCGGGTCCATAGGCATGTGCAGGATCACGATCTTGCCAGCCTTGTGGGCCTCACGGGCGAATTCGGCGGCGTGGGGCGTGTCCGGCATGATGGCGGCGGTCACCGGGCCGGGTAGCGCAAGCACGCGACGATCCCGAGGCAGGTTTTGCCCCAGGTCGTCGATGATAAGCGTCAGGTAGGCTTTGTGCGGTTCGCCGGCAGGGGCCGCTTGAGCGACCCCTGCCAGGCTGCACAGCACAGCGAAGATCAGGGCAAAGCGCATGATCAACGGCTGCGGGTGATGCTCAAGCCCTTGAGCAGGCTGAGTGCCTGGGCCAGTTGGTAGTCATCGTCCTGGGGCATCGGCTTGGCCTTGGCGCGGCTGCCGGTTGGCTGGTCGGCGCCGCCGTTGCCATTGCCCAGGTGACCTTGCAGATCGGCCTCTTTGTAGTATTCGCCATCGATCTCGTTGGTGATCTTGGCGCGGCGTACTTCGATGTCCGGCACGATGCCCTGGGCCTGGATCGAGCGGCCGTTGGGCGTGTAGTACAGCGCCGTGGTGATCTTCAGTGCACGGTCGTTGTTCAGCGGCAATACGGTCTGCACCGAGCCTTTGCCGAAGCTGGTGGTGCCCATCAGCACGCCGCGCTTGAGGTCTTGCAGGGCGCCGGCGACGATTTCCGAGGCCGAGGCGCTGCCGCCGTTGATCAGCACCGCCAACGGCACGTTTTCGCTCAAGTCGTTGCCGGTGGCCGAGAAGCGCAGTTCGGAGTTGGCAATCCGGCCTTTGGTATAAACGATCAGGCCCTTGGTGACAAAGTGGTCGACCACTTCAATCGCCGACTGCAACACGCCGCCTGGGTTGTTACGCAGGTCAAGCACGATGCCGTTGAGCTTCTTGCCGTTGTCTTTGCGCAGCTTGGCCAGGGCCTTGGCCACTTCGTCGCCGGTCTTGACCTGGAACTGGGTGATACGGATGTAACCGTAGCCCGACTCCAGCAACTGGCTCTTCACGCTCTTGACCGTGATGGTCGCACGGGCCAGGGTCACGTCAAACGGGTTGCCGCCGTCGCGTACCAGGGTGAGGGTGATCTTCTGGCCGAGCTTGCCGCGCATCTTGTCGACGGCTTCGGTCATGGTCTGGCCACGGGTCGGCTGGCCATTGATCTTCACGATCAGGTCGCCGGCCTGGATGCCGGCCTTGGACGCTGGGGTGTCGTCGATGGGCGAGACCACTTTGATCTGGCCGTCTTCGGAGCCCACTTCGATGCCCAGGCCGCCGAACTCACCACTGGTGCTTTCCTGCAGCTCGGCGAAATCTTCCGGGCCCAGGTAGGCGGAGTGCGGGTCGAGGTTGCTGAGCATGCCCTTGATGGCATTTTCCAGCAGGGCCTTGTCGTCTACGGGTTCGACATACGCTGCCTTGATCCGGTCCATGACCTCGGCAAAGGTGCGCAGCTCGTCCAGCGGCAATGGCGCCTTGGTCGTCGCAGCCATGGCAGGTGCAGCCGGTGCGGCCTGGTCGGCAAAAGCCAGAGGCGCGCCGATCACCAGAGCGATCGTCAGGGCCAGCGAAGTGAGGCGGGACAAATGCAGCATGTCGAACGAACTCCTAATGTAGATGCGACCCTATCCTTGGGACCGGCACCATTGTGCAGGGTCGCTCGGGCGGCCCTGCTGACGAATAGCAAAGTACAGCGCCGGGGTGTCCTGGCCACCACTGTTACCGACAGTGGAGATGGATTCACCGGCTTTTACAACATCACCTGCCGACTTGAGTAGTGTCTGATTGTGGCCGTAAAGGCTCAAATAGCCATTACCGTGGTCAAGAATCACCAGCAAGCCGGCGCCCCGCAACCAATCGGCGAACACCACGCGCCCACCATGCACGGCGTGGACCTGGCTGCCGGCAGAGGCGCTGATCATCACGCCGTCCCACTTGGCACGGGTGTCATCGCCACGGGTTTCCCCAAAGCGTGCCAGTAATCGACCATCAACCGGCCATGGAAGTTTGCCCCGAGCTGAAGCAAAAGGGCCACCGAAGGACTCGCCACTGCTGGAAACCAGCGGGCCAGGGGCTGCACGCGCCCGTTTGCGCGGGGCCGGAGCGTCGCTGGTGGCAGCCAGTTCGGCCTCACGCTGACGCTTTTTTTCGGCTTCCTGCTGGGCGATCAGCGCTTTTTGCCGCGCTTCTTCGGCCTCGCGTGCCTGGCGGGCCAGGGTTTCTTCGATAGTCTTGAGGACTTTGGCCAGGTCGGCCTGGTCCTGCTCGCGGGCCTGGAGCTTGGCGTCGCGGGCTTTTACGTCGCTGTTGAGCTTGGCCAGGGCCTGCTGGCGTTCCTTGCGCACCTTGTCCAACTGATCACGCTGGGTGTCGAGGGCGGTTTTCTGGTCGAGCAGTTGCGATTGCTGGTCGGCAATCTCTTGCTCGACATTGGCCAATTGGCGCAGGGTTTCGTTAAACCCCTTCAATTGCGCCAGGCGTGCCTGGCTCAGGTAGTCGTAATAGGTGAGGGTACGGGCGAATTTTTCCGGGTTCTGCTGGTTGAGCAGCAGCTTGAGGTACTCCTGGCGGCCGCTCTGGTACGCGGCACGGGCCTGGATCGCGATCAGGCGTTGCTGTTCAACGCGTGCGCTCTGGAGTTTTTTTTTCTCAGCGTCGAGTCGCTCCAGTTCCGACTCGCTCTTCTTTAGTTCTTTTTGCAGCTCCTGGACCTGCTTCTCCAGCTTGCCCATTTCGGTTTCCGTGCCGCGCAGGTCTTTCTGCACCCCGGATTTTTCTTCCTGGAGCTTGCCGAGCAGTTTTTTCAGCTCGGTAATGTCCTGACGCGTAGCGTCCAACTGTTGTTGGGTTTGTGCGCGCTCATCGGCAAATGCCGGTTGGAGCAGGCAGACAAGAGCAAGGGTGATCAAGGCGCGAAGCATAGAGGCGGGCGACACCAGGGGAAAAGGACGGCCTAGTATGCCCGCCAAGCGCTGCAAAAAAAACGCCCAATTGGGGCGGTAGGGCAAGATAGCCGCCGAGTGGCGATGGTATGGCAAAAAGACATCTATCAAACACCACAAAACCAATGTGGGAGCGGGCTTGCCCGCGATTGCGGTGGGTCAGCGACATAGATGTCGACTGATTAGCCGCTATCGCGGGCAAGCCCGCTCCCACACTGTTTTGTGGCGTACTTTGGATCAGACCAGTATCGAGGTCCCGGTCATCTCCTTCGGTTGCTCCAGCCCCATCAGTTTCAGCATGGTCGGCGCCACATCCGCCAGCACGCCACCTTCACGCACTTTCAGGTCACGTTTGCCGACATAGATGAACGGTACCGGCTCGGTGGTGTGGGCTGTGTGAGCCTGACCAGTGGATTCGTCGGACATCTGTTCGCAGTTGCCATGGTCGGCGGTGATCAGCGCTTCGCCGCCGACTTTTTCCAGCGCGTCGACGATGCGGCCAACACATTTATCCAGGCATTCCACGGCCTTGACCGCCGCTTCCAGGTTGCCGCTGTGGCCAACCATGTCGCCGTTGGCGTAGTTGACGACGATCACGTCATAACGCTGGTGATCAATGGCGTCGACGATCTTGTCGGTCACTTCCGGTGCGCTCATTTCCGGCTGCAAGTCGTAGGTAGCGACTTTTGGCGACGGGATCAGGATGCGCTCTTCGCCGGGGAACGGCTCTTCGCGGCCACCGGAGAAGAAGAACGTCACGTGGGCGTATTTCTCGGTTTCGGCGATGCGCAGCTGGGTCTTGCCGTTTTTAGCCAGGTAGTCGCCCAGCACGTTCTCCAGGCTGCCCGGGGCGAATGCCGACGGGGCCGGGATGTTGGCGGCGTATTGAGTGAGCATGACGAACTCGACCTTCGGCTGGCGCGCGCGTTCGAAGTCCTTGAAGCCTTCATCGACGAACACATGGCTCAGTTCACGGGCGCGGTCGGCGCGGAAGTTCATGAACACCACGGCGTCGCCGTCTTCGACCTTCACCGGTTCGCCGATGGTGGTGGCTTTGACGAATTCATCGCTTTCACCTCGGGCGTAGGCCGCTTCCAGGCCTTCCTGGGCGGTGGCTGCGTTGAATTCGGCCTGGCCGTCGACGATCAGGTTGTACGCCTGGGCGACACGGTCCCAGCGGTTGTCGCGGTCCATGGCGAAGTAACGGCCCACCAGGCTGGCGATACGGCCCTTGCCCAGAGCGGCGAAGGTGGTATCCAGCAGTTCGATGGAGGATTGCGCGCTTTTAGGCGGCGTGTCGCGGCCGTCGAGGAAGGCGTGCAGATAGATTTTGTCAGCGCCGCGCTTGAACGCCAGTTCGGCCATGGCGACCAAGTGATCCTGATGGCTGTGTACGCCGCCGTCCGACAACAGGCCCATGAAGTGCACGGCCTTGCCCGCGGCAACGGCTTTATCGACCGCGGCGCAGATGGTCGGGTTCTCGAAGAACTCGCCATCGCGGATCGCCTTGGTGACACGAGTGAAGTCCTGGTACACCACTCGTCCGGCACCGAGGTTCATGTGGCCGACTTCCGAGTTGCCCATCTGGCCGTCCGGCAGGCCCACGTCCATGCCGGAACCTGAGATCAGGCCGTTGGGCACGGTGGCGGTCAGGCGGTCCAGTACCGGCTTGTTGGCCGAGTACACCGCGTTGTCGTGGTGGCTTTCACTGTGTCCGAAGCCATCGAGAATTATCAGGACCAAAGGTTTAGGCGTGGTAGTCATAGATCCTCTCGCGGCGCTAATAAAGGAAGACAATTGAAAAGGGAGTGGCAGTTTAAAGCGAAGTTCCAACCACGTCACCGCTTTACGGGGGTTGGCCCCCCCTGGCGGCTGTGTATACTTACCGCCATTTTAACGCCCTGGAACCTCCTTGATGGTTGATCACCTGATTGCATTTGCCACTGCCCACTATCTGCTTGTGGGCGCCTTCGTCATCCTGCTGGCGCTGCTGATCGCTCACGAACTGAGCCGCGGTGGTCGCAGCCTGAGCACGTCGGAGCTGACCGCGCTGGTCAACAAGGATGAGGCCGTCGTCGTCGATATTCGCCCGGCCAAGGATTATGCCGCCGGCCATATCGTTGGCGCCCTGAACATTCCCCAGGACAAGCTGATTGCGCGTCTGGGCGAACTGGAAAAGCACAAGGCCAAGACCATCATCCTGGTCGATGCCCAGGGCCAGCACTCCGGCACCCACGCCCGTGAGATGCTCAAGTCCGGCTTCACCGCCGCCAAGCTGTCGGGTGGTATCAGCAGCTGGCGTGGCGATAACCTGCCGTTGGTGAAGTGATATGAGCCAGGTTGTCGTGTATTCCAGCGATTATTGCCCTTATTGCATGCGGGCCAAGGCCTTGCTTGAGAAAAAGGGTGTTGCCTTTGAAGAGATCAAGGTCGATGGCAAGCCCCAGGTGCGCGCCGAAATGGCCCAGAAGGCTGGCCGCACGTCGGTCCCGCAGATCTGGATCGGCACCCGGCATATCGGTGGTTGCGACGACCTGTTCGCTCTGGAGCGCGCCGGTAAACTTGATGCGCTGCTGTCCGCCTGACGCCTAAACCCTCAAGAACCCAAGATAAAGAAGGATCTGCGATGACTGATCAACAGAACACCGAAGCAGCAGAAGCTCAAGGCCCACAGTTCTCGCTGCAGCGGATCTACGTGCGCGACCTGTCGTTCGAAGCGCCAAAAAGCCCGGCCATCTTCCGTCAGGAGTGGACCCCAAGCGTTGCGCTGGACCTGAACACCCGTCAGAAATCCCTGGAAGGTGACTTCCACGAAGTCGTGCTGACCCTGTCGGTCACCGTCAAGAATGGTGAAGAAGTCGCTTTCATCGCTGAAGTGCAACAGGCCGGTATCTTCCTGATCCAGGGCCTGGACGAGGCGTCCATGAGCCACACCCTGGGCGCGTTCTGCCCGAACATCCTGTTCCCGTATGCCCGTGAGACCCTGGACAGCCTGGTCACCCGTGGTTCGTTCCCGGCCCTGATGCTGGCCCCGGTGAACTTCGATGCCCTGTACGCCCAAGAGCTGCAGCGCATGCAACAGGAAGGCGCGCCAACCGTTCAGTAATTTGCTGAGCGATGCCGTTCTAAAATGTGGGAGCGGGCTTGTGTGGGAGCTGGCTTGCCTGCGATAGCATCACTGCGGTGTGACTGACACACCGAGGTGCCTGCATCGCGGGCAAGCCCGGCTCCCACACAAGCCCGCTCCCACATTTGTTATGCGGTGTTATTTAAAGCCCAGTTGGCGCCAGCCTTCATAGACGGCAACGGCTACGGTGTTCGACAGGTTCAGGCTGCGGCAGCCTTCACGCATCGGCAAGCGCAGGCGATGGCCATCGGGCAATGCGTCAAGCACCTCGGCCGGCAGGCCTCGGCTCTCCGGGCCGAACAGGAACGCGTCGCCCTCGGCAAAGCTGGCATCATGAAACGGCCGCGAGCCCTTGGTGGTGAACGCGAACAGCCGAGGGTGGCCCAGGCTCTCCAGGCAACTGGCCAGGTCGGCATGGCGCTTGAGGGTGGCGTACTCGTGGTAGTCCAGCCCGGCACGGCGCAGGCGCTTGTCGTCCATGTCAAAGCCTAAAGGCTCGATCAAATGCAGGTGGCAGCCACTGTTGGCGCACAGCCTGATAACGTTGCCGGTATTCGGCGGAATTTCTGGTTGAAAAAGGATGACGTGAAACATGCACGGCTCCGAAGGCAAAGATGCGCTGCATTCTACCCCCGAAGACGACCCGAGACCGAAGCTATTGCCGAGGGTGTTGGGCTCATTGGCGATTGTCGGCTTGATGATTGGCTTGATGATCGGTCGCTTGACCACCCCCGAGCCGCTTGAGCTGCAACAGGTAGAACCTGCGGCGGATGGTTTGGTGGTGTGGTTCAACGACGAACCCAAGCTGCACGGCGAGCATATCGACGGCACCGTGGCGTTGCTGTTTGACGCCCAGGGCAAGGCTGCCAGCGGGCAGCTCAAGGTCAATGACAAGGACGTGAATTGGCGCATACGCAAGACCGACGCTGGCCTGCTGCTGAACCTGGTGGCGGCTCGGCCGTTGCGTGGGGAGTGGAGCGGTGCAGAGGTCGATGGCCGCTGGCGGCTGGAGATCCATCTCCAAGAGCAATAAAAGAGGGAGTTCCCGGCCTGCCTGTACCAGGGCTCCCAAAACGGGGTGAAGCCTAAGGCTTCGGTGTTAAAGAGGGGATTCTCGGCCTGCCTGTACCAAGGTCCCCGAAACTGGGTGGTACTGGGGTTATTGCAGGGGGCGTGCCAAAACTTGCAATTGCTGCTTGAAAAAACAGCCAAAAAGCGCAAAGCCCCGGAATACGGGGCTTTGTTTGTTTCTGCTGCCAAGAAATTTGTAGCGAAAGCGATAGGCGAGTTTTCTGGTCTGTGCTCAATGCCGGTTCATCGTGCATTGAAGCGGTGCACAGTCTGCAGGCATTGCACAAAACCAATGTGGGAGCTGGCTTGCCTGCGATGACGGCGTGTCAGCCCTATACTGGGTGACTGACACACCGTCATCGCGGGCAAGCCCGGCTCCCACACGGGGCCTTCAGCGGTCTTGGGGTTCAGGCTTCATCACCCTCGTCATCATCCCCACCATCCACCTTCATCCCCAATTCCTTGATCTTGCGCGTCAGGGTATTGCGCCCCCAACCCAGCAGCACGGCGGCATCACGGCGGCGGCCGGCGGTGTGTTTGAGCGCGGTCTCGATCATGATCCGCTCGAACGCTGGCACGGCGCTGTCCAGCAGGTTCGACTGGCCGCGTGCCAAGGCCTGGTCGGCCCATTGGCGCAGCGCCTGTTCCCAGTTGGTCACGGGAGCCGAGTCCTGCGGCAGGCTCAGCAGCTCCGGCGGCAGGTCGCTGATGTGCACTTCGCGCCCGGAGGCCATTACGGTGATCCAGCGGCAGGTGTTCTCCAGCTGGCGCACGTTGCCGGGCCACGGCAGATTCTTGAGGTATTCCTCGGTCTCGCTTTTGAGCAGCTTGGGCTCCACCGCCAGCTCCAGGGCGGCGCGGCTGAGGAAATGGCGGGCGAGGGTAGGGATATCTTCGCGGCGGTCCGACATGCGCGGAATGTGGATGCGGATCACGTTGAGGCGGTGGAACAAGTCCTCACGGAATTTACCCGCATGCACCAGTGTTTCCAGGTTCTGGTGGGTGGCCGCGATGATGCGCACATCCACCTTCACCGGCGTATGCCCGCCCACACGATAGAACTCGCCGTCAGCCAGTACCCGCAGCAAGCGAGTCTGAGTATCGGCCGGCATGTCGCCGATTTCATCGAGGAACAGTGTGCCGCCGTCCGCCTGTTCAAAGCGTCCGCGACGCAGGTTGGCTGCCCCGGTGAACGCGCCTTTTTCATGGCCGAACAGCTCGGACTCCATCAAATCCTTGGGAATCGCCGCCATATTCAGTGCGATAAACGGCGAGGCCGCCCGAGGGCTGTGGCGGTGCAGGGCGTGGGCCACCAGTTCTTTACCGGTCCCCGATTCGCCGTTGATCAACACGGTGATGTTGGAATGGCTCAAGCGCCCGATGGCGCGAAACACTTCCTGCATCGCCGGCGCTTCCCCGATGATTTCCGGAGTACGGGTCAGGGTCGGCGGCGCTTCCTGGTTCTGTTGTTCCTGGGCGTGCTGGTTGGCGCGTTTGACCAGCGCTACCGCCTCATCCACGTCAAATGGCTTGGGCAGGTATTCAAAGGCACCGCCCTGATAGGACGCGACAGCGCTGTCCAGGTCCGAGTGGGCGGTCATGATGATCACCGGCAAGCGCGGGTGCTGCTCGCGAATGCGCGCCAGCAAGTCCAGGCCACTGGCCCCAGGCATGCGGATATCGGAAATGATCACGTCCGGTTGCTGACGTGCCAGGCGGCTCATCACCCCATCGGCGCTGTCGAAGCTCTGGGTGGTCATGCCTTCTTGTTGCAAGGCTTTTTCGAGGACCCAGCGGATAGAACGGTCGTCGTCGACGATCCAGACAGTTTCACTACGGCTCATGTCGTGGGGGCTCCTTGTTCCAATGGCAGGAAGATCGAGAACGTGGTGTGGCCAGGGTGGCTCTCACATTCGATCAGGCCCTGGTGCTGGCTGATGATGTTCTGGGTGATGGCCAGGCCCAGCCCGGTACCGTCCGGGCGGCCGCTGACCATGGGAAAGAAGATGGTTTCCTGCAGCTCCGCAGGAATGCCGGGGCCGTTGTCGATGATCTCGACCTTGGTCACCAGGCGGTGGCGCACATGGCCGATGGTGAACTGGCGCAGGGCGCGGGTGCGCAGGCTGATGCGGCCCAGGCGCAGCTCATTCTGGCTGCTGATGGCCTGCATGGCGTTGCGTACGATGTTGAGCACGGCCTGGATCATCTGTTCGCGGTCGATCAACACGTCGGGAATGCTAGGGTCGTAGTCGCGCACCAAGGTGATGCAACCTTGGCTTTCGGCCTCGACCAGTTGGCAGACCCGCTCCAGCACCTCATGCACATTGGTCATCGCCAGGGACGGCAGCTTGTTGGAGCCGAGCATGCGATCCACCAGGTTACGCAGGCGGTCGGCTTCTTCGATGATGACGTTGGTGTAGTCCTTGAGGTGCTCGTCCGGCAGCTCGCGGGACAACAACTGTGCCGCGCCGCGAATGCCGCCCAGCGGGTTCTTGATTTCATGGGCGAGGCCGCGCACCAGCATCTTGCTGGTTTCTTGCTTGGACAGCTGTGCTTCCTCCTTGGTGATACGCAGCAGGCGGTCGCGGGGGTGGACTTCGAGCAGCAGCAGGGTCGCGCCATTGCTAAGGATTGGGGTCACGGCGTAGTCGACGGTCAACGTTTGTCCGGTGAGCGCGGTGAGCATCGCTTCGCGCTTGGTGAACGGGTGTGCCTGCTCCACGGCCTGGCGCAACGAGCTCAAGGCTTCGGCCGACTCGGTGAACAATTCGCTGATGAACTGCCCATGGCTGCGCTGGCCGCTGATCGCCAGGAGCATCTCCGCCGCCGGGTTCATGTACTCAAGGCGCAGGTCGGCATTGAGCAGGATGGTCGCGGTGGTCAGGTTGTCGAGTAACAAACGGTGCAGTGCATCGCTGATGGTCATCGGGACCTCTTTTGGAGCAAGGCGCGGGCTTGAGGCACACGCTGATACAAGGAAAATGCAAAAACCAAACCAAGGCTCCGAAAAGAAGCGCTAATGCCCTGAAATAAGGGGTTCAGGCGCGAAACTGTGGCGTTCTGCCAGCCTCAACGGGAAGTTTCGAACCAAAATGGGCTGGGCAATTGAGAAGGGTGCAGGCTATCGCACCAATATAGTGCGGTTTTGTGAAGGTTGTTCAGCCACTGAAGATTGAAGGCAAATCGCAGTCAGTGTGGGAGCTGGCTTGCCTGCGATAGCTGTGGTGCATTCAACACGGTTATCGCAGGCAAGCCAGCTCCCACATTTTTAATTGGATTTGCAGTCCTTTTAACCTTTATAGATGCAAAGCTCGGCGGTGGCGCGGATCATCGCCAGCTGGCGCAGCGGATCATTCAGCGGTTCGTGCACGGCCTCGGCCAGCCATTGGGGGCATTTGGGGTCTGTGCGCAGGGGCGTGAAGTCAGCCAGCTGCTGCAGCAGCCTTTTTTGCAGCGCGTCCAATTGCGGGCGAATCTGCTGGACCAGGTCCGGGCGCGGGTCGTCGGGCGCTTTGCCCTGGAACTGCCAGTCGGACAGGTGGGTATATTGCACCAGTTTGTTGGCTTCGATCTGGGCGGCGAAGAACTGCTCGGCAGCGGCCGGGTCCAGCTTGTAGCTCGGCGCCTGGGCAGTGACGCTGGCGATCACCTCTTGTTCGCGCTTCTTGTCCTCCACGGGCTTGTGGCTGTCCCACTTGCTCAGTGCTACCTGGTCGGCAATCTCAAGGCGTTCGGCGATGCTGTTGAGCAGGGGTTCGAGCGTAGGCGGCGCAGCGCTCGCACTGGCACTGATGAACAGCAGGGCAAATACAAGTCGATATCTCAAAGGTGATCTCCTGTGGGAGCGGGCTTGCCCGCGATGGCGGTGTGTCAGTGATACAGCAGGTGGCCGGCAGTGCGCTATCGCAGGCAAGCCAGCTCCCACACTTTGATTGGGTTTGCAGAGTTGGCGTAGCGTAACGCCCAGGCAAAAAAAAAGACCTCCCGAAAGAGGTCTTTTTCATCACGCTGCCTCAAGCAGCGCTACCGGATCAGCAGCTGTAGTACAGCTCGTATTCCAGTGGGTGTACGAAGGTGCGTACTTTGATTTCTTCTTCGCTTTTCAGGGCGATGTAAGCGTCGATGAAGTCGTCGCTGAAAACGCCGCCTTTGGTCAGGAACGCACGGCCCTTGTCCAGCTCTTCCAGGGCTTCTTTCAGGCTGCCGCACACTTGTGGGATCTCTTTGGCCTCTTCAGGCGGCAGGTCGTACAAGTTTTTGTCGGCGGCGTCGCCAGGGTGGATCTTGTTCTGGATACCGTCCAGGCCGGCCATCATCAGGGCGGCGAAGGCCAGGTAAGGGTTGGCAGCCGGGTCTGGGAAGCGCGCTTCGATACGACGGCCTTTAGGGCTGTTGACGTAAGGAATACGGATCGAGGCGGAGCGGTTGCGTGCCGAGTAGGCCAGCATCACCGGCGCTTCAAAACCTGGGACCAGACGCTTGTAGGAGTTGGTCGACGGGTTGGTGAAGCCGTTCAGGGCCTTGCCGTGCTTGATGATGCCGCCGATGAAGTACAGGGCGGTATCGGACAGGCCGGCATAGCCTTCGCCAGCGAAGGTGTTCTTGCCGTCTTTGGAAATCGATACGTGAACGTGCATGCCTGAGCCGTTATCGCCGTACAGCGGCTTAGGCATGAAGGTAGCGGTGCGGCCATAGGCATCGGCAACGTTGTGCACGCAGTATTTCAGAGTTTGAACTTCGTCAGCCTTCTTCACCAGCGTGTTGAATTTCACGCCGATTTCGTTCTGGCCGGCAGTCGCCACTTCGTGGTGGTGAACTTCAACGGTCTGGCCCATTTCTTCCAGTGCGTTGCACATGGAGGTACGGATTTCATGGTCGAAGTCGAACGGTGGTACTGGGAAGTAGCCGCCTTTCACGCCTGGACGGTGGCCTTTGTTGCCGCCTTCCACGTCCTGGTCGGACATCCACGAACCTTGCTCGGAGAAAATCTTGAACATGGAGCCGGAGATGTCGGATTTGAACTTCACCGAGTCGAAGATGAAGAACTCTGGCTCAGGGCCGAAGAATGCGGTGTCGCCGATACCGGTGGACTTCAGGTATTCCTCGGCACGGTGGGCGATGGCGCGTGGGTCGCGGTCATAGCCTTGCATGGTCGAAGGCTCGATGATGTCGCACACCAGGATCAGGGTTGGCTCTTCGGTGAACGGGTCGAGTACGGCGGTGCTGTCGTCTGGCAGCAGGATCATGTCGGAGGCTTCGATGCCTTTCCAGCCGGCGATGGAGGAACCGTCGAACATCTTGCCGACTTCGAAGAAGTCATCTTCCAGCGCATCGCGAGCCGGCATGGTCACGTGGTGCTGAGTGCCTTTTGTGTCCGTGAAGCGCAGATCAATCCATTTAACGTCATGATCTTTGATGAGTTGAACCGACTTCGACATGGTGTCCTCCGGGTGGCTTCGGGCTTGGGTAGTGGAGTTAGCCCTTAGAATTTGGGTGATGCCGGCGCGGATACTCCGCCAAGGCAACCTGCCTCACAAGAGAGCAAATTGCATGCCAGTGCGCCAACATGGCCGTTTTGCCTCAAAATAGCCCCTATAACGGTGCAATCGGCAAAAATGGCATAAATCGCGCACTGCAATGTAGCGTTTATTTGTGTAAATGACCCGTTTTGGTGCATTGCGTAGGCAATGCATATTAACTGGTTAAACCTTGAGCGATTTCCGCTATAATCCGCGCCCCCCTTTTTCAGCAGGCCCGGCGCGCGCTGTTTCCATGAAATTAATCGTTAAAGTCTTCCCCGAGATCACCATCAAAAGCCGACCGGTACGGACGCGTTTCATCCGTCAGTTGGCCAAGAACATCCGTGCCGTGCTCCGTGACCTGGACCCGGCTGTGGTGGTGAACGGCGTGTGGGACAACCTCGAGCTGGAAACCCGCATTACCGACGCCAAAGCCTTGAAGGACATGACCGAGCGCCTGAGCTGCATGCCGGGCATCGCGCATTTCCTGCAGGTGGATGAGTACCCGCTGGGCGACTTCGACGACATCACCGAAAAGTGCAAGCAGCACTACGGCAATGCGCTTGAAGGCAAGATTTTTTCGGTGCGTTGCAAGCGTGCCGGCAAGCACCCGTTCAGCTCCATGGATGTCGAGAAATACGTCGGCAGCAAGCTGCGTCGCGAGTGCGGTGCCGCTGGAATTTCCCTCAAAGCGCCGCAAATTGAAGTGCGCATGGAAATTCGCGACCAACGGTTGTTCGTGATCCACAGCCAGCACAACAGCATCGGCGGCTACCCGCTGGGTGCCTTGGAACAGACCCTGGTATTGATGTCCGGCGGTTTCGATTCCACGGTGGCGGCCTACCAGATCATGCGTCGCGGCCTGATGAGCCATTTCTGCTTCTTCAACCTGGGCGGGCGTGCACACGAATTGGGCGTGATGGAAGTCGCGCACTTTATCTGGAAGAAGTACGGCAGCTCCCAGCGCGTGCTATTTGTAAGCGTGCCGTTCGAGGAAGTGCTGGGCGAAATTCTCGGCAAAGTCGATAACAGTCATATGGGCGTAGTATTGAAGCGTATGATGTTGCGCGCTGCGTCCCGAATCGCCGATCAATTGCAGATCGACGCCCTGGTGACCGGCGAAGCGATTTCCCAGGTTTCCAGCCAGACGCTGCCGAACCTGTCGATCATTGATTGCGTGACCGAGAAGCTGGTGCTGCGCCCGCTGATCGCCAGCCACAAGCAGGACATCATCGACCTGGCCGAGCAAATCGGCACCGCCGACTTTGCCAAGCATATGCCTGAATACTGCGGGGTCATTTCGGTGAACCCCAAGACCCACGCCAAGCGTCACCGCGTGGAGCATGAAGAAAAAGAATTCGACATGGCGATTCTGGAGCGTGCGCTCGAGAACGCCAAGCTGGTGCCAATCGATCGAGTGATCGACGAATTGGGCCAGGATGTGCAGATCGAAGAAGTCAGCGAAGCCCTGGCCGGCCAGATCATCATCGACATCCGTCACCCGGATGCCGCCGACGACGAGCCGCTGGAGATTCCTGGCATCGACGTACAAACGCTGCCGTTCTATGCATTGAACGCGCGTTTCAAGGAACTGGATGACAGCCGTCAGTACCTGCTGTATTGCGACAAAGGCGTGATGAGTCGCCTGCATGCCCACCATTTGCTCAGTGAGGGGCATGCCAATGTGCGCGTTTATCGACCGAGCTAAGAGCCCGGGGCTGTTTGCCTGTGGCCTGCGTCACCGGCCCCCCGACTCTGCCGTCAAGCTGTAACGGCAAGGCCTGACTCTACTGTTAATCGCTGCCACGACCTGTCAGCACACCGAATCCTCTGATCGAGATACACAAGTGATCGAAAATCTACGTAACATCGCCATCATTGCTCACGTTGACCATGGTAAAACCACCCTGGTAGACAAACTCCTGCGTCAATCCGGCACCCTGGAGCGCAACGAGCTCAACGACGAGCGCGTGATGGACTCCAACGACCAGGAAAAAGAGCGCGGTATTACCATCCTGGCTAAAAACACCGCTATCAACTGGAACGGCTACCACATCAACATCGTGGATACCCCGGGCCACGCCGACTTCGGCGGCGAAGTAGAACGCGTAATGTCGATGGTTGACTCCGTTCTGCTGCTGGTTGACGCTCAAGACGGCCCTATGCCGCAAACCCGTTTCGTGACCAAGAAGGCTTTCGAAGCCGGCCTGCGTCCGATCGTGTGCATCAACAAGGTTGACCGTCCAGGCGCGCGTCCGGACTGGGTTCTGGACCAGATCTTCGACCTGTTCGACAACCTGGGTGCTACCGAAGAACAGCTGGACTTCCAAGTCATCTACGCCTCGGCCCTGAACGGTATTGCTGGTCTTGACCACACCGACATGGCTGAAGACATGACCCCGCTGTACCAGTCGATCGTCGACAACGTACCAGCACCGAAAGTCGACCGTGAAGGCCCGTTCCAGATGCAAATCTCGGCACTGGACTACAACAGCTTCCTGGGTGTTATCGGCGTTGGCCGTATCGCTCGTGGTAGCGTCAAGCCGAACACCCCGGTTGTTGCTATCGGCGCTGACGGCAAGAAGCGTAACGGTCGTATCCTGAAGCTGATGGGTCACCACGGCCTGCACCGCATCGACGTTGAAGAAGCTTTCGCTGGCGACATCGTATGCGTGAGCGGTATGGACTCGCTGTTCATCTCCGACACCCTGTGCCAGCCGGACAACGTTGAGGCGATGAAGCCTCTGACCGTTGACGAGCCAACCGTTTCCATGACCTTCCAGGTAAACGACTCGCCTTTCTGCGGTAAAGAAGGCAAGTTCGTGACCTCCCGTAACATCAAGGAGCGTCTGGACAAAGAGCTGCTGTACAACGTTGCTCTGCGCGTTGAAGAAGGCGACTCGGCTGACAAGTTCAAGGTCTCCGGCCGTGGTGAGCTGCACCTCTCGGTACTGATCGAAACCATGCGTCGCGAAGGCTTCGAAATGGGTGTTGGTCGTCCGGAAGTGATCATCCGTCAGGTTGACGGCGTGAAGCAGGAACCGTTCGAAAACGTCACCATTGACACCCCTGAAGAATCCCAGGGCAAGGTCATGGAAGAGATGGGCCTGCGTAAGGGCGACCTGACCAACATGGTGCCGGATGGCAAAGGCCGTGTGCGTCTGGAATACAACATCCCTGCTCGTGGTCTGATCGGTTTCCGTAACCAGTTCCTGACCCTGACCAACGGTGCTGGCATCCTGACCTCGATCTTCGATCGCTACGACACCATGAAGTCCGGCGACATGTCCGGCCGTCAGAACGGTGTTCTGGTATCGGTAGAAACCGGCAAGGCGCTGACCTACTCCCTGGAAACCCTCCAGGCGCGTGGCAAGCTGTTCGTTGAACACGGTCAAGAGATCTACAACGGCCAGATCGTTGGTCTGAACAGCCGTGACAACGACATGGGTGTCAACCCAACCAAAGGCAAGAAGCTCGACAACATGCGTGCTTCGGGCAAAGACGAAACCATCGCTCTGGTTCCACCTGTTCGCTTCACCCTGGAACAGGCCCTGGAATTCATCCAGGACGACGAGCTGTGCGAAGTCACGCCTAAGTCGATCCGCCTGCGTAAGAAGATCCTGGACGAAGGCGAGCGTACCCGCGCTGCCAAGAAAGCCAAGAACTGAGTTAACTCAGGCTGAATGAAAAACGCCCCCGGTCGAAAGGCCGGGGGCGTTTTTTTATGCCTGCAGGTTTTGTGGTGACTGTGCCGTTGTGATCGTTCCCACGCTCCGCGTGGGAACGCCGCGTGGGACGCTCCGCGTCCTGCTTTCAAGAGCGGACGCAGAGCGTCCACAGCTGCATTCCCACGCAGAGCGTGGGAACGATCAAAAACTTAGAACTTGTCGAGGGTCTTGAAGTTAGTCTCGCGCACCACTTCCTTGGGCTTATACGCGCAATACCCCGGCCGCGGCCCGATTTTCGGGTGGTTGCGGCACGTATCCGGGCGCTTGTCATAAATAGTGCAAAAGCGCGTCTTACGATCCAGGTACAGGCAGTCGTTGTTGCTCATGCGCTGCAGGGTAAAAATTTCGGACTTGTTGTTGTACCGCTCGACGATGCCTTCTTTCTGCAAACGCTTGGCGATGTTCTTCGGCGGATCGCCGCGCTCGAACTCATCGACGATGCCAATGCGGATCAGGTCCTTGATCTTCACCTCAACCGGCAGGGTGCAGCAGCTGGACACGCAGCCGCCGCACATGTGGGCGGAATATTTCTGCCAGGTCTCTAAACGGTCGAGTTCCGCGGCGGCGATCAGTTGAGGCTTCATCAGGGTTCCAGGGTGGGGCGGTATACGGGCGCGGGATCATACCGGGATTGGTGGTTTTTTGAACAATATTTTGCAGGTTTCAGCTCAAAGGTTTGGCCACTGCCTGATCGGGCACGACCCCTGCATCAAATTCAGTCCATGGCGAATGAGTTAAAAAACTGCCGAACCAGCACGTCTACCGTCTGTCAGACCGACTAGGCTCTAGCAACTCCTTCAATCTCGCCCGAGGTCGCACCGATGTCTCAGGAACCGCTTGCACGAGAAGCAGAGGTAGCCGCATTCCGCGATGCTGTCTTGACCAAACTCACCTACGCGGTGGGCAAGGACCCGGATCACGCCTTCGATCATGACTGGTTCGAAGCCATTGCCCTGGCCGCCCGCGACCAGATGGTCGACCACTGGATGGACCACACGCGGCGTATTTATCGCAAAGGCCAGAAGCGTGTTTATTACCTGTCCTTGGAATTTCTCATCGGCCGCTTGCTCTACGACAGCCTGAGCAACCTGGGTGTGCTGGAGATCGCTCGCGAAGCGCTGTCGGAGCTGGGCGTGGATCTGGAGCGCATCCGCCTGCTGGAGCCCGACGCGGCGCTCGGCAACGGTGGTCTGGGCCGTCTGGCGGCGTGCTTTATGGAAAGCATGTCGACGCTGGGCATTGCGGGCCACGGTTACGGCATTCGTTATGAACACGGCTTGTTCCGCCAGGCCATTGTCGACGGTTGGCAGCAGGAGCAGACCGAACGCTGGCTGGATTTCGGCAACCCTTGGGAATTCGAGCGCGCCGAGGTGATTTACCCGATCGGGTTTGGCGGGAGCGTTGAAACCATTGCGGACGCCTCCGGCAAGATGATCCAGGTGTGGTCGCCCAACGAAACCGTACGTGCCGTGGCCTATGACACGCCGGTCGTCGGCTGGCGCGGGGCCAGCGTCAACACCCTGCGCCTCTGGCGTGCACGGGCCGTAGAAGACCTGCACCTGGAGCGCTTTAATGCCGGTGACCATTTGGGCGCCGTCGCCGAAGTGGCCCGCGCCGAAAGCATCTCCCGAGTGCTTTACCCGGCCGACAGCACCGAAGCAGGGCAGGAACTGCGCCTGCGCCAGGAATATTTCTTCGTCTCCGCGTCCCTGCAGGATTTGCTGCGCCGCCACAAGAACATGCACGGTTCGGTATTGAGCCTGGGCGAGCACGCCGCCATCCAACTCAACGACACCCACCCGTCCATCGCCGTGGCCGAGTTGATGCGCCAGCTGGTCGATTTGCATGACATTCCCTGGGAAGCCGCGTGGGATGTCACCGTCGAGACCCTTTCGTATACCAACCACACCCTGCTGCCCGAAGCGCTGGAAACCTGGCCGGTAGGTTTGATGGAACGCATGCTGCCCCGGCATATGCAGATCATCTACCTGATCAACGCCCAGCATATCGACTCGCTGCGTGCCAAAGGCATCCACGACTTCGATGTTTTGCGCGCTGTGTCGCTGATCGAAGAAGACAACGGCCGCCGCGTGCGCATGGGCAACCTGGCGTTCCTGGGCTCCCATAGCGTCAACGGCGTGTCCGGTTTGCATACCCAGCTGATGCGCAGCACGGTGTTCTCCGAACTGCACAAGCTCTACCCCGAACGCATCAATAACAAAACCAACGGCATTACCTTCCGTCGCTGGCTGTATCAGGCCAACCCCAAGTTGACCGATATGCTGGTGGAAGCGCTGGGCCCGGATATTCTCGACCAGCCCGAGCAGCGTCTTATCGAGTTGGAACCCTTTGCCGAGAAACCGGCCTTTCGCAAAGCATTTGCTGAGCAGCGCCTGCACAGCAAGCGCGCCCTGGCGCAGATCATCCATGAGCGCCTGGGCATTGCGATCAACCCGGCGGCGATGTTCGACGTGCAGGTCAAGCGCATCCACGAATACAAGCGCCAACTGCTCAACCTGCTGCACACCGTGGCGCTGTACCAGGCGATCCGTGCCGAGCCGGGCATCGACTGGGTGCCTCGGGTCAAGATCTTTGCCGGCAAGGCGGCAGCCAGCTACCACCAGGCCAAGCTGATCATCAAGCTGACCAACGACATCGCCCGCACCGTCAACAACGACCCGACCGTGCGCGGCCTGCTCAAGGTGGTGTTCCTGCCCAACTACAACGTCAGCCTGGCGGAAAGCATCATTCCGGCAGCGGATTTGTCGGAGCAGATTTCCACCGCCGGTTTCGAAGCGTCCGGCACCAGCAACATGAAGTTCGGCCTCAACGGCGCGCTGACCATCGGCACCATGGACGGCGCCAACGTTGAGATGCACGAGCGTGTCGGCGCCGAGCACATGTTTATCTTTGGCCTCAGTGCCCAGCAGGTGGAGGCCCGCAAACACGCCGGCGAGTTCAACGCCGGGCCGGATATCGCTGCCTCCCATCGTTTGAATGATGTGCTGCAAGCGATCCGTGGCGGGGTGTTTTCGCCGGACGACCCGGGCCGCTATGTGGGCCTGATCGATGGGCTGATCGACTACGACCGGTTCCTGGTGTGTGCCGACTTTGACGCCTACTGGGACGCCCAGGCGCGGGTCGAGGCGCATTGGCACGACTCCAAGGCCTGGTGGCGCTCGGCCGTGCTCAACACAGCGCGCATGGGCTGGTTCAGCTCGGACCGCACCATCCGCGAATATGCCACCGAGATCTGGAAAGCCCTCGACTGACGGCCGCGGTTAAAAATGTGGGAGGGGGCTTGCCCCCGATAGCGGTTGATCAGTCACTCATGCATTGACTGAATGACCGCAATCGGGGGCAAGCCCCCTCCCACATCAAGCCTGGTCGTGAACTCTATTGGCGTTAAATCCTCTGATTAGAGGAAATCAGCCTCGACTCGCGCTAAACTGCGCGGGTTTTCAGCCCCCCATTCTCCGGAGCCGTCCATGTCCCGCGTTACCTTGAGTCGCTATTTGATCGAGCAGACCCGCAGCAACAACACGCCTGCCGATCTGCGCTTCCTTATCGAAGTGGTGGCGCGTGCTTGCAAGGAAATCAGCCACGCCGTTTCCAAAGGCGCACTGGGCGGTGTCCTGGGCAGCATGGGCACTGAAAACGTGCAGGGCGAAGTGCAGAAGAAACTGGACGTTCTGTCCAACGAAATCCTGCTCGAAGCCAACGAATGGGGTGGCCACCTGGCCGGCATGGCGTCCGAAGAAATGGACAATGCCTACCAGATCCCAGGCAAATACCCGAAGGGCGCATACCTGCTGGTATTCGACCCACTGGACGGTTCGTCCAACATCGACATTAACGCACCGGTCGGCACCATCTTCTCGGTGCTGCGTTGCCCCAACGAATACCTGAGCCAGAACGAAGCCCTGAACGAAAAGGCCTTCCTGCAACCAGGCACCGAGCAGGTTGCTGCCGGCTACGCGATCTACGGCCCACAGACCATGCTGGTGCTGACCCTGGGCGACGGCGTCAAAGGCTTCACCCTGGACCGTGAAATGGGCAGCTTCGTACTCACCCACGAAGACATTTCGATTCCTGCTTCTACCCAGGAATTTGCCATCAACATGTCCAACCAGCGCCACTGGGAAGAACCGGTGAAGCGCTACGTCAACGAGCTGATGGAAGGCGAAGAAGGCCCGTTGAAGAAGAACTTCAACATGCGCTGGGTAGCCGCGATGGTTGCCGACGTGCACCGCATCCTGACCCGTGGTGGCCTGTTCATGTACCCACGCGACAGCCGCGAGCCGTCCAAGCCAGGCAAGCTGCGCCTGATGTACGAAGCCAACCCGATGTCGTTTTTGGTTGAACAGGCAGGCGGTGCGTCTACCGACGGCCACCAGCGCATCCTCGACATCCAGCCTGAAGGCCTGCACCAGCGTGTGGCGGTGTTCCTGGGTTCGAAGGAAGAAGTTGAGCGCGTGACGGCTTATCACAAGAAGTAAGAGCTTGCGGTAACAAAAAAGCCCCGAAATGCGCTCAGCGCTTCGGGGCTTTTGTTTTTATTGAATAAGGTTTTTCAGCAGCAACGCCTGCAGGTTTTTCCGAGTGTCGGCGATGATGTGGACGTAAATGATCGGGTCTCGAATTTCGTAGATGATCCGATTCATGCCACAGACAACCTGTCGATATTGGCTGAGATTCAACTTCTCGATCTCTTGCGGTATCGAGCCAGCATAGGGTTGAGACTCAAGCAGTCGCATGGCCTGTTTCATCGCGTCGTAGGACTGCTGCCAGGTCGATGTCGAGAACTGCCGGATGAGGTATGACTTGATATCTTTAAGGTCGCGTTTTGCCGAGTGAAGAATCACAACCTTGAATGTCATTGAGCGTCGTCCTTGTCCAGCTCGGCGAACACGTCCTCCATGTCTTGAAACTGCCCCAATTCAATCTGCCGGTTGCCCAGGGCCAATAGCTTTAACAAGGCCATGGTTTCTGCCTGCTCCTCAAAACTCTTCACATCCATCACCACCAGCTTCGCTTCGCCATTTTGGGTGATGACCAGGGGTTCGCGGCTTTCCGTGAGTGTTTTGACGATCTCGGCGGTATGACTTTTCAAGTAGCTGATCGGCTTTATCTGCGAAGAAAATTTCATGGGATGACCCCTGCTCAAGGTGTGACTGATTTTAGTCTTAATTTGGTCTTTGCTAGACAGCAACTGATGAAAGGCGGTGATTTTTCACTCGAAAACACGGTTCAAGGGGCCAGTTCACATAAAAAATAAATAGCACCCCCCATCGGGAACCAGACACCCCTTTTCCCTTCTAAGCTTCTGGCAGATACCCCAGCTGCTTTGTCTCTCCAGGAGCTTTTCCATGTCTATACGCCGTCTCGCCCTGCTGGCTTTTTGCGTGCTCTTAGCCGCTTGCAGCAAGGTCACCCAAGAAAACTACCAAAAGCTCTCAGCCGGCATGGCCAAGGCCGAGGTGGAGTCGTTGCTGGGCAAGCCAACCGATTGTTCCGGCGCACTGGGCATGTCCAGCTGCACCTGGGGCGATAAAAACAGCTTTATCAGCGTGCAGTACGCCGGTGACAAAGTTCTGATGTTTTCCGGGCAAGGCCTGAAGTAAACCGGGGCGCGAGCCTGCGGGAGAAGAAGAATGATGCGTTTTGTTTTGTTCCTTTGCGCCAGCCTGTTTTTGGCGGGCTGCGCCAGCCATTCTGGCGATGATCTGCAACCCAAGACTGCGAGCAACGTCAACCTCAAGCGTTACCAGGGCACCTGGTATGAGTTGGCCCGGTTGCCGATGTACTTTCAGCGCAACTGTGCGCAATCCGAAGCCCGCTATACCTTGCTGCCTGATGGTGACATGTCGGTGTTCAACCGCTGCCTGACGCCTGAGTGGAAGTGGCAAGAGGCCAAAGGCACGGCTACGCCGCAGGTACCAGGCAAGACCGACAAGCTGTGGGTGGAATTCAATAACTGGTTTACATCACTGTTGCCGGGCGTTGCCAAGGGCGACTACTGGGTGCTGTATGTCAGCGATGACTACAAGACCGCCATCGTCGGCAGCCCGAGCCGGCGCTATATGTGGATCCTGTCGCGCACGCCGACGGTGAGTGCCGATACCCGCGAAGACCTGCTGAGCAGGGCGCGACAGCAAGGGTATGACACCACGCGGCTGATCTGGCGTACGTCGGACAAGCAGATGGCAAAGTCCTCTCAGTAATCCTGAGTACCCTCAACCCAATGTGGGAGCTGGCTTGCCTGCGATACAGGCACCTCGGTGCATCAGTTGCACCGGGTTGATGCTATCGCAGGCAAGCCAGCTCCCACAGTTGTCATGGGTTGGCCGTTAGTTCAGCAAGTCCTTCAGCACTTGGGTGAATGCCCGGCTGCTGTCTTCTTCGCCAGCATGATGCCCATCTCGCACCACCCACTTGCCATTGACCAGTACATCGCGCACTTGCCGATCACCACCGGCAAATAGCCAGCGGTTGAGAATCCCATCCTCACTGGCCGTCGCCAGGTACGGGTCGCTACCGTCCAGCACTATCCAGTCCGCACGCTTGCCCACTTGCAGTCGACCAATCGGCTGGCCCAGCGCTTGTGCGCCACCGTCCAGCGCAGCATCGAACAGCGTGCGACCCACCATCGGTTGGTCACTGCGATACAACCGATTACGCCGTTGATCGCGCAGGCGCTGGCCGTATTCCAGCCAACGCAGTTCTTCCACCACGCTCAGTGACACATGGCTGTCGGAACCAATGCCCATGCGGCCGCCCTGGGCGAGGAAGTCCACCGCAGGAAAAATCCCATCGCCCAGGTTGGCCTCCGTGGTCAGGCACAAACCGGCAATCGCTCGGCTGTTGGCCATGCGTGTCACTTCGTCGGCATCGGCATGGGTGGCGTGCACCAGGCACCAGCGCTCATCCACCTCGACATTGTCATACAGCCATTGCAACGGGCGCTTGCCGCTCCAGGCCAAGCAGTCGTCGACTTCTTTTTGCTGTTCGGCGATGTGGATATGCACCGGGCAGCTCTTGTCACTGGCGGCCAGCACGGTATGGATTTGTTCGGGGGTGACGGCGCGCAGGGAGTGGAAGCACAGACCCAGTTGCTGCGCCGGTTGTGCCGCCAGAATGGGCTGCAGGCGCGCTTGCAAGTCCAGGTAGTGTTCCGTGCTGTTGATAAACCGTCGCTGGCCTTCATTCGGCGCTTGGCCACCAAAGCCCGCGTGGGTGTAGAGCACCGGCAGCAAGGTCAGGCCGATCCCGCTGCTGGCGGCCGCCTGGCTGATCTGGCGGGACAGTTCCGTACGGTCGGCATAGGGCTGGCCGCTGAGATCGTGGTGCACGTAATGGAACTCGGCCACCGAGGTGTAGCCGGCCTTGAGCATTTCGATATACAGCTGGCGGGCGATGATCTG
This sequence comes from Pseudomonas sp. DW-iso17, assembly GCF_058725345.1. NCBI lineage: Bacteria > Pseudomonadati > Pseudomonadota > Gammaproteobacteria > Pseudomonadales > Pseudomonadaceae > Pseudomonas > Pseudomonas sp. DW-iso17. The sequence continues at coordinate 328,473 of NZ_JBZXEA010000021.1, read as the reverse complement.
TAACTGCTCGGGGTTGATCTTGCCGACCATGCGGTACATCAAGTCGCGCCAGGTCCAGAAGCTGTCATTGGGGTTGCCGGCCACTTCGGCCAAGCCCGCCATGGCGCGCTGGAAGGCATGGGAATGCAGGTTCGGCATGCCCGCCAACACCGGGCCCCTGAGCCGCTCCGCACCTTCTGCACTGGCATTGGGCTCAACCTTTGTCAGCAGGCCATCGGTGCTGACTTCAAGACGTACATCATTGGCCCATCCATTAGGCAGCAGTGCGCGTTCGGCAAAGAAAGCGGACATGATCAAGGCACCCCGGTCGTGTGTTTATTTGTATATACATATACAGACGTTTGCCTGCTCGGTAAACTCCGGCAATCTATGCATCTTTTTCCCCTGCAAGGATTCCCTGTGCCGACTCCGCCCGCCAAGTCTTCGCTGGCTGCCCACATGGACGAAAGTCCGGCGCCCTTGTATGCCCGCGTCAAACAGATGATCAGCCAGCAGATCCTCAACGGCAACTGGCCGCCCCATTACCGCGTGCCGTCGGAAAGCGAGCTGGTCAGCCAGTTGGGCTTCAGCCGCATGACCATCAACCGCGCCCTGCGCGAGCTGACCGCCGAAGGCCTGCTAGTGCGTATGCAGGGTGTGGGTACGTTTGTTGCCGAGCCGAAAAGCCAGTCAGCCCTGTTTGAAGTGCATAACATCGCCGATGAAATCGCCTCCCGCGGGCATCGGCACACTTGCCAGGTGATCACCCTGGGCGAAGAGGCCGCCGGCTCCGAACGCGCCGTTGCCTTGGAAATGCGCGAAGGCGGGCGGGTGTTCCACTCGTTGATCGTGCATTACGAGAACGACATTCCTGTGCAAATAGAAGACCGTTTCGTCAACGCCCTGGTCGCGCCGGAATACTTGCAGCAGGACTTCACCCAGCAAACCCCGTATGCCTATTTGAACCAGGTCGCGCCGTTGACTGAGGGCGAGCATGTGGTTGAGGCGATCCTCGCCGATGCCGCCGAGTGCAAATTGTTGCAGATCGAGCCGAGCGAGCCGTGCCTGTTGATTCGCCGACGCACCTGGTCGGGTCGCCAGCCGGTGACTGCGGCGCGGTTGATCCACCCCGGTTCCCGTCACAGCCTCGAAGGACGCTTCAGTAAATGAGTGAGATCAACGTCTGGCGTGCCGCCGACTACGTGCGCATGCCGTGGAAGAACGGCGGCGGCAGTACCGAAGAAATCAGTCGCGACGCCGGCACCGGCCTGGAGGGTTTTGGCTGGCGTTTGTCGATTGCCGATATCGCCGAATCGGGTGGGTTTTCCACCTTCGCCGGCTACCAGCGCGTGATTACGGTGATCAAAGGCGCCGGCATGGTGTTGACCGTAGACGGTGAGGAGCAGCGCGGGTTGTTACCGTTGCAGCCGTTCGCGTTCAACGGCGAAAGCCAGGTGTCATGCCGTTTGATCACGGGGCCGATTCGCGACTTCAACCTGATCTACTCGCCACAGCGTTACCACGCACGCTTGCAGTGGGTGGATGGCGTGCAGCAGTTTTTCAGCACCGCGCAGACGGTGCTGGTGTTCAGCGTGGCGGATGAGGTGAAGGTGCTGGGCGAGAAGCTCGGCCACCATGATTGCCTGCAAGTGGACGGTAACACGGGCCTGCTGGATATCTCTGTCACTGGCCGCTGCTGCATCATCGAACTGACCGCACGCGATTAAAAACTGTGGGAGCTGCCTTGCCTGCGATAGCGGTATATCAGTAGCTGATGCGCTGACTGACACACCGCTATCGCAGACAAGCCAGCTCCCACCTTTGTTTTTGCATTGTTCACAAAATCTGTTTCCACTCCGCGCACCAATTTGTTACCGAATGCCCCAGCGTGACGCAAAGCTTCGCTGCCGTGACAAATTCCCCGCGCTGCAACAAACCTCCGTAAGAAATTTCATCAAGCTTTGAAGCCTTGATTTACAAGGCTCGCACGCCCCGTGCAAAAAAAACCCAACCACTCCTGGCTAAAGTTGGCCGCTCGATTGCATATGCTTGTACATACAAGTAAAGATGTGTGCGTAAGACTTTGCACCATCCCTGTTCGCGCATCGATCGCCGAGGAGTCCTAGCTGTGACCAAGCCTACAAAATACCGTGACGTCGAAATCCGCGCCGCCCGCGGTAACAAGCTCACCGCCAAAAGCTGGCTGACCGAAGCGCCGCTGCGCATGCTGATGAACAACCTCGACCCACAAGTGGCCGAGAACCCCAAAGAACTGGTGGTGTACGGCGGTATCGGCCGCGCGGCGCGCAACTGGGAGTGCTACGACCAGATCGTCGAGAGCCTTACTAATCTGAACGACGACGAAACCCTGCTGGTGCAATCCGGTAAGCCGGTCGGCGTGTTCAAGACCCACAGCAACGCCCCGCGCGTGCTGATTGCCAACTCCAATCTGGTACCGCACTGGGCCAGTTGGGAGCATTTCAACGAACTGGATGCCAAGGGCCTGGTCATGTACGGCCAGATGACTGCCGGCAGCTGGATCTACATCGGCAGCCAAGGCATTGTCCAAGGCACCTACGAAACCTTCGTCGAAGCCGGCCGCCAGCATTACAACAGTGACCTGACCGGTCGTTGGGTGCTCACCGCCGGCCTCGGCGGCATGGGCGGCGCGCAGCCATTGGCCGCGACCCTGGCCGGCGCCTGCTCGCTGAACATCGAGTGCCAGCAAGTCAGCATCGACTTCCGCCTGAACAGCCGCTACGTCGACGAGCAGGCCACCGACCTCGACGACGCCCTGGCGCGCATCGCCAAATACACCAAGGAAGGCAAGGCCATCTCCATCGCGCTGCTGGGCAACGCCGCAGAGATCCTGCCAGAACTGGTCAAGCGTGGCGTGCGCCCGGACATGGTCACCGACCAGACCAGCGCCCACGACCCACTCAACGGTTACCTGCCGGCCGGCTGGACCTGGGACGAATACCGCGCTCGCGCCAAGACCGAGCCGGCCGCCGTGATCAAGGCCGCCAAGCAGTCGATGGCCGTCCACGTCAAAGCCATGCTCGAATTCCAGAAGCAAGGCATCCCGACCTTCGACTACGGCAACAACATCCGCCAGATGGCCCAGGAAGAGGGCGTGGAAAACGCGTTCGACTTCCCAGGTTTCGTACCGGCCTACATCCGCCCATTGTTCTGCCGTGGCATCGGCCCGTTCCGTTGGGCGGCGCTGTCCGGTGACCCGCAAGACATCTACAAGACCGACGCCAAAGTCAAAGAACTGATCCCGGACGACGCCCACCTGCACAACTGGCTGGACATGGCCCGCGAGCGCATCAGCTTCCAGGGTCTGCCGGCACGTATCTGCTGGGTCGGCCTGGGCCAGCGTGCCAAGTTGGGCCTGGCGTTCAACGAAATGGTGCGCAGCGGCGAGCTGTCCGCGCCGGTCGTGATCGGCCGTGACCACCTGGACTCCGGCTCGGTCGCCAGCCCGAACCGCGAAACCGAAGCCATGCAGGACGGCTCCGATGCTGTGTCCGACTGGCCGCTGCTCAACGCCTTGCTTAATACCGCGAGCGGCGCGACCTGGGTGTCGCTGCACCACGGTGGTGGCGTGGGCATGGGCTTCTCCCAGCACTCAGGGATGGTGATTGTCTGCGACGGTACTGACGAAGCGGCCGAGCGGATTGCCCGCGTGCTGCACAACGACCCGGCGACCGGGGTGATGCGTCATGCGGATGCGGGTTACCAGATCGCTATCGACTGCGCCAAGGAACAAGGCCTGAACCTGCCGATGATCAAGTAACTCAATGTGGGGTGGGCTTGTGTGGCGAGCAAGCTTGCTTGCGCTGGGGGTGCGAAGCAGCCCCAAAAAGCCGGCTCCAGCTTCGCTGTCGAACGGGAGCAAGCTCCCTCGCCACAGCAAGCCAGCGCCCACGGAAGAGCAAGATGCATACAAAACAATCCATCAGAGGTTGAACAACATGGCTGCAAACGACACCACCCCGTTGATCGAGAAACGTTCGATCGACTACATCCCGGAAGCGGAAAGACATGGTCGTCTATTCAGTCAATTCACCCTGTGGATGGGTGCCAACCTGCAGATCACTGCGATTGTCACCGGGGCGTTGGCCGTGGTGCTGGGCGGTGATGTGTTCTGGTCGTTGATCGGCTTGCTGATCGGTCAACTGATCGGCGGTGGCGTCATGGCGCTGCATGCGGCGCAAGGGCCCAAGCTTGGCCTGCCGCAGATGATTTCCAGCCGGGTGCAGTTCGGCGTGTACGGCGCGGCCATTCCGATCGTGTTGGTGTGCTTGATGTACCTGGGCTTCACCGCCACCGGCACCGTGCTGTCGGGCCAGGCGCTGGGCCAGTTGTTCGGGGTCAGCGACAGCGTCGGCATCCTGATCTTCGCCAGTGTCATCGTGCTGGTCACGGTGCTGGGTTACCGGGTGATCCACTTCATCGGCCGGGTCGCCAGCCTGATTGGCGTGGTTGCCTTTGTGTACCTGTTCAGCCGCTTGATGAGCCAGACCGACGTTGGCGCGCTCCTGCAGATCCGCCACTTCAGCTGGAGCAGTTTCCTGCTGGCCGTGTCGCTGGCGGCCTCCTGGCAGATTGCGTTCGGCCCTTACGTGGCGGATTACTCGCGTTACCTGCCGAGCCACACGTCATCGGTGAAAACCTTTCTCGCTGCTGGCGCAGGTTCGGTCATCGGTGCCCAAGTGGCGATGGTCCTCGGCGTGTTTGCCGCGGCCATGTCCAACGGGCAGTTTGCCGGCCACGAGGTGGCGTACATCGTTGGCTTGAGCGGCACGGGGGCTACCGCTGCGTTGCTGTACTTCAGCATCGCGTTCGGCAAGGTCACCATCTCGACGCTCAACTCCTACGGCAGCTTCATGTGCATCGCCACTATCATCAGCGGCTTTCGTGGGCGTCTGGAGGTCACGCGTCTGCAGCGTCTGGTGTTTGTGCTGATGATCGTCGGCACGGCCACGCTGATCGCGTTGCTCGGCCAGCATTCGTTCCTCGGTGCATTCAAGTCGTTCATCCTGTTCCTGCTGGCGTTCTTTACGCCCTGGAGCGCGATCAACCTGGTGGATTACTACTGCATCACCCGCGAGCGTTATGACGTGCCGGCGCTGGCCGACCCGAACGGTCGCTACGGCCGCTGGAACCTGCTGGGCATCAGCGTCTACGTATTCGGCGTGCTGGTGCAGTTGCCGTTCATCTCCACCAAGTTCTACACCGGCCCCCTGGTGGCCGCGCTGGGGGATGTAGATATCTCCTGGATCATCGGCCTGGTACTGCCGGCGGCCCTGTATTACGTGTGTGCAAAAAAATGGCACGGCACGGTACCCGATCACCTGATCCTGCCAAAAGAGCAGGGCGCTTCACCCACAACAAACGGGCTGGCTGCACAAGCCTGATGGGACGTGGACAGGGCAGGACGCCTACTGACTGCCGTAATCCATTTCATGATTGGGAGCGTCACAACAATGACTATGAATAAGACCTTGCTGGCTACTTTGTTCGCAGCTGGCGTGCTGGCAAGTGCCGGCGCCCAGGCGGCTGGTTGGTGCGAGTCGGGTAAACCGGTGAAATTCGCCGGCCTGAATTGGGAAAGCGGCATGTTGCTCACCGACATCCTGCAAACCGTGCTGGAAAAAGGCTACGACTGCAAAACCGACAGCTTGCCGGGCAATTCCATCACCATGGAAAACGCCCTGGGCAGTAACGACATCCAAGTGTTCGCCGAGGAGTGGGTAGGTCGCAGCGAGGTCTGGAACAAAGCCGAGAAGGCCGGCAAAGTCGTGGGCGTCGGTGCTCCGGTGGTCGGCGCGGTCGAAGGCTGGTACGTGCCGCGCTATGTGATCGAAGGCGACGCCAAGCGCAAGCTGGAAGCCAAGGCGCCGGACCTGAAAAACATCGCCGACCTGGCCAAGTACGCCTCGGTGTTCAAGGACCAGGAAGAGCCGTCCAAGGGCCGCTTCTACAACTGCCCGGCCGGCTGGACTTGCGAGCTGGACAACAGCGAAATGCTCAAGAGCTACGGCCTGGAAAGCACCTACACCAACTTCCGCCCGGGCACCGGCCCGGCGCTGGATGCAGCGGTGCTGTCGAGCTACAAGCGTGGCGAGCCGATCCTGTTCTACTACTGGTCACCGACACCGCTGATGGGCCAGGTCGATCTGGTCAAGCTGGAAGAAAAGCCCGGCGTGGACAAAACCGTGAGCATCAAGGTCGGCCTCTCCAAGACTTTCCACGAGCAAGCCCCGGAACTGGTGGCCGTGCTGGAAAAGGTCAACCTGCCCATCGACCTGCTGAACCAGAACCTGGGCCGCATGGCCAAGGAGCGGATCGAGTCGCCGAAACTGGCGAAAATATTCCTCAAGGAACATCCTGAAGTCTGGCACGCCTGGGTGAGCGACGACGCAGCCAAGAAAATCGACGCGGCCTTGTAGGTCAAGTGTGCACGGCTACCCTCAAGGGTGGCCGGGCGGCTGGCCACAACCCACTGGATCGAGAGCACGATATGTTTCCTGAGAGCATTACCTTTTCCATCGCCGACTGGGTCAACGGTTGGGTGGACGCACTGGTCACCCACTACGGCGATGTGTTCCGGCACATCTCCGATACGCTGCTGTGGGCCATCGTCAACCTGGAAGGCCTGCTGCGCGCAGCGCCCTGGTGGCTGATGCTGGCCATCGTCGGCGGTATTGCCTGGCATGCCACCCGCAAGGTGGTGACCACGGCGGTGATTGTCGGTCTGCTGTTCCTGGTGGGCGCGGTTGGCCTGTGGGACAAGCTGATGCAAACCCTGGCATTGATGATGGTGGCCACGGTGATTTCGGTGTTGATCGGCATCCCCCTGGGCATCCTCTCGGCGCGCAGTAATCGCCTGCGTTCAGTGTTGATGCCGCTGCTGGACATCATGCAAACCATGCCCAGCTTCGTGTACCTCATCCCGGTGCTGATGCTGTTCGGTCTGGGCAAGGTCCCGGCGATTTTCGCCACGGTGATCTACGCCGCGCCGCCGCTGATTCGCCTGACAGACCTGGGTATTCGCCAAGTCGATGGCGAAGTCATGGAAGCCATCAACGCCTTCGGCGCCAACCGCTGGCAGCAACTGTTCGGCGTGCAATTGCCGCTGGCGTTGCCGAGCATCATGGCCGGGATTAACCAGACCACCATGATGGCGCTGTCGATGGTGGTGATCGCCTCGATGATCGGCGCCCGTGGCTTGGGTGAAGACGTGCTCGTCGGCATCCAGACCCTTAACGTCGGCCGCGGCCTTGAAGCCGGGCTGGCGATCGTGATTCTCGCAGTGGTCATCGACCGCATTACCCAGGCTTATGGCCGCCCACGGCATGAGGCGAGCAAATGACGACTGTCAGCAAAATCGAAGTCAAAAACGTCTTCAAGATTTTCGGCGCACGCGCCAAGGATGCGCTGGCCATGGTCGGCCAGGGCAAGACCAAGGACCAGGTACTGGCCGAGACCGGTTGCGTGGTCGGCGTCAATGACCTGTCCCTGAGCATCGGCACCGGTGAGATCTTTGTGATCATGGGCTTGTCGGGTTCGGGCAAATCCACCCTGGTGCGCCACTTCAACCGCCTGATCGACCCCACCAGCGGCGCGATCCTGGTGGACGGCGAAGACATCCTGCAACTGGACATGGAAGCCCTGCGCCAATTCCGTCGGCACAAGATCAGCATGGTGTTCCAGAGCTTCGGCCTGCTGCCGCACAAGAGCGTGCTCGACAACGTTGCCTACGGCCTGAAAGTGCGTGGCGAAACCAAGCAAGTCTGCGCCGAACGTGCGTTGCACTGGATCGAAACAGTGGGCCTCAAAGGCTATGAAAACAAATATCCCCACCAGCTTTCTGGCGGTATGCGCCAGCGCGTGGGCCTGGCCCGCGCCTTGGCGGCCGACACCGATATCATCCTGATGGACGAAGCCTTCAGCGCCCTCGACCCGCTGATCCGCGCCGAGATGCAAGACCAATTGCTCGAGCTGCAAAAGACCCTGCACAAGACCATCGTGTTCATCACCCACGACCTCGACGAGGCCGTGCGCATCGGCAATCGCATTGCGATCCTCAAGGACGGCAAGCTGATCCAGGTCGGCACGCCGCGGGAGATCCTGCATTCGCCGGCGGATGAATATGTGGACCGCTTTGTTCAGCGGCGGGCGGCGGTGGTCTGACGGACGCCATCGCAGGCAAGCCAGCTCCCACATTTGATGGGGTTCACACAGTTCAAATGTGGGAGCCGGGCTTGCCCCCGATGACGCCGGCAATGCTGTAGAGATTATGAAGAGGTCAACGATGTCCCAGGCAACAACAATCATCATCGCCGACACCCCACTGCGCTGGCAGGACGTGGTCGCCGTCGCCCGCCACGGCGCCATGCTCGAACTGTCGGGCCACGCCTGGGCGCGCATCGACAATGCCCAAGCCATCGTGCAGCGCATCGTCACCAGCGGCGAGCGTGCCTATGGTGTCAACACCGGCCTGGGCGCGCTGTGCAACGTCTCGCTCAAGACCGAGCAACTGAGCCAACTGTCGCGCAATACGCTGTTGAGCCATGCCTGTGGTGTCGGCCCGGTGCTCAGCGATGAGCAAACCCGCGCGATCATCTGCGCGGCGATCATCAACTACAGCCATGGCAAGTCCGGCCTGCATCCGCAGGTGGTGCACGCGCTGCTGGCGTTGCTCAACCACGGCATCACACCGCAAGTGCCGTCCCAAGGCTCGGTGGGGTACCTGACCCACATGGCCCATATCGGCGTGGCCCTGCTGGGCGTCGGCAATGTGAGTTATCGCGGCCAGATCGTCACGGCGCAACACGCGTTGCAGGCTGAAGGCTTGCAGCCGATGGTGCTCGGCGCCAAGGACGGCCTGTGCCTGGTCAATGGCACGCCGTGCATGACCGGCCTGAGCTGCCTGGCCCTGGCCGATGCACATCACTTGCTGCAATGGGCCGACGTGATCGGTGCCATGAGCTTCGAAGCCCAGCGCGGCCAGATCGACGCCTTTGACGAAGAAATCATTGCTCTCAAGCCGCATCCTGGCATGCAGCAAGTGGGTATCAACCTGCGTGCCTTGCTCGACGGCAGTGAGGTGATTGCCAGCAGTAAAGGTATTCGCACCCAGGATGCCTTGAGCATTCGCTCGATCCCGCAGATTCACGGCGCGGCCCGCGATCAGGTGGAACACGCCACGCGCCAGATCGAGACCGAACTCAACAGCGCCACCGACAACCCGCTGGTGCTGGGCACGCCAGACAGCTACCGCGTGGTGTCCCAGGCCAACCCCCACGGGCAGTCCGTCGCGATGGCGGCCGACATGCTCGCCATCGCCATGGCCGAGATCGGTTCGGTGGCCGAGCGTCGCCTGGACCGCCTGGTCAACCCGCATGTCAGCGGCCTGCCAGCCTTCCTGGTGAGCAACCCGGGGGTCAACTCCGGGATGATGATCGTGCAGTACGTCGCCGCGTCCTTGTGCGGGCAGAACCGCCAGTTGGCGCAACCCGCGGTGCTCGACAATTTCGTCACCTCGGGCCTGCAGGAAGACCACTTGAGCATGGGCACCAACGCCGCGCTCAAGCTGCACCAGGTGCTGGTCAACGTCACCCAGATTCTTGCCATCGAGTACCTGCTGGCGGCCCAGGCTTTTGAGTTTCTCAAGGACCAGCGCTTCGGTGCCGGTACCGACCGCGCCTGGCGTTTGCTGCGCGAAGTGGTCCCTGCTTATGAACAGGACCGCTGGCTGGCGCCGGATATTGCCGCCGCTGCCCAGCTGCTTAAAGACACCGCATTACCGAATTTGCACTGAACACCTAAGAACAATTCACAAGGAGAATGAATGTGACTGCGCTAAACCTGATTCCAGGCCAACTGAGCCTCGCCCAACTGCGTGCCATCTACCAGCAGCCAGTAACCCTCAACCTGGATGACAGCGCCTCGGCCCAGATCGAAGCCAGCGTTGCCTGCGTGGAGCAGATTCTCGCCGAGAACCGCACCGCCTATGGCATCAACACCGGTTTTGGCCTGTTGGCCTCGACCCGCATCGCCAGCGAAGACCTGGAAAACCTCCAGCGTTCCCTGGTGCTGTCCCACGCCGCCGGCGTCGGTGAGCCGATCAGCGATGCGCTGGTGCGACTGGTCATGGTGCTCAAGGTCAACAGCCTGAGCCGTGGCTTCTCCGGGATTCGTCGCCAGGTGATCGACGCGTTGATCGCGCTGATCAACGCCGAGGTGTACCCGCACATCCCACTCAAGGGGTCAGTGGGTGCTTCCGGTGACCTGGCGCCGTTGGCGCACATGTCCCTGGTACTGCTTGGCGAAGGCAAGGCACGCCACAAGGGCCAATGGCTGGAAGCCACCGAGGCGCTGAAAATCGCCGGCCTCACGCCGCTGACCCTGGCCGCCAAAGAAGGCCTGGCCCTGCTCAACGGCACCCAGGTGTCCACGGCCTATGCCCTGCGTGGCCTGTTCGAAGGCGAAGACCTGTTCGCCGGCGCCCTCGCTTGCGGCGGCCTCACTGTGGAGGCGGTACTGGGTTCGCGTTCGCCGTTCGATGCGCGTATTCATGCAGCGCGTGGCCAGCGTGGCCAGATCGACTCGGCAGCGGCCTATCGCGACCTGCTCGGTGAGAGCAGCCAGGTGTCCCAATCGCACCAGAACTGCGACAAGGTGCAAGACCCGTATTCCCTGCGTTGCCAGCCGCAGGTCATGGGTGCGTGCCTGACTCAATTGCGCCAGGCCGCCGAGGTGCTGGTGGTAGAAGCCAACGCAGTGTCGGATAACCCCCTGGTCTTTGCCGCCGAGGGTGACGTGATTTCCGGTGGCAACTTCCATGCCGAACCCGTGGCCATGGCCGCCGACAACATGGCGCTGGCCATTGCCGAAATCGGCTCCCTGAGCGAGCGCCGGATCTCGTTGATGATGGACAAGCATATGTCGCAACTGCCGCCGTTTCTGGTGGGCAATGGCGGGGTGAACTCCGGCTTCATGATCGCCCAGGTGACCGCCGCCGCGCTCGCCAGCGAGAACAAGGCGCTGGCCCATCCCCATAGCGTCGACAGCTTGCCGACTTCGGCCAACCAGGAAGACCACGTGTCCATGGCCCCGGCTGCGGGCAAGCGTTTGTGGGAAATGGCCGAGAACACCCGGGGCATCCTCGCGGTGGAATGGCTCGCGGCGTGCCAGGGCCTGGACCTGCGCGACGGCCTGAAGACCTCGCCCAAGCTGGAAAAAGCCCGTGGCATCCTGCGCGACAAGGTGGCGTTCTATGACAAGGACCGCTTCTTCGCCCCGGACATCAACGCCGCCAGCGAACTGCTCGCCAGCCGCTGCCTGAATGAGCTGGTGCCGGCCAAGTTGCTGCCAAGTCTCTGACCGCGACTCGGTCTGTGCCTGATCATTCCCACGCTCCGCGTGGGAATGCATCCTGTGACGCTCTGCGTCACCGCTCTTAAAGCGGACGCGGAGCGTCCAGGTCGGAGTTCCCACGCCGAGCGTGGGAACGATCTTCTCCTCATAAGAATAATTAGGGACGAGAAATGCACCAGCCAGAAAAAGGTTTGAAACGCGGGCTCAACGCCCGACATATTCGCTTCATGGCCCTGGGTTCCGCGATCGGCACCGGGCTGTTTTATGGCTCCGCCTCCGCCATCCAAATGGCTGGCCCTGCCGTGCTGCTGGCCTACCTGATCGGCGGCGCTGCTGTATTCATGGTGATGCGCGCCCTCGGTGAGATGGCCGTGCACAACCCAGTGTCTGGCTCCTTCGGCCACTATGCCAGCACCTACCTGGGGCCCATGGCCGGGTTTATCCTCGGCTGGACCTACGCCTTTGAAATGATCATCGTCTGCCTCGCCGACGTCACCGCGTTCGGCATCTACATGGGCTTCTGGTTTCCCGAAGTGGCCCGTTGGGTCTGGGTGCTGGGCATCGTGTTTTTGATCGGCGGCCTGAACCTGTGCAACGTCAAAGTCTTTGGCGAGATGGAGTTCTGGCTGTCGTTGCTCAAGGTCGGTGCCATTGTGGCGATGATCCTCGGCGGCTTTGGCATCATGTTGTTCGGCATTCACTCGGCGGGCGAAACCCAGGCCAGCGGACTGAGTAACCTGTGGGCCCATGGCGGCTTCATGCCCAACGGCATCGGTGGGCTGATCGCCTCGTTTGCCGTGGTCATGTTTGCCTTTGGTGGCATCGAAATCATCGGCATCACCGCCGGTGAAGCCAAGGACCCGCAGCGGGTGATCCCCAAGGCGATCAACGCGGTGCCGCTGCGTATCCTGTTGTTCTACGTACTGACCCTGTTCGTGTTGATGGCCATCTACCCGTGGCCGCAGATTGGCAGCCAGGGCAGCCCGTTCGTGCAGATCTTCAGCAACCTGGGGATTGGCTCGGCGGCGACTATCCTCAACATTGTGGTGATCTCGGCGGCGGTGTCGGCCATTAACAGCGACATTTTCGGCGCCGGCCGCATGATGTACGGCCTGGCTCAACAAGGGCAGGCGCCCAAGGGCTTCGCGCAATTGTCCAAACAAGGCGTGCCATGGATGACCGTGGTGGTCATGGGCGCCGCTTTGCTCGGCGGTGTGGTGCTCAACTACCTGATCCCGGAAAACGTGTTCCTGCTGATTGCTTCGATTGCCACCTTCGCCACGGTGTGGGTATGGCTGATGATCCTGTTTACCCAGGTCGCCATGCGCCGCTCGATGACCAAGGCGCAGGTCGCCGAACTGAAATTCCCGGTGCCGTTCTGGCCCTATGCGCCGGCAGCGGCCATTGTGTTCATGCTGTTTGTGTTTGGTGTACTCGGTTACTTCCCGGATACCCAGGCGGCGTTGATGGTGGGCGCCGTGTGGATCGTGCTGCTGATCATCGCCTACTGGCTGTGGGTCAAGCCTGCCGCCGGGCAAACGGCCAAGGTCGATTACGACCCGGTTTTGTCTCATCGATAACTTAGGGAGGCGTTGATGAAAACGCTTTGGCAACACTGCCACGTCGCAACCATGGCCAACGGCAAATACTCGATCATCGAGGATGCCGCCATGGTGACTGCCGGCTCGCTCATCGAGTGGGTCGGCCCCCGCAGCCAGGCGCCAACCGCGGATTACGCCCAGGTGCATGACCTGCAAGGCGCGTGGGTCACCCCCGGGCTGATCGACTGTCACACTCATACGGTGTTTGGTGGCAATCGCAGTGGCGAATTCGAGCAGCGCCTCGAAGGTGTCAGCTACGCCGAGATCGCGGCCAAGGGCGGCGGCATTGCCAGCACGGTGCGCGCAACCCGTGCGGCGAGCGAAGATGAGCTGTTCTCGAGCGCTGAAAAGCGCCTGCGCAGTTTGCTGCGTGACGGCGTGACCACGGTGGAGATCAAGTCCGGCTACGGCCTGGACCTGGCCAACGAACGCAAGATGCTGCGTGTGGCCCGACGCCTGGGTGAAGCACTGCCGGTCAGCGTGCGCGCCACCTGCCTGGCCGCCCACGCGTTACCGCCGGAGTACAAGGACCGCGCCGACGATTACATCGAGCACATCTGCAGCCAGATGCTGCCGGCCCTGGCCGCTGAGGGGTTGGTGGATGCGGTCGATGCCTTCTGTGAATACCTGGCGTTTTCCCCCGAGCAGGTTGAGCGGGTATTCAAGGTCGCCCAGCAACTTGGCCTGCCGGTGAAGCTGCACGCCGAGCAACTCTCGTCGTTGCATGGATCAAGCCTGGCGGCGCGCTACCACGCGTTGTCGGCCGACCACCTGGAATTCATGACTGAAGAGGACGCCATCGCCATGGCTGCGGCCGGTACCGTCGCCGTGCTATTGCCGGGCGCGTTCTACTTCCTGCGTGAAACCCAGCTGCCGCCGATGGAGGCCCTGCGCAAGCACGGCGTGAAGATCGCCATCGCCAGCGACCTCAACCCCGGTACTTCACCGGCGCTGTCGGTACGGCTGATGCTGAACATGGCCTGCACCCTGTTTCGCATGACCCCGGAAGAAGCCCTGGCCGGTGCCACGCAACACGCGGCCACCGCGTTGGGCCTGGGCGATACCCATGGTTCCCTGGAAGTGGGCAAGGTCGCGGACTTTGTCGCCTGGCAGATCGACCGCCCCGCCGACCTGGCCTACTGGCTGGGTGGCGAGCTGGATAAACGCGTTGTGCGCCACGGCGCCGACGTCACTGTTTGAGAGGATGCAGTTGTGGATAAGGTTCTGACATTCAAGCAAGGCCGCGTACCGCTGCTGATCAGCATGCCCCACGCCGGCCTGCGCCTCACCCCTGCGGTGGAGACTGGGTTGATCCCCGAGGCGCAAAGCCTGCCGGACACCGACTGGCATATCCCCCTGTTGTATGACTTTGCCGAAGAACTGGGCGCCAGCACCCTGGCTGCGGAGTACTCGCGGTTTGTCATCGACCTCAACCGGCCCTCCGACAACACGCCGCTGTATGCCGGCGCTACGACGGGCCTGTACCCCGAGACGCTGTTCGATGGCGTGCCGTTGTTCCGGGAAGGGCAAACGCCCTCCGAGGAGGAGCGGGCCAGTTACCTGCAAAAAATCTGGGGGCCGTACCACCGTCAACTGCAAGAAGAACTGGCACGTCTCAAGGCCGAGTTTGGCTATGCGCTGCTGTTCGACGCGCACTCGATCCGCTCGGTGATCCCACACCTGTTTGACGGCAAATTGCCGGACTTCAATTTGGGTACCTTCAACGGCGCTGCGTGCGACCCGCAGCTAGCCAGCCAGCTGGAAGCCATCTGCGCTCAGCATCCGCAATATACCCATGTGCTGAACGGGCGCTTCAAGGGCGGCCATATCACCCGTCATTATGGCAACCCCGCGCAGGATATCCACGCGGTGCAGCTGGAGTTGTGCCAGAGCACCTATATGGAGGAGTTCGAACCGTTCCGTTATCGCCCGGATTTGGCCGAGCCGACTCGGGTGGTGTTGAGGCAGTTGCTTGAAGGGCTGTTGGCTTGGGGACAGAAGCACTACCGGTAATTGTTGGTGCTGCTGCAATAGCTTTCGCGAGCAAGCCCGCTTGACCGCGCTCTATCATGAGAATGCGCTCGAAATGTGGGAGCTGGCTTGCCTGCGATAACGGTGGTTCAGCAACACTTTTATCAACTGACACACCGCCATCCCGGCAAAGGGCTGGCCCACGGTTGTTTGCGGGCACGCGGCCAGGTGCCGGAGGTGGATCGGCTGTATGACTATCTGCTCGGTTATCTGAGGTGCGAACTGCTGACACAGGTCTAAGTGCTCAAGGACATGCTCATTGCACAATTCGGGTTTATGATGCCAGACGGCAAAATAATAGACGTCCCCCCAGGGATGAACCCGACACCCTACGGAGCACGCAATGCAGACTTGGTACCCGCAGATCAAACCCTACGCCCGGCACGATCTGGCTGTCGATGACACCCACACCCTGTATGTCGATGAAAGTGGCTCCCCCGAAGGCTTGCCTGTCGTGTTCATCCATGGAGGTCCCGGCTCCGGTTGCGACGCCCAGAGCCGCTGCTATTTCGACCCGAACCTCTACCATATTGTCACCTTCGACCAGCGTGGCTGCGGCCGCTCTACGCCAAGGGCCAGCCTTGAGAACAACACCACCTGGGATCTGGTCGCCGACCTTGAACGCATCCGCGAGCACCTGGGCATCGACAAGTGGGTGCTGTTCGGCGGCTCCTGGGGTTCGACCCTGGCCCTGGCCTACGCGCAAACCCACCCCGAGCGTGTGCATGGCCTGATCGTGCGCGGCATCTTCCTCGCCCGCCCGCAGGATATTCGCTGGTTCTACCAGGAGGGCGCGAGCCGCCTGTTCCCGGATTACTGGCAGGACTATGTGGCACCGATCCCGGTGGAAGAGCGCCACGATATGATTGCCGCTTACCACAAGCGCCTGACCGGCAACGACCAGATCGCCCAGATGCATGCGGCCAAAGCCTGGTCGGGCTGGGAAGGCCGTATGTTGGGCCTGTGCCCGAGCCCGCAGCATGTGGAACGGTTTTCCGAGCCGCAGCGCGCCTTGTCCATCGCACGTATCGAGTGCCATTACTTCACCAACAACTCCTTCCTGGAACCCAACCAGCTGATTCGCGATATGCACAAGATCGCCCATCTGCCTGGCGTCATCATCCATGGCCGCTACGATATGATCTGCACGCTGGATAACGCTTGGGAGCTGCATCAGGCCTGGCCCAACAGCGAGTTGCAGGTGATCCGCGAAGCCGGGCATGCGGCGTCCGAGCCGGGCATTACCGACGCGCTGGTGCGTGCGACCGGCGAAATGGCCCGGCGCCTGCTCGACCTGCCGCCTGAAGAAGCATGAAGGGCCTGTTGCAGCGGGTGCGTGGCGCCCGGGTTGAGGTCGCAGGGGAGGTGGTAGGCTCGATTGACCAGGGTTTGCTGGTGCTGGTGGCCGTCGAGCCTTCAGATACGCCCGAAAGCGCCGACAAACTGCTGCACAAGCTGCTTAACTATCGGGTGTTCAGTGACGAGGAGGGCAAGATGAACCTGTCCCTCAAGGACATCGGCGGCGGTTTGCTGCTGGTGTCGCAGTTCACCCTGGCGGCGGATACCAAAAGCGGGCTACGGCCCAGCTTCTCCACAGCGGCTCCTCCGGCCCTGGGAGCGGCGCTTTTTGAGCACTTGTTGTTACAAGCGCAACAATTGCATGGCAAGGTGGCTTCGGGGCGTTTTGGCGCGGATATGCAGGTGCACTTGGTCAATGATGGCCCTGTGACCTTCCTCTTACAGACATGAATGTATGAAAAACGACGTTAATGCCTAAAAACGCAGGGTTTCGCTACAAATACTTCACTGTCCCTGATGCGTTGTCTCGCGGGCTACTAGATAATCGCGCGCTACGGGGATCAGCGTTGTTTGGTCCATTTTTGACTTAGGTAGAGCCTTGTCCGACAACCGCATGGGGAATCATTTTGCCCCAGAGGAGTCGGAACATTGCTCGCCAACCTGGCATATAGATAGCTGGCCGTTGGTTTTTTGATCTGTTTTCGGCGAGGGTTGCTCGTGATTGTTAGTCCCTGTAATGCACCAAAATTGTCTGCCAAACGGTTACGAAACGCACTGGTGACGGGCTCTGCCCTGTTTTGCCTGTTCGGCGCGGGTCAACTGTGGGCGTTCAGTCTGGATGATGTGTCGGCCAAGGCAAAAGAGCTGGCTGGGCAGAAGTACGAAGCTCCGCGCAGCAATCTGCCGAACGAATTCCGCGAAATGAAATTTGCGGATTACCAGAAAATTCGTTTCCGCAATGAAAAAGCCGAGTGGGCCGATCAGAACACCCCGTTCAAGCTGTCCTTCTATCACCAGGGGATGCATTTCGACACCCCGGTGAAAATCAATGAAGTCACCGCCGATAGCGTGCACGAAATCAAGTACGACCCGACGCGTTTCGATTTCGGCGACGTGAAATTTGATCCTAAAGCCACCGAACAGCTGGGTTACGCCGGTTTCCGTGTGCTTTTCCCGATCAACAAGGCCGACAAGCAAGACGAAATCATGACCATGCTCGGCGCCAGCTATTTCCGCGTCG
Source organism: Pseudomonas sp. DW-iso17 (assembly GCF_058725345.1). Lineage (NCBI taxonomy): Bacteria > Pseudomonadati > Pseudomonadota > Gammaproteobacteria > Pseudomonadales > Pseudomonadaceae > Pseudomonas > Pseudomonas sp. DW-iso17. The sequence continues at coordinate 310,932 of NZ_JBZXEA010000021.1, read as the reverse complement.
TAGGCAAGGACCAAGTGTATGGCCTGTCTGCCCGTGGCATGGCAATCGACACCGCGTTGCCGTCTGGCGAAGAATTCCCGCGTTTCACCGAGTTCTGGATCGAGCGTCCAAAGCCGGGTGACAAGCATTTGGTGATTTTCGCGCTACTGGATTCGCCACGCGCCACTGGCGCTTATCGTCTGATCCTGCGCCCTGGCACCGACACCGTGGTGGACGTCAAATCCCAGATGTACCTGCGTGACAAGGTCAGCAAGCTGGGCGTTGCGCCGTTGACCTCGATGTTCCTGTTCGGCGCCAACCAGCCGTCCAAGGTCCTCAACTACCGTCGCGAGCTCCACGATTCCAGCGGCCTGTCGATTCACGCCGGCAATGGCGAGTGGATCTGGCGTCCGCTGAACAACCCTAAACACCTGTCGGTCAGCAACTTCAGCGTCGAGAACCCGCGTGGGTTCGGCCTGCTGCAGCGTGGCCGCAACTTCAGCCACTACGAAGACCTGGACGACAACTACGACAAGCGCCCAAGCGCCTGGATCGAGCCTGAAGGTGACTGGGGCAAAGGCTCCGTCGACCTGGTCGAAATTCCGACCGCCGATGAGACCAACGACAACATCGTGGCCTTCTGGAGCCCGGCCGAGCTGCCGGAAGTCGGCAAGCCGCTGGACGTGGCTTACCGTCTGCACTGGACATTGGACGACGCGGCCTTCCATTCGCCGGACAGTGCCTGGGTCAAGCAGACCCTGCGTTCTACCGGTGACGTGAAGCAATCGAACCTGATCCGTCAGCCCGATGGCAGCGTGGCCTACCTGGTAGATTTCGAGGGCCCGTCCCTGAAGAAACTGCTGCCGGACGCTCCGGTACGTAGCCAGGTGAGCGTGGGTGATAACGCTGAACTGGTTGAAAACAGCGTGCGCTACAACGAACACACCAAAGGCTGGCGCCTGACCCTGCGTATGAAGATCAAGGACGCAAGCAAACCGACCGAAATGCGTGCGGCATTGGTGCAGGATATCGTGCAGCCTGAGCCTGAGTCGGTTTCCAACCATGTGCTCAAGGCCGACAAAGTCTTGGCCAAGCAGCATGAGAAGCAGGCCAAGAAAGACGCCAAGGACAAGGAAGCCAAACAGCCTGAGGCTGCCCCAGCCACACCGGAGCCGATCAAGACCGAGCAAGTCCTGACCGAAACCTGGAGCTATCAGTTGCCTGCCGATGAGTAATTCTCAAGTCAAGCCAGAGACTCTGTCCGAGTACCTGGCGCATCTACCCATGACGGCTGAGCAGCGCGCCGAGCTGGCGGGCTGCAAGTCCTTCAGCGAGTTGCACGAACGTCTGTCGTCCAAGACCTTCGACGCACCGACCGACGCTGCCCAAGCGTCGGTCGGCCGCCGCTTGACCCTCAACAGCGCCGAAGAGCTGCAAGACGCCGAGATGCTGGCGCTCGATGCCAGCGGTCGTGTGTGTCTCAAGGCCACGCCGCCGATTCGTCGGACCAAAGTGGTGCCCGAGCCTTGGCGCACCAACATCCTGGTGCGCGGTTGGCGCCGGATGACCGGCCGCACCAACCCGCCCAAGCCACCGAAAGATGAGCGGGTATTGCCGGCTGCGCGCTGGCGTACCGTGGGCTCGATCCGTCGTTACATCCTGCTGGTGCTGATGCTGGGCCAGACCATCGTGGCCGGCTGGTACATGAAAGGCATCATGCCGTACCAGGGCTGGTCGCTGGTCGACTTCGACGAAATTCGCAACCAGACCCTGCTGCAAACCGCTACCCAGGTACTGCCTTACGCGCTGCAAACCAGCATCCTGATCATGTTCGGGATTCTGTTCTGCTGGGTGTCGGCCGGTTTCTGGACTGCGCTCATGGGCTTCCTGGAGCTGCTGACCGGTCACGATAAATACCGTATTTCCGGTAAAAGTGCCGGTGACGAGCCGATTCCGAAAGATGCGCGCACCGCCCTGGTGATGCCGATCTGTAACGAAGACGTGCCGCGTGTATTCGCCGGCTTGCGTGCAACGTTCGAATCGGTGGCCGCGACCGGTGACCTGGATCGCTTCGATTTTTTCGTGCTCAGCGACAGTAACGACGCCGACATCTGCATCGCCGAACAGCAAGCCTGGCTCGACGTATGCCGCGAAGCCGGTGGCTTCGGCAAGATCTTCTACCGCCGTCGCCGCCGCCGCGTTAAGCGCAAGAGCGGCAACCTCGACGACTTCTGCCGTCGTTGGGGCGGTGACTACAAGTACATGGTCGTTCTCGACGCCGATAGCGTGATGAGCGGCGAGTGCCTGACCAGCCTGGTGCGCCTGATGGAAGCCACGCCGGATGCCGGGATTATCCAGACCGCGCCGCGTGCGTCGGGCATGGACACCCTGTATGCGCGCATGCAGCAGTTCGCCACTCGCGTGTACGGCCCGCTGTTTACCGCCGGCCTGCACTTCTGGCAGTTGGGTGAATCCCACTACTGGGGCCACAACGCCATTATCCGTATGAAGCCGTTTATCGAGCACTGCGCCCTGGCGCCGCTGCCCGGTAAAGGCGCGTTTGCCGGTGCGATTCTCTCCCACGACTTCGTTGAAGCCGCGCTGATGCGCCGTGCCGGCTGGGGCGTGTGGATTGCCTACGACCTGCCGGGCAGCTACGAAGAACTGCCGCCGAACCTGCTGGACGAACTCAAGCGTGACCGTCGCTGGTGCCACGGTAACCTGATGAACTTCCGCCTGTTCCTGGTTAAAGGCATGCACCCGGTGCACCGTGCGGTGTTCCTGACCGGCGTGATGTCTTATCTGTCGGCGCCGTTGTGGTTCTTCTTCCTGGTGCTGTCCACGGCCTTGCTGGCGGTGAACACGCTGATGGAGCCGCAGTACTTCATGGCCCCGCGCCAGTTGTACCCGCTATGGCCACAATGGCACCCGGACAAGGCGGTGGCGCTGTTCTCCACCACCATCGTGCTGCTGTTCCTGCCTAAACTGCTCAGCATCATCTTGATCTGGGCCAAGGGCGCCAAAGAGTTCGGTGGCAAGTTCAAGGTAACCCTGTCGATGCTGCTGGAGATGTTGTTCTCCATGCTGCTGGCGCCGGTGCGGATGATTTTCCACACCCGTTTCGTCCTCGCCGCGTTCCTCGGTTGGGCCGCTACCTGGAACTCGCCGCAACGTGACGACGACTCCACGCCCTGGAGCGAAGCGGTCAAGCGCCACGGTCCGCAAACCGTGCTGGGCTTCCTGTGGGCGCTGCTGGTGGTGTGGCTGAACCCCAGCTTCCTGTGGTGGCTGGTGCCGATTGTCGGCTCGCTGATGCTGTCGATCCCGGTGTCGGTGATTTCCAGCCGGGTCAAGTTGGGCCTCAAGTCCCGCGACGAGAGCCTGTTCCTGATCCCTGAGGAATACAACCCGCCGCAGGCCCTGCTGTCGACCGAGAAGTACACCCACGAAAACCGTTGGCACGCCCTCAACGACGGCTTTGTGCGTTCGGTGGTAGACCCGCAGCAGAACGCTCTGGCCTGCGCCTTGGCGACCTCGCGGCACCGTGAGGCCGAGCCCATCGAGTACCTGCGCATGGAGCGTGTTCGCCACGCGTTGAAAGTCGGCCCGGCTGGCCTCAACAACAGCGAACGCCTGGCCTTGCTCAGCGATCCGGTGGCCTTGGCTCGTCTGCATGAGCAGGTATGGAGCGAAGGTCACGCCGAGTGGCTAGGCGCTTGGCGTGCCTCGATCAAGGCCGATCCGCACGCGCCATTGCTGCCCCTGCAACCACAGTCGCCCCAGGCCCAGCCGGCCTGATTCAGGCACCCCCGAAGGCTCACTTCGGGGGTGTTTCAAACGTTGGTCCTACAGCGTTTTTAGCCTCTTCCTTTTATCGCTAACTCCTTGTTATTTCGAAACAAAAGACCTTTGTTCGAAGCGTATTGCCGTGCCTGCGGCTGGGTTAGGATCGCCCCCCAAATTGGACTCGCTACGGGGGCATTCATGATCAAAAGGTATTGTTTGGCATTGCTGATGGGCTTTTTCCTGGGGGGACAGGCAGGCCTGCTTTACGCCGGCGCGCTGGACAATGCTGTGCACCGCGGCGTGCTTAAGGTCGGCACCACCCCCAATAACGTGCCCTTCGAAATGCTCGATAAGCAGGGGCGCATCGTCGGCTTTGAAATTGACTTGCTCCACGCCATGAGCCGCGCGCTGGGCGTAGAGCTTGAATTGGTAGCGGTGCCCTACACGGAGTTGTTGTCGGGGCTGATGGCGAACAACTTTGATCTGATTGGCAGCGGCATGACGGTCACTCAGGAGCGCAACCTCAAGCTCAACTTCAGTGACTCGTTTATCGTGGTGGGCCAGACTGTGCTACTGCATCCGCGCCTGGGCGGGAAAGTGTCCAGTATTGAAGAGCTGGACGATCCCAGTTACCGCGTCGTTGCAACCCAAGGCACCACCGGCGAAGCCGCGGCACAGCGCTTTCTCCTATCAGCGCGGCTCAACAGTGTGGCCAACCCGGAAGAAGGCGTGCGGCAGGTCGTTGAAGGCAAGGCCGATGCTTTTATCCATGATGCGCCCTACAACCTGATCGCGATGAGTCGGCCGCAGAACAGTGCATTGTTGGTACTGGAGCAACCCTTCACCTTTGAGCCTTTGGCGTTTGGCCTGAAAAAAGGCGATTACGACAGCCTCAATTGGATCAACCATTTTCTCAACCAGATCGCCCAGGACGGCACCTACGATCGCCTCCATGACAAGTGGTTCAGGGACACGGCCTGGATAGCCGAGATCGACTGATCGTCATAACTGCTTACACATCAATCCCTAATCGAGAGGTCGCGCGCAAGCGTCTGCCTCTGTGCCTGGCCGGCTCGCTGTCAGTGTTTTGCGACACACGCCGATAACATTTACCGGTGAAACCTTTGTGGCGGACAACGAGTGGGTTAGGATCGCACCCCGAAATGGCGCAGCCCTTCTGTGCGCCCACCTTATAAGAATCGTTCAGGGGTCTTGATGATGAAAAAGTATCTTTCGATGCTGATGCTCGGTGTCACCGCGCTGGTCGCCGCCACTGCGGCCCAAGCCGGCGCCATTGATGAGGCGGTCAAGCGCGGCACGTTGAAAGTCGGTATGGACCCCACCTACATGCCGTTCGAAATGACCGACAAGCGCGGCGAAATCATCGGTTTCGAAGTGGACATCCTCAAGGCTATGGCCAAGTCCATGGGCGTCAAGCTGGAGCTGGTGTCCACCGGGTACGACGGCATCATCCCGGCCTTCCTGACCGGCAAGTTCGACATGATTGGCAGCGGCATGACCCTGACCCAGGAACGCAACCTGCGCCTGAACTTCAGCGAACCCTTCATCGTGGTCGGCCAGACGCTGCTGATCCGCAAGGAGCTGGAAGGCACCATCAAGTCCTACAAAGACCTGAACGACGAGAAATACCGCCTGACCTCCAAGCTCGGCACCACCGGTGAGATGGTTGCCAAGAAGCTGATCTCCAAGGCCAAGTACCACGGCTACGACAACGAGCAGGAAGGCGTGCTCGACGTGGTCAACGGCAAGGCTGATGCGTTCGTCTACGACGCACCGTACAACGTGGTGGCCGAAAAGAAGGTCGGGAACGGCAAGCTGGTGTTCCTGGAAGAACCCTTCACCTTTGAACCTCTGGCGTTCGGTTTGAAGAAAGGCGATTACGACAGCATCAACTTCATCAACAACTTCCTGCACCAGATCCGTAACGACGGCACCTACGATCGCATCCATGACAAGTGGTTCAAGAGCTCCGAGTGGCTCAAGGACATGGAATAAGGCCTGACACCGAGTTGCCTGCATCGCAGGCAAGCCAGCTCCCACATTTGACTGTATTCACACATCAACCTGTGGGAGCGGGCTTGCCCGCGATGGCGGCCTATCAGGCGACACCTATGCGGAAAGTGAAATGAAACATAAAAAAGCCCAATGGCCCTGGCACCTGCTGACGGTGGTGGTGCTGGTCGGCCTGGCGGGTGCCTTGTACTACGCCACGTCGTTGATGTCCTACGAGTGGCGCTGGAACCGCGTCCCCCAATACTTCGCCTATCAAGCCGAAACCTCCCAGCGCGCCGCGGATATTTCCACCGTGGTCGAGTTGGTGCGCAAAGGCGATATGGCCGAAGTCACCCTGCGCAACGACGCCGGAGTGGAACAAAAGCTCACAGTCGCCGATAACAGCCTGCAAGTGGCGCGCGGCGATGATGTGGCTGAAGGCGATGTGGTCGGCGTGACTCGGCAATGGGCACTGGGGCCGTTGATGTGGGGCTTGTGGACCACGCTGTGGCTGTCGGTGGTGTCCGGCATCCTGGGCTTGGCGATTGGCTTGGCGACCGGGCTGTGCCGGCTGTCGAAAAACCCCACCTTGCGCGACCTGTCGACAATCTACGTCGAGCTGGTGCGGGGCACGCCGCTGCTGGTGCAGATCTTCATTTTCTATTTCTTTATCGGCACGGTGCTCAACCTGTCCCGGGAGTTTGCCGGGATTGCCGCGCTGTCGTTGTTCACGGGTGCCTACGTGGCAGAAATCGTGCGCGCCGGCGTGCAGTCCATCACCCGTGGCCAGGACGAAGCGGCGCGCTCCCTGGGCTTGAGTGCCAGCCAGTCGATGCGCCACGTGGTGCTGCCGCAGGCCTTCAAGCGCGTGCTGCCGCCCCTGGCCGGGCAATTTATCAGCCTGGTCAAGGACACGTCCCTGGTGTCGGTGATCGCGATTACCGAGTTGCTCAAGAGCGGCCGCGAAGTGATCACCACCTCGTTCTCGCCGTTTGAAATCCTGTTTTGTGTGGCGGGCTTGTACCTGCTGATCAACCTGCCGCTGTCGAAGATGGCCAGCCGGCTTGAGCGGAGGCTTGCCCAAAGTGATTGAAGTACGCGATCTGGTAAAGGTCTTCGATACCCGTGGGCAGGTGGTGCGCGCGGTGGATCATGTCACCACCCAAGTGGCCAAGGGCGAGGTGCTGGTGGTGATCGGTCCCTCGGGTTCCGGCAAGTCCACCTTTCTGCGCTGCCTTAACGGCTTGGAGGAATTCGACTCGGGTTCGGTGAGCATCGACGGCCTGCAACTGGCCGACCCGAAGACCGACGTGAATGCCTACCGCCGTGAAGTCGGCATGGTGTTCCAGCACTTCAACCTGTTCCCTCACATGACCGTGCTGGAAAACCTGTGCCTGGCGCAAAAGGTCGTGCGCAAGCGCGGCAAGCAAGAGCGGGAGGCCAAGGCCCTGGCGCTGCTGGAAAAGGTCGGTATAGCGCAGAAAGCCCGCGAGTTTCCATCGCGCCTGTCTGGCGGCCAGCAGCAGCGGGTTGCCATTGCTCGGGCCCTGGCGATGGAGCCTAAGGTGATGCTGTTTGACGAGCCCACCTCGGCCCTCGACCCGGAAATGGTCGGTGAAGTGCTGGACGTGATGAAGACCCTGGCCCTGGAAGGCATGACCATGGTGTGCGTCACCCACGAGATGGGCTTTGCCCGGGAAGTGGCAGACCGGGTGTTGTTTTTCGATCACGGCAAATTGCTGGAAGACGCCGCGCCGGCGGAGTTCTTCAATGCGCCAAAAGACCCGCGTGCCCAGGCCTTCCTGCGCCAAGTCCTGTAGAAATATTTGCCTCTGTGGCGAGCGAGCTTGCTCGCGCTGGAGTGCGTAGCGCTCCCAAGATTTTGGGGCCGCTGCGCAGCCCAGCGGGAGCAAGCTCCCTCGCCACAGGTCAAAGCTTGAATTTGTCGACCAGCGTCTGCAAGTCCAGGCTCAACCTCGCCAACTGAACACTCGCCGCCGCCGTTTCCTCGCTGGCGGCGGCGGTTTGTTCCGATACGTCCCGTACCTTCAGCACACTGCGGTTGATCTCCTCGGCCACAGCGCTTTGCTGTTCCGCTGCGGCGGCGATCTGCGGGTTCATTTCCTGGATGATCGACACCGTGCGGGCAATGGCGATCAGGGCGTCGCCGGCGTCGCGGGTCAGGGTGACGCTGTTATCGGTCAGGTTACGGCTGCTGTCCATGATATCCGCCACCTGCTGGGTGCCGCTATGCAGGCCGAGGATCAGCCCTTCGATCTCCTCGGCCGATTCCTGAGTGCGTTGGGCCAGGCTGCGCACTTCGTCGGCGACCACCGCAAAGCCTTGGCCGGCAGCGCCCGCACGCGCCGCTTCAATGGCTGCGTTCAGGGCCAGCAGGTTGGTCTGCTGAGAAACAGACTTGATCACATCCAGCACACTGGCGATCTTCTGGCTCTCCTGTTGCAGCGCGAGCATCGCACGGCCCGACAGCGCCATTTCACTGGCCAGGTTGCCAATCTGCTCCATAGCCTGGGTGACCACCTGCTCACCGGCGCCGGCCTGATGGTCGGCTTCTTGGGCCGCCAGCGAGGCGCGTTCGGCGTGGCGCGCCACTTCCTGGGCAGTGGCGAGCATTTCATTCATTGCCGTCGCCACCTGGTCGGTTTCATCTTTCTGCTCGTTGAGCCCGCTGCGGGTCTGCTCGGTGACGGTGGATAACTGCGTGGCCGCTCCGGCGATCTGCCGGGCGCTGTCACCGATACTGCTGATCAGGCTACGCAGGCTGCGGGTCATTTGCCCGATGCTTTGCTGCAACTGGCCGAGTTCATCGCGACGGTCGACCGCCATGTCGTGGCTGAGGTCGCCTTCGGCAATGCGGCGTGCGGCGCCAAGGATCTCTCGCAGTGGTACCGCAATCTGCCGGGCGATCCACCAGGCGGCCAGCGCGCCCAGGGCCAGGGCGGCCACTGTCACGCTCATCAGCAATGTGCGGGTGTGGTCTGCCTCGCTGTTGCGCTTGGTGTTCTGGCTTTGGCTCAACTGGTTACTGTTGTCGCGCAGGTCATCGAGTTGCTGTTCGAAGCGGTTTTGCACGGTCTCCACGTTGAGCTGGGCTTCCTTGAGCTCGATCAACTGCTCGCGATAGTTAGCCAGGTCGGTCTTGAGCAGTGCTGAGTCCACGGGCAGCGCTGTGACTGCCAGTTGCGCGGTCTCCAGGGCGTCAAGGGCCTTGCCGATGGCCTCTGTATACATTGCCAGCGATTGCGCGGCCCAGGCGGGGCTCTGGGCGCGATCTTCGGCCAGCTCCATGGCCTGCCGCAGTTGCTCAATGGCATCAAGGGCCTTTTCGTCGTTCTGATCAGGCAGGTCACTGGCAAATTGGGCGAGGGTATCGCTGGCTTGCAGGGCGACTTTTTTCAGCACCGGGCGGATGCGCTCACGCTGTTCGACCAAGGGCGGAAGTTGCGTCAGGGCCGCCTTGAAGTGGCTTGCAAGGCTCTTGGCTTCCTCAAGCCGCTGCAGGTCAGCCGGGTCTTTCAGGCGGTTTGATAGGTCGGCCAAGTGCTGGTCCATCCGTTCAATCTTCGCGGCCATTTTGCTCAGGCTATCGCTGTCTGTCAGGGTGCGGTACACGATGCGGTCGGCGCGCATGGCCTCGGCGTCGACGGCCAATTGACCCAGGGTCGTCAGGCTATTGGATCGGTAAAGCACGGCGTTCAAGGCTTGCCAGCCCGTAGCGGCGATCAGGAAACTGAGGATCAGCACTTGGCCAAAACCCAGGGCGAGCTTGAGGCGGACGCTGGCATTGACCAGCACGCGGGTTAGCCGAGAAAACATGGTGAACCTCCGAATCAGAGAAAGCATTTCGCAACACATGAAACGCTAATTCGATTCGGGGCCGTGGAGGGCTGATAACTGCGTAGGAAATTTCACAAGTTACGGCGGCTTTGGTAAGCCGCCGTGTAGGGTAATTCAGACCCGGAAGCGCCCAACCAGGGTCTGCAGGTAGATCCCCAGGCGCGCCAGTTCGGCACTGGAGGACGCAGTTTCTTCGCTGGCCGACGAGGTTTGTTCGGAGATGTCGCGCACATTCAACACGCTGCGGTTGATCTCTTCAGCCACGGCGCTTTGTTGCTCAGCGGCGGTGGCGATCTGCGAGTTCATGGCCTGAATGGTCGAGACGGTGCGGGTGATATTGCCCAGCGCGTGGCCGGCGCGGCGCGTCAGCTCAACACTGCTCTCGGTCAGCCCGCGGCTGTTGTCCATGATGGTTGCCACCTGCTGGGTACCACTTTGCAGGCCGACGATCAGCTCTTCGATCTCTTCAGTGGACTTCTGCGTGCGCTGGGCCAGGCTGCGCACCTCGTCGGCCACCACGGCAAAGCCACGGCCGGCCTCACCGGCACGCGCGGCCTCAATGGCGGCGTTAAGGGCCAGCAGGTTGGTTTGCTGGGCCACGGATTTGATCACGTCGAGCACACTGCCGATCTTGTCGCTCTCGCGCTTGAGTTCACCCATGGCCACTGTGGAATTACCCACCTCGGTGGCCAGGCGCTCGATCTGGGCGATGGCTTCACCCACCACCTGGTCGCCTTCACGGGCTTGCTGGTCGGCAGCCACGGCGGCTTCCGAGGCCTCTTCGGCATTGCGCGCCACTTCCTGCACGGTGGCCGCCATCTCGTTCATGGCGGTGGCCACCTGGTCGGTCTCGACCTTCTGGCTGTTGACCCCGGCGCTGGTTTGTTCGGTCACGGCCGACAACTGCTCGGCGGCGCTGGCGATCTGGGTGACACCGTCGCTGATCCCGCCGATCAACTCGCGCAGGCCTACGGTCATGCTTTGCATGGCACGCTGCAATTGACCCAGTTCGTCCTGGCGGCCCGATTCCAGGTTGTGGCTCAGATCGCCGGAGGCCACACGCTCGGCGACTTTGAGGGTCTGGTTCAGGGGGATGACGATCTGGCGGGTGATGGCCCAGGCTGCGAAGATGCCGACGATCAGCGCCAGCACGGTGGCAAGCAGCAACAGGTATTTGGCCTGCGCGGCATCTGCGTCACGCACGGCGGTCTGGGAGACGGTGAGTTTTTCGCTGTGGCCCAGCAGGATGTCGCCTTGGGCGATCATGGTTTTCAGCGCAGCCGCGCTGGCGACCTGGGAATCGCGATACTGGCTGACGGCGGCGCGGTAGGCTTGCAGTGAAGCCCCGGCTTCTTGCAGGTTGGCCTGGTATTGGGCCGGCAGCTGGCCTTGCAGTTCGGTGATTTTCTTCAGGGCGTTGTCGATAGCATCCAGGGCCGGTTGCTCGGCTTCGACCTTGCCGCTGTAGGTGTAGCCGCGTACTTGGAAGCGCGATTGCTGGATCAGCTTGCTCTGCTCCACCACGCTGTTGAACTGGGTGACGCTGTCACCTTGCAGCAGGGCTTTTTCGATTTCATTGATCTTGGCGACAGCATTGTCGGCAGTGTCGCCGAGCTTGCTGCGAGCACCCTCACGCTTGAGGCCCGCCTGGACCATGGCCGCGAAGGCCTTTTTGTATTGGTTCAAGGCTTCCTGCTGTTGCTCGACCAGGGCTTTGTCGTCAGGTTGCTCGATCAGCTCGGCGGCGGTCTTCAGGCCGCTGTCGAGGTGGGCGAGCAGGCCGTCGACCTTGTCCGTGCCTTGCTCGCCACGGCGCATATCGAAGTCCAGACGTGCCAGGCGCAGGTCTTTGGTCAGGCCATTGAGGCTGGAAATGAAGCCCAGCTTGTCGCCGCGGCTGATCACATCCCCCAGGCCGGTCCAGCCGGTAAAGGTGATCAACAGCGTCAGGACCAATACCAGGCCAAAGCCGACGCTCAGCTTGCGGTTGACGCTTACATTCCCCAACTTCTCGGCTAACCAACGATACATGCTGCGAACTCCCCTGGAACAAGGCTTGGACTTATTCAAAGGCTATCGGCACGGGCGCGAGATTCTGTAGCTATGCACATGATCGTTCCCACGCTCTGCTGATCATTCTCACGCTCTGCTGATCGTTCCCACGCTCTGCGTGGGAATGAATGGCGTGACGCTCTGCGTCACAAGGGCGGACGCAGAGCGTCCTGAGCGGCATTCCCACGCAGAGCGTGGGAACGATCAGTCGGGGGGTTAGAACAGGCGGGCGAGCAGGGCCGTTACGGCGGTTTCGACGCGCAAAATACGTGCACCCAGTTGCACCGGCTGCAAACCGGCCTTGGCCAGCAAGTCCACTTCATAGGGAATCCAGCCGCCTTCCGGGCCGATCGCCAGGGTCACCGGTTCCTCGAGGGCTCGGGGGCAGGCTGGGTAATCGCCCGGATGGCCGATCAGGCCCAGGGTGCCAGCCGCCATGGCCGGCAGCCGATCTTCCACAAACGGCTTGAAGCGTTTCTCGATAATGATCTCGGGCAGCACCGTGTCCCGCGCTTGTTCCAGGCCGAGGATCAATTGCTCGCGCACCGCTTCCGGCTCCAGGAACGGGGTTTGCCAGAAGCTTTTTTCCACCCGGTAGCTGTTGACCAGCACCACCTTGGGCACGCCCATGGCCGCCACGGTTTGCAACACCCGGCGCAGCATCTTCGGGCGGGGCAGGGCCAGCAGCAAGGTCAGGGGTAATTTGCTCGGTGGCGGTTGGTCGAAGCTCACTTGCAGTTCGGCTTCAGCGGCTTCCAGGCGCAGCAGTTGGGCATTGCCCATCAGCCCGCCAATCCGGCCCACGCGCAGGGAGTCACCGACGGCGGCGCGGTGAACCTCCTGCATATGCACCAGGCGCCGATCACGCAGCACTACGCGGTCGGCCGCGATAAAGTCGGCCTCTTCGAGCAGCAGCAGGTTCACGGCTGGGTCGCAGGCGGCTGGTCGTCGTCGACAGGCGCGTCATCCGGGTGTTCGCCACGCTTGCTGATCAAGCCGCTGAACAGGATGCCCACTTCGAACAGCATCCACATCGGCACGGCCAACAAGGTCTGGGAGAAGATGTCCGGTGGCGTGAGGATCATGCCGACCACGAAGCAGCCGATGATCACATACGGGCGGATCTTCTTCAGGTACTTGACGTCGACCACGCCGATCCACACCAGCAACACTACCGCTACCGGAATTTCAAACGCCACGCCAAAGGCGAAGAACAGCGTCATCACGAAATCGAGGTAGCTGGTGATATCGGTCATCATTTCCACACCGGCTGGAGTCGCGGCGGCGAAGAACTTGAAGATCAGTGGGAACACCAGGAAATAGGCGAAGGCCATGCCGGTGTAGAACAGCAGGATGCTCGACACCAGCAACGGCACGGCGATGCGCTTCTCATGCTTGTAGAGGCCTGGCGCGATAAAACCCCAGATCTGATGCAGGATCACCGGGATCGCCAGGAACAGCGAGACCATCATGGTCAGCTTCAAGGGCGTCAGGAACGGCGACGACACATCGGTGGCGATCATCGTCGCGCCGGCCGGCAGGTACTGGCGCAGGGGCGTCGAGACGAAGGTGTAGATCTGCTGGGTAAAGGCGAACAGCCCGGCAAAGATGATGAAGATCGCCGCCACGCAACGCAGCAGGCGGGTACGCAGCTCGGTGAGGTGCGAGACCAGCGGCATATGCTGGTCGTTTTCCGGTTTATCAGCGCTCATGGGGCTCGCGGCGGCAATGTAGGGTCATGGGGTGCGGGCGACGCAACGGGCGTCGGCGCGGGCGTCGTAGGAGCGGGCGCTGCCGGTGCGGCGTCGGCCACAGGGGCTGGCGCGATGCTGTGCTCGGCCACCGGCGTTACCGGCTTGGCCGGCTCTTGCACCGGGGAAAGAATCTTGCGGGCTTCCTGCTCCAACGAGAGGATGTGCTCGTTGTGCAATTGCCGACGGATTTCGTCGGCACCGATTTCCCGTTCAACTTCCTGTTTGATCGCGTTGAAACTGCGCTTGAGGCGCCCGATCCACAAGCCGGCGGTGCGTGCGGCACCGGGCAGGCGTTCCGGCCCCAGTACCAGCAGGGCCACCAGGCCGACGAGCAGCAGTTCAGAGAAGCTGATACCAAACATTAGTCAGTGCTCACGAGTCTTTGCGGGTCGGCTCTTGGACCTTTTCAGCCTGCACGTCGAAGGTACGGCGCTCGGTGATCGGCTGGGTGGCCTGCGGGTGAACAGGCTGGGCCGGTGGCACCGGGTTGGCGCTTGGCTCGGCTGGCTTTTCATCATCGTTCATGGCTTTGCGAAAGCCCTTGATCGACTCGCCCACATCGGTGCCCAGGTTCTTGAGCTTCTTGGTGCCGAACACCAATACCACCACCACCAGAATGACGATCCAGTGTTTCCAGTCAAAAATGCCCATGCTTCAAATCCTCAAGTCTTACGTTATTCAGGCGGACGGGCGCGAGGCCTTCTCGGCGTGCCCGGACAAGCCGAAGCGACGGTCCAGTTCATCCAGCACGGCCTGTGGGTGCTGCCCCAGTTGGGCGAGCATCACCAGGCTATGGAACCACAAGTCTGCGGTCTCATAGATTACATCGCTGTAATCACCGCTGATTTGCGCGTCCTTGGCCGCAATGATGGTCTCGACGGATTCTTCGCCGAGTTTTTCCAGAATCTTGTTCAGACCCTTGTGGTACAGGCTGGCGACGTAGGAGCTGTCGGCATCCGCGCCTTTGCGGTCTTCCAGCACCTGGGCCACACGGTTCAGGGTATCGCTCATGTTCAGTGTCCTGCTGGGTAGATGGTGTGCGGGTCTTTGAGCACCGGCTCCACGACCTTCCATTCGCCATTCTCGAACACGCGATAGAAGCAACTGTGGCGGCCAGTGTGGCAGGCAATGCCGCCGATCTGCTCGACCTTGAGGATCACCACGTCGGCATCGCAGTCCAGGCGCAGCTCGTGCAGGGTCTGCACGTGCCCGGATTCTTCGCCCTTGCGCCACAGTTTGCCACGCGAACGTGACCAGTAGATGGCGCGCTGCTCGGCGGCGGTGAGGCTCAGGGCCTCGCGGTTCATCCAGGCCATCATCAGCACGCGCCCGGTCTTGTAGTCCTGGGCAATGGCCGGCACCAGGCCGTCACTGTCCCACTTGATCTCATCCAGCCAGTCTTTCATGTTCGGCTCCGGCAATTTGCGACAGTGTATAACCGGATGGGCTATCGACGCACGATCAGATAAACACCCACGGCGACCATGATGCCGGCTGGCCAGTGGCCCAGTTGGTTCAATGGCCCACCAATCGCCAGCATCACACCGCCCACCAGGTGCGCGGCGCCGAGCAGGCGCAGGAACCAGTCGTCCTTGCGCTTGCGCCACGGTGGCTCAGGGTCCTTGGCATGGGGCTGGGACATGCGCTCCAGCAGGTCGCGGGTCATGTTGGCCAGGTGCGGCAGCTGTTCGAACTGGCTGTGCAGGTTGCCCAGCATGGTTTTGGGGCTCATGCGCTCGCGCATCCAGCGTTCCAGGAAGGGTTGCGCGGTGTTCCACAAGTCGAGGTCCGGGTACAGCTGGCGGCCCAGGCCTTCGATGTTCAGCAGGGTCTTCTGCAACAACACCAACTGCGGCTGTACTTCCATATTGAAACGCCGCGCGGTCTGGAACAGACGCATCAGTACCTGACCGAAGGAAATATCTTTTAACGGTTTTTCAAAGATCGGCTCGCAGACGGTACGGATCGCCGCTTCGAATTCGTTGAGCTTGGTTTCCGCCGGCACCCAACCCGAATCAATGTGCAGCTGCGCCACACGACGGTAGTCGCGCTTGAAGAAGGCAAACAGGTTGCGCGCCAGGTAATCCTGGTCTTCCGGGGTGAGGCTGCCGACGATGCCGCAGTCGATGGCGATGTACTGCGGGCTCCACGGGTTGACGGTGCTGACGAAGATGTTGCCCGGGTGCATGTCGGCGTGGAAGAAGCTGTCGCGGAACACTTGGGTGAAGAAGATTTCCACACCGCGCTCGGCCAGCATCTTCATGTCGGTGCGTTGGTCGGCCAGGGTCGCAAGGTCGGTGACCTGCACGCCGTAGATGCGCTCCATCACCAGCACTTTGGGCCGGCACCAGTCCCAATACACCTGCGGCACGTGCAACAGTTGCGAGCCTTCGAAGTTGCGTCGCAATTGGCTGGCGTTGGCCGCTTCGCGCAGCAGGTCGAGTTCGTCGTAGATGGTTTTTTCGTAGTCGGCGACCACGTCCACCGGGTGCAGCAGGCGCGCATCGGCAGAGAAGCGTTCGGCCGCGCGGGCCAGGATGAACAGCCATGCCAGGTCCTGGCCGATGATCGGCTTGAGGCCTGGGCGAATGACTTTCACCACCACTTCTTCGCCGGTCTTGAGCTGCGCGGCGTGCACTTGCGCCACCGACGCCGAGGCCAGGGGCTCGACGTCGAAGCGGCTGAACACCTCGCTGATCTTCTGGCCCAGCTGTTCTTCGATCAGCGCCATCGATTGCTGCGAATCGAACGGCGGCACGCGGTCTTGCAGCAGCATCAGCTCGTCGGCGATGTCTTCGGGCAACAGGTCGCGGCGGGTGGAGAGGATCTGCCCGAACTTGATGAAGATCGGCCCCAAATCCTGCAACGCCAGGCGCAGGCTGGCGCCACGGCTCAACGGTGACGGTTTGCGCGGCAACCAGCGCCACGGCAGCACATAACGCACCGCCAGCAGGAACCATGGCAAAGGCAGGGCAAACAGCAGGTCATCGAGACGGTAGCGGATTACGACGCGCTGGATACGAAACAAACGGCGGACGGCGAGCAGCTTCATGCGTTATCGCTTGGATCAAGGGAACGGCTCAAGCGCTCGAAGCGGGCCTCGAGGCGTTCCAGGTCGATTTTGGCCTTGTCGAGCTCGCGAAAGCGCGCTTGCGCTTCCCGTTGCCCGACCAGGGTGCGCGATTCTTCGCTCAGGTATTCGGCAAGGTTCTGGTTGAGGCTGGCGAACCCTTGCTGGTACCAGCGCGAGCGGCTGCGCAGGTGCCCGCTGATCAACTGGGTGGCGACGGGGCCAATCCAGCGCGACAGTTCGTATTCCCAGTCCAGCTCCAGGTCTTGCAGCACGGCGGCCAGGTCCATCAGCACCGCACTGTCGCCTTCCAGTTCCACCTCGGGGCTGTGGAGGATGGCGGTCTTGTTGCGGCTCAGTGCCAGGTGCAACAGGCTTGAGGCTGGCGCACGCAGAGTGCAATCGGCCTCAGCGGCCCATTGAGTGGCGAGCAACAGGCCTTCATCGCTGGGCAGGATAAACAGCTGCAAGGCGGGGCTTCGGCAGTCGACGGCAATGACTTTGCCGGTCAGGTGCGCGAGCCGCGCCAGGGCGGTGCTGTCCAGGCGCAGTACACGGTTGAGGCCGTGCTCGACGCTGGCGAGAAGACCTTGCAGCAGCATCAGGGCTTGATGCCGCGGTGCAGGGCGACGATGCCGGACGTCATGTTGTGGTAGGTCACGCGGTCGAAACCGGCCTCCACCATCATCGACTTCAGGGTTTCCTGGTCCGGGTGCATGCGGATCGACTCGGCCAGGTAGCGGTAGCTCTCGGCGTCGTTGGTGATCAGCTTGCCCATCAGTGGCATGAAGGCGAACGAATAGGTGTCGTAGACCTTGGACATCAGCGCGTTGGTCGGCTTGGAGAATTCCAGCACCAGCAGGCGGCCACCCGGCTTGAGTACGCGCAGCATCGAGCGGATCGCGTCTTCTTTGTGAGTCACGTTACGCAGGCCGAACGCGATGGTCACGCAGTCGAAATGGTTGTCGGGGAAGGGCAGCTTCTCGGCATCGGCCTGAACGAACTCGATATTGCCGGCCACGCCTTTGTCGAGCAGGCGGTCGCGGCCAACCTTGAGCATCGAACCGTTGATATCGGCCAATACCACCTGGCCGGTGGGGCCAACCAGCTTGGAGAACTTGGCCGCCAGGTCGCCTGTACCACCGGCGATGTCCAGCACCCGGTTGCCGGTGCGTACGCCCGACAACTCGATGGTGAAGCGCTTCCACAGGCGGTGCATGCCGCCGGAGAGCACATCGTTCATCAGGTCGTACTTGGCCGCCACGGAGTGGAACACCTCAGCGACTTTTTCCGCTTTCTGGCTTTCCGGGACGTTCTTGAAGCCGAAGTGAGTGGTGGGTTCGGCATCGCTGCCTTTGCGCTGATCAGTCATATCGCTGTCACCAAAAGAGAATGCGGGACATGATAATCCCCAAGGCCTACTTTGTCTTGGCAAGGCTGCAGGTAAGATAGGCGCTCATCGAGACCTTTTGCCGCATGGCGGGTGTTCTGAGTCGTTATATAGAGGAGTCATTGCAATGGCCCGTATTACCGTTGAGCGTGAACATACCCTGGGAAAAGAACAGGCGCGGGCCAAGGCTGAGCAATTGGCGCGCAAACTCGAGGATAAATATGGGGTGGAGTCTTCATGGGCTGGCGACACCCTGAAGCTCAAGCGCTCCGGGGTTAAAGGCACGGTTGCGGTGGCCGACAACTCACTGCGCATCGATGTCGAACTCGGCCTGTTGATGTCGGCCATGAGTGGCACGATAAAGTCCGAAATCGAAAAGGCCTTGGATAAAGCGTTGGCCTGACCTGGCTGCTCTTAGGGTGCCGATTCTAATTTTAAACCCTACTTTGTGCCCAAGCCCTCAACTCCTGCGGGCCGTCCTCCCCCCCTTTTTGTGTGAGGTGCACCATGGCCAAAGTTATTTTGAAGAAAAAAATCGACGTTCAAACCACTCCCCTGAGTGAGGTTAAAAGCTATGCCCGCAAGATCTGGCTGGCGGGTCTTGGTGCCTATGCGAAGGTCGGCAGTGAGGGCAGCGAGTACTTCAAAGAGCTGGTTAAGAGCGGCCAACATGTTGAAAGTAAAGGTAAAAAAGTTGTAGTTGAACAACTTGATGCCGCCAACAGTCAGATTGACCAGGTAAAGAGTAATGTCTCCGGCGTCAGGAGCCTGGTTGAAGTTCAGCTGGATAAAGTTGAAAAAGCTTTTGACACGCGTGTTGCAAGTGCCTTGAATCGAATCGGCATTGCGTCTAAACATGACGTGGAGACACTCTCTGCTAAGCTCGAAGAGCTGACGGCATTGCTCGAACGTGTCGCGCGTAAACACTAAGGAGACATCGGGATGGCTGTTAAAAAGACTACTCAGAAAGAAGGCAGCTCGTGGGTCGGGGAAGTTGAAAAATATTCCCGCAAAATCTGGCTTGCTGGTTTAGGCGTGTACTCGAAGGTTAGCAGTGACGGCGGTAAATACTTCGAGACTCTGGTCAAGGACGGCGAGAAGGCCGAGAAGTTGACCAAGAGTACAGTGGGGAAAAAAGTTGATGCGGCCAAGGCAACGGCCGGTTCCGCCAAGTCGAGCATTTCTGACACGTGGGGCAAGTTGGAAGAAACCTTCGACAAGCGCCTCAACAGTGCTATTTCGCGACTGGGCGTGCCTAGCAAGGCTGAGTTGAAGACGTTGCACAGCAAGGTCGATACCTTGACCAGGCAAATCGAAAAACTCACTGGCGCCAAAGCGGCTCCAGCCAAGACTGCCGCGGCAAAACCTGCGGCAAAACCAGCGGCCAAAACTGCAGCTGCAAAACCAGCAGCCAAAGCCGCTGCCAAGCCTCTGGTTAAAGCTGCCGCTAAACCGGCTGCAAAATCTGCGGCCAAGGCGCCAGCCAAAGCCGCGACGAAACCTGCGGCCAAGCCAGCGGCCAAAACAGCTGCTGCCAAACCGGCCAGCAAACCTGCCGCCAAGCCAGCGGCTGCTAAAGCAGCAGCGAAACCTGCGGCTAAACCGGCTGCTGCCAAATCCGCTGCCAAGCCAGCTTCCGCCAAACCCGCTGCCAAGCCAGCTGCGGCAAAATCCGCCGCGAAACCAGCAGCAGCCAAACCGGCGGTAAAACCTGCGGTGGCCAAAAAACCTGCCGCGGCGAAAAAGCCAGCAGCGCCAAAGCCTGCCGTGGCGGCCAAGCCGGCTCCGACTGCTTCTGCAGCCAATTCGGTGTCCGCGCCGTCGCCCACCGCTGCTACCCCGACTGCAACGCCGGTAACCCCGACGCCATCCAGTCAGTCCTGATTTTTGCGGGACCAGAAAATGCCCGGCCTATAAAGGTCGGGCATTTTTTATGGGCCACAGCAATCAGGCGTCGCGGGCGCTACACCAAGCCCATCAGTTATAAGTGATAGAAACGGTGACGGCACTGGCCAGCGTGCCGTGGGAAATCGCCGCGCCGGTTTTGTGGTAAGCCGCTTTGAGCGCCAGTACCGCCTTGCTGCTGCTCGTTGCAACCGTACGGCTACGCTGGGCCTCAGTACCGTTGGCGGGGATGATGCCTGCGCTGGCCAGCCAAAGAGCGGTGCCGCCCGAAGTTCCCGTATTGGCAAAGAGCTCTGCGTTGCCGGCGGAGGGTGTGCCAGCGAATTGAAAGATCACGTTCTTGACGTCAGAGTCGCAGTCGGCGGCAAGCTCGAAATCGTGTTCTCCAGCGGAGTCGGCACTATCGAAGTCCGACACTTTGACGGGCGGTAGAGTGATGGTGCGGTTTACATCGCCGGCGATCAGGTTGCACGTGCCCGCGTTGACCACGCCTTGGAAGGTCAGGGTGCCGGTGGTAGCAGCGAAGGCGACAGGAGCGCCCAGGCTGGCCGTGAACGCCAATAGCAGGGGCAGTGTTGAGAGACGCATCGTTAATCCTCAGGGTTTCAGTTGTAGGTGATGTTGACGGTAGCGGTACTGATCAGCGTGCCTTGGCCGACCGTGCCGCTTTTGTGGTACGCAGCGCCGAGTGGCAGTACCGCGCGATTGCCGCTCACAACCGGCGTGCGTTCGTTGTCGCTGCCATTGGCAGGGATCGTTTGATTCGTTCCGTTGATACGTGAATACAGCCACAGCGCCACGCCTCCAGCGGTGCCTGTATTGGCGAAGAGCAGGTCATTTTCAGGCGAGGGCGGGCCGGAAAAACGAAAGGTGACGTTGGCGGCATCGCTGCAATTGGCCGTCAGCTCAAAGTTGTGTGCGCCAGCGTAGGGGCTGCTGTTGAAAGCACTGACCTGCACCGGGTCGAGGGCGATGGAGCGGTTGACGTCGCCTGCCTCAAGGTTGCAGGTAGCAACAGGGCTTACGAACCTGACCGAGTTGTTGAGGTTGAGCTCAAAGCGGCCCAGGCGCTGGCCTATACGGGTCATCATTGTGTATTTGTAGATGCTTCCCGCCGGCACTACCCCTCCGGTCACCGGGCCGGTTTTGTAGAAGATCGCCTCGGCATTGGTGAAGATGGGATGGCGTCCAGTGGGCAGCTGATTGGTAATATTTTCAAGCGCGTAGAAGTTGGTCACTCCTCGGGCATCGGTAATTTTTATGCGGATGCCGATGCCAGGAGCCTCAGTGGAATAGATCAGGCTTGGCAATAGTTGCGGGTACCTGCGGGAGGTGACCTGTCTGAGGGTCAAGCTGTGGCAATTGAAGAAACGGCCGGGAACCACTCCACTGAATGGCTGCTGGGTGATGATGCTGCCATCGGGCAGGTTGGCCGGTACCGTAATAGTGGCCGGAAGGGAAAGGCCGTGCTCGGAGTCCATATAGCTATCGCACTCCGCCTGGGCCGCGATGGGCAGGCCAAGCACCAGCAGGGTCAAGAGGCGCGAGATCGACGGCTTCATTGTGAACTCCGTATTGTCATGGGGCTTTTGGCGGTAGGCGCTTGCGGCGCATGCTGGCAGGCACCTGCGTTCAGGTGGCGCAAGCGGTTGGTGTTCTCGGCAGTGAAACCTGTGCTCACGTCATAGCGCAGCGTGCACAGGGTCGTGGCGTCCGGGCCCCACTTGACCGTCAACTGCCCCTGCCCGCGTGACACACGCGCAAAGGCTTTGCCACCCTGGCCAACGATCCCGACGCTGGCGCCGCTTTCATCGAACACATCCGCGCCGAACGGCAATGGCGTGCCATCCTCCCGCAGCGCCGTGATCAACATGGCCTGCCCGCGTGACACACGCGCAAAGGCTTTGCCACCCTGGCCAACGATCCCGACGCTGGCGCCGCTTTCATCGAACACATCCGCGCCGAACGGCAATGGCGTGCCATCCTCCCGCAGCGCCGTGATCAACATGGCCTGCCCGCTGACGGTCTCGAATTGCAACTGCACCACCGAGCCGGCTCGTGGCGCGACGTTCTGAGCGGCGGTCTTGAGCTCGACATCCGAGGACAGATCCTTGGGGTCCAACTCGACCACGTTCTGGCGGTAAGGCGTGAGATTCGGCACCACGGCGAAGCCGCTTTTGCCGATCTGCGCGCTGTGGTTGCCATTGATCCGTGCGCCGAGGGCGTCGGGAGCCTGGACGATGCCGATGGTGTCGCCCAACTCTGGGGCGAAGGTCACACCGCCACGGTGGGCGACGATGCCACCGGTCATGCCCAGGGAGGTCGATTGGTACGCGTTGCTTTGGCCGTAGCTTGCCGACAGCACGCCTTGAGAGGTCTGGTATTTCATGTCGGCGCTAGTGGCATAGCCGCTGCCTTGAGCACGGCTGCTGCTCAGGCCGTAGCTCAATTCATTGCGCCCGCCAAGCGTACCGCCCAGGCTCAGGCGCTCGCCGCTGCTTTGATCGCCACGGTAGACGGTGGTGGTCAGTGTGGGCGAGCGTGCGCCGCTGCCCAGTGGCAGGCTGACGGTAAAGTCCAATTGCTTGTCGACGCGTTCGCTCAGCAAGTCCCGGGTGCGCTGCGCGCTGACGGTGTAATGCAAACCCTTCCACGTACTGCTGTAGCCGGCGGTAAACGTCAGGTTGCCATTGTTGCGGTTCCAATAGTTTTGCGAGGAGCCGGTCAGGTACACCGAGCCGTCGCCGACGCTTTGGTTGAGGCTGATGTCCATTCGGTCACGCAGGCGCGAAACGGTGTCGAGCTTGAGCCCGTCCAGCGCAAGGTCGCGGATGTGTGCTGCGTCGCTCACGCTCAAGAAGCCTTCGGTGGAGTAGCGGTAGGCGCCCAGCGCGAAGTGGGTGCCCGTATTCGCGAAGTTCTTGCTGTAGCGCAGCTGTACGCTTTGACCCGCGCGTGAACCATGCCCTGGCAGATGCGCGTTCGACTGGGTCAAGTCCAGAGAAAGTGCGCCCAACGGCGTGTTGAACGCGGCCCCCAGCAACTGTGAACGGTAATCCTCACCCATCACGGCACCGGTATAACCGGTCAGCAGATTACTCAGGCCATGCTGGTAAGTCGCTTGCATCAGCCTGGGCGGGTGGTGCAGGCCGACTTCATCGAGCAGGCCGGCACTCAGCGAATAGCGGCTGTAGCCGGGGCGCAGCAGGTTGGCGTTGGCGGCAAACGGTACGATGAACTCACGGGTACGACCGTCGGCTTCGGTGACGGTGACATTCAGGTCGCCGCCGTAACCGGTGGGGAACAGGTCCTTGAGCACGAACGGGCCGGGCGCGACGGAGACTTCATCCAGCAACACACCGCGTTGGCGCACAGTGACCCGTGCGTTGGTCTCGGCAACCCCGCGCACTACCGGGGCAAAGCCGGTCAGTGAATCGGGCAGCATCCGGTCATCGGAAGACAGGCTGGCGCCGCGCAGACGCACGCTGTCGAACAGTTCGCCGGGGGTATAGAGTTCGCCAAGCACCAGTTGGGACTTCAAGGCACTCAAATCCCGCTGCACATAGGTGGCGCTGCTTTGGTACCCCGAGGCGGTATGGGTGCGGCTGTAGCTGCCGTTGTGGCGCCAGTGCCAGTTCCCCAGGTTGAGGCCGGTGTTCAGGCCGAGGTAGCTGGAGCCCTGGGTGCGCCCGCCGGTCCGCGTGGTGAAGGTATTGGTGTTGTAACGCACAAACGCGGCATCCACGCCGCCATCCCAGTGTTGCGGGTCGACGTAGCCGCGTGGCTGGCGCGCCAGGTATATCTGCGGAACTTGCAGGTCGAGGCGACTTTCACCCGAATCGAACTGGCTGCTGGCGCCGGGCAGGTAGCTGGCGATGTCGGCACAGCTGGAAAGGGCTGCTGCCTCGACGCTATCGACGATAACGCCAAACCTGAGCAGCGCCTGGGGCTCCAGGCACAGCTGGGCGGTGTCATGGCCCGCGATCTTGGAAAAGGACAGGGTTTCACGCCCGATCCACTGGCCGTTAAGGTGCACATCGGCGCGATAGCTGCCAGGCAGGACGACGTTGCCTTGGTTGAACTTGGCGATATCGACCTGCAAGCCCGCCTTGCCACCCGGAAAGAAAGCCGGATTGAATTCGACCTGTTCGGCACTCTGGGCGCTGACGGCTTGAGCGCCGCTGATCAACAGCAGGCTATGCAGGGTCCGCTTGAAGCGATGACGTGCTTTTACGCCGGTTGGCGTGTTGAAACTCATGTTCAGCATTCTCGAAAAACAGGTGTCGGTCGACTGTCGGCATAGGGCGTCCCTACCCGCGTCAGTGGGCATCGACATGAAAAAGTAGGGGCGTGGTAGCGCCAGTCAGGGCGCCCTACGCTGGAAGGTCTGTTCTGGGGGCTGTCATGGCGGGGCCTTGGCGCTATGGACGGCCTTCACGCCATAGTCATCGAGTGTCTGGAACTCTACGGTCGCCTCGGTATTGGCCGATGCTTTGAGCGTGGGCAGCTCAAAGCGCAGGCGGCCGCCGGGCAGTACCATGTTTTCGCTGCCCGACGACGCGGTTTTACGCGCATGTCGTTGCCCGGACTCCAGCACCTCGACGGCTTCAAAGGTCACGTGATAGGGCGTCGGGTTGAAGACTTCCAGGCCCTGGCCCTGTGCGCTTGAGATGCGTCGCCATTGCAGTTTTCCGGGTGCCGTTTCGACTCCGTAGAGCAGGTTATGCGGACGGAAGAACAGTTTGATCCGCGAGCGAAACGCCAGCTGCAGTTGGTTGCCCTGTTGCGCATTTGGAGATTGCGCAGGCACTTCCAGCAAGTTGAACCAGAACAGGCTTTCCTGTGCGGTCGGCAAGGGTTCGCCGGTATAGGCCACGCGCACCACCTGTTGCTTGCCCGGTTCCATACGGAAGATGGGCGGGGTCACCACAAAAGGAATGCCGCCCACCTGTGGCGTCGACTGCTCATCGCCATTATCCAGCCAGGTCTGGACCAATACCGGTGCCTGGTTCTTGCTCTCCAGCCTGACGGTGACCTCTTTGTCGTTCTGCGGATAAACCACGCGCGTGCTGTTGATGATCACGCTCGCCTGCAGCGCCGTTGCGCCCACCAGCGTGCAGGTCAGCAAGGTGGTCTGCGCAAAAATCGAAAATACATTCATGGTGGTTTATCCCGTGCAGCCAGGCAGCGCTGCCGAATGCCGTACGCGGGCACCGAAATCGCTGACGCTGGTGAACTCAACCTTGGCCGGGGTACGCGGACATTCGCGCAACAGCGGCAACGCAAAGCGCTTTACATCGCCGGCCGGCAGCAGCAGGCTGTCGTTGGCGCTCTGGTTCGGCGCTTTGGCAAAACGCTGGCCGGCGCTGAGCAGTTCGATAGAGGCAAGCGAGACGTGATAGGGCGTCGGGTTAGTGGCTTGCAGGGCGTAGCCGCGATCGTGGGCGATCAGTTTCCATTGCAGTTTCGAGGCTGCGTTTGCCACCGCATAAGGCAACGCTTGCGGGCGCAGGAATACGCGCAAGCGGGTGCGAAATGCCAATTCGATCTGGTTATTCTCGTCACCCTTTGCGGCACTCGGCGGCACTTCCAGTACGTTGAGCCAAAACAGGCTTTCACGATCGGCAGGCAAAGGCTCGCCCGAGTAGCGCAGGCGCAACGCCTGTTGCTGGTGCGGCTCAATGCGGAAGATTGGGGGGGACGTACTCAGCGGCGCTTTTGCAGTGGCGGCTGTTGAGTATCGGTCGCCGTCGTCCAGCCAGGTTTGCACCAATGCCGGGCGATTGCCCTTGTTTTCCAGGCGTACGATCACTTCCTGCCGTTCGGCAGGGTAGATCACCCGTGTGCCGTGGATGATGACGCCTGCCTCGGCGGCAAGTATGAACAGCAGCATTGCACCAGACACACCGGCGACAAATGTAAGACGGGCCTTCGTTTTCATCGTCTGGTCTCTTTACCCAGGGAGGAGCCCGCCTTCGCAGGCTCGCTCGCGCTTTACTCGGCGTACTCGATCATGAACCCGACCCGGGTGTTGACCTTGCCTTCGGTGGCCGGGCCGC
Organism: Pseudomonas sp. DW-iso17; assembly: GCF_058725345.1. Classification (NCBI taxonomy): domain Bacteria; kingdom Pseudomonadati; phylum Pseudomonadota; class Gammaproteobacteria; order Pseudomonadales; family Pseudomonadaceae; genus Pseudomonas; species Pseudomonas sp. DW-iso17. The sequence continues at coordinate 285,066 of NZ_JBZXEA010000021.1, read as the reverse complement.
TGGCGTACAGTTGTGCAGCCAATGGGATGGTTGCCTGGTTATCGGCGATCACCACGCCTTCGGATTTTTCGGTGTACACGTTGATCGGCGTGCCGCTGCGGCTGGTGACCTCCACCTGGACGTTTTTGGCGTTGGTGGTATCCGATGGATCGTCGTAACCATCAATGTTCAAGCGCCCAGTGGCCACGTCGATGGCCGGGCTGGTCGGATCGAAGGCAACCATGGCGGTGCGTCCGTTGGTGCAACTGCCCTCACCCGGTGCGCCGATGCGAATGGTGAAGCCGGTCAGGTTGGCACGGCTGCCTGCCGTGGCCAGGCGTGCAGCAGAGACGCCACCCAGGTTCACGTCCTTGACCACAGCCCCCGTGCCCGGAGCCGCGCCTTCGACGGTGCAGGTCACGTCGGTCACCAGTCCACTGAAGTTGATCACGCCGTCCGCGGCGTACACCGATGACGTCATCGTGGCGCTCAAGGCCAGGGCGGTTGCAACGGCAGGTAAAACGTTGGCTTTCATTCTGTTTTCGATCTCGAGTTATTGAAGTTATCCGCCGCAGGTTTAAGCGCAGTGCCTGAGGTTCTTGTCGAATTTTTTTCATGGGGCGGGCTGGCGTAATTTGTATCTAAAAGTGAATGCGCTCTATAGCGAAGTCTCGAGTTTTGGTTCGTGATTGTTCGAAAGCGTTTTGTTTTGTTTAGTTTTTTTCGTATGGATTTTTGGTTGGGTAAAGTTTCCTCAGTTGTTTCTGTAGGAAGTTGCCGTAAGTAAATGTAGTACTGTTGTGTCCGCTTATTGAACCCTGCATAAGGCTGGTCTATAGCGTGCAGTACTGCATTGATTTATGCGGGGCTCGTTATGACAACTTCACCATTGGCCATCTGTACCGTCATGCTGCTGGATGACCACGAGATGGTTCGCCAAGGTATCGCACTGGGATTGAATGCCGAGGCCGACATTCAGGTGACCGGCTCCTACGGTACGGGCCGGCAACTGCTGGAGGCGCTGGCCCGTCAGCGGGTCGATGTGGTCGTCATGGACTTCGTGCTGGCGCCGTCAGACATCGACGGCCTCAGTCTGCTCCAGACGCTGGGCAGGCGTTTCAGCCAGTGCCGGGCATTGATCGTTTCCTCGGATTATTCGCCTGCGACAGTCTCGCTGGCGCTCAAGGCTGGATGTTGGGGCATTCTGGGTAAGACTCAGAATCTGACCGAGCTGATCACGGCTATCCGAACTGTCGCTCAAGGGCGGCTTTATATACAACCTTGTATGTTGGCGACATTACAGGGCAAACACTCTGCGTTTGATCTCGTCACCGTGAAGTCGACGGTCAATGTTTCAGCGACGCTGTCATTGACTTCCGGGCTCACACCCAAAGAGCGCGAAGTGTTGCGCTGTTTTCTCGATGGCATGTCAGTCAGTTCGATTGCGGCAAAGTTCTCCCGCAGTGCAAGTACTATCAGTACGCAGAAACAATCGGCTTATCGGAAGTTGGGCGTGCGCAATGACAGTGAACTTTTCAAATTCATTCAGCAATTCGGCGGGCCTGAGTAAGCACCGGTCAAAGCGGATCATCCAGGTAGCGCAAGGCCCAGCGTTCGGTGGCCTGGCGTGCAGGTGACAGCAGGTGCGGCGCTACCAGCATCATGACCTGGTACACCACCACTCGTACCTCGCCTTCACGGTCCAGTACGCGTTGGTAATCGAGGGAGAACAGCAGAGTCATGGTGATCTGTTCCACCAACTGCCCCAGTGCCTGGGTGTCACTGACCAGGTGCCCCGCAGCCTTCAACCGCGCCAACAAGGAGGCCAGGGTACGTTTGAGCGCGGTAAGCAGATTGCGGATCCCCTTGGCCAGCTTCGGCAGGCGCCCGGCCAGGTTCGACAGGTCCTGGAAGAGGAAGCGATAGTGGGCCATGCGCTCGACAATCAGGTGCAAAAACAGCCAGTAGTCCTCAGCCTCCAGTTGCGCATCGGCAGGCGGGTCGAGCAGCGGCGCCAGCTCGCATTGAAAGCGCTCGAACAGCCCCAGTACCAACGGCTCCTTGCCATGGAAGTGGTAGTAGAGGTTACCGGGGCTGATCCCCATTTCATTGGCCACCTCCATGGTCGACACGTTCGGTTCGCCCTTGTGGTTGAACAACTGCAAGGCACATTCAAGGATACGGTCGCGGGTCTTCATCCAGTCTTCTTAATGTGATGTTTGAGCTCATCGCACGCGCACGTAAGTGCCCGGCGCCGCTTCCATCGGTGGGTAATTCTGGTTGCCCAGAGCGGTGAGGGTTTCGCGTTGTACACCGGAGCGTTTTTGCACCCACTCCAGCCACTGCGGCCACCAACTGCCTTCGACGTGCTGGGCGTCGTAATACCAGGCGCGCGGGTCGCTGCTCAGCTTGAGGTTCTCGACGTAGTTGGCCTTGGGGTTACCCGGTGGGTTGAGGATGCTCTGGATATGCCCGCTGTTGGACAGCACGAAGCGCCGCTCGCCACCCAGCAGTTGCGTGGAGCGGTACACCGCGTCCCACGGCGTGATGTGATCGTTGATGCCGGCCACGCTGAAGCTGTCCACCGCGACCTTGCGCAAGTCGATGGGCGTGCCGCATACCTCCAGGCCGCCAGGGTGGCTCAGGGGGTTGTGCTTGAAGAAGTCCAGCAGGTCGCCGTGCAATGCGGCGGGCAGGCGCGTGTTGTCGTTGTTCCAGTACAGGATGTCGAACGCCGGCGGTTCCTTGCCCAGCAGGTAATTGTTGATCCAGTAGTTCCAGATCAAGTCGTTGGGGCGCATCCAGGCAAACACCTTGGCCATGTCGCGGCCATCCAGCACGCCTTGCTGGTAAGAGCGGCGCTTGGCGGCCTCCAGGGTTTGTTCATCGGCGAATAGGGTTGCGGGGCTGTCGATCTGGCTGTCGAGCAGGCTTACCAGGTAACTGGCGCTGGAGATGCGCCGCAACTGGCGCTTGGCTTGCAGGTGGCCTTGCAGCGCGGCGATGGTCAGGCCCCCGGCGCAGGCGCCCATCAGGTTGACCTCGCGGGCGCCAGTGATGGCCCGGCACACGTTGAGCGCTTCTTCCAGCGCCGCCACGTAGGTGGACAGGCCCCATTCGCGATGCCGCACGTCCGGGTTACGCCAGCTGACCATAAAGGTCTGCAGGCCGTTTTTGAGCGCGTATTGCACAAAGCTGTTGGCCGGGCTCAGGTCGAAAATGTAGTACTTGTTGATTTGCGGCGGCACCACCAGCAGTGGCTTGGCGTACTGTTTTTCGCTCATGGGCTTGTATTGGATCAGCTCCAGCAGCTCATTGCGAAACACCACCGAACCGGGGGTGGTCGCCACGGTCTTGCCCACTTCGAAAGCGTGCTTGCTGACCTGGCGCGGCAAACCGTTGTTGTGCAGCAGGTCTTCGAACAAATTACTCACGCCACGCACTACGCTGTTGCCGCCGGAGTTGAGCAACTCCTTGATCGCCAGCGGGTTGAGCAGGGTGTTGGAAGGGGACACGGCATCGTTGAGCAGGGCGAAGGCGAACTGCGCGCGGGCGCGATCATCGTCACTGAGGGCGCTGTCATCGATCCACTGCCGTGTCTGTTTTTGCCAGCTCAGATAGGCTTGCAAGCTGCGGCGGTACAGCGGGTTGAGCTTCCAGGTGGGGTCGCTGAAGCGATGGTCCCTGGGGTTGGGTTCGTGCACGGTCTCACCCAGCAGCACACGGCCCAGCTGGCCGCCCAGGGCCAGGGCGTGGCGAGCGGTGTGCACCGGGTTGCGCAGGCCGTGCGCGGCGACGGTACGCAGGGTCGACAGCAAGTCCCGGCCGCGCAGGCCGGTGATCGCATTTTGCGCGTTGATGAACGCAGCGGGGGTGGGCGCCGGGTTCGTCACGGGTCTTTCTCGCATGAGCCAACACTCCTTCGTCAAGTCATCAAGCAGGCACGCCAATCCAGAACCATAGTCGGTTCCTGGCAAGTTGCGCGGTGGTGTGGTCCTTCACACCGCCGGTCGCGGATGTATCACGGCGCGCAGGCGCTCCTCCTCCAGAAACTTCATGATGATCGGCGCCACGGCTTCGGCCCGGGTGATCAGGAACAGGTGGCCGTCGTCGATGATGTGCAACTGCGCATTGGGGATGCGCCAGGCGAGCATGCGCATGTTGACCAGCGGGATCAGCGGGTCATCGTCCCCGGCCAGCACCAGGGTGGGCTGGCGGATCTTGTGCAGCCAGTGAATGCTGGTCCAGCCCAGCCCGGCAAACAGTTGCCAGTAGTAACCCAGCTTGCCGGCCGAGCGCACTTTGCTGGCGTGCTCGGCGGCCAGTTTGGAATCTCGGCGGAACGAACCGCCATAAATCATCGGTGCAATGCGCACCACGTGGGACGGCTGGATATAGCGCCTGGGGCTTGCCATCAGCCACAACACCTTGGGCTTGCCCGGCACCATGAAAGCCCCGGCTGCGGTGGCCGCCAGGATCAATTTCTTGCAGCGCTCGGGGTAGTCATACGCAAATTGCTGGGCCAGCGCTCCGCCCCAGGACACACCCACGGCGTTCACTTGGCCGTAGTCGAGGTAATCGAGCATGCGGGCGGTGAGCTTGGCCAGGCCGGGAAAGCGGTAGGGCCGGTTCGGCGTCGAGGAACCGCCCACGCCGGGCACGTCGAAGGCGATCACTTCCAGGTCCGGGTCCAGGGCCTGGACGAACGGAAACACCAGCTCAAGGTTGGCGCCGATGCCGTTGAAGATCAGCAGCGGGGTCAAGTGCGGCTTGCCCGGGCGTACCGCCGTGCGGATGGTCTGGCCATCCAGGTCGATGGTACGGAAGATGAACGGTTGCGCCATGCTCAAGCCCTGTGAAGTGGTGCTATTGGTCTGTAGGAACTCGGTCAGTGTGGGAGCTGGCTTGCCTGCGATGGCATTCTTTCAGGCCGCGATTAGTGAGCAGGCCCATTGCTATCGCAGGCAAGCCAGCTCCCACATCTGATCTCATTTCAATCACAAGAATGCCTAGCGTTCATGTACATAGGTACCCGGCGCCGCTTCAGCGGCTGCATAGGTTTTATTGCCTAATGTCGTCGGGGCTTTTTTCAATTTTCCCGCCCGCTCCGCCTGCCACACCTGCCAATGCAGCCACCACGAATCGGTGTGCTTGGTCGCATCTTCTTGCCACTCCAGCGCACTGCCGGCCAGACCCTCGCTGGTCTGGTAGCGCGCTTTGGGGTTGCCCGGCGGGTTGAGGATGCTCTGGATATGCCCGCTGCTGGACAGTACAAACTCGACCTTGCCGCCGAACAACTGCGCTGACTTGTAACAGGACTGCCACGGCGTGATGTGGTCGTTGGTGCCGGCCAGGGAATAGATATCGGCAGTGACCTGCTTGAGGTCGATGGGCGTGCCGCACACTTCCAGGGCGTTGGCCCGTACCAGTGGGTTGTTTTTGAACAGTTCGATCAGGTCGCCATGGAACGCGGCCGGCAAGCGTGTGGTGTCGTTGTTCCAGAACAGGATGTCGAACACCGGCGGCTCGTTGCCCAGCAGGTAGTTGTTGACCCAATAGTTCCAGATCAAGTCGTTGGGGCGCATCCAGGCAAAGACCTTGGCCATGTCGCGGCCTTCCAGCACGCCGGCCTGATAGGAGTGGCGCTTGGCCGCTTCCAGAGTCTGCTCGTCGACAAACAGCGCCACCTGGGTGTCCAGGGTGGTATCCAGCACGCTCACCAGCAGAGTCAGGGCGTTGACCTTCTTCTGCCCCAGCGCCGCGTAGTGGCCCAACAGCGCCGTGCAGGTGATGCCGCCTGAGCAGGCACCGAGCATATTCACGTCTTTGCTGCCGGTAATCGCCGTGACCACATCGACCGCTTCCTTCAGCGCCTCGATATAGGTGGATAGCCCCCATTCGCGCTGGGCCTTGGTGGGGTTGCGCCAACTGACGATAAAGGTCTGCTGGCCATTACGCAGGCAGAAGCGCGCCAGGCTTTTATCCGGGCACAGGTCGAAGACGTAGAATTTGTTGATCTGCGGCGGCACCACCAGCAGCGGGCGCTCATGCACCTGCTCGGTAATGGGCTTGTACTGGATCAGCTCCAGCACGTCGTTGCGAAACACCACCGCGCCTTCGCTGGTGCCCAGGGTCTTGCCGACTTCAAAGGCGCCCATGTTGACCTGGCTGGGCATGCCGCCGTTGTGCACCATGTCCTTGGCCAGGTGAGACAAACCGTCGAGCAGGCTTTTACCGCCGGTTTCAAAGAAGCGTTTGACCGCCGCCGGGTTGGCCGCGCTGTTGGTGGGGGCCATGGCTTCGGTCATCAGGTTGATCACGAAGTGGCCCCGGCTGATGTCTTGTGCCGACAGGTTGCTGTCGTCGATCCAGTCGTGAAGTTCCTTGCGCCATGCCAGGTAAGTCTGCAAATAACGTTTGTAGAGCGGGTTCTGGCTCCAGGCTGGGTCGTTGAAACGACGGTCGTCGCCCTCGGGCACCAGTGCGGATTTGCCGAACATCACATTCTTCAATTCAACGCCAAAGTGGGCGACGTGCTTGACGCTGTGCAACGGTTGCTTGATGGCTTGGGTCAGCACCATCTTGGCCGAGGCCAATAAATCCTTTTTGCGTAACGCGATGATCGGGTTCAACCCCAGGGTGTTTTCCGAGGCCTGGCGTTTCAAGTCATCGTTATTCTTGTTACTCATCTACGACGCTCCATTGTCCGAAAGACGAGTACCGGCGATTGCTGCGCACCCAATTTCGATACACGACACCAGCCTGGTACTGCGACTCGGGTGACCGTTGATACCGCATCGTCAAATGCAGGGAACTTGCCAGCTCCATTGGTTACCCGAGTTTATTTTTTTTCGCAAGCGGGCCAATCGTTGGCCACGCGACAGGGCATTCAAGCAGATGAAATTAGAAAATGCGCTCTAAACAGCAAGACCGTTGAGCTAGAGCATCAGCCGCACGACCGACTCACTCGGATCGCGGGTTTTACCAGCGGCTTTGAGCTCGGCCAGGTAGTCGGCCCACAAAGCGTCCTGACGTACGGCCAACTGATAGAGGTAGTCCCAGGTGAACAGTCCGCTGTCATGACCGTCGTCGAAGGTCAATTTCAGTGCGTACTGGCCGGCCGGTTCCAGCTTGATCAACCGGACGTTGAGCTTGCCGAATTGCAGGATGGGTTTGCCGTGGCCCTGGACCTCGGCGGAAGGGGAGTGCACCCGCAGGAATTCGGCGGGTAGTTGGTAAACCTCGTCGGGCCCGTAGGTAAGGCCGAGGGTGTTGGAAGTTTTATGCAGGTTTACTGCGGTAGGAAATTTCGACATTGGAGATAACCCTGAAGGAACCGGCCCCAAATGTGGGAGGGACCAATGTGGGAGCCGGGCTTGCCCGCGATGCCGGCACCTCGGTGTTTCAGGAACACTGAGGTGATGCTATCGCAGGCAAGCCAGCGCCCACACAAGCCACTCCCACATTGAGTGAGGCTTACAGGATATAACGAGACAGATCTTCGTTCTGCGCCAATTCGCCCAGGTGGCTGTTCACATAATCGGCATCGATCTTGATCGCTTCGCCATTCTGCGCACCGGCCATGTCGCCGGCGCTGAAGGATACTTCCTCAAGCAGGCGCTCAAGCAAGGTATGCAGGCGACGGGCACCGATGTTCTCGGTCTTTTCATTGACCTGCCAGGCGATCTCCGCCAGGCGCTTGATACCGTCTGCCTGGAATTCGATACCCAGCCCTTCGGTTTTCAGCAGCTCGCGGTACTGCTCGGTGAGCGAGGCATGCGGTTCGCTGAGGATGCGCTCGAAGTCGCCCGGCGTCAGTGCCTTGAGCTCCACCCGAATCGGCAGGCGGCCTTGCAGCTCGGGCACCAGGTCGCTCGGCTTGCTCAGGTGGAAGGCACCGGAGGCGATAAACAGGATGTGGTCAGTCTTGACCATGCCCAGCTTGGTGTTGACCGTGCAGCCTTCGATCAGCGGCAGCAAATCGCGCTGCACGCCTTCGCGGGAGACATCCACGCCGCCGGAGTTGCCACGCTTGGCCACCTTGTCGATCTCATCGATAAACACAATGCCATGTTGCTCGACCGCTTCCAGGGCCTTGGCCTTGAGTTCTTCCTCATTGACCAGGCGCCCGGCTTCTTCGTCGCGCACCAGCTTGAGCGCTTCTTTCACCTTGAGCTTGCGGCTTTTCTTCTTGCCCTTGCCCATGTTGGCGAACAGGTTCTGCAACTGGCTGGTCATTTCTTCCATGCCAGGCGGGGCAGAGATATCCACGCCGGACACTTCGGCCACTTCGATCTCGATTTCCTTGTCATCCAACTGGCCTTCACGCAGGCGCTTGCGGAACAGCTGGCGGGTGTTGGAATCCGACGAAGGTGCGGCGTCTTCGTTGAAACCCATGCGTGCCGGTGGCAGCAGGGCGTCGAGGATGCGCTCTTCAGCGGCGTCTTCGGCGCGATGGCTGACCTTGGTCACTTCCTGTTCGCGCAGCATCTTCAGGGCGGCGTCAGCCAGGTCGCGAATGATCGACTCGACATCGCGGCCCACATAACCGACTTCGGTGAATTTGGTCGCTTCGACCTTGATGAACGGTGCATTGGCCAGTTTGGCCAGCCGCCGAGCGATCTCGGTTTTGCCGACGCCGGTAGGGCCGATCATCAGGATGTTCTTGGGCGTTACTTCAACGCGCAGTTCTTCTGGCAGTTGCATCCGGCGCCAGCGGTTACGCAGCGCAATGGCAACGGCGCGCTTGGCATCGTCCTGGCCGATGATATGGCGGTTGAGTTCATGGACGATTTCGCGGGGAGTCATGGACATAGTGTTTGGCGGCCTCAAGCCTGAATAAGCCTAGGGCTTATTCGGCGAGGTCCTGCTCCTCAATGGTCTGATTGTGGTTGGTGAACACGCAGATATCGCCAGCGATACCCAGGGCGGTCTCGACGATTTCACGGGCCGACAGGTCGGTTTTCTTCAGCAGCGCGCTGGCCGCAGCCTGGGCGTAGCCGCCACCTGAACCCATGGCGATCAAGCCATGCTCGGGTTCAACCACGTCGCCGTTGCCGGTGATGATCAGGGAAGCGTCTTTGTTCGCAACCGCCAGCATAGCCTCCAGGCGGCTGAGGGAGCGGTCGGTGCGCCATTCTTTGGCAAGCTCTACAGCGGCGCGCACCAGGTGGCCCTGGTGTTTCTCAAGCTGGCCTTCGAAGCGTTCGAACAGGGTAAAGGCATCGGCGGTTGCGCCTGCGAAGCCGGCAAGCACCTGGCCGTGGTACAGGCGGCGCACTTTCTTGGCGTTGCCTTTCATCACGGTGTTGCCCAGGGAAACCTGGCCGTCGCCGCCCATGACAACTTTGCCGTGGCGACGTACTGAAACGATGGTGGTCAAGGGGAGAGTCTCCACGCAGCGGGGCGAAAATGCCCTGATGGAAACTCATATGGGGGTGGCGAGGGGGATTTCAACCGTAGGGAGGCAGTGCGGACGAGTGGTGATCGTTCCCACGCTCCGCGTGGTAATGCCTCCTTGGGCGCTCTGCGCCTGCTCTGTGACGCAAAGCGTCAAGGGGCACGTTCCCACGCGGAGCGTGGGAACGATCAGTGGGTATGCGTCAGCGGCTCTGGCGTTGTTGTAACAACAGGTTGCTAAACCCGGCGCCGGCCAATTGCTTTTGCGCCACGGTCAGCTGTTCGCGGTTGCTGAACGGCCCCACCAATACGCGATACCAGGTCGCGTCCTTCACCGTGCCGGACTCAACCGATACCGATTGGCCCAACAGAATGATCTGTGCGCGTACACGGTCCGCATCCGCCTGTTTCGGGAACGAGCCCGCTTGCAGGAAGAACTTGGTCACCGGCGCCGCCTTGGTTGCAGCCACCGGCGGTGCTGGCGGCGGCGTGATACCGGCCAGCGCGGCCTGGGCGCGCGCCGTGTCGATTTTCGCCGCTTCCGCTGGGGTTACCGGCGTGGTCGGCACTTGTGGCGTCGGCAGGGTTTTTTCCGGCACGGCGTCAGGCGGCACGATCACTTCCGATTCCGGCAGCAGCGTGTAGAAGTCGTACTTGGGCTTTACCGGTGCGGTCGGGCTCGGCGCGGTCTTGTTGGCTTCGGCGATTTTCGTGGCCTTTTGCTGCTCCTGTTTGACGCGCTTGACGTCATCGCCCTGGCCGGGCTCCAGCTTCATCAGAAACACGATAAATGCGCCGACCGTCAGGCCGATGGCCATCCACAACCAACCCGGAATCGGTTGCTTCGCCGGGGCCTGGTAGCGGCTGGCGCCGCGCTTGGGTGCAGGTTTTTTCTTGGCAGCCAACTTACATACGCTCCAGAGTTTCCAGGCCCAAGAGTTCCAGGCCTTGCTTGAGGGTGCGTCCAGCCAATGCGGCAAGGCGCAGGCGACTTTGTTTCTGGGCTTCGTCGTCGGCGGTCAGGATCGGGCAGTTCTCGTAGAAGCTGGAGAACAGGCCGGCCACTTCGTACAAATAGGTGCACAGGATGTGCGGCGTGCCTTTTTCGCCAACGCTGTTGAGCACTTCGCCAAATTGCGCGAGCTTGGCCGCCAGTTCCTGTTCGTGGGCGGCGTCCAGCGCGATCTGGCCCTCGACTTCGCTGAAGTCCTTGCCCAGCTTGCGAAATACCCCGGCCACGCGGGTGTAGGCGTACAGCAGGTACGGCGCGGTGTTGCCTTCGAAGTTGAGCATCAGGTCGAAGTTGAAGCTGTAGTCGCTGGTGCGGTGCTTGGACAGGTCGGCGTATTTCACCGCGCCAATGCCCACCACGCGGGCAATATTACGCAGGTCGGCCTCGGCCAGCTCCGGGTTCTTTTCCTTCACCAGGTTGTAGGCACGTTCCTGGGCTTCGGTCAGCAGGTCGATCAGCTTCACGGTGCCGCCGTCGCGGGTCTTGAAGGGGCGGCCATCGGCGCCGTTCATGGTGCCAAAGCCCATGTGCTCCATATGCATCGGGTGGGTGACGAAACCGGCGCGACGGGCCACTTCGAACACCTGCTGGAAGTGCAGGGCCTGGCGCTGATCGACGAAGTACAGCGCACGGTCAGCCTTGAGCACGCCACTGCGGTAACGCACGGCGGCCAGGTCAGTGGTGGCGTAGAGGTAGCCGCCATCGGCCTTGACGATGATCACCGGCAGCGGCTCGCCGTCGGCGGTCTTGAATTCTTCGAGGAACACGCACTGGGCGCCGTTGCTTTCGACCAGCAGGCCTTTGGCCTTGAGGTCGTTGACCACGTTGATCAGGTCGTCGTTATAGGCGCTTTCGCCCATCACGTCGGCCATGGTCAGTTTCACGTTGAGCAGCTCGTAGATTTCCTGGCAATGGGACAGGGAAATTTCACGGAAGCGGTTCCACAGCGCCAGGCACTCTTCGTCGCCGGCTTGCAGCTTGACCACCAGGCCCCGTGCGCGGTCGGCGAACTCTTCAGACTCGTCAAACCGCTTTTTGGCGGCGCGGTAGAAGTTTTCCAGGTCGGCCAGCTCGTTGCTGGTGATCGGGTTTTCCTGCAGGTAGGCCATCAGCATGCCGAACTGGGTACCCCAGTCGCCCACGTGATTCTGGCGGATCACGGTGTCGCCGAGGAATTCCAGCACCCGTGCCACGCCGTCGCCAATGATGGTGGAGCGCAGGTGGCCCACGTGCATTTCCTTGGCCAGGTTCGGCGCCGACAGGTCGATGACCACGCGCTGGCTGTCGCCGGCCTTGCGTGCACCGATGCGCGCATCGGCCAGGGCGGCATCCAGGCGCGACGCCAGGGCCTGGGTGTTCTGGAAGAAGTTGATAAAGCCTGGGCCGGCAATTTCGGCCTTGGTGACACTGGCGTCAGCCGGCAGGGCTGCGATGATTTTTTCTGCCAGGTCACGCGGCTTCATGCCGGCCGGCTTGGACAGCATCATCGCGATGTTGCTGGCGAAGTCGCCATGGGTCTTGTCGCGGGTGTTCTCCACCTGGATCGCCGGCGACAGGCCTTCAGGCAACACACCTTCGTGGACGAGTTGGGTGAGGGCTTGTTGGATCAGCTGGCGAATGGTGTCTTTCATGGTGTTCTCTTTCGACCGCAAGCGGCGGCGCGCGATGCGCAGGTGGAAAAACTGGGCATTATCCGTGGCGAGGGCGGGCTTGCCAACCGTTCAGACTATATGGCGGACCTGCGGGCCTCTTCGCGGGCAAGCCCGCTCCCACATTTAAGGGTATTCACATTTCATAATGTGCGAGCTGGCTTGCCTGCGATGACGTAATTACCCTCAATACAAATCTACCGGGTCTACATCCAACGACCATCGCACCTGCCGACCGCTGGGCAGTTGCTCCAGCTCAAGCATCCAGCGACTTAATAGCCGATGCAGCGGCGCGCGGGAGGTTGCCTGCAAGAGTAGCTGAGCGCGATAACGCCCGGCGCGCCGCTCCATGGGCGCTGGCACCGGGCCGAGTAGTTCGATGCCACTGAGGGCCAGTTCGCCCAATAAACGTTCGGCGGCGCTGCAGGCCTCATCAAGAAAGCCCTCGGCCTGCCCGGGTTTGTGGGCTTCGGCACGCAGCAGCGCCAGGTGCGCAAAGGGCGGCAGGCCGGCGGCGCGGCGTTCGCTCAAGGCCTGCTCGGCGAAGGCAAAGTAGCCTTGTTCCGTCAGTTGAATCAGCAGCGGGTGGTCGGCCAGGTGCGTCTGGATAATCACCCTGCCTGGCTCTTCGGCCCGCCCGGCGCGCCCTGCCACCTGCACGATCAACTGCGCCATGCGTTCGCTGGCGCGAAAATCCCCGGAGAACAGCCCGCCATCGGCATCCAGGATCGACACCAGGGTCACCCGTGGGAAGTGATGCCCTTTGGCAAGCATCTGCGTGCCCACCAGAATGCACGGTTGGCCCTTGTGGATGGTGGTGAACAGTTGGTTCATAGCGTCTTTGCGCGACGTGCTGTCGCGGTCGACCCGCAGCACCGGGTAATCCGGGAACAGAATGCCCAGGCGTTCTTCGGCGCGCTCGGTGCCGGCGCCCACGGGCCGCAGGTCCACCTTGCCGCACTGCGGGCAATGGCGCGGTACCCGTTCCACATGGCCGCAGTGATGGCAGCGTAACTCGCCGTGGCGCTGGTGCACGGTCATGCGCGCATCGCAGCGCTCGCAGCCGGACATCCAGCCGCAGTCATGGCACAGCAGCGTCGGGGCAAAGCCGCGGCGGTTGAGAAATACCAATACCTGCTGGCCGGCGGCCAGGGTCTGGCCAATGGCCTGTTGCATCGGGCCGGAAATACCGCTGTCCAGCGGACGGCTTTTCACGTCCAGGCGCAGGAAGCGCGGTAGTTTGGCGCCGCCAGCACGCTCGTTCAGGCGCAGCAGCCCGTAACGGCCGGTGTAGGCGTTGTGCAGGCTTTCCAGGGACGGCGTGGCCGAGCCCAGCACAATCGGGATGTCTTCCTGGCGGGCGCGCACCAGCGCGAGGTCGCGGGCGTGGTAGCGCAAACCTTCCTGCTGTTTATAGGAGCCATCGTGCTCCTCGTCGACGATGATCAGCCCGGGGTTTTTCATCGGCGTGAACAGTGCTGAGCGCGTGCCGATAATAATGTCGGCCTCGCCGTCCCGCGCCGCCAGCCACGACTCCAGGCGTTCACGGTCATTGACCGCTGAGTGCACCAGGGCGATCCGGGCATTGAAGCGTTGCTCGAAACGCGCCACGGTCTGCGGGCCCAGATTGATCTCGGGGATCAGCACCAGTGCCTGCTTGCCCGCCTGCAGGGTTTCGCGGATCAGTTGCAAATAGACTTCGGTCTTGCCGCTGCCGGTGACGCCGGCTAGCAGGAACGCGTGGAAACTGTCGAAGCCGGCGCGAATCGCCTCATACGCGGCGCGTTGCTCGGGGTTCAGCGGCAACTCCGGCTGGGCCAGCCAGTGTTCGTGGCGCGGGTCCGGGGCGTGCTTGCGGATTTCCACCTGCACCAGGCCCTTGGCCAGCAGCAGGTCGAGGCTGTCTTTGCTCAGCATCAGCTTGCTTAATAGCTGATGGGCCACGCCGTGTGGATGCTGCGCCAAGGTGGCCAGGGCCTCACGCTGGCGCGGGGCGCGGGCGATGCGCGGGTCTTCGAGGCGTGCGCCGGGCGCCATCGACCAGAAACGCTCCTGACGCGCTTCAGCCAGTTCGCCCTGGCGCAGCAGCACCGGCAGCGCCCAGCTCAAGGTATCGCCCAGGCTGTGTTGGTAATACTGCGCGGTCCACAGGCACAGCTTGAACAGCGCGGGCGGCAGCGGCGGTGTGGCGTCGAGCAGGGCAATAGCCGGCTTGAGCTTTTCGGCAGGCACTTCGCTGTGGTCGGTAACTTCCACCAGAATGCCGATCATTTCCCTGCGCCCGAACGGCACGCGCACGCGCATGCCTGGCTGCAACTGCGCACGCGACACGCCGGGCGGGGCCCGGTAATCGAACAGGCGGCGCAGGGGCGAGGGCAGGGCTAGGCGCAAAATGGCGTCGGGCACGCGAGGAGTCTCATCTATTAAGGCAGCGGTGGCGCAGGGGCGGGAGCCTAGCAGACCGGGGTTGTCACGTCTCCAGTACTGGAACCGGATCTTGTGGGAGCTGGCTTGCCTGCGAAAGCGCTAGTGCAGTAACAGATGCAGTGACTGACACACCGCCTTCGCGGGCAAGCCCGGCTCCCACATTGACGGCGGTGTGTCAGGAATATCTGATGAAAGGGAGCTTTCGGCCATTACCGCCGCTTGCGCGATTAAAAAGGTCTGGTAGAATCCGCGGCCTAATTACGTGCGGTATTCGACAATAGTGTCGAGTGGCGGCACGCTAGCCTGAGGAAGTGCCATGAAAGCCGATATCCATCCAGCGTACGAAACCATCCAAGTCACCTGCAGCTGCGGCAACAAGTTCGAAACTCGTTCGAACCTGTGCAAGCCACTGGGTACTGACGTATGCAACGAGTGCCACCCGTTCTACACCGGTAAGCAGAAAACTCTGGACACCGGCGGCCGCGTACAGCGCTTCGCAGATCGCTTTGGTGCTTTCGGCAAGAAGCCTGCTACTCCAGCAGAGTAAGGTTCAAGAGCCTTATGGGCTTTTACCCGCTGTTGAAAAAGGCGTCCCTTGTGGGCGCCTTTTTTGTGCCTGGAATTTGGCTGGTGACCGCTGAGGCCGATGCATTCTGCCCCGCCCCGGCAGCTATCGCCCGCGTTGAGGTGCAGCGTGTGGTGGATGGCGACACAGTACGCCTCAAGGATGGTCGCAGCGTACGTATGATCGGCCTCAATGCGCCGGAAACCGGCAAGAAGGGCCGTCCAGACGAGCCATTTGCCGTCGCCGCACGCCAGCGCCTGCAGGCGTTGGTCAAGGCCAGTGATGGGCGTGTCGGCCTGGTGCCGGGGCGCGAAGGCAAAGATCATTACGGGCGCACCCTGGCTTACCTCTACGGCGCCAATGGCGAGAACCTGGAGGCGCAACTGCTGGCCGAGGGCCTGGGGTACCAGGTGGGCGTGGCGCCGAACGTGGACCTGGTGGCCTGCCAGCAGGCGGCCGAAAACAGCGCCCGCCAGTCACGGCTCGGCCTGTGGCGCCAATCGCCGGTGCAAAACGTGGCCAATCTCAAGCGCTCCGGGTTTGCCCTGGTGGCTGGTCGGGTCAGCAAGATCGAGCGCAATCGCGGCGGAATCTGGATTGAACTGCAGGGTTCACTGGTATTACGCATTGCGCCCGAGCTGATCAGCCAGTTCGATACGGCCATGCTCAATGGTCTGCAAGGCCGCACCCTTGAGGCGCGTGGCTGGGTGCAGGATCGTTCCCGCCGTGGCGGCCTGAAAAAAGGCCAAGCACGCTGGCTGTTGCCAATAACCGACTCTCGCATGCTGAAATCGACGCTTTGAATAAAAAATTGTAGACATTTTTTATTTCGATTGTGAACAGTTGAGCCCTTGTATCCCGTGGCTCTTGGCCAAAAGTCGTAGCCCAGGACCCTTGACACCTGTGACTGCCCAGTCTTGTAGGGACTTTACGACACGCGTATCCTCGGCGGTCCGTCGACCAACAGTAAAAGCGGAATGCCGATATGTCTGATTTGAAAACTGCCGCTCTCGAATACCATGCCAATCCTCGTCCAGGAAAGCTGAGTGTAGAGCTCACCAAAGCCACTGCCACTGCCCGCGACCTGTCGCTGGCCTACAGCCCTGGTGTTGCCGAACCCGTACGTGAAATCGCCCGTGACCCAGAGCTGGCGTACAAGTACACCGGCAAAGGCAACCTGGTTGCAGTGATTTCCGATGGCACCGCGATTCTGGGCCTGGGTAACCTCGGCCCATTGGCTTCCAAGCCAGTCATGGAAGGCAAGGGCGTGCTGTTCAAGCGCTTTGCCGGCATCGACGTTTTCGACATCGAAGTCGATTCCGAAAGCCCGCAGGCGTTCATCGACACCGTCAAGCGCATTTCCATCACATTCGGTGGCATCAACCTGGAAGACATCAAGGCACCTGAGTGCTTCGAGATCGAAAAGGCCCTGATCGAGCAGTGCGACATTCCGGTATTCCACGATGACCAGCACGGCACCGCGATCGTTACCGCAGCCGGCATGATCAACGCCCTGGAAATCGCTGGCAAAACCCTGGGCGAGGCGAAAATCGTCTGCCTGGGCGCCGGTGCCGCGGCCATTTCCTGCATGAAGCTGATCATCAGCATGGGCGCCAAGCTGGAAAACATCTATATGGTCGACAGCAAGGGCGTGATCCAGTCCGAGCGTACCGACCTGAACCAGTACAAGGCGATGTTTGCCCATCCGTCCTCCAAGCGCACCCTGGCTGACGCCCTCGACGGTGCCGACGTGTTCGTTGGCCTGTCCGGCCCGAACTTGCTGAGCGCTGAAGGCCTGAAATCCATGGCGCCGAACCCTATCGTGTTCGCCTGCTCCAACCCGGATCCGGAAATTTCTCCTGAGCTGGCCCACGCCACTCGCAGCGACGTGATCATGGCCACCGGCCGTTCGGACTACCCGAACCAGGTCAACAACGTATTGGGCTTCCCGTTCATCTTCCGTGGTGCCCTGGACGTTCGCGCCAAGCGTATCAACGAAGAAATGAAAGTGGCCGCTGCCAACGCCCTGCGTGAACTGGCCAAGCTGCCGGTACCTCAGGACGTGTGCGACGCCTACGGTGGCGCCAAGCTGGAATTCGGTCGTGAGTACATCATTCCAAAACCAATGGATAAGCGCCTGATCACCCTGATCTCCGATGCCGTGGCCAAGGCCGCGATCGAGACTGGTGTGGCTACCCTGCCGTATCCAAAGAACTACCCGCTGCAGAGCGTGGATGATGTGTTCAACGGCTAAGCCGTTATAGCGCACCAACAAAAAGCCCCGGCTGAGTGATCAGTCGGGGCTTTTTTGTGGGTAGCGATTCACGAGAGGCTTTGGCTGATCATTCCCACGCTCTGCGTGGGAATGCCCACCTGGACGCTCCGCGTCTGCTTTTGAGGTCGTGACGCAGAGCGTCACAGGATGCATTCCCACGCGGAGCGTGGGAACGATCGGCCGATCAGCGTGATCAGGTCAGAACAAATCGATCGGCGCGCCTTCATCCGCCGGCAGTGGGCTGCCCGGCACTGCGCCGTTGCCCAGTTCGTTGACCGACGGCGGTGTGTCTTCGCTCTTGAACAGCTCGAAGTACGCATTCGGCGTGCTCGGTGAAGCTGCGCGGCCACTGATCGGGTCGATGCGCAGGCTGAGGATGCCTTCCGGCTCTGGCTGGGTATGCAGCGGCTTGTCCTTGAGCGCTGCGCCCATGTAGCTCATCCAGATCGGCAGGGCGACGGTGCCACCAAACTCGCGGCGGCCCAGGCTTTCAGGCTGGTCATAGCCGGTCCACACGGTGGTCACGTAGTCGCCGTTGTAGCCGGAGAACCAGGCGTCCTTGGATTCGTTGGTGGTACCGGTCTTGCCAGCGATATCCGCGCGGCCCAGGGCCAGTGCGCGGCGGCCGGTGCCCTTCTTGATCACGTCTTGCAGGATGCTGTTGAGGATGTAGGTAGTACGGCCATCCACGATGCGCTCGGCAACCGCTGGCGCTTGCGGTTCGGCCGGTGCGCTGGCGTTTGCGGCCGACGGCGTGCCTGGCGTCGGCTCGATGGTGATACCGCCGTTGCTCGGTGCCGCAAGGCCGTCGGTTGCCGCCACGCCATTGACCACATCACCCGGTACCCGTGGCGGATTGGCAGTAAACAGGGTGTCGCCATTGCGGCTTTCGATCTTGTCGATCAGGTAAGGCGCGATCTTGTAGCCGCCGTTGGCAAAGGTGCTCCAGCCGGTGGCGATTTCCATCGGCGTGAGGGTTGCGGTACCCAGGGCCAGGGACAGGTTCGGCGGCAGGTCCGACTTGGCGAAGCCAAAGCGCGTCATGTAGTCGATGGTCTTGCCTACGCCCATCGCCTGCAACAGGCGAATCGACACCAGGTTGCGCGACTTGTACAGCGCCTCGCGGATACGGATCGGGCCGAGGAACGTGTTGGTGTCATTTTTCGGGCGCCAGACCTTGTCCAGGTATTCGTCGACAAACACGATTGGCGCGTCGTTGACCAGGCTGGCGGCGGTGTAGCCGTTGTCCAGTGCCGCACTGTAGACGAACGGCTTGAAGCTGGAGCCTGGCTGGCGCTTGGCCTGGGTAGCGCGGTTGTAGTTGCTCTGCTCAAAGGCAAAACCGCCGACCAGCGCACGGATCGCACCGTTCTGCGGGTCCAGGGACACCAGGGCGCCCTGGGCGAGCGGCACCTGGCTGAATTTGAGGCTGTCATCCTTCTGGCGTTGCACGCGGATCAGATCACCCACCTGGGCCACGTCGGAGGGCTGCTTGGGCATCGCGCCCATGCTGTTGGTGTTCAGGAACGGGCGCGCCCACTTCATGCTGTCCCAGGCTACATGGGCTTCGCCAGAACGGGTCAGCACTTGGATGCCGTCTTTCGATACCTGGGTAACGATGGCCGGGTCCAGGCCGCTGATCGAACGCTGTTTGCTCAATTCGGTGGTCCAGGCACTCAGGGTCTTGCCCGGCAGGCGCGACTCGGGACCGCGGTAGCCGTGACGCTGGTCATAAGTAATCAGGCCTTCATGTACCGAATGGTTGGCGATTTCCTGCAAGTTGCTCGGCACCGTCGTGGTGACGCGGAAACCTTCGGTGTAGGCCTCGCTGCCATAACGGCCAACCATCTCGGCGCGGGCCATTTCAGCGATATAGGGTGCATTCACTTCGGGCGTCGGCACGTGATAGCTGGCATTCAGCGGCTCGGCCACGGCGCTTTCATAAGCGGCCTGGTCGATCTTGCCCAGCTTGTACATGCGGCCCAGGATCCAGTCGCGGCGTTCTTTGCTGCGCGCCGGGTTGGCCAGCGGGTTGAAGCGCGAAGGTGCCTTGGGCAGGCCAGCAATCATGGCCATCTGCGCCAGGCTGGCGTCACGAATCGACTTGCCGTAATAGACCTGGGACGCGGCCTCGATGCCGTAGGCGCGGTTGCCCAAGTAGATTTTGTTGACGTACAGCTCGAGGATTTCATCCTTGGTCAGCTGGCGTTCGATCTGCAGCGCCAACAGGATTTCGGTGGCCTTGCGGGAAAAGCTGCGCTCGCTGGTGAGGAAGAAGTTCTTCGCCACCTGCATGGTGATGGTGCTGCCGCCCGATTGAATGTGTCCGCTTTTTACCAGTTGTGTGGCTGCACGCACCAGGCTGCTGGGGTCTACGCCGTAGTGGTTGGCGAAATTATCGTCTTCGGCGGACAGCAATGCGCTGATGAAATTGGGTGGAATATCGGCGAAACGGATCGGTGTGCGGCGCATTTCGCCGAACTCCGCGATTAACTTGTCATCGCTGCTGTAGACCCGCAAAGGAATCTGCAACTGGATACTTCTGAGGGCCTCTACGGAGGGCAAACCCGGACTAAGGTAGAGGTAGGCCCCGCTGAACACGAGCAGCAGCCCGCAGACGATGGCGACAATGGAGTACCCGAAAAACTTCAGCAGACGAATCAAGGCTTTTGGATTTCCAGAGAAAAGAAAGAGTTACGCGTCGGGGCATGCATGGCAAACGATGGATCGACCCGGGCAGCAGATAAAAAGCGGGAAAAAACGCTGGGCATTAAAGCATTTTTCGGCTTGGGGCGTCATTCGCGAGCCTTGAACAAGCCGACCGAATGCAAGGTGCCTGGCAGCAATCAGGCGAGATGACAGCCGGTATGACAGGGAAAGTTTTGGGGAGTTTTATGGGAAAGGGATTTTTCAGGCGAAAAGTCGACACGGTGTTGGGGGTCGATATCAATGACAGTGGCATCAAGCTGATCGAACTGGGCCGTTCATCCGGCGGTTTCAGCGTCCAGGGCTACGCCACGCAAGTGCTGGCGCCCCACGCGGTGGTCGACGGCACCCTGCTGGACCTTGAGGGTGTGGGCCGGGGGCTGCAACAGGCGCTGTCGCGCCTGGGTACCTCGGCCCGGTACGCCGCCGTGGCGGTTGCGGGCCCGTCGGTAATTACCCGGCTGATTGACATGGACGCAGGCCTCAGCGACGAGGAAATGGCCTGGAAGATCCAGATGGAAGCCGACCAGTTCATCCCTTATCCATTGGATGAAGTGGCCATCGACTTTCAGGTTCAAGGGCCATCGGCTCAAGGCCCACAGTGGGTGAAGGTGATGCTGGCGGCGTGCCTGCGCGAGCAGGTCGAAGCGCGCGAGGCGGTTTTGGCCCTGGCGGGGCTGGTGCCGCGGGTGGTTGATGTAGAAGGGTTTGCATTGCAGCGCGCTTGCCTTCAGGATTTTGCCAGCTTCACGCCGGGTCACAGAGTCGATGGTGCACAATGGGCCTTGGATGCCCAAGGGATGGGAGTGGCTTGCGGGCTGGCCCTGAGGAGTTTCGCTGGATGACACGAATCAATCTTTTGCCTTGGCGCCAGGCCCTGGCGGAGCGCAGGCGCAAATACCTGTTGGTGCTATTGCTGGCGTTTGCCTGCATGGCGCTCGCGGCATTGTGGTTGGCTGATCAAGTGATCGACCAGGCGATAGACCGGCAGGTAAGCCGCAACAGCCGCCTGGAAGAGCACATCGCCACCCAGGACTCGCGCATCAAGACGATCGACGATCTTCAGGAGCGAAGCCAGCAACTGGCCGAACGCATGAAGGTGGTTCAGGACCTGCACGATGCCCGCTCTTCCGGGGCTCGATTGTTCGAGCAATTGGCGCGTGCGGTGCCTGAAGGTGTCCATCTGCATGAGGTGGTCGCAAACGGCGACACCATCAGCATTCGCGGCACGGCTGAAAGCAACCAGGATATCGCCCGTTTGATGCAGCAGCTCAAGCCAACCCAGGGTTCCAGTTCGACCCGTCTGCAGCGCGTGCAGGCCGAAGGTGCGCGCGGCGAAAGCGAATTTCAGCTGATGGTGCGCCAGGGAGAATCCAGCGAGGCGCAACCATGAGCCTGCCCAGGCTCGATTTTTCCACGCTCTCTTACAACGCTGCTAAATGGTCCCTGCCGGGCAAGGTGCTGCTTGGCTGTGCGCTGGCCGGCCTGGTGCTGGTGCTGGGCGAGGTTTCGCATGGGGGGCCGCAGCGGGAGCGATTGCACGGGCTTGAGGCGCGGGAGCAGGCGCTGCAGCAGCAACTCACAGAAAAGTCCGACCTGGCCGCGAGCCTTGAGCTGCGCACCCGGCAAGTCCGGAGCATGGAAGACAACCTTGCCAGCCTTCTAGGGCATTTACCCGGCGAGTCCGAGGTGCCTGCCGTGCTGGAAGACATTGCCCGGCTGGCGGCTGCCCATGGGGTGTGGGTCGACGGCATCACCGTGCTGGATGAAGCGCCTCGGCAGCTTTATATCGAACAACCCATGCAGGTAAGCGCCTCCGGGGCTTACCACGACCTGGCGACGTTTGTCAGTGCCTTGGGTGGGCTGCCGCGGGTAGTCACCGTGCAGGACGTTACGCTTGGGCATCAGGGCGCCTTGTTACGGCTGAGCATGCTCGCCAAGACCTATCGCAGCACCCTGCAAAACGGCAAGGCCCGTCCGGTGCTCGACCCAGGGCCGCTGTTTGTCTACGAGCCCTCGTCCTTGCGCGACCCGTTCACGCCGCCCGCCTTGCAGGCAGCCCACGTTCCGGGCCGCCCGGCCCATGCCCCGGATTTCACCCGGCCACGGGGACTGTTGGAGGGTATGCGCCTCGATCAGTTCGAAATGGTCGGCACGTTGTCCCGTGGTGCGCAGGCCTTTGCCTTGTTGCGGGCTGGGGCCAGGGTGTATCGGCTGGCGGTGGGTGATTACCTGGGGCTGGACCATGGCCAGGTCACGGCCATTCAAGACGCTGCTGTCGAGCTGGTGGAGCTGTTTCCCGATGGACAGGGTGCCTGGCTGGAACGCCCGCGAACCCTTGTGCTGAACGTCAACTCATAACGGAACCAAACAATGAAAAGGACCTTCTCGTCCTTCGGTGTGGCGCTATGGATAGCGTTCACGGCACCGATGGCTGCTGCTGTGCCCAATCGCCTCGACCTTATCCAACTGCCGCCGCCCGACAGCGCCCCGCCGGTCAGCTATACAGGCGCCAAACTGACCCTGAATTTCCAAGACATCGACTTGCGTGCGGTATTGCAGCAAATCGCCGATGTCGCCGGGCTCAACCTGGTGACCAGCGATGAGGTGCAGGGCTCGATCACCCTGCGGCTCAAGGATGTGCCCTGGGACCAGGCTCTGGACCTGGTACTGCAAACCAAGGGCTTGGACAAGCGAGTCAAGGCGGGCGTGCTGCTGGTGGCGCCCGCCGATGAATTGGCTGCCCGAGAGCTGTTGATGCTGGAGTCGCGCAAGCAGATGGCCGAGCTGGCGCCCTTGCGTCGGGAGCTGCTGCAGGTCAATTACGCCAAGGCCGCCGACCTGGCCAAGCTGTTTCAGTCGGTGACCGGCTTTGAGGGCGCCACCGATGAGCGCGGTTCGGTGGCGGTGGATGACCGCACCAACAACATCATCGCCTACCAGACTGGCGAGCGGCTCGAAGAGCTGCGGCGCATCGTGGCGCAGCTGGATATCCCGTTACGCCAGGTCATGATCGAGGCGCGGATTGTGGAGGCCAATGTCGACTACGACAAAAGCCTGGGTGTGCGCTGGGGTGGGCGGCTCACCCGCGGCAACGGCGGCGTTGGCGGTATTGCCAAGCCGCCGGCGGAGGGTGCCGAGCCGCCGCAAAACCCACCCAGTTCACCCTTTGTCGACTTGGGGGCGCTGGCCGGAACCTCGGGCCTGGGGATCGCCTATATCACCGACAACCTGTTGCTGGACCTTGAGCTGACCGCCATGGAAAAAACCGGCAACGGTGAGATCGTCTCGCAGCCCAAGGTCGTCACCTCCGACAAAGAGACTGCACGCATCCTCAAGGGCACCGAGATTCCTTACCAGGAATCCACCTCCCAGGGCGCCACCTCGGTGTCGTTCAAAGAGGCTTCGCTGTCGCTTGAAGTCACGCCGCAAATCACCCCCGACGACCATGTGATCATGGCGGTCAAGGTCACCAAGGATGAGCCTGACTACCTGAATCGCCTCAATGACGTGCCGCCGATCAAGAAAAACGAGGTCAACGCCAAGGTTCTGGTCAGGGATGGCGAGACCATCGTCATTGGCGGGGTTTTCTCCAACACCCAGAGCAAAGTGGTAGATAAAGTGCCATTTTTGGGCGATGTGCCGTATCTTGGCCGCCTTTTCCGGCGCGATGTGCTGGCGGAGAAAAAATCCGAGCTGCTGGTATTCCTGACTCCGCGTATCATGAATAACCAGGCGATTGCTGTGAGTCGTTGATTCTGTGCGAAATTTGATTCTTGTAGGGCCGATGGGGGCTGGAAAAAGCACCATCGGCCGTTTGCTGGCCAAAGAGCTGCGCCTGCCGTTCAAAGATTCCGACAAGGAAATTGAATTGCGCACGGGTGCCAATATCCCATGGATCTTCGATAAAGAAGGCGAGCTGGGCTTTCGTGACCGCGAGCAGGCGATGATTGCCGAGCTGTGCGGCTGCGATGGCGTGGTATTGGCGACCGGTGGTGGCGCTGTCATGCGCGATGAAAACCGTCGGGCGCTGCATGCCGGTGGTCGAGTGGTGTATTTGCACGCGTCGGTCGAGCAGCAGGTGGGCCGTACCGCCCGTGATCGCAATCGCCCGTTGTTGCGCACTGCCGACCCGGCCAAAACCCTGCGTGACCTGCTGGCGCTGCGCGATCCGCTGTACCGGGAAATCGCCGATCTAGTGGTGGAAACCGATGAGCGGCCACCTCGGATGGTCGTGCTCGACATCCTCGAGCGCTTGCAACGGTTGCCACCCCGTTAAAGCCTGGCCCGAAATGCGCTATTCTCGGCGGCGCGCCATCACCCTGTAAGGTATGGCGTAGAGCCACTAGGCGGTGTCGAGATATCGACAGTGCCGGTCGTCAATACATCTTCAACGCGGGGACACATGCAGACACTTAAGGTCGATCTAGGCGAGCGCAGCTACCCGATCCACATTGGCGCAGGTCTGTTGGACCAGCCCGAACTGCTTGCGCCGCATATTGCCGGCCGACAGGTGGCGATCATCTCCAACGAAACGGTCGCGCCGCTGTATCTTGAGCGTTTGAGCCGCAGCCTGGCGGCGTACTCGGTGATCTCCGTGGTGTTGCCTGACGGCGAGGCCCACAAAAACTGGGAAACCCTGCAGCTGATCTTTGATGGCCTGCTGACCGCACGCCATGACCGTCGAACCACTGTGGTCGCCCTGGGCGGCGGTGTGATTGGCGACATGGCCGGTTTTGCCGCGGCCTGCTACCAGCGCGGCGTGGATTTTATCCAGGTGCCGACCACCTTGCTGTCCCAGGTCGATTCGTCGGTGGGCGGCAAGACCGGTATCAACCACCCGCTGGGCAAGAACATGGTCGGCGCGTTCTATCAGCCCCAAGCTGTGCTGATCGACACTGCTACCCTCAACACCCTGCCACCGCGTGAGCTGTCGGCCGGCCTGGCGGAAGTCATCAAGTACGGGCTGATCTGCGATGAGCCGTTCCTGACCTGGCTGGAAGAGCACATGGACGCCTTGCGCGGCCTCGACCAGGTGGCGCTTACCGAGGCGATTTCCCGCTCATGCGCGGCCAAGGCGCTGGTAGTCAATGCCGACGAGCGCGAGTCCGGTGTGCGGGCCACACTGAACCTGGGCCACACCTTCGGCCATGCGATCGAAACGCACATGGGCTATGGTGTGTGGTTGCATGGGGAAGCCGTAGCGGCTGGCACGGTGATGGCATTGGACATGTCGCAGCGCCTGGGCTGGATCAGCGCCCAAGAGCGTGATCGCGGTATCCGCCTGTTCCAGCGCGCCGGTTTGCCGGTTATTCCGCCCACGGATATGACCGAGGCGGATTTCCTTGAACATATGGCGATAGACAAGAAAGTGATCGACGGTCGACTTCGACTGGTACTGCTGCGCCACATCGGCGAAGCCGTGGTGACCGACGATTATCCAAAAGAGATTCTACAGGCCACGCTGGGAGCGGATTACCGCGCCCTGGCCCAGCTCAAAGGTTAATAAGACCCGATGACTAGTTTGCATGCCGACGAGGCGTTCCTCGGCCATTACCACTTGAGCCACGACCCCTTTGCTCCACGGGTGCCGGGTTTCAAATTCTTCCCCGCCCAGCGCAAGCCGGTACTGGGGCAGTTGCATCACCTCGCGCGCTACAGCCAGTTGCTGCTGGTGGTCACCGGCCCTCTGGGCAGCGGCAAGACCTTGCTGCGCCAGGCGCTGGTGGCCAGCACCAACAAGCAATCGGTGCAGAGCGTGGTGGTATCGGCCCGCGGTGCCGGTGATGCGGCCGGCGTATTGCGCCAGGTAGCGCAGGCGTTGGACGTCTCCAATGCCGAGCCGAACGCGATTCTCAAGCAAGTGGTGCAGTTGGGCCTGACCGGCCAGGAAGTCTACCTGCTGGTAGATGACGCCGAGCAGCTCGACGAATCCGCCCTCGAAGCGCTGCTGGCGCTCGCGGCGGGCACGCCGGAAGGTCGCCCGCATGTGTTCCTGTTCGGTGAGTCGTCGCTGATCGCCGATCTGGAGCAGATCAGTGGTGAGCAGGAGCTGTTCCACGTCATCGAGTTGCAGCCGTACGAAGAGGAAGAAACCCGCGAATACCTGGCACAACGCCTTGAAGGCGCCGGGGCGGGTATCGAACTTTTCACCGCTGCGCAGATCTCTGATATTCACGAAAGCTCCGATGGCTGGCCTGGAAACATCAACCAGGTTGCCCGCGATGCGATGATCGAAGCCATGATTGCCAGCCGCTCTGCGGTCAAGCGTCCAAAGATGGGGTTCACTATGCCTAAGAAGCACGTATTGGCTATTTCCGCCGTTGTCGTGGTCGCTGTAGCCGCCGCCTGGTTGATCCCGGGTCGCAACAAGGCACCGACAACCACCGGCGCGCCAACTGAGCAGGCGCAGTTGCCATTGGGCAAGCCCACGCCAAACGTCGAATTTGCCAACTCCGGCCAACCGACCAACCTGCCGATGGTCGGCCAACCGGTGATGCGCGGCCCGCTGGCAGAAGAAGCCGGTGGCATCTCCGAAGGCGACGACGGAGTGCCGGTGGAAGGCTCCAGCGCCACGCCGCCGACTGTGACCACCACCGCGCCACCTGCGGGCGTACCGGCTGGCACGCCAGCCACTCCGGTAGCGCCAGTCACACCGGTAGCGCCAGCGGCCAAGCCAACGCCTGCGCCGACCGTTGCCACCGCCAAGCCGGCACCGGTAGCAAAACCAGCGCCGGCTCCAGCGCCAGCCGCCAAGCCTGCTGAAAAACCAGCCGCCACCGTGGCCAAGGCCGGTGCCGCCGGCAGCAGCTGGTACAGCAGCCAGCCTACCGGCAACTTTGTGGTACAGATCCTCGGCACCAGCTCCGAAGCCAACGCCCAGGCGTTCGTCAAAGAGCAGGGCGGTCAGTACCGTTATTTCAAGAAAGTGCTCAACGGCAAGCCTCTCTACGTGATCACCTACGGCAGCTTCCCAAGCCGCGCCGCAGCCGATTCTGCTATCAAAGCCTTGCCAGCGAAGGTTCAGGCTGGTAAACCTTGGCCTCGCACTGTTGCCAGCGTTCAACAAGAACTGGCAGCAACTCGCTGAAGATCCGGCGGCCTTACCCAGGCCGCCCTCCCGGCACCTCAAAAAAATCCGCAAGTGCGTGCAGTCTTCCGAGACCGCGCGCTTTGTGGTGTCTGCGTCACAGTGGCTTTTGAGTCGTAGCGGTCAGAATTAAAAAAGTTTTGACTAGCACAGCATATCGCTTTAAACCTTTCATAAATGCGACATAGATTTGCGACATTTCGTCGCTAAATTTGTGAGCGTCTGTGTCGGTGTGTACAATGACCTCCCTTTTGCCCCCGCTAAGCCGGCGTACGTTCGGCGTGGAAGGTAACCGGTTGAATTGAAAAGAAATTTGCCTCGATATAAGAGGCAGCCTGGTGAGAAAGTGTCTATGAAAGCAGGTCTGTACCAACCCGATGAATTCAAGGATAACTGCGGTTTCGGCCTGATAGCCCACATGCAGGGCGAACCCAGTCATACCCTTTTGCAAACGGCCATCGAGGCCCTGACCTGCATGACCCACCGCGGTGGGATCAACGCCGACGGCAAGACCGGTGACGGCTGTGGCTTGCTGATTCAAAAGCCCGACCAGTTCCTGCGTGCTGTCGCCAAAGAGCAATTTGCGGTCGAACTGCCCAAGCAGTACGCCGTGGGCATGGTGTTTTTCAACCAGGACCCGGTAAAAGCCGAGGCCGCTCGCGAGAACATGAACCGCGAGATCGTTGCCGCCGGCCTGCAGATCGTCGGCTGGCGCAAAGTGCCCATCGACACCAGCGTACTCGGCCGTCTGGCCCTGGAGCGCCTGCCGCAGATCGAACAAGTGTTCATCGCCGGCGATGGCCTGAGCGACCAGGACATGGCGATCAAGCTGTTCACCTCCCGTCGTCGTTCGTCGGTGCTCAACGCCGCCGACACCGACCATTACATCTGCAGCTTTTCCCACAAGACCATCATTTATAAAGGCCTGATGATGCCGGCGGACCTCACCGCCTTCTATCCAGACCTGAGCGATGAGCGCCTGCAAACCGCAATCTGCGTGTTCCACCAGCGCTTCTCCACCAATACCCTGCCGAAATGGCCACTGGCCCAGCCATTCCGCTTCCTCGCCCACAACGGCGAGATCAATACCATCACTGGCAACCGCAACTGGGCCCAGGCCCGTCGCACCAAGTTCGCCAACGATTTGATGGACCTCGAAGAGCTCGGCCCGCTGGTCAATCGCGTGGGTTCCGACTCCTCCAGCATGGACAACATGCTCGAACTGATGGTCACCGGCGGCATCGACCTGTTCCGTGGCGTGCGCATGATCATTCCGCCAGCGTGGCAGAACGTCGAGACCATGGACCCGGACCTGCGTGCGTTCTACGAGTACAACTCGATGCACATGGAACCGTGGGACGGCCCGGCCGGCGTGGTCATGACCGACGGCCGCTATGCGGTGTGCCTGCTCGACCGTAACGGCCTGCGCCCGGCGCGTTGGGTGACCACCACCAACGGTTTCATCACCCTCGCCTCGGAAATCGGCGTGTGGGACTACAAGCCTGAAGACGTGATCGCCAAAGGCCGTGTGGGCCCTGGCCAGATCCTGGCCGTGGACACCGAGACCGGGCAGATCCTCGACACCGACGCCATCGACAACCGTTTGAAGTCGCGTCACCCGTACAAGCAATGGCTGCGCAAGAACGCCCTGCGCATCCAGGCGACCATGGAAGACAACGACCACGGTTCGGCTTTCTACGACATCGACCAGCTCAAGCAGTACATGAAGATGTATCAGGTCACGTTCGAAGAGCGCGACCAGGTGCTGCGCCCACTCGGTGAGCAAGGCTACGAAGCCGTAGGCTCCATGGGTGACGACACGCCAATGGCCGTGCTGTCCCAGCGCGTGCGCACGCCGTACGACTATTTCCGCCAGCAGTTCGCCCAGGTGACCAACCCACCGATCGACCCGCTGCGCGAAGCCATTGTGATGTCCCTGGAAGTGTGCCTCGGTGCCGAGCGCAACATCTTCCAGGAATCGCCTGAGCATGCGTCCCGCGTGATCCTCAGCTCGCCGGTCATTTCTCCGGCCAAATGGCGCTCGCTGATGACCCTGGAGCGTCCAGGCTTCGACCGCCAGATCATCGACCTGAACTACGACGAGAGCCTCGGCCTTGAAGCGGCTGTACGTAACGTTGCTGACCAGGCTGAAGAAGCCGTGCGCGCCGGCCGTACCCAGATCGTACTGACCGACCGCCACATCGCGCCGGGCAAGTTGCCGATCCACGCGTCCCTGGCGACCGGCGCGGTTCACCATCGCCTGACCGAAAAAGGCCTGCGCTGCGACTCCAATATCCTCGTGGAAACCGCCACCGCCCGCGACCCGCACCACTTTGCGGTGCTGATCGGTTTCGGCGCCTCGGCGGTGTACCCGTTCCTCGCGTACGAAGTGCTGGGTGACCTGATCCGTACCGGTGAAGTGCTGGGCGACCTCTATGAAGTGTTCAAGAACTACCGCAAGGGCATCACCAAGGGCCTGCTGAAGATCCTGTCGAAGATGGGCATCTCTACGGTCACCTCGTACCGTGGCGCTCAGTTGTTCGAAGCCATCGGCCTGTCCGAAGAAGTCTGCGAGCTGAGCTTCCGTGGCGTACCGAGCCGCATCAAAGGTGCGCGTTTCGTCGACATCGAAGCCGAGCAAAAAGCCCTGGCCTTGGAGGCCTGGAGCGCGCGCAAGCCGATCCAGCAAGGTGGCCTGCTCAAGTTCGTGCACGGTGGCGAATACCATGCCTATAACCCCGACGTGGTCAACACTCTGCAAGCCGCTGTGCAGCAGGGCGACTACGCCAAGTTCAAGGAATACACGAGCCTGGTGGATAACCGCCCGGTGTCGATGATCCGCGACTTGTTCAAGGTGAAGACCCTGGACACGCCGATGGACATCAGCCAAGTCGAGCCGCTGGAATCGATCCTCAAGCGTTTCGACTCCGCCGGTATTTCCCTGGGTGCCTTGTCGCCGGAAGCTCACGAAGCCCTGGCCGAAGCCATGAACCGCCTGGGTGCGCGTTCCAACTCCGGCGAAGGTGGTGAAGACCCGGCGCGCTACGGCACGCTCAAAAGCTCGAAAATCAAGCAGGTGGCCACCGGCCGCTTTGGTGTGACCCCCGAGTACCTGGTCAACGCCGAAGTGCTGCAGATCAAGGTGGCCCAAGGCGCCAAGCCGGGTGAGGGGGGGCAATTGCCCGGCGGCAAAGTCAACGGCCTGATCGCCAAGCTGCGTTACGCCGTACCGGGTGTGACGTTGATCTCGCCACCGCCGCACCATGACATCTACTCGATTGAAGACTTGTCGCAGCTGATCTTCGACCTCAAACAAGTCAACCCTCAGGCCCTGGTCTCGGTGAAACTGGTGGCAGAAGCCGGCGTCGGCACCATTGCCGCTGGCGTGGCCAAGGCCTATGCCGACCTGATCACCATCTCCGGCTACGACGGCGGCACTGGCGCGTCGCCGCTGACCTCGATCAAGTACGCCGGTGCACCGTGGGAACTCGGCCTGGCCGAAACCCACCAGACCCTGCGCGGCAACGATCTGCGCGGCAAGGTGCGAGTACAGACCGACGGCGGCCTGAAAACCGGCCTCGACGTGATCAAGGCCGCGATCCTCGGCGCCGAGAGCTTCGGCTTCGGCACCGCGCCCATGATCGCCCTGGGCTGCAAATACCTGCGCATTTGCCACTTGAACAACTGCGCTACCGGCGTAGCGACTCAGAACGAAAAACTGCGCAAGGATCACTACATCGGCACCGTCGACATGGTGGTGAATTTCTTCACCTACGTCGCCGAAGAAACCCGTGAGTGGCTGGCCAAGCTGGGCGTACGTTCGCTGGAAGAGCTGATCGGTCGCACCGACCTGTTGGATATCCTCGAAGGCCAGACCGCCAAGCAACAACATTTGGACCTCACCCCGCTGTTGGGCAGCGATCACATCCCGGCAGACAAGCCACAGTTCTGCCAGGTGGACCGCAACCCACCGTTCGACAAAGGCCTGCTGGCCGAGAAAATGGTCGAAATGGCCGGCTCCTCGATCAACGACGCCAGCGGTGGCGAATTCGCGCTGGATATCTGCAACTGCGACCGTTCCATCGGTGCTCGCATTTCCGGTGAAATCGCGCGCAAGCACGGCAACCAGGGCATGGCGAAAGCGCCGATCACCTTCCGCTTCAAGGGCACTGCGGGCCAAAGCTTCGGCGTGTGGAACGCCGGCGGCCTGCACATGTACCTGGAAGGCGACGCCAACGACTACGTGGGCAAGGGCATGACCGGCGGCAAGCTGGTCATCGTCCCGCCGGCTGGCAGCGTGTACAAGACCCAGGACAGCGCCATCATTGGCAACACCTGCTTGTACGGCGCCACCGGTGGCAAGCTGTTTGCCGCAGGTACCGCCGGTGAGCGTTTCGCCGTGCGTAACTCCGGTGCCCACACCGTGGTGGAAGGTACTGGCGATCACTGCTGCGAGTACATGACCGGAGGCTTTGTCGCGGTACTGGGCAAGACCGGTTACAACTTCGGTTCGGGCATGACCGGCGGTTTCGCCTACGTGCTCGACCAGGACAACACCTTCGTCGACAAGGTCAACCACGAGTTGGTCGAGATCCAGCGCATCAGCGGCGAAGCCATGGAGTCCTACCGGAACCACTTGCAGCACGTGCTGGACGAGTACGTCGAGGAAACCGGCAGCGAATGGGGTCGTAACCTCGCCGAAAACCTCGATGATTACCTGCGTCGTTTCTGGCTGGTCAAGCCCAAGGCTGCCAACCTGAAATCGTTGCTTTCCAGCATCCGTGCCAACCCGCAGTGATATGCGCCTGAACAGTTTGATGAGGTTTTAACATGGCTGAACGTCTGAATAACGACTTCCAGTTCATCGATGTCGGGCGCAAAGATCCGAAGAAGAAACTGTTGCGTCAACGCAAGAAAGAGTTCGTGGAAATCTACGAACCCTTCAAACCCCAGCACTCGGCCGACCAGGCCCATCGCTGCCTGGGTTGCGGTAACCCGTATTGCGAATGGAAGTGCCCGGTGCACAACTTCATTCCCAACTGGCTCAAGCTGGTGGCCGAGGGCAACATCCTCGCCGCCGCCGAGCTGTCTCACCAGACCAATACCCTGCCGGAAGTCTGCGGCCGGGTGTGTCCGCAAGACCGGCTGTGTGAAGGGGCCTGCACCCTCAACGACGGCTTCGGCGCGGTGACCATCGGTTCGGTGGAGAAGTACATCACCGACACCGCGTTCGCCATGGGCTGGCGCCCGGACATGTCCAAGGTCAAGCCAACCGGCAAGCGCGTCGCGATCATCGGTGCGGGCCCTGCTGGCCTAGGGTGTGCCGACGTGTTGGTGCGTGGCGGCGTGACTCCGGTGGTGTTCGACAAGAATCCGGAAATCGGTGGCTTGCTGACCTTCGGCATTCCCGAGTTCAAGCTGGAAAAAACCGTACTGAGCCACCGTCGTGAAGTGTTCACCGGCATGGGTATCGAGTTCCGTCTCAATACCGAAATCGGCAAAGACATCACCATGGAGCAACTGCTCGCCGAATACGATGCGGTGTTCATGGGCATGGGCACCTACACCTACATGAAGGGCGGCTTTGCCGGTGAGGACTTGCCAGGCGTGTATGACGCGCTCGACTTCCTGATCGCCAACGTCAACCGCAACCTGGGCTTTGAAAAGTCGCCGGAAGATTTCGTCGATATGAAGGGCAAGAAGGTCGTGGTGCTGGGCGGTGGCGACACCGCGATGGACTGCAACCGCACCTCGATCCGCCAGGGCGCCAAGTCGGTGACTTGCGCGTATCGCCGTGACGAAGCCAACATGCCCGGCTCGCGCAAAGAGGTGAAGAACGCCAAGGAAGAAGGCGTGAAATTCCTCTACAACCGCCAGCCGATCGCCATCGTCGGTGAAGACCGCGTCGAAGGTGTGAAGGTGGTCGAGACCCGTCTCGGCGAGCCGGATGCCCGTGGCCGTCGCAGCCCCGAGCCGATCCCGGGTTCCGAAGAAATCATCCCGGCTGACGCCGTGGTCATCGCCTTCGGTTTCCGCCCAAGCCCGGCACCGTGGTTCGAGCAGTTCGAGATCCAGACCGACAGCCAGGGCCGCGTCGTCGCCCCGGAGCAAGGCCAGTACAAGCACCAGACCAGCAACCCGAAGATCTTCGCCGGTGGCGACATGGTGCGTGGGTCGGACCTAGTGGTCACCGCGATCTTCGAAGGCCGTAACGCCGCCGAAGGTATCCTGGACTACCTGCAAGTCTGATGATCGTTCCCACGCTCCGCGTGGGAATGCCGCCAGGGACGCTCCGCGTCCCGAACAGCATGACGCGGAGCGTCACAGGAGGCGTTACCACGCGGAGCGTGGGAACGATCCTGCGGCGGCATTGCCGCGACAAATTGACCCGATAGACAAAAGGCACGGTGCATTCCGTGCCTTTTGCGTCGCGCTCTGAGAAAATGCCCGCACTTTTTTTGCGGATGCCGACATGACTGCCCTCAAGAACGACCGTTTCCTTCGTGCCCTGCTCAAGCAACCCGTAGACGTCACCCCGGTGTGGATGATGCGTCAAGCCGGTCGCTACCTGCCGGAATACCGCGCCAGTCGCGCCAATGCGGGCGATTTCATGAGCCTGTGCATGAACCCGGAGTTCGCCTGCGAAGTCACGATGCAGCCGCTGGACCGCTACCCACAACTGGACGCGGCCATCCTCTTCTCCGATATCCTCACCATCCCCGACGCCATGGGCCAAGGCCTGTACTTCGAAACCGGCGAAGGCCCGCGCTTCAAGAAAGTCGTCAGCACCCTGGCCGATATCGAAGCCCTGCCGATCCCTGATCCACACAAAGACCTGGGCTACGTGATGGACGCCGTGAGCACCATCCGCCGCGAGCTTAACGGCCGTGTGCCGCTGATCGGCTTTTCTGGCAGCCCATGGACCCTGGCCACCTACATGGTCGAAGGCGGCTCGTCGAAAGACTTCCGCAAGACCAAGGCCATGCTCTACGACAACCCGCAAGCCATGCACCTGTTGCTGGACAAGCTGGCGCAGTCGGTCACCTCCTACCTCAACGGCCAGATCATGGCGGGCGCCCAAGCGGTACAGATTTTCGACACCTGGGGCGGCAACCTGTCGGCGGCGGCGTACCAGGAGTTCTCCCTGGCCTACATGCGCAAGATCGTCAGCGGCCTGATCCGCGAACACGAAGGCCGTAAAGTGCCGGTGATCATGTTCACCAAGGGCGGCGGCCTGTGGCTGGAAAGCATCGCCGATGCCGGGGCCGATGCCCTGGGCCTGGACTGGACCTGCGATATCGGCGAAGCCCGCCGTCGCGTGGGCAACCAGGTCGCGCTGCAAGGCAACATGGACCCCACCGTGCTTTACGCCAAGCCGGAAGCGATCCGTGCCGAAGTCGGACGCATCCTGGCCAGCTATGGCAAGGGCAGTGGCCACGTGTTCAACCTTGGCCACGGTATCACCCCGGAAGTGAACCCGGAGCACGCGGGAGCGTTCTTGCGCGCAGTGCACGAACTGTCGGCGCAGTACCACGAGTAAAACGCAAAACAAACTGTGGGAGCTGGCTTGCCTGCGATGGCGGCGGCGAATTCAACACCGCCATCGCAGGCAAGCCAGCTCCCACATAAAGCCAATCGCGTCAGGTCTGCATATTTCCCAGTGGCGGCAACTTCGCCAGCTTCAACGCCACCAGCAACGCGCCAATCAGCAGCGCGACGATAAACCCGCCAATCCCGTTCCACCCGGCAAAGTGCCAGAAGAACCCACCCGCCGTCCCGGCAATGCTCGACCCCACGTAGTAGCAGAATAGGTACAGCGACGACGCTTGCCCCTTGGCTTTCACCGCACGGCGCCCGATCCAGCTGCTGGCGACCGAGTGGGCGCCGAAAAAGCCGAAGGTGAAGATCAGCATGCCCGGCACCACCAACCACAGCGGGGTGAACAGTGTCAGCGCCATGCCGGCGAGCATCAGCACGATGGTGCCCCACAGCACTCGGCGGCGGCCGAGGCGGTCGGCCAGGGAGCCGATCTTGGCCGAGCTGTAGATGCCCGACAGGTACACCACTGACAACAGGCCAACCACCGCCTGGCTCAGCTCATAGGGTGAGGCCAGCAGGCGATAGCCGATGTAGTTGAACATCGTCACGAAGGCGCCCATCAGCAGGAAGGCTTCAAGGAACAGCCACGGCAGGCCGGCGTCCTTGAAGTGCATGACGAAGCCGTCCACCAGGTTGCGCGGCTTGAGGCTGCTGGCGCGGAAGTTGCGCGACTCGGGGAGGATCCTCCAGAACACTGTGGCGGCGATCAATGCCAGGGCACCGATGATCAGCATTGCGGTGTGCCAGCTGACGAAGTCGATCAACACGCCGATGATCAGGCGCCCGCTCATGCCGCCAATCGCGTTGCCACCGATGTACAAACCCATGGCCAGGCCAATGTGTTGTGGGTGGATCTCTTCGCTCAGGTAGGTCATGGCCACGGCGGCCAGGCCGCTCAAGGACAGGCCCACCAGTGCGCGCATCAACAGGATGCCCTCCCAGCTCGGCATCAGGCCGCTGGCGATGGTGGCCAGCGCCGCACAGAACAACGCGGCAACCATCACCGGCTTGCGCCCCAGCCTGTCGGATATCGGCCCGGTGATCAGCAGGCCGCAGGCGAGCATCGCGGTGGCGACGGATAGAATCAGGCTGCTCTGCGCGGCATTGATGGAAAACTCGTGGGACAGCGCCGGCATCATCGGCTGCACGCAATACAACAGCGCAAAGGTGGCGAACCCGCCGGAGAACAGCGCCAGCACGGTGCGCATGAACATCGGCGTGCCTTTTTCGATGTACGCGTCGTTGAGCTGCGCCACTACGTCATCAAGGGCTGAGGGCGAGGTGTGTTGGGCAAGTGGGGCAACAGCAGGATTCACGGGGGACCTCGGGGAGGAAAGTCTGCCAGGACTGACAATACGAAAAAGAATATAGCTGGCTAATGATTCTTTCCAATATATTGTTCGACCTGTTTGATAGCTTTTACGACCTAATGAGGCTTGCATGGAATTTCGCCATTTGCGCTACTTCATCGCCGTTGCCGAAGAGCTGCACTTCGGCCGCGCCGCGCAGGTGCTGGGCATCTCGCAGCCGCCCCTGAGCCAGCAGATACAGGCGCTGGAACACGAGCTGGGCGCACGCTTGTTCGAGCGTACCAATCGTCGGGTCGAGCTGAGCGAGGCCGGGCGCTTGTTCTTGCAAGAGGCACGGCTGGTGCTGGCCCAGGTCGACAAGGCGGCAGATGTGGCGCGGCGTGCGCAGTTGGGGGAACTGGGTGAATTGAAGATCGGCTTTACCTCGTCTGCGCCGTTCAACGCCAGCATTCCCCAGGCGATCTTTGCCTTCCGCCAGGCATTCCCGGCGGTGCATCTGAACTTGCAAGAAATGAGTAGCACCCAAGTGGCCGAGTCGCTGGTGGATGAGTCGATTCAGGTGGGGCTGATGCGGCCTTTGCCCTTGCCCGACTCACTGAGCGTGGTCGAGTTGATGCGCGAACCCTTGGTAGCGGTACTGAGCGCCGGCCACCCGTTGGCGCAAGGCAGCGAGCGCGGCTTGTATCTGGAGCAATTGGCCGAGGAGCCTTTTGTGTTCTTCCCGCGCAGTTACGGCAGCGGCTTGTACGCGCAGTTGCTCAACCTGGCCCGCGACGCCGGGTTCAGCCCGCACTTTGCCCAGGAAGCAGGGGAAGCAATGACCATCATCGGCCTGGTGGCGGCGGGGTTGGGGGTATCGGTGCTGCCGGCGTCTTACCAGCGCATCCGCATTGATGGCGTGGTCTATCGCACCTTGCTCGACCCACAGGCGGTGACGGCGGTGTGGCTGGTGCAGCGTAAGGGCGCGCAAACGCCGATGGCGAAAGGGTTTGTGGAGTTGTTGACGCGTAAGGCCGCTCAATAACCTGTGGCGAGGGAGCTTGCTCCCACTGGGTCGCGTAGCGGCCCTAAAAAATGGGCCTGCTGCGCAGTCCAGCGGGAGCAAGCTCCCTCGCCACAAGGGGGTCAGTTTTGGGGCGAAGTATTTGCTTCATTCACGCTGTACGTACGCAACCCCGCCAGAATATCCCGATCCAGCATGCTCACCCAGCGGTTGTAGTTGCGATGGATCTTACCGTCCTTGTAGCCCAGGTCGCGGCTGTCGCGGTAGGTGATGGCGTAGCTGTTGCGGGTGTAGCGGATGTCGATGGCGGCGTAGAACTGGCCGCGCACGGTGATCTCGGCCTGCACCAGTTGTGGGCTCAGGCGTTGTACCGTCCACTCGCGTTTTTGCAGGGCGGCGACGATCACTTGCTTCATTTTTTCTTCGCTGACCTGGCTTGTGGCCGGTAACTCATGCTGGGTGTTGAGCACGGGTTTGCTGGTGCAGCCAGCCGTGGTCAGCAGGGCCAGGGTGATCAGGGCAGCGCGTAGCAGGGAAGACATTCCGTTTTCTCCAATCGATTAAAAAGTCAGGCCCAGCGGCGGAAGATCAACGAGGTGTTGACCCCGCCGAAGGCAAAGTTGTTGTTCATCACGTAGTCGTTGTGCATCTGGCGAAAGCCACCTTGCAGGTAGTCCAGCTCGCCGCATTGCGGGTCGACCGCGTCCAGGTTGAAGGTGTGCACGTACTGGTCGCGGTTCATCATCTCGATGCTGAACCACGATTCCAACGCCCCGCACGCGCCCAAGGTGTGCCCCAGGAAACTTTTCTGCGAACTGATCGGCATACGGCTGCCAAACAGGCTGCTGGTGGCCAGGGTTTCAGCGATGTCGCCCTGGTCGGTAGCCGTGCCGTGGCCGTTCACGTAGCCGATGGCGGACGGTTCAAGACCTGCGTCTTCCAGGGCCAGCTCCATGGCGCGGCGCATGGTTTTCTGTTCCGGGCGGGTGGTGTGCTGGCCGTCGGCGTTGCTGCCGAAGCCGACCAGCTCCGCATGAATATGCGCGCCTCGCGCGAGTGCGTGTTCCAACTCTTCGAGCACCAACATGCCGCCACCTTCACCGATCACCAGGCCGTCGCGGCCGCTGTCGTAGGGACGAGGGCTGGTTTGCGGCGCATCGTTTTTCAGGCTGGTGGCGTACAGCGCATCAAACACCATGGCTTCGGTGGGGCACAGTTCTTCTGCGCCGCCCGCAAGCATCAACGGCAGGCGCCCGAACTTGATTGCCTCATAGGCGTAGCCGATGCCCTGGCTGCCGCTGGTGCAGGCGCTGGAGGTAGGAATCAGCCGGCCCGTGAGGCCAAAGAAGATGCTGATATTTGCCGCCGTGGTGTGCGGCATCATGCGCACATAGGAGTTGGCATTGAGCCCCTCGGCCACCGAGTTGAGCAGCATATTGCCGAACGCCTTGATCTCATCGGTGCTGCCGGTGGACGAGCCACAGGCCACGCCCATGCGCCCGTCCTTGATCGACTCGTCACCCAGCAAGCCGGCGTCCCGCAACGCCTGCTCCGCCGCCCACACCGCCAGGCGCGAGACGCGGCCCATGCTGCGCAGTTGTTTGCGCGTCCAGTGAGCGGGCACGACGAAATCGTCGATAGGGCCGGCCAGGCGCGTGTTCAGTTCGGTGAAACGGTCCCACTCATCCATGCGCCGAATGCCGCTGCGGTTGGCGCGAAAGTTCGCGGCGATGGTGTCCCAGTCGCTGCCCAGGGAGGTCACGCCGGCCATGCCGGTGACGA
This sequence comes from Pseudomonas sp. DW-iso17, assembly GCF_058725345.1. NCBI lineage: Bacteria > Pseudomonadati > Pseudomonadota > Gammaproteobacteria > Pseudomonadales > Pseudomonadaceae > Pseudomonas > Pseudomonas sp. DW-iso17. The sequence continues at coordinate 246,270 of NZ_JBZXEA010000021.1, read as the reverse complement.
CAACGCGCTTCATCAGCACAGGCCCCCGTTCACGGCCAGCACCTGGCGCGTGATGTAGCCGGCTTCGGCCGACATCAGGAAGTTCACGGCGCCAGCGACTTCTTCCGGCGTGCCCATGCGTTGGGCCGGGATCATTTTCATCAGTTCTTCTACCGGCACGTTTTCATCCAGCATCGCGGTGTCGATCAGGCCCGGCGCCACGCAGTTGACGGTGATCTTGCGCTTGCCCAATTCAATGGCCAGCGCCTTGGCCGCACCGATCAAGCCGGCTTTGGAGGCGCTGTAGTTGACCTGGCCGCGGTTGCCGATCAGCCCGGACACCGAGGTGATACACACGATACGCCCGGCGGCGCGGCGCCGAATCATCGGCATCATCACCGGGTGCAGCACGTTGTAGAAACCATCCAGGTTGGTGCGCATCACCACATCCCAATCGTCTTCCGACAGCGCAGGAAAGGCGCCGTCGCGGGTCAGGCCGGCATTGAGCACCACGCCGTAATAGGCGCCATGCTGCTCCACATCGGCCTCAAGGATCTCTTTGCACGCAGCGCGATCGGCCACGTCGAACTGCAGCACGCGTGCCTCGCGCCCCAGGGCTTGGACCTCGAGCTGTACCGCGTCGGCTTCGGCACGGCCGCTGCGGCAATGCAGCACGATGTCATGGCCGGCCTGAGCCAGGCGCAGGGCAATGGCGCGGCCGATGCCACGGCTGGAGCCGGTGACCAGTACGGATTCAGTCATGGCGTTTCGTCCTTCGATTCATCTAAATAGTTGGCCGCCTGGGGCGGTCGAAATACGTTCAAGCGCGCGCTGGCCTGGATACCGTCGCCGGTGAGGTGGCATTCGAACACGCCCATGCCGTTGTCGTCTTCCAGGGAGCGCAGGCCGTGGATATTCAGCTCGGCACCGGCCGGGAAGTGCTCCACGTTGCACTCGAACTTACGTGTGCCCAACAGGAAACCGAGTTCCACGGCCTTGCCTTGCTGGCGTGCATGGCAACCGGCATAGGCGGCGACGCTTTGCGCCATCAGCTCGATGCCGACCCAGGCGGGCAGGCTACCGTCAGCACGGTTGAACAGGCCGCCGGGCTTGACGGTGACGCGGGTGTGGATCTGCTCTTCATCGAACGACAGCACCTGGTCGATCAGGATCATGTCGCCCGCATGGGGCAGCAGTTCGGCAAGTGGCCAATCGATCATGGGGCCTCTGCGATTATCAGGCTGACATTGTTACCGCCGAAGGCAAACGAGTTGCTCATCAGGCAGGGTTTTTTCAAGCTGTCGCCGCTGCGCGCCCATTGCAACGCGGGCAGCGCCGGGTCGGGGTGGCCGTCCCATACGTGGGGTGGCAGCAGGCGATGGGTCAGGCTCAGCCAGCAGAACGCGGCTTCCAGTGCCCCGGCAGCGCCGAGGGTGTGGCCGGTCATGGGCTTGGTCGATGAGCAGGCGACGCCGCCTGGAAACAGGCTGGCGACCGCCAGGCTTTCCATGGCGTCGTTGTGTTGGGTTGCGGTGCCGTGCAGGTTCAGGTAGCCGATCTGCTCGGGCGAAAGCTTTGCACTGGCCAGGGCCTTGCGCATGGCCAGCAACGCGCCCTTGCCGCTGGGCTCGGGCGCAGAGATATGGTGCGCGTCGCAACTGGCGCCGCTGCCCAGCAAGGCGATGGGGGCCGGCTCGCGGCTCATCAGGAACAGCACCGCCGCTTCACCGATATTGATGCCGTTGCGGTTCACCGAGAACGGATTACAGCGCTCCGCAGACACGGCTTCCAGCGCGGTAAACCCGTTCAGCGTCAGCTTGCACAGGCTGTCCACGCCGCCGCAGATCACCGCATCGCACACCCCCAGGTCCAACAGGCGCTGGGCGCTCATCAATGCTCGGGCGCTGGAGGTGCAGGCGGTGGAAATCACATAGGCCGGGCCGCTCACGTTCAACCAGTCAGCGAGGAAGTTGGCCGGGGCGCTGAGTTCCTGTTGCTGGTAATCGTAGTCGGCGGGGAACTGCGTGTTTTGCAGGTAATGGGCAATGCCACGGCTGGCTTCGTCAATGCCCGAGGTGCTGGTGCCGAGCACAACCCCGACCCGGCCAGGGCCGTAGGTTTGGATGGCCTGACGAATCTGATCTTCAATTTGCAGCGCCGCTTCCAACAGCAACTGGTTATTGCGACTGCTTTGCTTGGCCAGTTCCGGGGGCAGGCTCGCCAGTTCGCCGTGTACGGCGGCCACCGGCACGACGCGCTCCGGCACCCAGCCGCTTTCGGCACGCATGCCCGAGCAGTCGCCGGCAAACAGCTTGCGGCTGACTTGCGGCTGGCCACGGCCAAGGGCGCAGATCACGCCAAGGGCATTGAGGTAGGCGGTCATCGGCTCACACCCAACGGGGTGATGCGGTAACTCAATGGCGGGTCGGCTATGTTCACAGTGAACACCTCCGAAGACTGATAGACGATCTGCCAGTGGCCCGGCAGCGTGCGCGTCAGGTCCATGGCCTGGGCCGTGGGATACAACGCTGGTACGTCACCGGGCGCGGTCAGGGCAAACAGCAGCGCGGCAAATAGCGTGCGCGCCTGGGGGTTGGGCGGCAGCAAGCCGTCTGCCTGCCACTGCCCATCAAGCAGTTTTTGCCGGGCCAGGGGAATGCCCAGCGGGTCCATCATCGACCAGCGAATCGTGCGGCCTTCGCGCTGGATCACCAGCAGCCAGTCCTGACTCTGGCCGTCTGCCAGGCGCTGCACATGCAATTGCATCGGCAAGGCCAGGGCCGGCATTTTTTCCGGCAGCGGCGCCTGGCTGGCACAGGCACCGAGCAGCAACAGGCAACTTATCAACAGCAGGCGCATCATGGGACCGCATTCTCCACAGGTTTACGGGCCACGCAATTGACCAGGGTTTCCTCGCGCTGGCCCACAGGCGGTGCCTTGCGCAGGCCCCAGCGTTCCAGCAGGCCGAAGTCACTGGAACGGCTCCACCACAAGTAAGGGTACGAAATGTTCTGTGCAGCGAACTCAAAGCCCTGCTCGCGCAGCATCTCCAGGTATTCTTCGGCGCTCTTTTGCACATGCATCGGGTGGCGGAACAGCCAGCGAATCACCCAGGTGTCGATGTAAGCTTCGGTGGATTCGGCAAACAGCAGATAGCCGCCCGGCTTGAGCACCCGATAGAACTCCTTGAGTGCGCGATGTTGTTCCACCAGATGATGGAAGGTCTGGTGGCAGAACAGGATATCGACGCTGGCATCCGCTAGGTTGAGGGTCGCGCAGTCGCTGCCGATCAGCTCGACGTCCAGGCCCAGCCGCGCGGCTTCTTCGCGGCTCAGTGCCAGGCTGTGAGGGTCCGCATCCAGGCCGATCAGGCGCGAAGGCGCAAATACCTGATGCAGCAACTGGAAGGATTTGCCTTGGCCGCAACCGGCATCCAGCAACACCGGCGCCACCGGCAGCGGCTCGCTGAACAGGCTGCGCAGGTCATTGATCGCCACGCGCAACACGTGATGCTGCCAGGTATGGCTGCGCAGGAACCAGAAACCGAACTTGGTTTCTTCGACGTAGTTTTGACTCAGGTAGTTTTTTTCGACGCCCGGGCTGCTCATACCGCTTCACTCGCACAAATATCCGACAACATCCGCAAGCGCCGTTTCGGCTCGCTGACAAACGGGTTGCGTTCATCCCAGGCGTAACCGGCCAGGATAGAGCTGATCATGCGGCGAATCTCCGGTGAACTGCCAGGATGGAAAATCACGTCCTGGAACGTGCCCGCATACCAACCCTCGACGTAGCAACGGAAGGTATCGACACCGCGCTTGAGCGGTTCGGCGAACTCGGTTTGCCAGTCCACCGTTTCGCCGCTCAATTGGCGGTGCAGCACCCCTGCGGCCATGCTCGCCGAACGCATGGCAATGGTCACGCCGGAAGAGAACACCGGGTCGAGGAATTCGGCCGCATTGCCCAGTAGCGCAAAGCCTGGGCCGTGCAGGGATTTGACGTTGGCCGAGTAGCCGCCGATGGTGCGCGCCGGGGTGTCCCAGACGGCATTTTGCAGCACGCCGGACAGGCTTGGGGTTTGCTCGATAAAGTCGCGCAGGCAGGCGTCGAGGTCGCTGTCGGCACCCTCGAAATGCTCCTTGGCCGCGACCACGCCCACCGAGCAACGGCCGTTACTGAACGGGATGGTCCAGAACCAGATGTCGCGCTGGGTCGGGTGAGTGGTCACCAGGATTTTGCTGCGGTCAAAGCCTGGGTGTTCGATACGGTCCTCGACGTGGGTGAATACGGCCTGGCGCAGCGGGAAATTCGACGGTGCTTCCAGGTCCAGCAGGCGTGGCAACACACGGCCATAGCCACTGGCATCGAGCACGAACCTCGCCTTGAGGTGGTACTCGCTGCCATTCTGGCGGCGCACATGCAAATACCGGCTCTCGGCAGAAAAATCCACGCCGACAATGGTTTGGCCATAGCGGATTTCCACGCCTTGCAGTGCCGCCTGGTCGGCCAGCAATTTGTCGAACTCGCCGCGCTGCACCTGGAAGGTGGTGGGCTTGCCGTTGCTGAAGGTGTCGCTGAAATCAAAGGCACTGTAGCGCTCGCCCCAGGCGAAGGCCGCGCCGGTTTTTACCTGGAAGCCTGCAGCTTGCACAGCGTCGAGCATGCCGGCTTCTTCGATAAAGTCGATGCAGTGCGACAGCAGGCTTTCGCCAATCGAGAAACGCGGGAAATGCTCGCGCTCGATGATCAATACATCATGCCCTTTGCGCTTTAACAGCGCGGCCGCGATGGCACCGGAAGGCCCGGCACCGATCACCACTACCTGGCGACGTTCCATTTCAACTGTGGGCACGAGGGCTCCTTGCCGCATAGGCGCTAATCACATTCATAAGGCGTGTTTCTGCCGGCCGGCCCAGGGCGCCAGCATAAAGCTGAACGCCAGGCCCAGGCTGACCGACAAGCCGAAATTACTCACGGCCGGTGTACTGGAGACCGCCAGCAGGCCGAACGACAACCAAGTCGTCAGCGCTGCCAGCAGTGTTCCCAACAGGCTGACGGCAGGGCCGCCGATCTGCTCGCGCATCAAAATCGCATAGTCGACGCTGATGGCCGTCACCAGCAACAGGCCAAACAGGCTGAACAGGGTCAGTGGCTGGCCCAGCCAACCGAGGCTCGCCAGGCTGCACAGCGCGGCCAGCAGCGGCAGGGCGACGATACGCAAGGCGCCGCCAACGCCGAAGGGCGCAATCAGCAATAGCACGATCAGCACGCAAGACAGCAACTTCAATTCGGCAGCGCTGATCTGCGTGTCGGCAAATACGCGGTTCAAGTCGCCCAGGCGGTCGACCAGTTGCACACCGGGCAAGTCCAGCGCCTGCACCCGCAGCAGCGCCGGGTTGTTCAAGCCTTGCAGGCTGACCATGGCCGCTACGCCACCGTCCACCGGGCCCAGCCACAGCGTGCGCCACGGCTCGGCCAGCGGGCCTTGCAGTGCGGCGTCGATGTCTGCGGTAGGCAGCGCCTGCAATTGCGCCACTTCGGCTTGCAGGGCACTGAGGGGCACGCCGAGGTCCAGTAGCGGTTGCCAGTGTAGCGCCAGGTTGTTCAGCGCCTCGCGCAACTGTTGTTGTTCTGCGGGGAGGTTGACCAGTTGATTGAGCGCCAGGTAGCCCTGAAGCTTGTCCATCTGCACCAACTGGTCCAAGCGTTTGCCCAGGGCGGCCTGGCGTTCCAGCAACTGCTGCTGATTGTCCGCCCGCACCAGGAAAAACTGGCTGGTGGGCTGGAACCCGGTGATGCGCGCCACGGCCTGGGCTTCCTGCAGCAACTGCGGCGGCGCACCGATCCATTGGCGGATATCGTTTTTAGTGTTCAGTTGCCAGAGGCCCGCCGCGCAGAACAGCAGCACCCCCACCAGCAGTACCGAACTGGGCACGCGTTTGAGCAAGGCCGTGCGCAGCTGCCATAGGCTTTGGGCGACACGCAGCGGCCATTGCGCCGGGCGCAGTTCCACGCCCTTGAGCAGCGCGGGCAACAGGCACACGGCACACAAATAGGCACCGACCAAACCGGCAGCCGAAAACACCGCAATCTGGGTCAGCGCCGGGAACGGCGTCCAGGCCAGCGCCAGGTAGCCGATAGCGCTGGTGGCCAGGCTCAGGCTCAGCCCTGGCAGGGTCAGGCGCAACGCCGGCCAACTGCGCCACGGCTGCAGGCTCCAGCTTTTGGACAGGTAGTGCAGTGGGTAATCCACCGCCACGCCGATCAGGCTGGAACCCAGCACCAGGGTCATCACATGCATATGCCCAAACAGCGCCACACATGCCACCGCGCCAAACAGCATGCCCACCAGTACCGGCACGAACGCCAGCAGCACCCGCCAGCGTCGGAACGCCAGCAGCAGCAATAACAGGATGCCCAGGGTGGCGCCGCCGCCGACCCAGGTCATTTCCCGCGTGGCCTGCTGTTGCCCGTTGGCCGCATAGAGCAAACCGCTGGCGGCGAGCAGTTGCGCGCCGTGTGCGCTGGCTTGCTCGCGGCTGGCCTTCAGCAAGTCCGCCACTTGCAGCGGCAGCTTCATGTCGAAGGCGTTGCCGGTAGTGCGCGCTCGCAGTAGCACCCAACTCTTGCCGTCGGCATCGGCGATCAAGGCGCCGCTGCCGATGTCCATTTGCACCGCACCGTGTTGCGGCTGGCTGTTCTGGATGCGCCCGGTCAGGCCGAGCCAATCGTCCTGGCTTGACACCAGGCTGAAGCCGGTGAAGGGGTCGAACAGCGATTGCACGCGTTGCTGGATGAACGCCTCAGGCTGCTGGATCAGTTGTTCGCGGTCCTTGGACGAGAGCATCGACAAACGCCCACGCAGCAGTTGTTCGCGCAACGCTGGCAAGTCGGCTTGCAGGTTCCACTGCACCTTTTCAAACAGGCCGCTGGCCTGCCAACGCTCACCCAGTTGCTGCGCCACGGCCACCGCTTGCTGGCGGTCGGCATGCCCCACCAGTACCAGCATTTCGCGGTTGAGCGGCTCTTGCATGCGCTGTTCGGCTTGCAGTTCCAAGGCGTCCGGCGTGCTGCCGGGCACCAGTTCCATCAGGTTGGCCGACAACGGCGCGCCATCACGCCACTGCCAGCCTGCCAGGGCCAGCACGGCCACCAGCAAGGTCAGGAACAGGCGCGGCAGCAGGCGCTCACTGGGCAAAGTCGTGTTGCTCCGCATTGCTCAACGGCTGGTCGGCGGTATTGTCCTGCATGCGCAACAGCGTGCTGTCGCCTTGGGTTTCCAGCAGTTCAATGGTGCGCACCAGTGCGCCGCCGTCGATATTGATCTGGGTGAAGACTTGCTTGAGCAGCAGTGAGCGTGGGGTCAGCGTGAGCTTCCATTGTTGGGCCTCGCCTTGCAGTTGCAGGTCGAAGTCGCGCTGCAGGCCACTGCTGTCGCCCTGCAGTACTGCCAGGAACAAACGATTCTGTTCGGCGCCGGCACTCTTGTTTGGCAGTAGTTGCCAGCCATTGGCATCGCGGCGGGCAATGCCCTGGGCTGTAATGCGGTAGTCCTGTTGCAGCGGGGTTTTCAACAGCCACAGCAGGCCGTGATCCTTGGCGAGCACGAAGGTGCCTTTGCTCACCAGTGGCTGGGGCAGGGCACGCAGGTGTTTTTCCTGGATGAAGTTGCCGTGGATCACGGAGGGTTTGGCAAGCTGATCGCTCAACTGCTGGAGGTCGAAGGCGTGGGCGCTGAAGCTCAGCAACAACGCGATCAATGTGGGAGCGGGCTTGCCCGCGAAGAACCTGAGGGCGCTGCGCAGCGTCAGGCGACCTGCGTTATCGTTAACGTCCATCGCGGGCAAGCCCGCTCCCACAGGGGATCTCATTTCAAGGCTCTCTCTACGGCGTCGGTGAAGACTTTGGGCGAGGCCAGCTGCATTTCGCGGCTGGCGATTTCCACCGCTACTTGCACGGTGCTGGCGCGGGTCAAGCGTTCGCCGCTGGCCAGGTCGGTAATCAGGTAGTTCACCTTCAAACGGTTCTCCCATTCCACCAGGCTGGCGCGCACATTGATGGTCTGGCCGAAGGTCGCGCCGCGTACATAGCGTAGCTGCATGTCGATCACTGGCCAGGCGTAGCCGGCTTCGAGCATCGCCGTGTAGTTATGGCCGATCTTGTCCAGCAACGCACAGCGCGCCACTTCCAGGTACTTCACGTAGTGCCCGTGCCACACCACGTTCATGGTGTCGATGTCGAAAAACGGCACGAGGATTTCAGTGTCGCTGTGCAACACGCCGGGGCTACGCATGCAGCCTCCAGTGTTGCGCGGCGATGCGTTGCAGGCACAGGCGCAGTTCGCCTTCCAAGGCGCGGTCTTCGATGACCGGCGCAAAATCCTGGGCCAGTTCCGCGTGCATCGCGGCCAGTGCCGGTGGCAGTGGGCGGGCATCCTCGGCCTGGGCGCGCAGCCACACGCCCTGGTTGGCGGCGAGCAGGGTCGCGGCGGCCACCTGTTCGGTCAACTCCAGCACGCGGATCGCATCGCGGGCAGCGATGGTGCCCATGCTCACCTTGTCCTGGTTGTGGCACTCGGTAGAGCGTGAGAACACGCTGGCCGGCATGGTGTTTTTCAGCGCTTCGGCGGTCCAGGCGCTGGTGCCGATCTGCACGGCCTTGAAGCCATGGTTGATCATTGCACGATCAGCCGGGGCGCCCGACAGGTTACTCGGCAGGCCATGGTTGTAGCGCACATCCACCAACAGTGCGAGCTGGCGGTCGAGCAGGTCGGCAACGTTGGCGACCAAGGTCTTGAGGCTGTCCATGGCGAAGGCGATATGCCCGCCGTAGAAGTGCCCGCCATGCAGCACACGTTCTTCTTCGGCGTCGATGATCGGGTTGTCGTTGGCGCTGTTCAGTTCGATCTCGATGAACGCGCGCAGCCAGTTCAGGCTGTCCGCCAATACGCCGAGCACGTGGGGCGCGCAGCGCAAAGAATAACGGTCTTGCAGGCGATGCAGGGGGGCGGTGGGCGCGTCGATGGCCAGGTCCTTGCGCAGCCACGCGGCCACTTGCATCTGCCCAGGGTGTGGCTTGGCGGCGAACAGGCGCTCGTCGAAGTGTTCCGGGTTGCCTTGCAGGGCCACCACATTGAGCGCGGTGATGCGCGTGGCCAGTTGCAACAGATAGTCGGCGCGGGCGAAGGCCAGGCAGGCCAGGCCGGTCATCACCGCGGTGCCGTTCATCAGTGCCAGGGCTTCCTTGGGGCGCAGGACCAACGGCTCCCAGCCCAGCTCGCGGTGCACGTCGGCCGCCGGACGGCGTTCACCACGGAATAGCACCTCGCGCTCGCCGGACAAGGTCGCGGCCACGTAGGACAGCGGCGTCAGATCACCACTGGCACCCACCGAGCCTTCTTCCGGGATCAGTGGCAGCACATCGTGTTCGAGGAAGGCGTGCAAGCGCTCCAGCAGCTCCACGCGTACGCCCGATACGCCATGGCACAGCGACTGCAAACGCGCCGCCAGCACGGCACGGGTGGCTTGGGCGTCGAGCAACGTGCCCAGGCCGCAACCGTGAAAGGTGTACAGATGACGCGGCAAGGCTTCGACGTGCTCCAGCGGCACCGCCACTACGCAGGAGTCGCCGTAGCCGGTGGTCACGCCGTAGATCACGCCTTCCTTGTCCAGCAGCGAGTCGAGGAACTGCGCGCCCTTGGCGATGCGTTGGCGGTACGCGGCATCGTCCTGCAGGCGAGTGGGTACCTGGCGGTTGGCCAGGGCCAGCACGTCTTCGATGCGCAGGGGGCGTTCACCAAAGGTGATGGGCTCAAGAGGCGTCGTCATCGGTCTTCCAGAAAGGGTAAAAGTTGAACCATTGTTGGGGCGCTTGCAGGCAGAACTGGCCCAAGCGTGCGGCGTAGCGGGCGGTCCACAGGGCGATGACCTGCTCGCGGGTACTGCGCTTCCACTCGATCAAATCGGCAAAGGGCTCGATAGTCAGGCGATAGCGGCCCTGGTGCTTAAGACACATCAGCAGATTGACCGGGCACTTGAGCAAGCCCGCCAGCAGCCATGGGCCTTGGGGAAATGCCGCCGTATGGCCGAGGAAGTCCACGCGCACCGTACGCCCGCCGTGCAGCGGGATGCGGTCGCCGGCAATCGCCAGCCACTCGCCATCGTCCAGGCGCTGGCTGAGCAGCAGCATGGTGGCCGGGTCCAGTTCGCTCACCTGAATCAGGCGCAAATGGGTCGCGCCGGCCTCGCCCAGCAGGCGGTTGAAACGCTCGGCGTGCTTGGTGTGCACCAGCACATTCATGGTGACCTGCTCACCAATCTCCGCGAGGGCGCGGCACACTTCCAGGTTACCCAGGTGCGCACCCACCAACATCTGCCCGCGCTCGCCACGCAGTTGACTGCGCAACTGCGCCGGGTCGTTGATCTCGATTTGCTCCAGGCGCAGCTTGCCGTTCCACACGTCCAGCTTGTCCAGCAGCGAATCGGCGAAGGCCATGAACTGGGCAAAGACGGTGCGGTGGCTCGGCAGCAAGTCATCGCGCCCGCTCCATTGCGCCAGCCGCTGCTGGTATTGCCACGCGCTGTGGCGTGCGGTGCGGCCGAACAGGAAGAAGTAAAAGACGATGCTGTAGAGCAACGGGCTCAATAGGCGACGGCCGAGGACTTTGACCGCGACCGCGGTGAATTTCATCAGCCAGAAGCTGCCGCGTTCCTCGCGGTCGGCCCAATGTTTGGTGCTGTCGTTCATGCTTGCCACCGTCGCCACAGGATCATCGGCGCACGCACGAGCATGCCGAAGAACAACCGTGTGTGCATGGCGCTGATGCGTAGGTTGTCACGCAACAAGCGAAAGTGCGACAGGCCGTCGGCGGGGTAGTGCACCTGGGTGGGCAGCCAGCGCATAGGCTGGTTGCGCCAGGCCAGGCGTACCAGGATGTCCGAGTCGAAATCCATGTGCGTGCCGATGTAGGCCGAGTCCATCAGCGCCAGGGTCGGCGCCAGCGGGTACACGCGAAAGCCGCACATCGAGTCGCGAATCTCAAGCGACAGGGTATTGATCCACACCCACACGTGGGTCAGGTAACGTGCGTACAGGCGACCCTTGGGCACGCTGTCGTCGTATTCGGGGTAGCCGCAGATAACGGCGTCGGGATGCTGGCGTGAGGTGTGGATAAAGGTCTCGACTTCGCGCAGGTCGTGCTGACCATCGGCGTCCACTTGCAGGGCGTGGGTGTAGCCCAGGCGCGCTGCCTCGCGAAAGCCGGCCATCACGGCGGCGCCCTTGCCCTGGTTGCTGGGCAGGGTCAGCAGGGTGACGTTGTCCAGCGTCGCCAGGTGCGCCAGCACGGCTGCGCAGGCGGCGCTGCTGCCATCGTCCACCAAGAGGCAGGGCAGGCCGCTTTTCAGCACACTGTGGACCACGGCCGGCACGGCGGCTTCGTGGTTGTACACCGGGATTAAAGCGCAGGGGTTATGCATGATGGGGGGCAACCGATACACCGCGCCGCCTGCATCGCAGGCAAGCCAGCTCCCACATTGGATTTGCTGTGCACACAAGATTGTTGGCCGACACTGATCCAGTGTGGGAGCGGGTTTGCCCGCGATTGAGCACGAAGTGCTCACCCGGCTTATGCATGCGCGGCCTCCAGCACGATCCGCCCGCTTGAGCACGCCGCAACCCCATTGCGATAGGCGAAGTACAGTTTGCTACGCTCCCGATCAAAGCGCAGGTGCAGTTCGATGTGATCGCCCGGGCGCACCAGTTGCTGGAACTTGAGCACTTCCATGCCGGCGAACCGGGTTGGCAGGTCGAGCAATTGCTGGCCCAGGTTGAACGCCCATTCCACCTGCACCACCCCCGGCAATACTGGGGTGACCGGGAAGTGCCCGCTGAAATAGGCCAGGTCCGGTGGGATGCTCAGTTGCAAGGTCCATTCACCTTCGGTTTCGACTTGCGCCAACACCTCTGGGCCCTTGGGGCGAGGCGCCAGCAACAAGGCTTCGACATCGGCCTGAGGCAGCTTGCCCTGGCTGTTCAGCGGCAGTTGGCGCAGCAAGCGCCAGCGGCGCGGCAAGGCCAGGGCCTCGCAATGTTGGCTCAAGTGCTGGCGCAAGGTTTGGGTGAGCGTGCGGCGGCCCTGGTTGCGCAGGGCATGCAAGCCATCGCTGCTGAGCACCACCAGCGCGCCGAGGGAGGCGCGGTTTTCCTGCACCACGCCCAAGCGGGTTTCGGCGACCCACGGGTGGGTCATCAACGCCTGTTCGAGCATCGGCAGGGAGATGCGTTTCTCTTCCAGCTTGACGATACGGTCCAGGCGGCCCAGCAACTCAAAACGGCCATCGGCATGGATGCGTGCAGCGTCGGCAGTCTGTTCGATGTGCCCTTCGGGCAGGTATTTTGATGCGATACGCAGAGCGCCGTCGGCATCCTGGCTCAGTTGTACATCGGCAAACGGCTGCCAGGGTTGCGCACCCTGGCGCCAGGCGATGCCGCCGGTTTCCGAGCTGCCGAGGATTTCCGTCGGCCATTGCTGTAAACGGTCGTAGAGGCTGCCGGCAGCTTCAATCGGCAATGCACCGCCGGAGGAAAACACTCGCGCAACCTGGCTCAGTGCCGGCCAGTCGAGGTTGTCGCCCATGCGCTTGAGCAACGCCGGGCTGGCCACCCAGGCAAATTGCCGGTGCTCTCGGCTGGCGCGCTGCATGTCTTCGGGGAACGCCAGTTGTTTGCGCACAAAGGTGCGACCTGCGCACAGCGGCCACAGCACGCGAAACAGCAAGCCGTAGATATGCTGGGTGGCGACACTGCCGATGATGCAGGCGTCCTTGAGGTCTTTGCCCCACAGGGCCTCCAGCGCCTCTACTTCATTGGCCAACTGGCGCAGGGACTTGTCGATGCGCTTGGGCTCGCCGCTGGAGCCGGAGGTGCACAGGCTCAGTTGGCAAGTGTCCAGGTCGAGGGCGGCGGCGCTCAAGGGCACTTGATACAGCGCGTCCAGGTCGCTGGCTTCGACCAGCCAGGCATCCACGGCAGTGGCCCAGCGTTGGCGCGTCTGGGGTTGCAGGTCGGCGGGCAGCAGCACGCTCGCGCCTGCGCGCCAGGCGCCCAGCAGCGCAATCGCCAGCAGCCCGGCGTCTTCCAGGTGCACGGCCAGGCGCCGGATACCCCGGGCTTGCAGGCCCGCCGCCAGGCTCAGCGACTGCTCCCACAGTTGCGCGTGGTTCATGAGGGGCTCGGTGGTCACCCCGCGATCTTGCAGTGGCTCAAGCAGCAAATGCTCAAGTTTCAACCCTTTCATACGCGGCCTCGAACCCTTTGTCGTACCAGCCATTCCACGGCAAACAACAGCCCCATCAGCCCGTAGGCGATCAGGCCGTTGTACAACGTCCACCAGCTCAGCGGCGCCCACAGGGTGAGCGCGGCGGCGAGCAGGCCATTACAGAGAAAAAACACACTCCACACCAGGGTGACCCGGCGGGTATACACCACCCCGTGGGGCGGCAGGTGCGGGTCGGTCATGCGTGCCAGGCGCTCGACCATCGGCGGGCCGTATTTCAGGCTCAGGCCGAACAGCGCCAGCATGAACCCGCTGACCAGGCTCGGGTACCAGCGCAGCCACTGCGGGTTATCGAACCATGCCAGTGCCAGGCAAAACACGATCACCACCACCGCCATCCAACGGCTGCCCGGGCGCCGCGCAGCGGTGAGCGCGCGCAACAGCCACAGGCTGCCCAGCAGCAAGCCGAACTGCCAGGGTGCAAAATGCTCGGTGCCGTAATACACGGCGAAGGGGTACAGCAGCCCCGCCAATAACAGGCCAAGGCCGATCAGCCGGCTCATGCGGCGGGCTGGACCAGACGGTACACCGCCTCTACCACGTCGTTCACCGTGCGTACCGCCTTGAACTCTTCGGCGGCAATTTTCTTGCCGGTCTGGCGCTTGATGTGGTCGATCAGGTCCACGGCGTCGATGCTGTCGATTTCCAGGTCCTGGTACAGGTTGGCGTCGAGGGTGACGCGTTCCGGGGGCAGTTCAAACAGTTCCACCAAGGCGTCGCGCAGGGTGTTGAAGATATCGTCACGAGTTTGCATGGTACGGTCTCAAGCTGCCTGTCGGGCCGTGACGAACGCCGCAAGGCTGGCCACGTTGGTGAAGTGATTGCGGGTGTCCTTGGCGTCGGCATCGATTTTGATGCCGTATTTTTTCTGGATCGCCAGGCCCAATTCCAGCGCATCGACCGAATCCAGGCCCAGGCCTTCGCCAAACAGGGTCTGGTCGCTGCCAATATCGTCGACGCTGATGTCTTCCAGGCCCAGGGCCTCGATGATCAGCGTCTTTATGTCGTGCTCAAGGCGGTGTTGGTCGCTCATCTTCGGCGAGCTCCTTAATGAAATAGTGATGCAGGTGATCGTTGAGCTTGCGTGAAGCCTGGGGCGCGGGCCCGACTGCGGCAAACGCTTGTGGCTCTATATCGGCGCCCACGCGCAAACTGAAGTGAAATCGACGGTGGGGGATGCGATACCAGGGTTCGGCCTTGGTCAGGGTGGTGGGGCTGACCTTGATCACCACTGGCGTGATGATTGTCGCACCACGCAGCGCAATGGCCGCACCGCCGCGATGAAAGGCCGGCGCCGCGCCCGGCGTGGTGCGGGTGCCTTCGGGAAAGATGATCAGCGTCTGGCCGGCGCGCAGGGCGTCGGCTGCGGCATCGAGCATGTCGGCACTGCCGTCATTGCTGATATAGCCGGCATCGCGCACCGGGCTGCGGGTGAACGGGTTCTGGAACAGGCTCTGCTTGACCACGCAGTTGGTCTGGCGCATCAGGCCGATCAGGAACACCACGTCGATCAGCGACGGGTGGTTGGCGACGATCATCTGGCCAGGGCGGCCAAGCTTTTCGGCACCCTCGACGCGGTACGTGAGAATGCCCAGGCCCTTCATCAGGCGAATGAAAAACCAGAACAGGCAACTGATGGTGTGGCGTGCGCGCCGTTGATGCTGGCTGGCGTCGCCCGGCAGGCAACTGAGCAACGGAAATACCAGCAAACGCAGGCACAGCCCGCCGATGCCAAACAGGCAAAAGCTGAGGGCCGTGGCGAACAGGCGCCAATAATAGGCCTGCCGTGGCTTGTGGGTCAGGGCTTGCGTTGCCAGTTCCATACTCGGTTCTTCCAGGCATGTTGGCAGGCGCCCTGTTCGGTCAGCAGGGTGCGCAGCAGGTTCAGGGCGTGGGGCCACTGGGTTTGAGTGAGTTGGACAGTGCCGGTGGTGAGTTCCAGTTGCCACTCGTCGCCCGGCGTGAGCAACAGGCCGAGGGCGTAGGGGAAGGGCACATCCCTAATCCAGCTGGCGTAGGCGTGGGGCGGTTGTTCTTCGGTGATCACCAGCAATACGGCGGCGGCGCCTTCGTTGAGCAATGCGGCGGCTTCGAGCAGGCCGTGTTCGAGGCCATCGCCGGCGGCGGCGAGGGCGGTCATCTCGCTGGTTTCATTGCGCAGGATCGACCACAGGCCAATCACCGCGTTATGCACCGACAGGCTGAACTGAGTGGGCGACAGCGGCTGCTCGTTGGCCAGGTCACTGAGGATGTCCAGGGTGCGCGGGGTTTCGCCGTGGCGGGAAATAAACACCAGTGGCAGGTCTTCAAGGCCCTCGGCCAGCGGCCAGCCGACGCTGAACGCCATGCGCGCCAGCCGGCTCAGACGGCGGCGCTGCATGGCTGGCAAAAATGACACATCGGGGGACGCTTCGCTGACAGGCGGCAACACCGGGTCCCGGCACCAGGCGTACCAGTCGTCCGCACTCGCAAGGCCAGGAGCCCAGGCGCGCCATTGGGCGATGCTGAAGTTGATCACTGAGAAGTTATCCCGCCCCTGCGGGCTTCCATGTGCGGCCAATGGCCCCGGATTCCGGGACAGGGAGCAATGGCCGTATGGCGCGCATTATCCCGGTGCCGTGGGGTTCTAGCAAATAGTGGTGAAAGTTTGTTCACTATTGATCACAAATAAGTTGGAAGAATTTGCAGATTATCGGCGATCAAAGGCCGGACTCGATCGTTACGCGGTTTCCATTCATTTGTGAGCCAGACAGCGCGCAAGGATGAACAAGGTAGCTAACCGGCGCTTTTGCGCTCTACACTCGGGGGATTCATTGATACACGGAGGTTTTTCCATGCGGCGCGTGGTGTTCAATCAAAAAGGCGGTGTGGGCAAGTCCAGCATCGCCTGCAACCTGGCGGCGGTCAGCGCCAGCGAAGGTTATCGAACCCTGTTGGTGGACCTCGATGCACAGGCCAACTCAACCCAGTACCTCACCGGGCTGACGGGTGACGACATCCCCATGGGGATCGCGGATTTTTTCAAGCAGACGTTGTCTTCCGGGCCGTTTTCGAAGAAGAACAAGGTGGATATCTACGAAACGCCGTTCGACAACCTGCACGTGATCACCGCCACCGCCGAGCTGGCAGACCTGCAGCCCAAGCTCGAAGCCAAGCACAAAATCAACAAGCTGCGAAAGCTGCTGGATGAGCTGAGCGAGGATTACGACCGCATTTACCTGGATACGCCTCCGGCCTTGAACTTCTATGCGGTTTCGGCGCTGATTGCCGCTGATCGGGTGCTGATCCCCTTCGACTGCGACAGCTTCTCGCGCCAGGCTTTGTATGGCCTGCTAGCAGAGATCGAAGAATTGAAGGACGACCATAACGAAGGCCTGGAAGTGGAAGGCATCGTGGTCAACCAATTCCAGGCACGGGCGAGCCTGCCGCAGCAGATTCTCGATGAGTTGATTGCCGAAGGGCTGCCGGTACTGCCGGTGTACCTGGCCAGCTCCGTGCGTATGCGCGAGTCGCACCAGGAGAGCAAGCCGCTGATTCATCTGGACCCACGGCATAAGCTGACGCAGCAGTTTGTGGAGTTGCATAACTTACTTGAGAACGCCTGACCCCACAGGCAACACCGAACACTGTGGGAGCCGGGCTTGCCCGCGATGAGGGCGGCACATTGAGTCAATGTGTCGCCTGGAACACCGTTATCGCAGGCAAGCCAGCTCCCACAGTTTGGATTGCATGTCGGCAGGTGAGTTGGATTTGTCCCACAAGGTATGTAGGAAGGGGCTGGCAATGGGGCTTGTGCCTTGTAACCTTGCCTACAGCTACGCCAGAATCCGCCGGCTTGTGCGTCTGGATGGGCGTCTCTAAGGTTTGCCGGTCGCTGAATGTTCAGTGATCGGGTTTAGTAGCCCGACCGACCAAAGCATGTGCACCTGCTCCAAAAGCATGGCGTTTATCGCCTATCTGATGGTGGCTGTGCGCAGGGCACCTTCGGGTGCGCCGGTCTTTGCTTTGTTCCCCGGTCTACTAACCTGCGTACAGCTTCCACCCTTCGTTTAGTAGCGAAACGGTAGTGGCCCTATCAGGGAACAAATGCATGTCTATCCGTCTTTTCAATGTTTCACCCAACCTCCCCACCGAAACCCTCGTATTCAACAGCTACGAAACCTTCTCCTCGGTGCGCACCTTGCTGCTCAACCTGTCCAACGACCTCACCGGCGAACACCGCGACGTAGCGCTGGCCATCCACCAGTTAAGCGAACTGGGCGTCATGCTGGTCAGCCAGATGATGGACCGCGAAGCCCCGCTGACCTAACGCATGAAATGCATCTAATGTGGGAGCTGGCTTGCCTGCGATGGCATCACCTCGGTGTATCAGGCCGACCGAGTCGCCTGCATCGCAGGCAAGCCAGCTCCCACATTGACCGAGTTGATGGAGGGGGATGTTTACACCCCCTGGCTACGCAACCAACTCATCAACTGCGGCAACGGAAACGCCCCACTCTGGCGCGCCACTTCGCGGCCGTTCTTGAACAGGATCAAGCTGGGAATCGAGCGAATCCCCAGCTGAGCCGACAGCTGCTGGTTAGCCTCACTGTCCAGCTTCGCCAGCCGGCACTTGCCTTCCAACTGCCCGGCGGCCTGTTCGAATATCGGAGCAAACGACTTGCACGGCCCGCACCAGTCGGCCCACACATCGACCAGCAGCGGCAGGTCGCCCTTGATCTGGTTGGCATAGTCACCCTGTTTCAAATCAAAGGGTTTGTTCAGCAACACCGACTGCTTGCAACGCCCGCACTTGGGCGCATCAGCCAGGCGTTCGCCGGGGATGCGGTTGAGGCCGTTGCAATGTGGGCAGGGGATTACAAGAGATTCGGACATCGGGGGCTCCTTGGGGGCGGCTATTGGCTTCAATCTGGTGTCGGCGACGCGGTTTATCAACACGCGAAAAAAGGACAAAGCATGAACCACGCTCTAAAACTGGCCATTGAACATTGGCCTTACGTTGCAACGCTGCTGCGCAAACCCCAAACCGAGGATGATTATGGCGTCCTGGTCGAGGCGATTGATGAGCTGCTCGATATCACAGGAGAAGATGAAGACCATCCAATGAGTGGGCTACTTGACATCATTTCTGACTGGGTGGAGGCCTATGATCTGGAGCATCAGCGTATGCCTCAGATCTGATGAGCCTACTCACCGCAGAATAATCCGACCGTCTTTAGGACTTACGACGAACAACTAATCTCCAAATGCTTGCCCCAATCCGGCGGCCGTTGCGCGTACTGCTCCATCCCTGCTTGCTCCTCAAACGGCCTGGTCAACACTTCATGCAGCCGCCGGACTTCGCTGTAGTCGCCTGATTCGGCGGCGGCGATGGCGTTTTGGGCCAGGTAGTTGCGCAGGATATATAGCGGGTTGACCGCGTGCATGCGCTCACGGCGCTGTTCCTGGGTGTAATCCCCGTCCCGCGCCACGCGGGCCTTGTACTGCTCGGCCCAGGCGTCGAACCCGGCCAGGTCGACAAAGTCATCACGTAGCCGCGCCACGGCCAGAGCAGCGGGTTCATCGCCCAGGTGGCGCAAGAACAGCGTGTAGTCCACGCCGCTGTTCTGCATCAGCTTGAGCAAGCGCTCCACCAACTGCTGGTCGGCGTCTTCGGCGGTGGTCAGGCCCAGGCGGCGGCGCATCAAGTCCAGGTAGTGCGCTTGGTACAGCGGCAGGTACAGGCCGAGGGCTTCTTTGAGTGCGTCAACGCTGATAAACGGCGTGAGCGCCTGGGCCAAGGCGCTGAGGTTCCATTGCCCGATCGGCACCTGATTGCTGAAGGAGTAGCGGCCTTCATGATCGGAATGGTTGCAGATGAAGTGCGCGTCAAAATCATCGAGAAACGCGAAGGGCCCGAAGTCGAAGGTAATGCCCAGGATCGACATGTTGTCGGTGTTCATCACGCCGTGGCAAAAACCATAAGCCTGCCACTTGGCGATCATTTCGGCGTTGCGCTCGACGATCTCGCGGAACATCGCCAGGTAAGGCTCGGGTTGCTCGCGGCATTCGGGGTAGTGCAGGTTCAGCACGTGCTCGGCCAGTTCGGCCTGTTGCTCAGGCTTCTTGGTGTAATAGAAATATTCGAAGTGCCCGAAGCGAATATGGCTGTGGGCCAGGCGTAAAACCATCGCCCCGCGTTCCTGTTTCTCCCGCCATACCGGCGTGCTGGAACCGATCACGCACAGGGCGCGGCTGGTGGGGATGCCTAGCGCATGCAGGGCCTCGGAGGCGAGGAATTCACGAATCGAAGAGCGCAACACGGCACGCCCGTCGCCCATGCGCGAGTAAGGCGTCATCCCGGCGCCCTTGAGGTGTAAATCCCAATGCTCGCCGGCCTCGTTATAGACCTCGCCCAGCAATAACCCGCGGCCATCGCCCAACTGCGGGGTGTAGCCGCCGAATTGATGCCCGGAATACACCATCGCCCGTGGCTCGGCTTCGGCCCACAGTTTGTGGCCGCCAAACAGTTCGGCAAACACGGAGGTTTCGGCCACGGCCGGGTCGAGGTCGAGCAGCGCCATGGCGGCCTTGCTCGCTACCACCAGGCGCGGTTCGTCCAGGGGTTCGGGCAGAACGTGGGTTGAGAACGCATCGCCCAGGCGTGCGAAGCGATTGTCGAAGGTCAGTTCGTCGAGGGCTTTCACCGGCCATCTCCAGCAGAATGTCCGAGCATTCTGCTGGGGATAGGGCATTTAGTCGAGTTTGCTGGGTGGCGGCTCCGGCGCATCCACTACTTTGCCCGCAGGTGGCTCTGGGGCGTCGGGCTGGTCGACGGGCTGCACGATGGTCTTGCGCTCATCCTCGGCCGGCACCAGTTTGTATTCCTGGCCGTGGAGGTTTTTCAGGTAGATCTCCATCTGCCGGAACGAGATGTTGATGTGCTGTTTCTTGAACTCACGGTTGATAAAGCGGTTGACCTCGTCGAGCACCGGGTTGCGGTCGCCCAGGTCGCGCACGTGCATGCGCAGCTCGTGGTCCAGTGTGCTTTCGCCGAAGTTGAGGAAGTACACATGGGGTTCCGGTTCTTTCAGGACCCGAGGGTTTTCCCGAGCGGCCTTCAGTAACAGTTCCTTTACCAAGTCGAGGTCGGAGCCGTAGTCCACGCCGAGTTTGAGGGTCACCCGAGTGATGGTGTCGGTCAGCGACCAGTTGATCAACTGCCCGGTAATGAAGGTCTTGTTGGGGACAATGATGTCTTTATTGTCGAAGTCGGTAATGGTGGTGGCACGAATACGGATCTTGCTCACCGTACCCGACAGGTTGCCGATGGTAATGGTGTCGCCGATGCGCACCGGGCGTTCGAACAAAATCATGATGCCGGAGATGAAGTTGGCGAAGATCTCCTGCATACCGAAACCCAGGCCCACCGACAGCGCCGCCACCAGCCACTGCAGCTTGTCCCAGCTCACGCCGAGGGTAGACAGCGTGGTGACAAACCCCACGCCGGCAATGATGTAGGACAGCAAGGTGGTGGTGGCGTAGGCGCTGCCCTGGGCCAAGTCCAGCTTGGACAGCACCAGCACTTCCAGCAGGCCGGGCAGGTTGCGCGCCAGGGCGAAGGTGATACCGATGATAATCGACGCCCCCAGCAGGTCGCCGATGCTGATGGGCACCATGCTGATATTCGCACCGGTACCGCTGGTGTATTCGTACAGCGTGACGTTGTCCAGGTAGGAAAATACCGAGATCAGGTCCGACCACACCCAATACAACGCCGCGATAAAGCCACCGAGCAGGGCCAGGCGGATCAGGCGCATGGACTGTTCGTTGACCTGCTCGATGTCCAGGGTCGGCTCTTCGATCACCGCTTCGCCGTCACCGGCCTCCTTGGCTGCCTGGCGTTTGGCCAGGGCGCGGGCGTAGGCCAGGCGCCGTGCGGCAACACCCAGGCCGCGCACGAAGGTGGCTTCGATCACCAGCCAGAACATCAGCAGGTACAGGGTGTTGATCAGCCGGTCACTGAGTTTCAGCGCGGTGTAGTAATAGCCAAAGCACACGGCAATAAACAGCGCGATGGGCAGGGCGGTGAACACCACCCCGATCGCTTTGCGAAACAATGAGGCCTTTTCGTGGGTTGGGCTGTTCAGCAGCAGGCGGCCCAGCAGCCAGGCCATCAGCCCGTAACAGGTCAATACCACGGCGATACCCAACACGTCGTCAGCCAGCGCGGCCGGTTGATGTTCGGCAATTGCGACCACGGCCACCAACGCCAGTACCACCAGCCCGAGCTTGCGTATCCAGCCTTGCAGGAATTCGACCTGCGGCCTCTCCCAGCGAAAGTGCAGCTCCGCCACGCCGCCCGGCGCGAGGATGCGGTAGGCGGTGTAGAACACCAGCCAGGCTTGGGCGATCTGCAGCAAGGCCGCGCCCAGGTTGGCGTTTTGCCCGCGGGCGTCGATCTGCAACGCGTAGCCGCACAGCGCCAGGCCCAGGGCCACGGGCATCGCCAGCAGGATGTTGATCAGGATGGCCTGCGGCGTATGCCACTGGCTGTCGCGCTTGAAGTGGCCGATGTCCTGGTGAACCTTTTTCAGGCGCACATACAGCGCATTGCGCCGCCACAGCAGCGCGCCGATCAGCAACAGCAACGGCAGGAACAGCAGCGGGCGTTGGGTCAGGCCGTCATACAGCTCGCTGACGCTGGACGCCCAGGGCAGGGTGGTGACCTGCTTGCTCAGGTGCGCCGGTACGGTTTCCAGCCATTCGGTGTCCAGCGGCTTGTTGCTGGGGATCCAGAACATTTGCTCGTCGAGCGTGGCGCGCAGGGTGCTGGCGGTGCTGAGCAGTTGTTTCTGGTTCAGTTGCAGGGTGATGGATTCGTTGAGCAGTGCGCTCAGTTCGCGGCTCAGGCGTTCCAGCAGGTCGCTGCGGGTGATCGCCACTTCCAGCAGGGTGCGGCGCAGTTGCGGGGTGACTTCATCTGGCGGCTGGTTGGCCAGCAGGTTGTCCACATAGGCGCTGGGGGAGGTGATCAGCTCTCGCTGTTGGTTGACCTCGAACTGGTACAGGCGAATGTTGGCGATGTCGTCGGCCAGGTCTTTGTCCACGGTCAGACGCGGCAGGGCCTGCTTTTGTTTATAGAGAATCTTGGACAGCAGCAGGCTGCCCTTGAGCACGTTGATCTGCTCGTCCAGGGCCGAATCGCTTTGGGTCACGGTGTCCAGTTGCTGCTTGGTCTGCAGGTTTTTCTGGGTCAGGTCGTTGAGGCGGTCGGTGCTTTTGAGCAGGTAGTCGGACAGCTTCAGGTTGTCTGCGCTTTCCTTGGCCAGGATGCTGCTGCCGCCGGCTTTCTGCGCTTCGATGGACTGTTGGGTCACCGTCTGCTGGGACTGGGCCAGGCGTTTCTGGTTGATCAGGGTTTGCAGGTCCTGGATTTCCTGCTCCAGGCGTGCGGTTTTTTCCTGGATCAGGTCATGCTGGCTGTTGCCCAAATCTTGCAGCTGGCTGTTGCCGGCCAATTCCTGGCGGCGCAGGGGAATCAAGGCATTCAGGGCCGCCAGTTCGGCGTTGAGCTGGTTGCGCTGGTCGCTGCTGAGGGGCTTGCCGTTGTCTTTGCCAAGCTTGAGCGTCGCGTTGATTTGCTGGATGCGCGTCTGGCTGCTGCTGATTTCGGTCTGAGCGCGCTCGGGGCGGGTCTGGGCGGCGATGGTCAGGCTGTTGGCGTCGGCCAGTTCTTTTTGCAGGTCGCCTTGCTGGGTGCTGCGTTGCACCAATAACTGCTCAAGCTGCGGCACCGGCAGGCTGGCGTAGCGTTGGGCCACCGGAATGATTTTGGTGGCCTTGAGGCGCGCCAGCTCACGCTGGTTCTCATTGGTCTGGCGCGGGGCCTCTTCCAGCTGGCGCTTGAGGTCGGCCAGGCGCTGCTCGTAGTCCTGCTGATTGCCCAAGTAGGTCAGGGTCTGTTGCAGGGTCGCCTGCAGCGCCTTCATGTCGGCGTCAGGCAGCTTGCGGTCGGGCAGTTTATCCAGGCTTTGCTGGACGGCTTCGGCGCTGGGCGGGTCGGCGGCGTATACGCTGCCAACACAAAGGGTCAGGCCCAGCAGGGCAGTGGCGAGAAAAGTACGCAGGGTTGGCATAGAGACCGGTCTTGCAAAGTGAAGAATCGGGGCGTCGTTGTCCCGCAGTTTAGAGGAAGAGTCCGGGGCCCGGGCGACTTCCTTCGGGGAATCTGACGCCGACTTTGCCAATCTTGTTCCCGTCCATGACCGCGACGGTCCAGATGGTGTTGTTCCACTCCACCTGGTCGCCGACTACCGGTGCACCGCCCACCTTCTGGGTGATGAAACGGCTCAGCGGCATGTCCGGGTCGATACCCTCAAGCTTGAGCCCGTACAAGGCGGAAACCGCGCCCAGCTGGGCGTCGCCTTCGAGGACGAAGTCGCCGAAGAAGCGCAAATCGAGGCCCCGTTGCGGTGCCTGGCTGAACAGTTTGCCCAGAGCCGGCAGGTTGTGTTCGTGGCCGATCACACAGAGCAAATCGTCGACTTCCAGCACCGTACTACCCGACGGATGGAGCAGTTGCTGGCCACGAAACAGCGCGGCGATGCGCGTGCCTTCGGGCATTTTCAGCTCGCGCAGGGCCGCGCCGATGCACCATTTTTCTGCGCCCAGGCGGTAGACGAACAGCTCCCACTCGCTGGTAACGTGCACTTCCAGCGCTGCCCGGGAAATCGGCGCCGGGTCCGGCGGTACGGTGACTTTAAGCAACTTGGCCACCCACGGCAGGCTGGTGCCCTGCACCAACAGCGAGACCAGCACGATAAAGAACGCCAGGTTGAAGTACAGCTGTGCATGGGGCAGACCGGCCATCAGCGGGAACACCGCGAGGATGATCGGTACCGCGCCGCGCAGGCCGACCCAGGCGATAAAGGCCTTTTCGCGCCCGTGGAACGCTTTGAATGGCAGCAAGCCAACCATCACCGACAGCGGCCGGGCAAACAGGATCATCCACAGCGCCAGGCCCAGGGCGGGCAGGGCGATGGGCAGCAAATCGTGAGGCGTGACCAGCAGGCCCAGCACCAAGAACATCCCGATCTGCGCCAGCCAAGCCATGCCGTCGAGCATATGCAAAATGCCATGGCGGCTGCGCACCGGGCGGTTGCCGATCACCAGCCCGCACAGGTACACGGCGAGGAAGCCGCTGCCGTGCAGGGCGTTGGTCAGGGCAAACACGAACAGGCCGCCGGCGATCACCAGGATCGGGTACAGGCCGTTGGCCAGGTTGATACGGTTGACCAGCTGCAACATCAGCCAGCCGCCACCCAGGCCTACCAGGCCACCGATGCCGAATTCGCGGATCAGGTGCGTGAGCAGGCTCCAGTGCAGGCCGGTCTGGCCGCTGGCGAGCATGTCGATCAGGGTGACGGTGAGGAACACCGCCATCGGATCGTTACTGCCGGATTCGATCTCCAGGCTGGCGCTGACCCGCTCGTTGAGGCCCTTGCCGCCCAGCAGTGAGAACACCGCCGCGGCGTCCGTGGAGCCGACAATGGCACCAATCAGCAGGCCCTGGATGATATTGAGGTCGAACAGCCAGGCCGCGGCCATGCCGGTGAGGCCGGTGGTAATCAACACCCCCACCGTGGCCAGGGACAATGCCGGCCACAGCGCCACGCGGAAACTCGCCACCCGGGTGCGCAAACCGCCGTCGAGCAGGATCACGGCGAGGGCGAGGTTGCCCACCAGGTAGGCGGTCGGGTAGTTATCGAAAATGATGCCACCGCCATCGACCCCGGCGGTCATGCCCACGGCCAGGATAATCACCAGGATGGGGATCCCCAGGCGTGACGAAAGCGAACTCACCAGAATGCTCGCAGTCACCAGCAACGCGCCGATCAAGAACAGGCTGTTGATGGTCGTCGCATTCAAAGGCAGTACTCCAGGGCAGGGGAAGACAGGACGCAAACTGACCATGCAGTCTGCGTGCCAGGGATTCTAACCTGTTGAATTGCTGCGCTGTCAAAAAGCTTTTGTGGCTGCGCATCGATCAAATGTGGGAGCTGGCTTGCCTGCGATTGCGGTGTGCCAGGCGCCAGGGGCGTTAGCTGATAGATTGCTGTCGCAGGCAAGCCAGCTCCCACAGGGTATGCGGTGTGAGCAAAGGCTTATTTCAGAGGCGGAACCTTCCGACCATCCCGTTCAGGTCCACCGCCAACCGCGACAATTCGCCGCTCGCCGCACTGGTCTGGCTGGCGCCGGTGGCCGATTGCACCGACAGGTCACGGATATTCACCAGGTTGCGGTCCACTTCCCGCGCCACCTGGGCCTGTTCTTCCGCCGCGCTGGCGATCACCAGGTTGCGCTCGTTGATCTCCACAATCGCCGTGTTGATGGTGTCCAGCGACAGGCCCGCGCCTCGTGCGATGTTAAGTGTCGATTCGGCGCGCTCGGTGCTGTTGCGCATCGAATCCACCGCGTGCTCAGTGCCTGTCTGGATGCTGCCGATCATGCGCTCGATTTCGCTGGTGGACTGCTGGGTGCGATGGGCCAGCGCCCGCACTTCATCAGCCACCACGGCGAAACCACGCCCGGCTTCCCCGGCTCGCGCTGCTTCGATCGCGGCGTTCAGGGCCAGCAGGTTGGTCTGGTCAGCCAGGCCACGGATCACGTCCAGCACTTTGCCGATATCCCGCGATTCATTGGCCAGATCGCCAATCAGGGACGCTGTGGCCTGCACATCGGTACTCATGCGTTCGATGGCGCTAACGGTTTCCTGCACCAGGTCGCGGCCGTCGCCGGCAGAGGTGGTGGCGTTGCGCGAGGCTTCGGAGGTGCTCACCGCGTTGCGTGCGACTTCTTCCACCGCGCTGGTCATCTCGTTGACGGCAGTGGCGGCCTGTTCGATTTCGTTGTTCTGCTGGGTCAGGCCACGGGCGCTTTCGTCGGTGACCGCATTCAGCTCTTCAGCGGCAGACGCCAGCTGGGTAGCGGAGCCGGCGATACGTTGCAGGGTGTCGCGCAGTTTGTGTTGCATCTTGGCCATGGCCGCGAGCAGGCGTCCGGCTTCGTCGTTGCCGTCCACGGTGATCGGGCGCGTCAGGTTGCCTTCGGCCACTTCTTCGGCGGCTTCTAGCGCCTGTGCGATGGGCAGGGTGATGCTGCGGGTCAGCAGCCAGGCGAACAGCAAGGTCAGCGCCGTGGCAACCACCAGCAGGCCTACCACCAGGTCAAAGGCCATGTCGTATTGGTCTTTGGCGCGCTGGTTGGTGGCGTTGGCGTCGTCGTTATTGATATCCAGCAAGCGGGTCAAGACCGCATTGACCTGCTCGGAGTTGTCCAGCAACTCGGTGTTGAGCAGGCTGCGCAGCTCGTTGACCTGATTGGCGCGAGACAGGCTCTTCATGCGCTCTTCAATCTGGCGGTACTGACCCAGCAAGCGCACGTACTCGTTGTAAGCGTTGCGCTCTTCGGTGCTGGTGATCAGTTTTTCGTAGATGTCCTGGGCTGTGCGAATCTGCTGATTGCGCAGTTCAAAGGCTTCCAGGGTCTTTTGCTGTACATCCGGCTCGCGGTTGGTCAGCAAGCGGTACGACAGCACGCGCAGGCGCAGGGTCAGTTGGGTGAATTCATCCAGGGCGCGAATGCTGGGCACGCTGGCCGAGGTGATGTCTTCGGTGGCTGCACGAATTTTGCTCATCTGGTTCAGGGCGAACACACCGAGCAACAACATCAAGGCGCCAATAAACGCGAAGCCGAGGAAGGCCCTCGGGGCGATATTCATATTACGAAGAGACATGCTGGAGTCCTGGGGGAGGCGCTATCCATGCGGCCATGAGACGAGGTGTGCCCGCCTTATCGGCCATGCGACTAAAGTCTTAAGGGGGGCGCGCGCTTTTGTCGCATCGGACCAGGGGTTGGGTGAGTTCAGGAACCAGATCGGGTAAATGCAGTCACTAAGGCTCGAAAGTGCGGCCCGGCCTTGCAACATCGGGCTGCGCGGCCGGGGATAACCCTGGCATCCGAGGTGAATTTTCTTTATCGTCACCGCCCTTTTTAAACGCCCGAGAAATCAAAATGTTAGAAGCATCCCTCAGCCAATTGGAACAACTGGTCAGCGACCTCGTACAGCAGAATCAAGAACTGCTGGGCAGCAACGAATCCCTCAAGGCCGAGCTGGCCCGCGCCAAGGACGAAAACGACAGCCTGCAACTGAACCTGATGGAACAGGAAGAAAAGCACGGCGCCACCGCCGCCCGCATCCAGGCGCTGGTTGAGCGTGTAAGTGCAGGGCCTGTCAGCGCATGAGTGAGGGCATAAAGGTCGTTTCGATTCTCGGAGAGGATTACTCGATCAAGGCACCGGCCGGCGAAGATCAGACCCTGATGCATGCAGTGACCATGCTCAAAGCCTCCCTGGCGGTTACCAAGAAAAAGTACCCGACCCTGATCGGTGACAAGCTATTGGTACTGGCCGCGCTGAACCTGTGCGCCGAGCAGATTGAAATGCAACAGGCGCACCAGCAGGAACTCGACCGTTACCAAGAGCAAGTCAGCGCCACGGTCGATGTGATCTCTAAGGTGATCGGTCAGCCCTGAGGGCTAGAACCATTCCTCTTGCATGCCCAGGCACGTATCGTCGCGTGCTTCCAGAATCGCCAGTTCATGATGGCAGCTCGGTACTTCCCAGGTCAGGAAGTACCGGGCGGCCTGGAGCTTGCCCTTATAAAAGGCCGCGTCAGCCGCTTCCCCCTTGGCCAGCCCTTCTTCGGCGCGGATCGCCTGTTCCAGCCAGCGCCAGCCAATCACCGTGTGCCCGAACACTTTCAAGTACAGCGCCGAGTTCGCCAGGCTGCTGTTGACCTTGCCTTGGGCGAGATCGGTCAGCAGGCCAATCGTGACGCTTTGCAGC
The DNA here is from genome assembly GCF_058725345.1 of Pseudomonas sp. DW-iso17. Classification (NCBI taxonomy): domain Bacteria; kingdom Pseudomonadati; phylum Pseudomonadota; class Gammaproteobacteria; order Pseudomonadales; family Pseudomonadaceae; genus Pseudomonas; species Pseudomonas sp. DW-iso17. Next base: position 218,066 of record NZ_JBZXEA010000021.1, on the reverse strand, counting down.
CGGTTTACCAGTTGCTCCAGAGGCTCTCGCAGTGCCGTGAGTGAAGCGTGCTTTTGCGCCCGGGCTCCGGTTTCGGCGATCAGGCGAATCAACTGCTTTAAACCGGCGCCGCCGTTCTGCGCCAATTTGCGCCCGAGCAGGTCCAGGGACTGGATGCCGTGGGTGCCTTCATGGATGGGGTTCAGGCGGTTGTCGCGGTAGTACTGCTCCACCGGGTATTCGCGGGTGTAGCCGTGGCCGCCGAGAATCTGGATCGCCAGCTCGTTGGCCTTGAGGCAGAACTCCGACGGCCAGGATTTGACGATGGGCGTGAGCAGGTCGAGCAGTTCGTGGGCTTGCTTGCGCTCGGTGTCGGTTTGCAGGGTGGTGGTGTCGTCGAATAGCCGCGCCGCGTAGAGTCCGAGGTCAAAGGCGCCTTCCACATAGGCTTTCTGGGTCAGTAGCATGCGCTTGATGTCGGCGTGCTGGATGATCGCCACCGGTGCGGTGCTCGGGTCTTTACTATCAGGCAGGCGCCCCTGGGGCCGTTCGCGGGCGTAGTCCAGGGAGTAGAGGTAGCCGGCGTAACCGAGCATCACCGCGCCCATGCCCACGCCGATGCGTGCCTCGTTCATCATCTGGAACATGCAGCTCAGCCCCTGGTGCGGCTTGCCCACCAGATAGCCGACACAGTTGCCGTTATCGCCAAAGTTAAGCGCCGTGGACGTGGTGCCGCGCCAGCCCATCTTGTGGAACAGCCCTGCCAGCAGCACATCGTTGCGAGCGCCCAGGCTGCCGTCCTCGTTGACCAGGAACTTGGGCACGATAAACAGCGAAATGCCCTTCACGCCTGCGGGAGCGTCCGGCAATTTTGCCAGCACCATATGCACGATGTTTTCCGACAGCGAATGGTCGCCACCGGAGATAAAGATCTTGTTGCCCTTGAGCCGATAACTGCCGTCAGCCGCGGGTTCTGCACGGGTACGAATGTCCGACAGGGAAGAACCGGCATGGGGCTCGGTCAGGGCCATGGTGCCGAAGAAGCGCCCGTCGATCATTGGCTGCAGGAAGCGTTGTTTCTGCTCCTCGGTGCCGAAGCTTTCGATCAGGTTGGCGGCGCCCATGGTCAGGAACGGGTAGGACGTCGAGGCGGCGTTGGCCGATTGGAAGTGCGCGAAACAGGCCTGGGACAACAGGGTCGGCAGTTGCATGCCACCTGCTTCAAAGCTACGTGCTGCGTTGAGGAAGCCGGCCTCCAGGAAGGCGTCTACGGCGGGTTTGACTTCCGGGATCAGGATCGCTTGGCCGTTCTCATAACGCGGTTCGTTTTCGTCGTTCTTGCGGTTGTGGGGGGCGAAGTACTTTTCGGCGATGCTGCGCGCCGTGCTGATTGCAGCGTCGAAAGTTTCGCGGTTGTGCTCGGCAAACCGCTCGCGCTGGGTCAGGCCCTCGGCATCGAGGACTTCATACAGCTCGAAAGCCAGATTGCGGGAACTGAGCAGCGTCTCGGACATGGCGGCGTACCTTTGAAGGAATTGGCCTGAGTCTAAGTGCGCGAATGTAGGGTGGCTAGCAAGATTGATTTAAGTGATAGAAGGGCAGAACGCTGGCGAGGCATCGAGATCGTTCCCACGCTCTGCGTGGGAACGCCTCTTTTGACGCTCCGCGTCACGCTTCTGGACGCAGAGCGTCCTTAAGCTGCATTCCCACGCGGAGCGTGGGAACGATCAGCCGCGATCAGCCGCGGTGTGTCAGTTAGCCGATGGTCATCAGGCTGGCGTTACCACCCGCCGCGGCGGTGTTTACGCTCAACGCACGCTCGATCACCAGACGCTCCAGCGCAATCGCCGTTTCGCCTTGCGACAGGCCATGCACCCCAACAATCGCCCCACCGCGCTGCGCCACTTGCTGGCACACCGCACGCAGTTGGTCGGAATCACCGTGATGCAGCACGGCGTCAAACACCACGTCGTCCTTGGTCCAGTCAGCCACGCGCTTGATCTTCGCCTGAATCTCTTTAGGCAGGCGTGGGAACAAGGCCTTGGTCAGCTCGGTTTCCGGCCATACCGCCGAACCACCGACGGCCAATACCGCCGCCAGTTGGGTCAGCAGGTCGCCTTCCACTTCGGCCAGGCACAGTACGTGCTCGCGCGGCAGGATGGCGTAGCTGTTGCGCTCGCCGGTCGGGCCGGCCAGTTGGCGGGTGATACCGCTTTGCGACTGGGCGGCGAACTGCGTGCACAGGGCGCTCAGTTCACTGAACTTATTGCCGTCGGCCCAGGTTTTCAGGGCGGTCAGCGATTGGCTCATGGCATCACGCAGGCGCACATCCGGCGCGGCCAACTTGTCGCCGCGTACGAAGGATTGCTCGATTGCATCGGTAGGACGAGTCGACAACAAGCGGTACAGGTACAGCGGGCCACCGGCTTTCGGGCCAGTGCCCGACAGGCCTTCGCCGCCGAACGGCTGCACGCCGACCACGGCGCCAACAATGTTGCGGTTGACGTAGACGTTACCGGCATTGACGTTGTCGATCACCTTGGCGATGGTCTCGTCGATGCGCGTGTGCACGCCCAGGGTCAGGCCGTAGCCGGAAGCGTTGATCTGGCCGATGAGCTGGTCGATCTCTTTGCGCTTGTAGCGCACTACGTGCAGCACCGGGCCGAAGATCTCGCGTTGCAGTTCGTCGAAGCTTTCCAGCTCGATCAGGGTCGGCATCACGAAGGTGCCGCGCTTGATCTCTTCACCGTCGGCAATCGCCACCTGGTAAACGTTGCGGCCTTTGTCACGCATGGCCTGGATGTGTTTCTCGATACCGGCCTTGGCTTCGGCGTCGATCACCGGGCCGATGTCGACCGACAGGCGTTCCGGGTTACCCAGGCGGCATTCAGCCATGGCGCCCTTGAGCATTTCGACCACACGGTCTGCCGAATCTTCCTGCAGGCACAGTACGCGCAGTGCCGAGCAACGTTGACCGGCGCTGTCGAAGGCCGACGACACGACGTCGATCACCACTTGTTCGGTCAGCGCCGAGGAATCGACGATCATCGCGTTCTGGCCACCGGTTTCGGCGATCAGTGGAATCGGGCGACCCTGGGCATCCAGGCGACCGGCGACATTGCGTTGCAGCAGGCGCGCCACTTCGGTGGAACCGGTGAACATCACGCCTTTGACGCGATCATCACCCACCAGACGGGCACCGACGCTTTCGCCCTGGCCTGGCAGCAATTGCAGCACACCTTCCGGAATACCGGCTTCAAGCAGAATACGTACGGCCTGGGCAGCCACCAGCGGCGTCTGCTCGGCAGGCTTGGCCAGCACCGGGTTACCGGCAGCCAGCGCTGCAGCTACCTGACCGCTGAAGATGGCGAGGGGGAAGTTCCACGGGCTGATGCACACCACCGGGCCCAATGGGCGGTGGGCGTCATTGGTAAAGTCGTTGCGCGCCTGCACCGCGTAGTAACGCAGGAAGTCCACGGCTTCACGCACTTCGGCGATGGCGTTGGCGAAGGTCTTGCCGGCTTCACGGGCCAGCAGGCCCATCAGCGGCTGGATCTCGCCTTCCATCAGGTCGGCGGCGCGTTCCAGGATGGCAGCACGTTCGGCGGGCGGGGTGGCCTGCCAGATCGGCGCGGCGCTGATGGCGCACTGGATGGCGTTGTCGACGTCTTCGACGGTGGCTTCCTGTACCTGGCCGACCACGTCACGCAGGTCGGATGGGTTCAGAACCGGTTGTGCCGCTTCATTGCTGGCGGCGCAACCGAGCATCGGCGCGGCTTTCCAGTTGTTGTGAGCAGTGGCCAGCAGGGCGCAGGACAACGAGGCCAGGCGATGTTCGTTGGCCAGGTCGATACCGGCCGAGTTGGCGCGGTCGCTGCCGTACAGGTCACGCGGCAAAGGGATGCGCGGGTGCGGCAGGCCGAAACCGCCTTCCTGGGTTGCCATTTGCTCGATGCTGGCCACCGGGTCGGCTACCAGTTCCTGGATCGAGATGGACTGGTCAGCGATGCGGTTGACGAACGAGGTGTTGGCGCCGTTTTCCAGCAGGCGGCGTACCAGGTAGGCCAGCAGCGTTTCGTGGGTACCGACCGGCGCGTACACACGGCACGGACGGTTCAACTTACCTTCGGAAACCTTGCCTACAACCTGTTCGTACAGCGGTTCACCCATGCCGTGCAGGCACTGGAACTCGTACTGGCCGGGGTAATAGTTCTGACCGGCGATGTGGTAGATAGCCGACAGGGTGTGGGCGTTGTGCGTGGCGAACTGCGGGTAGATGACTTCCGGCACCGACAGCAGTTTGCGCGCGCAGGCAATGTAGGAAACGTCGGTGTACACCTTACGGGTGTACACCGGGTAGCCTTCCAGGCCTTCGACCTGGGCGCGCTTGATTTCGCTGTCCCAGTACGCGCCTTTTACCAGGCGGATCATCAGGCGATGGCGGCTGCGGCGGGCCAGGTCGATGACGTAGTCGATCACATACGGGCAACGCTTCTGGTACGCCTGGATCACAAAGCCGATGCCGTTCCAGCCAGTCAATTGCGGCTCGAAGCACAGGCGCTCGAGCAGGTCCAGGGACAGCTCCAGGCGGTCGGCTTCTTCGGCGTCGATGTTCAGGCCGATGTCGTACTGCTTGGCCAGCAAGGTCAGCGACAGCAGGCGCGGGTACAACTCGTCCATCACACGCTCGTACTGCGCACGGCTGTAGCGCGGGTGCAGGGCGGAGAGCTTGATGGAGATGCCCGGGCCTTCATAGATCCCACGGCCATGGGAGGCTTTGCCGATGGAATGAATGGCTTGTTCGTACGAGGCCAGGTACTTCTGGGCGTCGTGTTCGGTGAGGGCGGCTTCACCGAGCATGTCGTAGGAATAGCGGAAGCCCTTGGCTTCGAACTTGCTCGCATTGGCCAGGGCTTCGGCGATGGTTTCGCCGGTAACGAACTGCTCGCCCATCAGGCGCATGGCCATGTCGACGCCCTTGCGGATCATCGGCTCGCCGCTCTTGCCGATGATGCGGCTCAGGGACGAGGTCAGGCCCGCTTCGTTGTGGGTCGACACCAGCTTGCCAGTCAGCAGCAGGCCCCAGGTGGCGGCGTTGACGAACAGCGAAGGGCTGTTGCCCAGGTGTGGCTGCCAGTTGCCGGTGCTGATCTTGTCGCGGATCAGCGCATCGCGGGTGCCTTTGTCCGGGATACGCAGCAGCGCTTCGGCCAGGCACATCAGCGCCACGCCTTCCTGGGACGACAGGGAGAATTCTTGCAGCAGGCCCTGAACAATACCGGCACGGCCGCCGGCACTCTTCTGATTGCGCAGTTTTTCGGCAATGCTCGCGGCCAGCTTGTTGGTGGCTTCGGCCATCGGCGCCGGCAGGCGCGCCTGTTCGATCAGCATCGGCACCACTTCCGGCTCGGGGCGCCGGTAAGCGGCGGTGATTGCGGCACGCAATACCGATTGCGGCAGGATGCTCTCGGCGAACTCAAGGAAGCACTGGTGGGCGTGGTCGGCCTGGACCTCGCCGGCATCATCGGCCTCCTTGCTGCTCAAGCCATTGAGCTCGGACAGGGTTGCACCACCCTCGAGTTTCTCCAGGTAATTGAAAATCGCCTGCTTGATCAGCCAGTGTGGCGTACGATCAATGGAGGTCGCGGCGGCCTTCAGGCGTTCGCGGGTCGGGTCGTCGAGTTTGACCCCAAGGGTGGTCGTTGCCATTTTTTTATCCTCATGGGTGCCACTACCGAGTGGCATCTGCTGGCGGCAAGATTAGCTTTGCCCATCCCGAGGTGCAACCGGGTGCAACCCTTTTGTTGGTTAAATGTTCGACGCTTGATCGGAAAAAAATAAACAGGCGACCGAATCCGCTCCGCGCTGGTGCATTTGCTTCTGAGATCGGCTGTTCTTGCTCCGAAAAGGAGCAAAAAAAGCGCGTTTGTCCTAAAACATACTTGGGTGCAACTTAATCGGCAGAAACTGGTTGCACCTTATTTGCTTTGTTGAATAGCATTCGCGCACCAAGGTGCAACCAACCCTCAGGGTGGGTTCATCGGCTGGCGGCTTTCCTGGGGAAACGCCAGTCATAAATGCGCGGCATGCAGGTTCGTCTATCCGGTTATCCACGGGTGGCCGTCCCCATGACCGTCGCTACATAAAAACAAAGCCAGGGCGTCACTCCTATGAGCGTTAGCAATCCAACCCTGATCACGTTCGTGATCTACATCGCAGCAATGGTGCTGATCGGCCTGATGGCCTATCGCTCCACCAACAACCTTTCCGATTACATCCTGGGCGGTCGCAGCCTCGGTAGCGTGGTGACAGCCTTGTCCGCCGGTGCTTCCGACATGAGTGGCTGGCTGTTGATGGGCTTGCCGGGCGCGATCTACATGTCCGGTCTGTCGGAAAGCTGGATTGCCATCGGCCTGATCGTCGGTGCTTACCTCAACTGGTTGTTCGTGGCCGGCCGCCTGCGGGTGCAGACCGAACACAACGGCGACGCCCTGACCCTGCCGGATTACTTCTCCAGCCGCTTCGAAGATAAGAGCGGCCTGCTGCGGATCATCTCCGCCGTGGTGATCCTGGTGTTCTTCACCATCTACTGCGCCTCCGGAATCGTCGCCGGCGCCCGCCTGTTCGAAAGCACCTTCGGCATGTCCTACGAGACCGCGCTGTGGGCCGGTGCTGCAGCGACCATTGCCTACACCTTCATCGGTGGTTTCCTGGCAGTCAGTTGGACCGACACCGTACAAGCCACGCTGATGATCTTCGCGCTGATCCTTACGCCGATCATCGTGCTGCTGGCCACCGGCGGCGTAGACACCACCTTCCTGGCCATTGAAGCCAAGGACCCGACCAGCTTCGACATGCTGAAAAACACCACCTTCATCGGCGTTATTTCGCTGATGGGCTGGGGCCTGGGCTACTTCGGCCAACCGCACATCCTTGCGCGTTTCATGGCGGCGGACTCGGTGAAATCGATCGCCAAGGCGCGTCGTATTTCCATGACCTGGATGATCCTGTGCCTGGGCGGCACCGTGGCAGTGGGCTTCTTCGGTATCGCTTACTTCTCGGCGCACCCGGAAGTAGCAGGCCCGGTGACTGAAAACCCAGAGCGTGTGTTTATCGAACTGGCCAAAATCCTGTTCAACCCATGGGTTGCCGGTGTGTTGCTGTCGGCCATTCTGGCGGCTGTGATGAGCACCCTGAGCTGCCAATTGCTGGTGTGCTCCAGCGCCCTGACCGAAGACTTCTACAAGGCGTTCCTGCGCAAGGGCGCGTCCCAGCTTGAGCTGGTATGGGTCGGTCGCCTGATGGTGCTGGTCGTGGCCTTGATCGCCATCGCCATGGCAGCCAACCCGGAAAACCGCGTACTGGGCCTGGTCAGCTACGCCTGGGCCGGTTTCGGTGCAGCCTTCGGCCCTGTGGTACTGATCTCGGTAATCTGGAAACACATGACCCGCAACGGCGCGCTGGCCGGCATCCTGGTCGGCGCAATCACCGTGATCGTGTGGAAGCACTTCGAATTGCTGGGCCTGTACGAAATCATCCCAGGCTTCATCTTCGCCAGCCTGGCGATCTACTTCGTGAGCAAGATGGGCGCACCGACGGTGGGTATGGTCGAGCGTTTTGACGCGGCGGAAAAAGATTACAACTTGAACAAGTAATTCGCTGGGCGTTTAACGCCTGCTGAGCGAACAAGAAAGGCCCACGTCCGAAGGACGCTGGGCCTTTTTTTGCTGGGCTGATTGGTGCAATAGCCGCCGATGCCCGTGGATTCCAGCGGTACTCACGTAGGACCTTACTTATTTGCCGAGGCAGCGCTCGGCCAGGCGAACGGCTGGTGCAGAATCGGCCGCCCACCCTTCGCAGAGAAACACCGGATGTTCGCTCCTGCCAACCAACCCGCATTTACCCTGGCCCTGGATGGGTCGCCCAGTGACTTCAAGGTGTTCGCGTTCAACGGCACCGAGGCCATCAGCCAGCCTTACCGGTTTGAACTTGAGCTGGTCTGCGAGCAACCGGATATCGATCTGGAGGGCTTGCTGCATCGCCAGGTGTACTTGGGCTTCGATGATCAGGGGCATGGCGTTCATGGCCTGGTGTATCGGGTAGCCCAGGGCGACTCGGGCCGGCGCTTGACGCGTTACCAACTCAGTCTTGCGCCGCATTTGGCGTACCTGGCGCACAGCAGCCATCAGCGTATTTTTCAGCATAAGACGGTGCCGCAGATTGTTGCTCAGGTGCTGGCCGGGCAGGGGATTCACAGTGATCGCTTTGAGTTCCGGTTGAGCGGTGATTACCCGGAGCGTGAATATTGCGTGCAGTTCGGCGAGAGCGACCTGGCGTTCATTCAGCGCCTGTGTGCCGAACTGGGGATTCACTATCACTTCCAGCATTCCCCCGAAGGGCATCTGCTGGTGTTTGGCGATGACCAGACGGTGTTTGCCCAGATGGATCAGCCTACGCCTTACCGGCCAGGTTCGGGAATGGTGGCCGATACCCCTGGGATCAAGCGCTTCACCTTGCAATTGGCGACCCGGACCACGGCGTTGAACCTGCGCGATTACGACTTTCGCAAACCCCATGTCGAGCTGGAAAGCGCAGCCGTCGATGAGTCTTTGCCCAAGCTTGAAGCGCAGCACTACCCCGGCAATTTTTCCGACCGAGCCCATGGCCGATACCTCGCCCAGCGTGGCTTGGAGCGGCACCGCAGCGACTACCGCAGTGCCCATGGCCAGGGCGATGAGCCGACATTGGCCAGTGGCCGGTTTTTGCAGTTGCGCGAGCACCCCCGCGAGGACTGGAATGATTTGTGGCTGGTGACGCAGGTGCGCCATGAAGGCAAACAGCCTCAGGTGCTGGAGGAGGCGGTTACCGAGGAAGAAGGTGGGGAGCTGCACCAGGGGTATCGCAACGCATTTGTGGCCGCGCCATGGGAGGCGGTGTTTCGTCCGCCCTTGCCAGAGCAGCCGCGCCCGACGGTGTCGGGGTATCAAAGCGCGGTGGTTACCGGCCCGGTTGACAGTGAGGTCCACTGTGACGAGTACGGCCGGGTCAAGGTGCAACTGGCCTGGGATCGTGTCGGTGAGCACAACGACCATTCCAGTTGCTGGCTGCGGGTAGCCAGCGGCTGGGCCCATGACCGTTATGGCGTGGTGCTGATCCCCCGGGTCGGTATGGAGGTGCTGGTGGGGTTCGTCAATGGCGACATGGACATGCCGCTGGTGGTGGGGTGCCTGCCCAACGCCGCCACGCCAGTGCCCCTCGACCTGCCCGCAGACAAGACCCGCAGTCTCTGGCGTAGCCAGAGCAGCCCTGGCGGTGGTGGCTACAACGAACTGCGTATCGAGGACCGCAAGGGCGCTGAGGAAATCTACCTGCGCGCCCAGCGGGACTGGACCCAGCATGTGTTGCACGACCAGCAGGTACAGGTCGATAACCAGCGTCGCGTGCAGGTGGGCGGCGAGTCGCGCCATGAGCTGCGGGGCGAAGAGCAGCGCATCACCCACGGCAACCGTTTGACGCAGCTCAAGCAGGATGACCATCTGGTGGTTGGCGGTTCGCAGCACATGCGTGCCGGGCAGACCATTGCGTTGGGGGCCGGGCAAAACATCATTATTGATGCGGGTGCCAGCGTGACGATCCAGGCGGGTGGGCAGTCGATCACGTTGTCAGCGGGCGGGATATTCAGCAGTGTGCCGATCCAGCTCGGCAGCGCGCCTGCTCCGACACCTGCACCGTTGATGCCTGGATTGAACGAGACTTTATTGACCGTGGTTCCCGCGCCGTTAAGCCGCGCACAAGTGGTCAGCCTGAAACGCAGCGCGCCGTTCTGCGAAGAATGCGAGCGCTGCAAGAACGGCCAGTGTGACATCGGCGCCCATGCACGGAGTGCGTCCTGATGCCCGCGCCCTTGACGCCCAATGCCTGGCTGGCGCACTACCCGTTGCAGCCAGATGAACAGCTGTACGCCGTGCTGGGCAATGCCAGCGACGCCAAGCCGCTCGCCGCCTGGCAAGCCACGGCTGCGGGGAAGATGCCGCGACCGATCTGGGTGGGCACGGCCTACGCCGACTGGGATGAGGTCATGCCCTACGTTGGCGTCGTTGAGCCGAGCAGTGCTTTTCTCGAGTGGATAGCCGCCACCCAAGCGGCGGATTGGGGCTGGCTGGCGGTCTCATCCAGCCCGCTGGAGGTGGTGATCGCGCATTTGAAGGGGTTGACCCAGGTGTACCTGCCGGAAAGCCAGCCGGTGTTTTTGCGCTTCTGGGACGGCGCGCACCTTTTGCCGATGTTGCAGTCATTAGGCGACGAGGCGGCGCGCGTGTTGCCGGTGTTCCAGCGCTACCTGGTCAACGGCCAACCGCTGTCGGTGGCGCCCAAATCAGTCACTGCGGCCCCAACCAGCCCGTGGTGGCAGGTACCGGCATCGTTGCTGATGCATATGGCCCAGCAGTCACCGCAGGTGCTGGTCGACAACCTGTTGCAATGGCTCCAGGAACAGCGCCCTGACCTCTACACCGCGTTTACGCCAGCGACCTTGCAGCACAAGGTCGCCTACTTCGTACGCAGGCCGCAAGTCAGCCATGGCGCGTTGGCTGATTACCTTGCCTCGCAACTCAGTTGAGCCCCTGGCGATAGCGTGACATCCGTGCCGCCTGCCGTGCGGCCCTGCACCTTTGCGTCGGTAGGAGGTAAACTTCGCCCCCTGCGCAGGAGCAACCATGAATTATCGTCACGCCTTTCACGCCGGCAACCACGCCGATGTCTTCAAACACCTGACCTTGACCCGCCTCATCGCCCTTATGTCGCGCAAGGAACAGCCGTTCGCCTACCTCGACACTCACGCAGGCATTGGCTTGTACGACTTGCAGGGCGACCAGGCCAACCGCACCGGTGAGTACCTGGAAGGCATCGCTCGCCTGTGGGGCGCAAGCGACCTGCCTCCGCTCACCGCCGACTACATGCGCGTGCTGCACGAGATGAACCCGGATGGCCAGTTGCGCTACTACCCGGGCTCGCCGGAACTGGCGCGCCGCCTCACACGGCCCCAGGACCGTGTGCTGCTCAATGAGAAGCACCCGGAAGATGGCGTGCTGCTCAAGGACAACATGAAGGGTGATCGCCGCGTCAAAGTGCATCTGGGCGAGGGCTGGCATGTGCCACGGGCCTTGCTGCCGGTGCCGGAAAAGCGCGGGCTGATGCTGATCGACCCGCCGTTTGAAAAACTCGACGAAATGCAGCGTTGCGCGGCGTCCCTCAAGGAAGCCGTCAGCCGTATGCGCCAGACGGTCGCGGCGATCTGGTACCCGGTGAAAGACCAGCGCATGTTGCGCCGTTTCTACCAGGACCTGGCCGGTACCGGTGCGCCGAAGCTGCTGCGTGTGGAGTTGCTGGTGCATCCGCTGGACACGCCCAACACCCTCACCGGCTCGGGCCTGGCGATTGCCAACCCGCCGTGGGGCCTGGAAGAGGAATTGCGTGAGTTGCTGCCATGGTTGTCCAAGCAACTGGGCCAGACCCAGGGTGGCTGGCAGATGGATTGGCTGATCGCCGAGTAACCGATCGTTCCCGCGCTCCGCGTGGTAACGCAGCCTGTGACGCTCCGCGTCACGATGTTAAAAGCGGACGCGGAGCGTCCAGGGCGGCATTCCCACGCGGAGCGTGGGAATGATCATGGCACAAGGGTCAGATCGGGCACGTCACGCCTGTGCCGCCGATCCCACAGTAACCCTGGGGATTCTTCGCCAGGTACTGCTGGTGATACGCCTCGGCGAAGTACACCGTCGGGGCCTCTTCGATTTCCGTGGTGATCTCACCCAGGCCGGCCTTGCTCAGCTCTTGCTGATAAGCCTCGGCACTGGCTTTGGCCGCCGCCAATTGCTCCGGCGTGGTGGCGTAGATCACCGAGCGGTACTGGCTGCCGATGTCGTTGCCCTGGCGCATGCCCTGGGTCGGGTTGTGCAGTTCCCAGAACATCTTCAACAGGTCTTCGTATTTCACCTTGGCCTGGTCATACACCACCAGCACCACTTCGCTGTGGCCGGTCAGGCCCGAGCAGACTTCTTCGTAAGTCGGGTTAGGCGTGAAGCCGCCGGCGTAGCCGACCACGGTGCTGACCACGCCGTCGCGTTGCCAGAACTTGCGTTCCGCGCCCCAGAAGCAGCCCAGGCCGAAGATCGCAAAGCCGACGTCATCCAGGAACGGGCCCAGCAGTGGGTTGCCGTTGACGAAGTGCGTCTCGGGCAACTTCATCGGGGTTTCACGACCAGGCAACGCTTGTTCTTGAGTAGGCAGCACGTTTTTGTTCACCAGAATTTCCGAGCGCAAGACCATGATCAGTCCTCTCGTCAGGTTGAGTAACAGTAAATTGTCAGACAGCCAGTGTGCCCGAGTGTTACAGCGCTGTCAGGCGATTGGCCCGCGCGGGTAGCGTTTAAGCCTCTGCATCAGCTCGGCACCGGGGATCGGGCGGTCGAACAGATAGCCCTGGCCCACGTCGCAACGGTGCCGACGCAGGAACGCCAACTGCTCAGCGGTCTCGATGCCTTCGGCCACGACCTTGAGCTTGAGGTTGTGGGCCATGGCGATCACCGCCGAGGTGATTTCCATGTCGTCCTGGTTGTCCGGGATTTCATGGATAAAGCTGCGATCAATCTTAATGATGTCGATGGGGAATTTTTTCAAGTAGCTCAGCGACGAGTAACCGGTACCGAAGTCGTCCATCGCCAGGGTCAGGCCAAAGCTCTTGAGCTGGTCCAGTTGCAGGCGCGTATCTTCGGTGGCTTCCAGCAGCAAGCCTTCGGTCAGTTCCAGTTCCAGCAGGTTGGCCGGCAGCTGTTCCTCCTTGAGGATGGTGGCAATCGAGGCCACCAGGTCCGGGTCGGAGAATTGCTTGGGCGACAGGTTGATGGCCACCTGCAAGTTGCCCAGGCCTGCGGCCGTCAATTGGCGGCTCATGCGGCAGGCCTGGCGCGCGATCCATTTACCGATGGGGATGATCAGCCCGGTTTCTTCAGCCACGCTGATGAACTGGTCGGGGCGGATCATGCCTTTTTCCGGGTGGTTCCAGCGCAACAGTGCTTCCATGCCCAGCAGGCGACCGCTGCGCAGGCATAGCTTGGGCTGGTAGAACACGTCCAGCTCGTTCTGGGTCAGGGCACGGCGCAGATTGTTTTCCACGAACAGCTTGTAGCTGGCCTCGGCATTCAGGGCTTCGGTGAACACCTGCACCTGGTGTTTACCGTTGGCCTTGGCCTTGTGCAGGGCCAGGCCGGCGTTGCGCATCAAGGTCTGTGGGTCGCGACCATGCAGCGGCGCACAGGCCAGGCCCACGGAGCCGGTGACGCTGATCAATTGGTTGTCGACGAACATCGGCTTGTCGAGGGTGGTCAGCAACTGGCTGGCCACCTGCTGGCCGGTCTCAAGGTCGGCGTCGTCCAACAGCACCGCGAATTCGTTGCTGGCAAAACGCGCCAGGCTGCCGCCGCTGCTCAAGCTGTTGCGCAGGCGGCGCGCCAGGCTGATCAGCAACTTGTCGCCGGTCTGGTGGCCGAGGCTGTCGTTGATGCGCTTGAAGTTGTCGATGTCCACCAACAGCAGGCTGATCGGGCTGTCGCTGTCGCGGGCAAAGCGCTCGTCGAGGTTGCGAATGAACGCGGGGCGATTGCCCAGGTTGGTCAGGTTGTCGGTGTAGGCCAGGCGTTCGATGCGCTGCTGCGCCAGCTTGGTCTGGGTGATGTCTTCGTAGATGCCGATGTAGTGGGTCAACTCGCGGTTGTCGCCATACACTTTGGAAATCGACAGCTGGCCCCAGTAGGGTTCCAGGTTCTTGCGGCGGCTCTTGAACTCGCCTTGCCAGCTGTTGCTTTTGGCCAGGGCCGAGGGCGCGTCGAACAGCAATTCGCTGAGGTTCTCCAGGGCTGGCAGTTGGGCCAGGCGATGGCCGTGGACTTCTTCGGCGCTGTACTGGGTGATCGCGGTGAAGCTGGGGTTGACGTACTCCACCACGCCGTCGCAATTGACCAGCAAGAACGCGTTGGCGCTTTGCTCTACCGCGCGCTGGAACAGGTGCAAGGCGCTGGTGGCAGTGCGGCGGTTGTGGTTGTTGATGACCTGGGCGAACTGGTCTGCCAACTCGCCGGCGAACGCGATTTCATCGGACTGCCAGGCGCGCGGGCTGCCACCTTGTTCCAGGCACAGCACGCCGACCACCTGGCCGTCGACACGGATGCTGGCGTCGAGCATCGCGTGGATGTCCTTGGCGCGCAGGCTTTCAGCCATTTCCCGGGTGCGTGGGTCGCGCATGGCGTGGGTGGCGTCGATGGCGCGGCTGGAGTGCAGGGCTTCCAGGTAATCCGGGAAGCCGCTGGCATCGATGGCTTCAGGCAGGTGGTGTTGTTGATCGGCGCGGTGATAGGCGGAGATCGGTACCAAGTGATGGCCTTCGAGGTTCCAGATGCTGGCGCAGTCGATCTGGTAAATGTCGCAGGCGCTGCGCGTGATCAGTTCAGCGGCTTCTTGCAGGGAGTTTGGCGTGGTGTAGCGTTGGCGCGCCAGCAGCAGGATCAGTTCCTGCTGGGCGCGCACTCGCTCCAGATGCTGCAACTGTTCCTGCTGTGCTCGCTGATTGAGCTCCAGGGCAATTTGCAGGCGGCTGTTCTGGTTTTCCAGGTCGACCGTCGGGGCGGGTGCGCTGTTCTCGCTGAACAGCCCCTCGACCACCATCAGGTAGCCGCGCACCAGGTGGCGGTTGTGTTGTTTGTAGGCCTCGCCCATTTCCAGCACGCTCAGCGGGCCGTCATGGGTGTGCAGGGTATAGCGCACCAGATAATGGGGGCTGTGGGCCAGTTGTTGCTGGATCGCATCGTGCAACTGGTAGCGCGCCTGGGGTTCCATCAGGCTGGCGTAGGGCGTGCCGATCAAGGCGCAGAGTTCAACCGCCGGCAGGCCGAACTGGCGTTCGCAATTGGGATCGAGGTAGAGCAGGGCCCAGCTTGCCTCATTAAGCCGCTCGAAACGCAGCATACCGAGGCGCGAAGGCACCGGTAATTGCGTCACTACCTCGGCCGCCATACGGGCGACATCGGGTTGGCTTTTCATGGGGAAACTCGCTTGGGAAAATGCGCACTGCGCTGGGCTCACGCCCTCTTGACTGTCGACTGCGGCAAGGTTGCATCATGCAGGACGCAGTGACAAGAGAGGATGAAGGCTAAGTGCTATAAGCCTGTTATCGGCCGCGCGAGGGATTTCTGTAATTGGGGTGATCGGTGGTGCGTTGACGCAGGTAGGGTGCTTGCGTGTGGCGAGCAAGCTTGCTTGCGCTGGGCTGCGCAGCGGCCCCAAAATCTTGGGAGCGCTTCGCACTCCAGCGGGAGCAAGCTCCCTCGCCACAGCAAGCTCGCTCCTACAAAATACAGGCAAAAAAAGCCCCGCCAAGTGGCGGGGTTGAGGTACGAGCGTGGCGCTCGGAAATCGGTGTGGCAGGGGCCTTCCCGGTAACAGGAAGGCCCTGCGACTTACAGCAGGATGGTGCGGATGTCGTTCAGCAACTGGCTCAGGCGCTGGGTGAAGCGCGCAGCCGCGGCGCCGTTGATCACGCGGTGATCGTAGGACAGCGACAGTGGCAGCATCAGCTTGGGTTGGAACGCTTTACCGTCCCACACAGGCTGGATGGTGGCCTTGGACACACCCAGGATCGCCACTTCCGGCGCGTTGACGATTGGCGTGAAGCCAGTACCGCCAATGTGGCCGAGGCTGGAGATGGTGAAGCAGGCGCCCTGCATGTCGTCCGGGGTGAGCTTCTTGTCGCGGGCCTTGGCAGCCAGCGCAGCCGCTTCGCCAGCGAGCTGCAGCAGGCTCTTCTGGTCGACGTTCTTGATGACCGGTACCAGCAGGCCATCCGGGGTGTCGACCGCAAAGCCGATGTGCACGTACTTCTTGCGAATGATCGCCTTGCCGCTTGGCGCCAGCGAGCTGTTGAAGTCCGGCAGTTCCTTGAGCAGGTGTGCACAGGCCTTGAGCAGCAGTGGCAGTACGGTCAGCTTCACGCCGGCCTTCTCGGCCACGGCTTTCTGCGCAACGCGGAACGCTTCCAGGTCGGTGATATCGGCCTGGTCGAATTGGGTCACGTGCGGGATGTTCAACCAGCTGGCATGCAGGCCTGCCGCGCCGATTTGCATCAGGCGGGTCATCGGCACTTCTTCGGTTTCGCCGAAGCGGCTGAAGTCCACGGTACGGATCGGCGGAATGCCCGAACCACCGGTAGCGCCGCCGGCAGCCGGAGCTTCCTTGGCTTTTTGCATCATGGTTTTGACGTAAACCTGCACGTCTTCCTTCAGCACACGGCCGTGCGGGCCGCTGGCTGCAACAGCGCTCAGCTCGACGCCGAATTCACGGGCCAACTGACGCACGGCTGGGCCGGCGTGAACCTTGGCACCGCTTGGCGCAGGTGCAGCCGCCGCAGGGGCTGGCGCAGCTTCGGCTTTTGCGGCCGGCGCAGGGGCAGCAGCGGCAGGTGCCGCTTCAGCCTTGGCCGCCGGAGCAGCAGCCGGTGCTGGTGCGGCGGCTGGCGCAGCACCTTGTACTTTGAGCTTGAGGATGAAGTCACCGGTGCCGACTTCGTCTTCCAGCTTGACCGCGATGCTTTCCACTACGCCGGCAGCCGGCGATGGGATCTCCATGGAGGCCTTGTCGGACTCCAGGGTGATCAGCGACTGGTCGGCCTCGACGGTGTCGCCGACCTTGACCAGCAGCTCGATGATCTTGGCCTTGCCCGACGAGCCGATGTCCGGGACGTGAATGTCCTGGACGGTCGCGGCGGCAGGTGCGGCGGCCGGGGCTGGAGCAGCCTCGGCAGCGGCAGGCTTTTCAGCAGCAGGTGCAGGTGCAGCGGCGGCCGGAGCCGCGGCCGCAGGGGCTGCATCAGCAGCGCCTTCGATTTCCAGTTCCAGCAGTTCGTCGCCTTCTTTCAGGCGGTCGCCCAGCTTCACTTTCAGGCTCTTGACCACGCCGGCCTTGGGAGCAGGGATTTCCATGCTCGCTTTGTCCGACTCCAGGGTCAGGATGCTCTGGTCGGCTTCGACGGTGTCGCCGACTTTCACAAACAGCTCGATTACTTCACCTTCACCGCTGCCGATGTCAGGTACGCGAATGAGTTCGCTCACAAAAAATCTCCTCAGCAGTCCAGTGGGTTGCGTTTTTCCGGGTTGATCCCGAACTTGACGATAGCGTCAGCCACCACCTTAGGTTCGATCTCACCACGGTCAGCCAAGGCTTCCAGGGCTGCCAACACCACGAAGTGACGGTCGACTTCGAAGAAGTGACGCAGCTTCTTGCGGCTGTCACTGCGGCCGAAACCATCGGTGCCCAGGACTTTGAATTCCTTGGACGGGACCCACTGGCGAATTTGTTCAGCAAACAGTTTCATGTAGTCGGTAGAGGCAATGACTGGACCCTTACGGCCGGCCAGGCACTCTTCGACGTAGCTCTTGGCTGGCTTCTGGCCAGGGTGCAGACGGTTGCTGCGCTCCACGGCCAGGCCGTCGCGGCGCAGTTCGTTGAAGCTGGTGACGCTCCATACGTCGGCACCGACGTTGAACTCGTCGCGCAGGATCTTCGCCGCTTCACGCACTTCACGCAGGATGGTGCCGGAGCCCATCAGCTGTACGTGGTGCGCCGCTTCCTTGGTGTCTTCTTCGAGCAGGTACATGCCCTTGATGATGCCTTCTTCCACACCGGCCGGCATGGCTGGCTGCTGGTAGGACTCGTTCATCACGGTGATGTAGTAGAAAACGTCCTGCTGCTCTTCGGTCATCTTCTTCATGCCGTCCTGGATGATCACCGCCAGCTCATAGCCGTAGGTTGGATCAAAGGTGCGGCAGTTCGGGATGGTGGCAGCCAGGATGTGGCTGTGACCGTCTTCGTGTTGCAGGCCTTCGCCGTTCAGCGTGGTGCGGCCGGCGGTACCGCCGATCAGGAAGCCACGGGTACGGCTGTCGCCTGCTGCCCAGGCCAGGTCGCCGATACGCTGGAAGCCGAACATCGAGTAGAAGATGTAGAACGGCAGCATTGGCTGGTTGTGGCTGGAGTACGAAGTACCGGCAGCGATGAAGGAGCTCATGGCGCCCGCTTCGTTGATGCCTTCTTCGAGGATCTGGCCCTTCTTGTCTTCCTTGTAGAACATCACCTGGTCTTTATCGACTGGCTCGTAGAGCTGGCCGACGGAGGAGTAGATGCCCAACTGACGGAACATGCCTTCCATACCGAAGGTACGGGCTTCGTCCGGGATGATCGGGACGATGCGCGGGCCGATGTCCTTGTCCTTGACCAATTGCGCGAGGATACGCACGAAGGCCATGGTGGTGGAGATTTCACGGTCGCCCGAGCCGTCAAGGATAGCCTTGAGGGTGCTCAGGTCTGGCGTCGGTACGCTGAAGCTGTTGGCGCGGCGCTGTGGCACGAAACCGCCCAGTGCAGTGCGGCGCTCGCTCAGGTAGCGGGCTTCGGCGCTGTTTGGCTCCGGCTTGAAGAACGGCAGGTTCTCCAGCTCTTCGTCCTTGACCGGGATGTCGAAGCGGTCGCGGAACAACTTCAGGCTGTCGACATCGACTTTCTTGGTGTTGTGCGCGGTGTTCTTCGCTTCGCCGGCACCAGTGCCATAACCCTTGATGGTCTTGGCCAGGATGACGGTGGGTTGTTCTTTGTGGTTGACCGCTTCGTGGTACGCCGCGTAGACCTTGTACGGGTCGTGGCCGCCACGGTTGAGCTTCCAGATCTCGTCGTCGGACAGGTCGGCAACCATCGCCTTGAGTTCAGGCGTGTTGAAGAAGTGCTCGCGAACGAACGCGCCGTCTTTGGCTTTGTAGTTCTGGTACTCGCCGTCGATGACTTCGTCCATGCGACGCTGCAGGATACCGTCGACGTCCTTGGCCAGCAGTGGGTCCCAGAAGCGGCCCCAGATGACTTTGGTCACGTTCCACTGAGCACCGCGGAACACGCCTTCGAGTTCCTGGATGATCTTGCCATTGCCGCGAACCGGGCCGTCGAGGCGCTGCAGGTTGCAGTTGATGACGAAGATCAGGTTGTCGAGCTTCTCGCGGCCGGCCAGGGAAATGGCACCCAGGGATTCCGGCTCGTCGCACTCGCCGTCGCCGAGGAAGCACCAGACTTTCTGCTTGCCTTCGGGGATGAAGCCACGGGCTTCCAGGTACTTCATGAAGCGTGCCTGGTAGATTGCCTGGATCGGGCCCAGACCCATGGAAACGGTCGGGAATTGCCAGAAATCAGGCATCAGCCAAGGGTGCGGGTAGGACGACAGGCCCTGACCGTCGACTTCCTGGCGGAAGTTGTTCATTTGTTCTTCGCTGATGCGACCTTCCATGAACGCACGGGCGTAGACGCCTGGCGAGGTGTGGCCCTGGAAGTAGATCAGGTCGCCGCCGTGTTCGTCGGTCGGGGCCTGGAAGAAGTAGTTGAAGCCGATGTCATACAGGGTTGCGCTGGAAGCGAAGCTGGAGATGTGACCGCCCAGGTCCGAATCTTTCAAGTTCGTGCGCATTACCATCGCCATGGCGTTCCAACGTACCAGCGAGCGAATGCGGCGTTCCATGAACAGGTCGCCAGGCATGCGTGCTTCGTGGGTAACGGGGATGGTGTTGCGGTATGGCGTAGTGATGGCGTAAGGCAGTTGCGAGCCGCTGCGGGTCGCGAGTTCGCCCATACGGGTCATCAGGTAGTGAGCACGGTCTTCGCCTTCTTTGTCGAGAACCGATTCCAGGGCGTCCAGCCATTCCTGGGTTTCGACGGGATCGAGGTCTTGCATGGCTTGCTCCAGGGCGGAAAGGCTACCAGAATCGGTTGCCTGAAGTTTGCGACTGGCCTTGTGGGCAGACGACATAAATTCTTGGATGGCCGAAGGTTGCTTCGGCGTCCTGTAGTTTTACTACAAATCGTCGGCCATTTCAGCCTTTCGAATGTATATACGAGTAGTAAAACTACACAAGACTGAGCGTATGGCTCGGTCTTGCTGGTGAGCATAATCGTTATTGTTGGTCTATTGCGAACAAGAAAAGGTGAAACTTTGATGTTGCCTGCCAAGATTAATTTAATTTCAGCTATTTCTAACCTTTGTTCGACAGTCCTTCACCGAGCATGGCTCTTGCCTTCACAACTACACGCCATTTACACGCCGATCAAGGATAGACCATGAGCCTTCCAACGCTGGCCGAACTGCCGGCCATTCTGTTGCCTTACGCCAACCGGGCCGAACAGTCATTTCGTGACGCGGTGGCCGCGCTGGATGACGATCATGGCCTTTCTGCGTGGACGCCGCAACGGTGGGCCGACTTCGCCCGCGTGTGCGCCGCCAGTGATTTCGTCATTGAACAGAGTGTTCGTGACCCTTTGATGTTGCTGGAGCTGGTGGCCTGGGGCGAGCTGGACCGCGGCTTTGCGCCCGGCGAGCTGTGCAGCCAGATAGCCGGTGCCGTGCAACAGGCCGAAACAGAAGATGAACTGGGCCGTGCGCTACGCCGCCAACGCACGCGCCAGCAGGTGCGCATCATCTGGCGCGACCTCACACGCCAGGCCGACCTGGTGCAAACCTGTCGCGATCTGTCCGACATGGCCGACGCCTGCATCGACCAGTCCTATCAATGGCTGTACCAACGCCACTGCGCCCAGTTCGGCACGCCGACCGGCGCACGCAGTGGCGAGGCGCAGCACATGGTCATCCTCGGCATGGGCAAGCTCGGTGCGGTGGAGCTGAACCTGTCGTCGGATATCGACCTGATCTTCGCCTACCCCGAAGGCGGCGAGACGGTGGGCGTGAAGCGCGCCCTGGATAATCAGGAATTCTTTATTCGCCTGGGTCAAAAACTGATCAAGGCCCTGGACCCGATGACCGTCGACGGTTTTGTCTTCCGCGTCGACATGCGCCTGCGTCCCTACGGTTCGGCCGGCGCCCTGGTGCTCAGCTTCAACGCGCTGGAGCAGTACTACCAGGACCAGGGCCGGGACTGGGAGCGCTACGCCATGATCAAGGCGCGGGTGGTGGCCGGCGACCAGGCGGCTGGCGCGCAACTGCTCGACATGCTGCGCCCGTTTGTCTATCGCCGTTATCTGGACTTCTCGGCCATCGAAGCGCTGCGCACCATGAAGCAACTGATCCAGCAGGAAGTGCGGCGCAAGGGCATGGCCGACAATATCAAGCTGGGCGCGGGCGGCATTCGTGAGGTGGAATTTATCGCCCAGGCATTCCAGCTGATCCATGGCGGCCGCGACCTCAGCCTGCAGCAACGCCCGCTGTTGAACGTGCTGGGCACGCTGGAAGGCCAGGGTTATTTGCCCGCGGCGGTGATCAGCGAGCTGCGCAGCGGTTACGAGTTCCTGCGCTACACCGAACATGCGATCCAGGCGATTGCCGACCGCCAGACGCAAATGCTGCCGGACGGCCCCGAAGACCAGGCACGCATTGCCTTTATGCTGGGCTTTAGTGACTGGGCCGCGTTCCATGAGCGCCTGATGTACTGGCGTGGCCGTGTGGACTGGCACTTTCGCCAAGTGATTGCCGACCCTGATGAAGAAGAGGGCGAAGAAAGCGAATTGGTGGTCGGCGGTGAATGGTTGCCACTGTGGGAGGAATCCCAGGATGACGATGCCGCGTGCCGCCAACTGAGTGAAGGCGGTTTCGCCGATGCCCCCAAGGCCCTCAAGGCCTTGGCCAGCCTGCGCGCCAGCCCGCAGTTGCGCGCCATGCAGCGCCTGGGGCGTGAGCGCCTGGATGCGTTCATCCCACGCCTGCTGGCCCAGGCCGTTGAACATGCCAACCCAGACCTGGTGCTGGAGCGCGTGTTGCCGCTGGTGGAAGCCGTGGCCCGGCGTTCGGCCTACCTGGTGTTGCTGACCGAGAACCCCGACGCCCTGCGTCGCCTGCTGACATTGTGCGCAGCCAGCCCGTGGATCGCCGAACAGATCACCCGTTTCCCGCTGTTGCTGGATGAATTGCTCAACGAAGGCCGCTTGTTCAAGCCGCCGCTGGCGCCGGAACTGGCCGCTGAGTTGCGCGAGCGCCTCACGCGCATTCCCGAAGATGACCTTGAGCAGCAGATGGAGGCCTTGCGCCATTTCAAACTGGCGCACCGCCTGCGGGTGGCCGCTTCCGAAATCGCCGGCAGCCTGCCGTTGATGAAAGTCAGCGACTACCTCACCTGGCTGGCCGAAGCCATTCTTGAACAAGTGCTGGCCCTGGCCTGGCGCCAGACGGTCGCCCGCCACGGTTCGCCGCAGCGCCTGGACGGCACCCTGTGCGATCCTGGGTTCATCATTGTCGGTTATGGGAAAGTCGGCGGCATCGAACTGGGGCATGGTTCGGACCTGGACTTGGTGTTTATCCATGACGGCGACCCCCAGGCCGAGACGGACGGTGCCAAGCCGATCGATGGCGCACAATTCTTTACACGCCTGGGCCAGCGCATCATTCACCTGCTGACCACCCAGACCAACTCTGGCCAGCTGTATGAAGTGGACATGCGCCTGCGACCTTCCGGCGCATCCGGCTTGTTGGTGAGTTCCCTGGGGGCGTTTGATCGCTATCAACAAAATGAAGCCTGGACCTGGGAACATCAGGCCCTGATTCGTGCGCGGGTACTGGTGGGCAGCCAGGATGTGGGCCAGGCGTTCGAGCAGGTACGGGCTAACGTGTTGGGGCGTGAGCGGGACTTGGAGAAGCTGCGCCAGGAGGTCAGCGAGATGCGTGCCAAGATGCGTGACAACCTGGGCACCAAGGCCACGACTGCCGGCAGGGGCGCCAATGCCTTCGAGGCCACGGCGCTGTTCGACCTCAAGCAGGACGCCGGAGGTATCGTCGATATTGAATTTATGGTGCAATACGCGGCTTTGGCGTGGTCTGCGCAACATCCATCGTTGCTGCGCTACACCGACAATATCCGCATTCTGGAGGGCCTGGAGCAGGTCGGGCTGATGCCCGCCGCCGATGCCCATTTGCTGCGTGAAGTGTACAAGGCTTATCGCTCAGCCGCGCACCGCCAGGCTTTGCAGAACGAGGCCGGTACGGTAGCCGGGGACCAGTTCGCCGACGAGCGGCGACAGGTGATGCGAATCTGGCAGGCGCTGGGCTTAAATTGAAACTCGACTGATTGGCGACGCCAATTTTTATATGGGATGCGGATTAATGTGGGAGCCGGGCTTGCCCGCGATGCAGGCGCCTCGGTTTATCAGGGATACCGAGGTGATGCGATCGCAGGCAAGCCAGCTCCCACATAAAGATGCTCCCTGGCGCACCGCGATCTACAGTTATTATCGAGGCGGGGAGGCATAGGCCTCCCCGCATCGTTTGTGGAAACTACATGAATATTCTGATCGTTGGGCCCAGTTGGGTCGGTGACATGGTGATGGCACAGACACTGTTTCAGTGCCTGCGCCTGCGCTATCCAGACTGCCAGATCGACGTGCTCGCCCCTGAGTGGAGCCGGCCGATCCTCGAGCGCATGCCAGAGGTGCGTAAGGCCTTGAGCTTCCCGCTCGGCCACGGCGCCCTTGAGTTGGCGACCCGCCGACGTATCGGCAAGTCCATGGCGGGCCAGTACGACCAGGCGATCCTGCTGCCTAACTCGCTGAAGTCGGCGCTGGTGCCGTACTTTGCCGGTATCCCCAAGCGCACCGGCTGGCGCGGCGAGTTTCGCTATGTGCTGCTCAACGACGTGCGCACCCTGGATAAAGCCCGTTACCCGTTGATGATCGAACGCTTTATGGCTTTGGCCTACGAGCCGGGCACTGAACTGCCCAAGCCGTACCCGCGCCCCAGCTTGCAGATCGACCCGGTGACCCGCGACGCGGCGCTGGCCAAGTTCGGCCTGACCCTGGATCGGCCCGTATTGGCCTTGTGCCCGGGCGCCGAATTTGGCGAGTCCAAGCGTTGGCCGTCGGAGCATTACGCCAAAGTCGCCGAAACCAAGATCCGCGAAGGCTGGCAGGTGTGGTTGTTCGGCTCCAAGAACGATCATTCGGTGGGTGAAGACATTCGTCAGCGCTTGATCCCCGGCCTGCGTGAAGAGGCGGTGAACCTCAGTGGCGACACGTCCCTGGCCGAGGCCATCGACCTGTTGTCGTGCGCCGATTCGGTGGTGTCCAACGACTCCGGCCTGATGCATGTGGCGGCGGCGCTGAACCGTCCGCTGGTGGCCGTGTACGGCTCCACATCCCCAGGCTTCACTCCGCCGTTAGCCGACAAGGTCGAAGTGGTGCGCCTGGGCCTGGATTGCAGCCCGTGCTTTGACCGTACTTGCCGCTTCGGCCACTACAACTGCCTGCGCCAGTTGCTGCCCCAGCCGGTAACCGATGCCCTGCAGCGTTTGCAGGGCGACGTGGTCGAGGTTCATTGAGTTGCGGGTTCTGGTAATCAAGACCTCATCCCTGGGCGACGTGATCCATGCCTTGCCGGCCCTCACCGACGCAGCGCGGGCGATTCCCGGCATTCGGTTCGACTGGGTGGTGGAAGAAGGCTTTGCCGAAATCCCCACCTGGCACCCGGCGGTCGACAAGGTGATTCCGGTGGCGATTCGCCGCTGGCGCAAGAACCTCTGGCAAACCGTCAAGAGCGGTGAATGGCGGCGCTTCAAGCAGGCGGTGCAGTCGACCAAATATGACCTGGTGATCGACGCCCAGGGCTTGCTCAAAAGCGCCTGGCTGACGCGCTATGTGCGGGCGCCCATCGCTGGCTTCGACAAAGACTCTGCGCGTGAACCCCTGGCTGCGCGCTTTTATTCCCGGCGCCTGGCCGTGGCCCGTGGGCAGCATGCGGTGGAGCGCTTGCGCCAGCTGTTTGCCGTGGCCCTGGGCTACGACCTGCCCCAACGCCTGGGCGACTACGGCCTGAGCGTTGAAAAGCTGCTCGGCCTGCCGCCGAAAAAACCGTTCGTATTGCTGTTGCATGGCACCACTTGGGACACCAAGCACTGGCCCGAAGCCTATTGGCGCGAGCTGGCCGAACGCATGGGCCGCCTGGGCGTGGACGTAAAGCTGCCGTGGGGCAACGCCGCCGAAAAGGCGCGGGCCGAACGCCTGGCCCTCGGCCTGCCCAACACCGAAGTGTTGCCCAAGCTCAACCTGGCGGGCGTTGCCCGTGTCTTGGCGAGCGCCCGTGCCTGCGTGGCCGTCGACACCGGCCTTGGCCACTTGGCGGCGGCATTGGACGTGCCGACCATTTCCCTGTTTGGCCCCACCAACCCAGGCCTTACCGGTGCCTACGGCAAAGGCCAGATTCACTTGGCCAGCGACTGGCCGTGTGCGCCTTGCCTGCAAAAACAGTGCACTTATCAACCCACTGCCGACGACCTGCGGCGGTTCGACATCGCCCGCGAGTCGCCCCTGTGCTTCACGCGCTTGAACCCTGAGCGTGTTGCAAGCCGGCTGAGCACGTTGTTACTGGCCGAGGAGCAGCACTGATGCAACTGGCTTTTGTTCTGTACAAGTACTTCCCTTTCGGTGGCCTGCAGCGCGACTTCATGCGCATCGCCCTGGAATGCCAGCAGCGCGGCCACAGCATTCGGGTGTACACCCTGATCTGGGAAGGTGATATCCCGCCAGGCTTTGAAGTGCTGGTGGCGCCGGTCAAGGCCTTGGTCAACCACCGTCGCAACGAAAAGCTCTACGCCTGGATCCAGGCCGACCTGGCCAAGCGCCCAGTGGACCGCGTGGTGGGCTTCAACAAGATGCCGGGGCTGGATCTGTACTTTGCCGCCGACGGTGTGTTCGAGGACAAGGCCCAGACCCTGCGCAACCCGATGTATCGCTGGTTCGGGCGCTACAAGCACTTTGCCGAATACGAGCGCGCCGTGTTCGATAAAAACGCCAAGACGCAGATCATGGTGTTGTCTGAGCATCAGCAGCAGCTGTTTACCCAGTATTACGGCACCCAGGCCGAGCGTTTTCACCTGTTGCCACCGGGTATTGCCCGCGACCGCCGCGCCCCGCCGAACGCCGCCGAAATCCGCGCCGAGTTCCGCGCTGAATTTGGCTTGGCCGAGGATGATCTGCTGTTGGTGCAGATCGGTTCGGGGTTCAAGACCAAGGGCGTCGACCGCAGCCTCAAGGCGCTGGCCGCTCTGCCTTCGCGGCTGAAGAAACGCACCCGGCTATTTGTAATCGGCCAGGACGACCCCAAAGTATTCCAATTGCAGAGCGCGGCGCTGGGCCTGGGCGACCAGGTGCAGTTCTTCAAGGGCCGCAATGATATTCCGCGTTTCCTGCTGGGGGCGGACCTGTTGATTCACCCTGCGTACAACGAGGCGGCCGGCATGGTGCTGGTCGAAGCGGTGGTCGCCGGCCTCCCTGTACTGGTGAGCCAGGTGTGCGGCTATGCGTTCTACATCGACAAGGCCCAGAGCGGCCGGGTGTTGGACGAGCCGTTCGAGCAAACCCAGCTCAACCAGTATCTGGTCGATATGCTCGACGACCCACAAGCGCGTGCGACCTGGAGTCGCAATGGTCTGGCCTTCGCCGAGACGGCCGACCTCTTTAGCATGCCGCAGTACGCTGCGGACCTGATTCTGGCGGAGCCAAACCGATGAAGTTGATTCTAGCCGAACCCTTCAAGACCCTCTGGGCCGGACGCGATGCGTTCGCCGAGGTCGAGAAGCTGGAAGGCCAGGTGTTCCGCGAGCTGGCCGCTCGCCGTACGTTGCGTACGGTGGTCGAGGGCCAGCCTTATTTTGTGAAGATCCACCGTGGGATCGGCTGGGGCGAAATCCTCAAGAACCTGGTCACCGCCAAATTACCGGTGTTGGGCGCGGGCCAGGAGTGGGTGGCGATCCAGCGCTTGCAGGCGCTTGGCGTACCGACCATGACCGCCGTGGCGTTCGGTGAAAAAGGCAGCAACCCGGCCGACCAGCATTCGTTCATCATCACCCAGGAACTGACCCCCATCATCAGCCTGGAAGACCTGACTCTGGACTGGGTCAAGCAACCGCCCGTGCCGGCCATCAAGCATGCCTTGACCCTTGAGCTGGCGCGTACCGTGGGCGCGATGCACCGCGGCGGCGTCAACCACCGTGACTGCTACCTGTGCCATTTCCTGCTGCACACCGACCGGCCTATCAGCGTCGACAACCTCAAGCTGTCGGTGATCGACCTGCACCGTGCCCAGGTACGTGCGACGATCCCCGTGCGTTGGCGCAACAAAGACCTGGCCGGCCTGTATTACTCCGCGTTGGAGATCGGCTTGACCCAGCGCGACAAGCTGCGTTTTCTCAAGGCCTACTTCCAGCAGCCGCTGCGCCAGATCCTGGCAGAGCAAACCGCGCTGTTGTCTGCGCTGGAACGCATGGCAGCAAAGCTGTATGCGCGTAAACAGCGATATGGGGATGCGATCTGATGGCGGGTTGGAATCTGGAACCTGCCTACGCCGCCCTGGCGGATGACTTTGGAAGCCTGGACGCGGTGTTCGCCCTGCAAGGCGAGCGGCTGACCCGCGACCCGTTGTCGGAAGTGATCCGGGTGGAGCGTGGCGGGGTCAATTATTACGTCAAGCGCTACGTAGGTGCCGGCAAGGGCCTGCGTCGTTACCTGGGCAGGCCGCGGGTGAAGTCCGAATGGCAGAACCTCAAGCGCTTCGCCAAGTGGGGCATCCCTACCGCCGACGTGGTGGCCTGGGGCCTGGACCGTAAGGGCCTGGCCTATAACCGTGGCGCCATGATCACCCGCGAACTGCCCAAGACCGAAGATCTGTCGGTGCTGGCCGAGCGTCACGATGAGCGCCTCAAAGACCCCAGGTGGGTCGATGGCATCAGCCGCCAGCTCGCCGAATACACGCGCACCATGCACGATCACCGCTTCACCCATAACGACTTGAAGTGGCGCAATCTGCTGGTGGACGACCAACGCACCCTGTACCTGATCGACTGCCCCAACGGTGATTTCTGGCGCGGTTTCTGGCTCAAGTACCGCATCACCAAAGACCTGGCCTGCCTGGACAAAGTCGCCAAGTATCACTTGTCGGCCACCCAGCGCCTGCGCTTCTACCTGCAATATCGTCAGCGCGCGCACCTGACCGCGTCGGACAAACAGCGAATTCGCCATGTGGTGAAGTTTTTCGAGGGACGCGAATGAGTGACTTCCTGGCGGCCGAAGACCGCGCTCTGCTTGAGCGCAACGGCCTGGCGACCTTCGACGCGCTGTGGGCCAAGCAACTGGATGCAGTGGACGAGCCGAACACCAGCGGCGACGGTTGGAGCAGTGTGTATCGCCTGGAGCTTGAGGGGCAGGGTTACTACCTCAAGCGCCAGAGCAACTACCTCACGCGCACCTTGCACCGCCCGTTCGGCGAGCCGAGTTTTGCCCGCGAGTTTCGCAACATCAGCCTGTATCGAAAGCTCGGTATACCGGCCCTGCAAGCGGCGTTCTTCGGTGAACGCAAGGTCAAGGGCGAGCGCCGGGCGATGCTGCTCACCCGTGCGCTGGATGGCTGGAATGACCTGGACTCGTTGCTGGAGCAGTGGTCGCAATTGAGCGCAGCCCAGCACAGTGCGATCCTGTTGGCGTGCGGCAAGCTGGCGCGTCATCTGCACAGCGTCGGGCAAGTGCATGGCTGTTTTTACCCCAAGCATATTTTCCTGCAGCCTGCCGGTGAGGGTTATGCCGCGCAGTTGATCGACCTGGAGAAAACCCGCCCGCTGCTGTTTGGCTGGCGTGACCGGGTCAAGGACCTGGAACCGCTGCTGCGCCGCGCGCCGCAATGGTCGGACGCGCAGGTGCGCCAATTGCTGGCGGCGTACCTTGAGCAGCCCGAGGACGGTGCCCTGGTGTCCACTTGGCACCAGCGCCTGACCGCGCGCCGCAGCCACAAGGAGAACCGCTGATGCGTTTATCCGAGCTGAAATCGGCTGGGCGTACCCCCGGCCTGCCACTGACCCTCGACCTGGCGGATGCCGCCGGCCCTGGGCAATTGCAATTGCTGAGCCTTTTGCGGGTGTTGCCGGGGCAGCGCTATGTGGGCGCCGCCGTGTGGCGGGGTCGCCCGGTGTTGGCCAAGTTGTTGGTGGGCAACAAGGCGGCGCGGCATTTTCAGCGTGAGCTTACGGGGGTGCGCCTGTTGGCTGAGCAGGGCCTGACCACGCCGTTGCTGCTGGCCGATGGCTTGCAGGACGGCGAGGGCGGTTGGCTGCTGTTTGAATTTATCGAGGGGGCCCAAAGCCTGTCCGACGCTTGGCTCGCCGTCGAAAACCTGCCGCCGTTGGCGGACGAACAAACCGCTGTGCTCGCCGAAGCGCTGGGCGCGATTGCCCAGATGCATGCCAAGGGCCTGTGGCAAGAAGACCTGCACCTGGACAACCTGCTGCGCAAGGATGGCAAGCTGTATTTGATCGATGGCGCCGGTATTCGTGTCGAAGAGGCGGGCAAGCCGTTGTCGCGCAATCGAGTGCTGGAGAACCTCGGTGTGTTCTTCGCCCAACTGCCCAAGAACCTCGAGCCCTTTACCGAAGAGTTGCTGGTGTATTACTTGCTGGCCAACGGCGAACACGCCTTGCCAATGCAAGCCTTGGAAAAGCAGGTGCGTAAAGTCAGCGCCTGGCGTTTGAGAGACTACCTGGACAAGACCGGCCGCGAATGCACGCTGTTCAGCGTGGTGCGCGGCGCTTTTGGCTTGCGTGCGATCCGCCGCGAAGAAGAAGCCACCATGGTGCCGGTGCTGGAGCAGGCCGATGCGTTGCTCGACCAGGGTCACCTGTACAAGACCGGTGGCGCGGCGAGCGTGGCCAAGGTCGACGTGGCTGGCCGGCCGCTGGTTATCAAACGCTACAACATCAAGGGCTTTGCCCATTGGCTCAAGCGCTTCTGGCGCCCGAGCCGCGCCTGGCACTCCTGGCGCGAAGGCAACCGCCTGGCCTTCCTGGGCTTCGCCACGCCCAAGCCGCTGGCGGTGCTGGAGAAACGGTTCCTGTGGTTGCGCAGCCGTGCCTACCTGGTCACCGAATACCTGCCTGGGCCAGACATCATCGAGCGCTTTGCGCCGTATGTTGAAAGCGGCGATGCGCCCGAGAGCGAATTGCAGGCGCTGGACCAGTTGTTTGCCGAGCTGATCCGCGAGCGCATCAGCCATGGGGATTTCAAGGGCCATAACCTGTTCTGGAGCGACGGGCGCTGGGCGATGATTGACCTGGATGCGATGTGCCAGCACGGTTCGCTGTCCAGCTTCGCCCCTGCGTATGCCAAAGACCGTGCGCGATTTATGCGTAACTGGCCGCAGGGCAGTGCGCTGTACCAGGTGATTGACCAGCGCTTGCCCAAAGAGGCGGGTGTCGGCAGTTAAATCTATCGCGGGCAAGCCCGCTCCCACAGTTGATCTGTGAACGCGGTCAAAATGTGGGAGCGGGCTTGCCCGCGATGGCGCCCGTCCAGGCGCTGCATTCAGAACTGGTACTGCGCCCCAGCCCCCGCATACCACGACCGCCCCGGCGCGGCTTCGTAATAGCGACCATTGCCGTCGCCCACAATTACCGACCCCACATACTGGCGATCCAGCAGGTTATCCAGGCGCAAGGTCTGGTGAAAGGTCCAGTGCTCTACCTTCTGCTCAAACCGTGCGCGCCAGTTGAAGACGCTGTAGGCCGGTGCGGCATGTTGCTGGTTGGTGTCTTCTACGTAGACTTTGCTGCGGTACAGGCCCTCGATGGCGGTGCTGACCCAGTCCCGTGGTTTCCAGTTCAGTTCGGCGAACAGGGTAGTTTGTGGCACGCCGGGGAGGTAGTTGCCTTTGTCGATGGTGTTGGCGCCGCTGGCAAAGTCGCTGTCGTAGGTGGCGTGCAGGCGGGTGTAGGCGAGGCTGGTGCTCCAGTGCTCGCTCAGTTGGCTTTCAACGCCCAGTTCGAAGCCGCGGCGCAATGTGCGACCGGCGTTCTGGTAGCTGGTACGGCCGCCGATGGATTGCTGCACCACCAGTTCGTCCTCGGTGGTGATCTGGAAAACGGCGGCGTTGATCCGCGTGTTGTTCAGTTGCGCTTTCACACCCATTTCATATTGCGTACTTTCAGACGGCTTCAAGCCGAAGTTGAAGCCCTCGGCGTTGCCCGGTGCATAGGCCAGCTCGGCCTGGGTCGGGGTTTCAAAGCCTTTGCCTGCGCTGATGTAGCCATGCAGGTCGGGGGTGAACGCATACATCACGCTCATCGACGGTGTGTTTTTCTGGTAGGTCTTGTTGCCGCTGGCGTCGCCATTGCTGAGGAACTGGTCGTCAACGTCCATCTGCATCGTGCTGTGGCGTACGCCGGCTTGCAGGGTCCAGCGGTCGAGGGCCCAGTTGGCTTGGATATACGGGTCGAGGCTGCGAGCCGTGTCGATTTCGTCGCGGCGTAGTTGGCCTTTCACGCCCAGGGCATTGCCGCTGTAGTTCTGATAGCCATGGCGGCTGTCCTCGCTTTGGTCGAAGTCCAGGCCGGTAATGATCATCAGCTCGCCAGGCGCGCTTTCGATGGGCTGCATCCAGCGCACGCTGCCGCCGTAGAACTTTCGATCAAATTGCACCACGCCTCCGCCGCGTTCGTTGGCGGGCGTGCCCTTGGGGATCGACAGGTACTGAATCACACTACGGCGCCCAGTGTAGGCATTGACCTGCAAGGTGGCGCCACCGAAATACCGCTCGTAATTCATCCCCAATTGCTGATGATCGATACTTTTACGCGTGTTGTATTGCAACGCAGCTGTGTCTACCGAGCGAGGGTCTGCCTTATATGCATCCCATTTCTGCCCCAGCGGATCCTGCGTACCGTTCTGCTCCAGGCTGCTGTAGATCAGCGCCAGCTTGCTGTCGTCATCGGGCTGGAAATTGAGCTTGGCGAAGGTCTGGTCGCGGCGCGCGCTGCTGTGATCGCGGTAGCCGTTGGTGTCCATGCGCGAGGCGTCGAGCACAAACCCGGCGCCATTCGCCGCGCCCTCGGCGCTCAGGTGGTTCTTGTTCAGCCCGTCGCTGCCCACCAGGGTTTCGGCGCCGATGCGCGGCGGGCCCTCGCCGTCGCGGGAGAACATCTGGATCACGCCCCCGGCGTTGCTGCCATACAGCGTCGCCGCCGGGCCGCGCAGCACTTCGATGCGCTCGGCGGTGTCGAGGTTGAAGGTGGCGGCTTGACCCTGACCGTCCGGGGTACTGGCGGGAATGCCGTCGGCGACCAGCTTGATGCCGCGCACGCCGAATGCTGAACGGGCGCCGAAGCCTCGGGAAGAAATTTGCAGGTCCTGCGCATAGTTCTGGCGGTTCTGCACCACCAGGCCGGGCACGCGGGACAGGGCTTCGGAGGCGTTGATGCCGAGTTGGCCGTCACTGATCTGTTCGCGGCTGATGCCGTCCACGGAGTAGGGCAAATCAAACGTTGGGCTGGCGCTGCGCGAACCGGTGACCACGCTGGGGTCAAGTATCAGTGGCGAGTCCTCGCCTTGCGCTGTGGTGCTCAAGGCCAGCAGGCCAGGCAGCAAGAGGGAAAAGCGAGCGTGCGTTTTTTTCATGAGGCAGCCAGAGTCTCGGGCACGCATAGTGAAGGCGCGCAAAAAGTGCGCAAGTTTAAACAGTCAGGTAAGTTTTACCATTTCGGATTTTTCCCACGCAATGTGGCGGTGCTTCTCGCATGAATGAGCCAATCTCTCGGTGCTAGCGTGGCTGACCGTTTGCGAGGCTCGGATATGAAAAGAAAAAGAATGGCTGCGCTGGGTATAACTGTCGTTGCGCTGTTATTAAGCGGTTGTGGAACCGTTAATAGCGTCATGCGCAAAGAGGGCGACACGGCGCGTGAACTCAGGCTCGTAAAAACCTATTGCCAATCCATTCCCCGCGCTTACAGCGGCGTGGCGTTTGATTTCTGCATGCTGCACGCGGCCCCGGACCCCACCGGGTTCCTCATACCCTTCGTGCTCGTAGATATTGCGGTGTCCGCGGTTGCCGATACGGTGGTTTTGCCCTATACGATTTATCGACAATCGGCCGACGGTAATATCAGCATCTATTGGCGTCCAGGCCGTTCATAAGCCTATGGGTATAAAAGCACCTGCCCAGCCCATTTACTGGGCGAAAGGAGTAGTCCGTGAGTCGTGGTTTCAAAGTACTGCTGGTTTCAACCTTGTTAATGGCCTCCGGTTGCGGAACGATCAATACCGTCTTGCGTCCGGATGCCGTGGCCAGCCAGAATCTCAAGGAGTCGCGCAGTCACTGCGAAAACGTGCCGCGTATCTACAGTGGGGTGATCTACGGCTTTTGTACCCTCAATGGCGAGCCCGCACCGGACAAAAGCCTGAAGGACCAAAGCCTGCTGGATCGCCAAGGCAATGCTTTCCCGATCATCGCGATTGAATTTGTCGCCTCTGGTGTCATGGACACCCTGATGCTGCCTTACACGATCTACCGCCAGAACAAGGACGGCAGCATCGAGATCTTCCGCTAGCCCCTCTCGGCGCTTGCCGCTAACAGCTTCCCTCTGCTTTTAAGCTATAATCCCGCCCTTTAGCTGTTTCTCGCCCAGGCGAGAGGCACACTTTTTTCAGGCGCGATGCGCCTGCATGCAGACTAAAAGAGGCTAGACCCCAGTGGCATTGACGATTCTTGGCCTGTCCGGCGCCCTTAGCCATGATCCTTCCGCAGCCCTGTATATCGACGGCAAGCTGATTGCGGCCGCCGAAGAAGAGCGCTTCGTACGCGACAAACATGCAAAGAACCGCATGCCCTACGAGTCGGCGAAGTTCTGCCTGGAGCAGGCTGGCATCAAGCCTTCGGACGTTGACGTGGTGGCGATCCCGTTCGCCCCGATCAGCCTGTTCGGCGAGGCGCGCTGGCACTACGCCAAGCGTTACTGGTACGCCCCGGACCGCGCCCTCGACGCGATCTTGATGGGCAACCGTCGTTACAAACGCTATCGCAACAAGATCGTCTGGTGCCTGGAGCAACTGGGCTTCGATCCTAAGAAAATCAAGATCGAACCGGTTGAACACCACCTGGCTCACGCTTCCAGCGCCTACCACTGCTCGGGCTTCCAGGAAAAAACCGCGATCCTGGGCATCGATGGCAAGGGCGAGTACGCCACCACCTTCTTCGGCTACGGCGAAAACGGCAAGATCCACAAGATCAAGGAATTCTACGATCCGGACTCCCTCGGCGGCCTGTACGGCGCAATCACCGAGTTCCTCGGTTTCGAGATGCTCGACGGTGAGTTCAAGGTCATGGGCATGGCGCCGTACGGCGATGCCAGCAAGTACGATTTCTCGCGCCTGGCCTCCTTTGAAAACGGCGAGCTGGTGATCAACACCGACTACGCCAATGTCATCGGCCTGCGCCGCTACAAAGAGAAGGGCAAGGGTTTCTACTTCTCGCCGAAACTGATCGAGTGGCTGGGGCCGAAACGCGAAGGCGACATCGCCGACGAGCCGTACATCCACTACGCGGCCAGCATGCAGGCGCTGTTCGAGAAACTGGCCTTGCAGATGATCGACCACTACCTGGGCGACATCCTCAAGGACACCGGCAAGCTGGCCTTCGCCGGCGGCTGTGCGCTGAACGTCAAGCTGAACCAGAAGATCATTGCCCGTGACGACGTCAAAGAGCTGTTCGTACAGCCGGCTTCCGGCGATGCCGGCACCGCCGTCGGTGCGGCGGCCTACGTGTCCCATGCTCGTGGTGTACCGGTCGAGAAGATGGAACACGTCTACCTCGGCCCGTCCTACAGCAACGAAGACGTGATTGCCGCGTGCGCCAAGCACGAGAGCAAGCCGAACTGGCGCAAGATCGAGAACATGCCTAAGCGCATTGCCAAGATCATGGTCGACGGCAATCCGGTAGCCTGGTTCCAGGGCCGCATGGAGTTTGGCCCGCGTGCGTTGGGCGGTCGTTCGATCATCGGTTGCCCAAGTGCAACCGGCGTGGCGGATCGCATCAACCACCAGATCAAGTTCCGCGAGCGCTGGAGGCCTTTCTGCCCGTCGATGCTCGACACCGTGGCCCCACAGATGATCAAGGTCGATCACCCGGCGCCGTTCATGACCTTCACTTTTGAAGTCGCCGAAGAGTGGAAGACCCGTGTACCGGAAGTGGTGCACGAAGACGGTACTTCCCGTGCCCAGGTGCTCAAGCGCGAATACAACCCGCGCTACTACGACATGATGAAAGAGCTGGAAGTGCTGACCGGTAACGGCGTGTCCCTGAACACCTCGCTCAACCGTCGTGGCGAAGCGATGATCTGCTCGCCGACCGACGCGCTGAACATGTTCTTCGGCTCGGACCTGCAGTACCTGATCATGGAAGACATCCTGGTGGTCAAGGACGGCGTGGACCCTTATGACGCCGTGGTTTAAATGCTGAACCGCTTCCAGGGCTGGCGTGAACGTGGCTGGGCGCCTGTCGAGGCCGAGGTTTACGCCCAGGCCTGGCAGCGTTACGGCGGCAGCGTGGCGACCCATCCCCAGGTGATCGAGCGGCTGGCCGGCCTGGCGCAGATACCCGTGCGCTACCTGGGCTGGGAGCAAGGGGGTGAGTTCAAGGGGGCGATCGCCACCTGGGGGCGCGACCTGGCGCTGTCCAAGGACGTGCTCAAGCGCAGCGGCAAGAAAGGCCTGTTTGACCTGGGCAACGCCGAGATCATCCTGCCGATTGCCGCCGATGCGCAGGTACCGTTACGGCACCGTGCGCGCTACCTCTCGGCGCTGAACGAGGGGCGCGTGAGCACCCTCAAGCCTCAGGCCGAGCAATTGGCCATGGCGCGTACGCCCGAAGACCTGTCGAAGAAGTTTCGCTATAACCAGCGGCGTGAACTGCGCCTGTTGGAAGAGGCGGGCGGCGTGGTACGGGCGGTCAGTGAGTTTTCCAGCGTAGAACTGGCGGCGATTTATTGCGACCTGTTCCAGCGTCGTTGGGGCTTCCCGGCGGCGGGCGCGGCGCGTCTGGCCGAGGTGCTGGAGTTGCTCAAGGAATTCCTGTTCGGCTCGGTGCTGTTTCTGAACGACGCGCCGATTGCAGTGCAATTGGTGTATCAGGTGCAGTCCAACGAGTGGTTCAGCGCCGAGTATGTCAACGGCGGCGTCGACCCTGAAACCCGTGCATTCAGCCCTGGCAGTGTGCTGAGTTTCCTCAATACCCAAAGTGCCTGGGAACAGGCGCGGGCGGCGAACAAGTCACTGCGCTTCTCCTTCGGGCGTTCCGACCGTGAATACAAGGAGCGCTGGTGCAACCCGGTGCCGGTGTTCAGCGTATGAGCCGCAAACAGCAACTGCTCAAGCGCCATCGGCGTAACAAACGTATTGCGCTGCTGATCGGCGTGCTGGTGTTGGTCGCGACCGGCGTACTGGTTGCCTGGTGGTTGCCGCTGATCCTTGCGGTGCTGTTGTGGGCCGCCCATGAGGCCTGGTTTGCCGATCACCTGTTTTACTCGCCCAAAGACAGCTATGAGTACGCGTTCCCGGCCGGCAGCGAACAACCCGGCTTGCGCCTGGAGGCGGGCCGACTGTTGCTGGATGCGCCGTTGGCGGCGGAGGAAACCCTGATCGTCGGCATTGAGTTGAAAAGTACCTGGCTGGGGCGTTTCTTCGACCCTGCGGTAGACCTGTCGGGCCTGGCAAGCCCGGACCGGCAAACCTTCGAACGCGGCGTCGCTGGGCGGCGTTATCTGAACCTGACCGGCGCCGCCGAAGACTTGGCGGCGGGCAAGCTCCACTTGCGCGGGCGTTTTTGCCGGATCAAGGGGCAGCCGACGCTGTGGCGCTTTCGCCAGCCCGACTATCGCCAGCAACGTGTGATGGTGATCGCGCCCCATGCCGACGATGCCGAGCTGGCTGCGTTCAGCCTTTACAGCCAGGCGACTGAAAGCTGGATCGTCACGCTGACCGCCGGTGAAATCGAAGCCGAGCATTATCAGCACATGGGCCTGCCCAAGGCTGAAGCTGCGCGCCTCAAGGGCCGTTTGCGCGCCTGGGACAGCGTCGCCGTGCCCCGCTGGGCGGGCGTGCCCGAGGCGCAGTGCGTGCAATTGGGCTACTTTTGCATGCAGTTGCAAGCCATGCAGGTCGCGCCGGATCAGCCTCAAGCCTCGCGCGAAGCCGATTTGGCCGATACGCGGCTGTTTCGCCAGTTCAATGGTTTTGCCCTGCCTGGCGATGCTGATGGCGCGCCGACTTGGCACAACCTGATCGCCGATCTGCGGGCGCTGCTGCTCAAGGCGCGGCCCCAGGTCATCGTGTTGCCCACGCCGTTGCTGGACCCCCACGCCGACCATATCTGCGCCCATGCGGCAGTGCTGGAAGCCTTGCAGGGCCTGGCGTGGCAGCCCGACACATTGCTCGGCTACGCCAATCACCTGCATGATAACGACCGTTGGCCCATGGGCGATTCCGGCGCTGGCGTAGCATTGCCGCCGCGTTTCGATGGCGCTGTGGAGCTGGTGCCGTGCAGTTTCGCCCTCGCCTTGAGCCAGCAGCAGGACAAGGCCATGGCCTTGGGCATGATGCACGACCTGCAGCCGCCAGCGCCGTTCAAGCGTCGAGTGCGTAGGTGGTTGCAGCAACTGCTGGCGGGCCGTAGTCCATCGCCCTATGGCGAGAACGAATTCTTTCGCAAGGCCGTGCGCCGCCACGAGCTGTTGTGGGTCCTGAAGCAGGACTGAGAGCCGATTGAAGGCGGGCCGTTATGCGCCTGCCGCCCTTTTTACCGGGCTGCGTGCCCGTAGCCAGATCGCTGCATGGAGAGTTATGAAGCCTCGTTTCAAGGTTTTGCAGTTACAGCCGGACTACAACGTCAAGACCCATGACTTCGCGGACTTGGGTGAGCAAATCGTCAAATCCCTGCCGGCTGAGCGTTTCGAGGTGACCTCCGGATTTCTCAGTGGGCGCCCGCTGCCCGGCCAGCCCCTGAGCGTGGCCGAGCACTCCCACTATTTCGAGCTGCCGGAGAAGTCTCTCAAGGGTATTCGCTTTGGCGCCATGTGGCAGATCTACAAATACTGCCGTGAGCAGAAGTTCGACGTGGTCATCTGTAACCGGTTCAAGTCGGTGAACATGATGCTGTCGCTCAACCGCTGGTTGAAGATCCCGCTGTGCATCGGCATCTCCCACGGCTTTGGCGAGTACGCCCGTGGTTACCGTCGACGTCAGACCCAGCGCTGGGTCAGCCCGGCGTGGCGCTTTGTCGGTGTGTCCGAAGCGGTCAAGGACTACCTGGTAGACCTCAACTGCGGTTTCACCCGTGAGAACACCACCTACGTCACCAACGCGATCGACATTCCCCAGGCAGAGGCTTTGCAGCTGTCCCGTGAAGACGCACGCAAGGCCTTGGGCCTGCCCATGGATGCACGGATGATTGGTGCCCTGGGCCGCCTCGTGCCGATCAAGGGTCATACCCATCTGCTGCAAGCCTTCGCCACGCTCAAGGACAAATACCCTGAGGCGCAGGTGGGCATCATTGGTTCCGGCCGTGCCGAAGCCGACCTGCGCGCCGACATCGAGCGCCTGGGCCTGACCGGCCGTGCGCACTTGCTGGGTTTTCGCGAAGACGGCATGAAGTACGTGCGTGGCTTCGATATCTGGACCATGCCGTCGCTGTTCGAAGGTCTGGGCCTGGCCTTGCTGGAAGGCATGAGCGGCCATCTGCCGGTGATTGCCTCCAACGGCCCGGCGATGCTGCCGCTGGTGCAGGGCGCGGGCGGCTTGTCCCACGACCCGGGCAATGTCGAACAACTGGCTGCGGCCCTGGATACTTACCTGGCCTTGAGCGATGAACAATTGCGCGCCAAGGGGGAGGGGGTGTTCCGCTATCTGGAGGCCAATCACACCCTCGACGAGTTCAAGCACAAGTACCTGACCCTGATTGAAACCGGTTTGCGTGAAGTAGGTAGAGCATGAATCAGCCACAACCCCTGGTCTCTGTGATCATCGCTTCCTACAACCATGGTCAGTACATCGAGCAAAGTATTCTCAGTGTGCTGGGGCAGACCTACCCCAATATCGAGCTGTTGGTGGTCGACGACGGCTCCAAGGATGACAGCGTCGAACGCATCCAGCGCTTGCAGGCCGAGCACGGCTTTGATTTCCAGGTGCAGCAGAATCAAGGGCTCAGCGCCACCTTGAACGGTGCGATTGCTCGCGCCAAGGGCAGCCTGATCGCACCGTTCGGCTCGGATGACATCATGTTGCCGGACCGTATTGCCACCCAGGTGGCGTATATGGACGGCAAGCCGAAGGTGGGCATGTGTGCTGGCAATATCGAGCTGATCGACGGGGATGGCAACCTGCACCCGGAGAAGAAACAGCGTCGCGACGTGCCGTTTCGCTGTCTGGATTTCGACGACCTGTTCCTGGACCGCAAGCCGTTTCCACCGGCGCCGACCATGCTGATACGTCGCGAAGTGCTGGAGGAGGTCGGTGGTTTCGACCCACAGATTCCCCTGGAAGACTTGCTGATCCAACTGAAGATCACGGCGGCGGGCTATACCATCGACGCCCTTGACGTGGTGATGGCCAAGTATCGCCAGCACGCTAACAACACGTACAAGAACCACCGCTACATGATCCAGAACATCCTCAAGACCTACGCGAAGTTCAGCGAGCACCCGGCCTATGACGCGGTTCGCTACAACTTCCTGAACTCGATGTTCCTCAAGACCGCCGACCGCGACCGCCCGTTGGCGCGGGAGATTCTCAAGCAGATCCCTATGAAGTTCTGGGGGCGCAAGACCTTGCGGGGGCTGGTGCGGTTGTATCTGGCGCCGCTCAAGAAGAGCTGAACCGGCACCGCACCCTGTAGGAGCGAGCAAGCTCGCTCCTACAGGTGTTTACAGGCTTTGGACC
This sequence comes from Pseudomonas sp. DW-iso17, assembly GCF_058725345.1. Classification (NCBI taxonomy): domain Bacteria; kingdom Pseudomonadati; phylum Pseudomonadota; class Gammaproteobacteria; order Pseudomonadales; family Pseudomonadaceae; genus Pseudomonas; species Pseudomonas sp. DW-iso17. The sequence continues at coordinate 178,277 of NZ_JBZXEA010000021.1, read as the reverse complement.
TGCTCGCGGATTTTCGCAGTGGCGGTTGGGCTTGCCACCGAGGCGTAACCTTTGAGCAGTTGTTCGAAGTGCGTTTCGAACAGCCAGCTGCGGTCCTGCGGATAACGCTGCATGTGGCGCAGGTTACGTTGGCGCAAGGCGTGACGCAGTGAAGACGGGTAGATGCGCAGGTCAGCCACGTCGATCAGGGCAAACTCACCGTCGTCCATCAACAACACGTTACCCAGGTGCAGCGAGCGGAAGTACACGCCGCGCTCGTGCAGTTGCGCCATGAACCGGCCAAAGCGCTCCACCAGTGACTCACGCAGACTGCTGTCCAGGCTTTGCAGCGCTTGGCGCAACGTCAGGCCGGGCAGTGGTGTGTAGGTCACGGCGCTGCTGGCATCGCTGAGGCGATAGAGCCCAAGGATGTGCGGCGTGGGAATGCCCAGGGTGCGCAGTTGCTCGCTGTTGCTGGCAAAGCGCTCGGAGTACGGGTTGAAACTGCCGGAGGTGTACCAGCGGCGTGGGCGGAACAGTTTGAGGAAACTGCCGTCCTCCAGGCGCAGGACTTTGGGCCCCAGGCCATCGGCTTCAATCACGTGGGCGTTGCTGCACAGCTGTTCAAACGCCGCGGGCTTGAGGTTCTGCACCTTCATGCGCAGCAGGCTGCGGTGGCGTTGGGCGAGGCTCAGGCCAGTGATAATTGCCAGGGGAATCCACAGCAGGAACCAGTGTTCCTTGGGGCGCGACAATATGCCGCCGCCTTCGGTCAGGCCTGCGCCGATGCCGTAAGCCAGCAGCGACGATGCCAGAATGAACAGCGGCTGTGCACGTTGCTGCAGGCCTTTATACAAGCCCCAGCCGAGCATGAAGGCCCACGGGATGAAACCGATGATGCCGACGTAATAGAGCACGCCGAGTGCGAAGCTGTGGGGTTCGCGCAGTTGATAGCCTTCTGCCAGGGTCAGGTACAGCTCGGAGTCGTAGCTATGTCCGATCCAGGGGTGCTCGGCGATAAGCTGCAATGAAATACTCCACAGCTCGAGCCGAAATGAGGTGCCCCGCTCGGTGATCAATTCAGGGTAAAACAGTAGTAGCGCGACAGCTCCTAGGAACATCCCACTGAGTAGCAATGCCGCACGGCGGTTACGGCTGACAAAACTCATCCAAAGTATGGCCAGCGTCAGCGCCACCAGCGGCGTGCGTGAGCCGGTCGCCAGCACCGCAGCGGTCATGATCGCCAGGGACGGTACGCTGAACCACAGCACGTTGAGACGCTGGGTGGTCATGCAGACGTATAGCCAGTACACCGTGAAAAAGCCAAACAGGTGCGAGCTGAGCAGCGGGTTGTCGAGGGCGCCCAGACCACCGATCATGCGCATGCCAGGTTGATAGCCCTTGGCGAACGCCACCAGATTACCCAGGCTCACCACCAGCGCAATCACCGCAGCGCTGAAGAAGATCGGTTTGAACAATTCGTTGCGGTAATGCAGCAACAGCCCGCAGCCACCAAACAGCATGAAGGTATTCAGCGGTCGCTTGAACAGGTCGGTATCGGAACTGGGCGCGGGGCTCCAGAGCAGACTGGTCAACGCCCAGGCGGAGAACGCCAGGAACGCGATCGCCAGGGGTTCGCGCAGCAGGTCCTTGAACTCCCGAGGACGCATGCACAACAGAAACAAGGTCGGTACGCTGAACAGGATGTAGACAATTCGGTGCAGTACATTGCGATTGCCGACAAAGAACAGTGCACTCAGGAGCAGCAACAAGCCAACAGGCAAAATCCATAGGACCAGGAAGTCGAAAACGCGATTTGAGCCATAGGTAAGGCGCTTGGAGTGCATACAGTAAAGCCATTCCAGAAAGAGAAAGCCGACCATCTTAAGCTAGTGGCTAAGTAATGTCGCCGGTAGGATCCAACCGGGCCGCGGCTTACGCCGGGTGCAAGTACAACAGAGAAGCTGTGCTAAAGTCAGCCTCCTTTTTCAAAACGCCGCGTGATATGACCGACTCCAGTCCGAGCGCAAGCCCTTCGAGCTTGAAAATATACTTCCGCCTGCTCAGTTACGTTAAGCCCTATATGGGCTTGTTCGCGTTGAGTATCCTTGGATTTCTGATTTTCGCGTCGACCCAACCGATGCTGGGTTACATCCTCAAGTACTTTGTCGACGGTCTTTCCAATCCGGAAGCTGTGCTGTTCCCGACCGTGCCCTTTTTGCGCGACCTGCAATTGCTGCAGGCGGTGCCGCTGCTGATTATCCTGATCGCGGCCTGGCAGGGCCTGGGTTCATTCCTGGGCAACTACCTGTTGGCCAAGGTCTCCCTGGGTTTGGTCCACGACCTGCGGGTGCAACTGTTCAACAACCTGCTGACGCTGCCCAACCGTTACTTCGATAACCACAACTCCGGGCACCTTATTTCCCGCATTACCTTCAACGTGACCATGGTCACGGGTGCCGCGACCGATGCCATCAAGGTGGTGATTCGCGAAGGCATGACGGTGATCTTCCTGTTCGCTTCCTTGCTGTACATGAACTGGCGCCTCACCTTGGTAATGATCGCGATCCTGCCGTTGATTGCCGTGATGGTCAGTACCGCCAGCAAGAAATTTCGCAAGCAGAGCAAGAAGATCCAGGTGGCCATGGGCGACGTGACCCACGTGGCCTCGGAGACCATCCAGGGCTACCGCGTGGTGCGCAGCTTCGGCGGCGAAGTCTACGAACAGAAGCGCTTTTTCAAGGCCAGCCAGAGCAACACCAACAAGCAACTGCGCATGACCCGCACCGGGGCGATCTACACCCCGGCGCTGCAATTGGTGATCTACTCCGCCATGGCCGTGCTGATGTTCCTGGTGCTGTACCTGCGTGGCGACGCCTCGGCGGGTGACATGGTGGCCTACATCACCCTGGCGGGCTTGCTGCCCAAGCCGATCCGCCAACTTTCGGAAGTCAGCTCGACCATCCAGAAAGGCGTGGCGGGCGCCGAAAGCATCTTCGAACAACTGGACGAAGACGTTGAGGTCGACCACGGCACTCTCGAACGCGACAAGGTCAGCGGTCGTCTGGAAGTGCGTCACCTGAACTTCACCTACCCTGGCACCGATCGCCATGTGCTCAAGGACATCAGCTTCACCGCCGAGCCTGGGCAGATGATTGCGCTGGTGGGGCGTTCGGGCAGTGGCAAGTCGACCCTGGCCAGCCTGATCCCGCGCTTCTACCACCATGAAAGCGGTGAAATTCTGCTCGATGGCATCGAGATCGAAGACTACAAGCTGCTCAACCTGCGCAAGCATATTGCCCAGGTCACCCAGCATGTGACCCTGTTCAGCGACACCGTGACCAACAACATTGCCTATGGCGACCTGGCCGGTGCGCCTCGCGCCGACGTCGAAGCGGCGGCGGCGGATGCCAATGCCAAGGACTTCATCGATCAGTTGCCCAAGGGCTTCGATACTCAGGTGGGTGAGAACGGTGTGCTGTTGTCGGGCGGCCAGCGCCAGCGCCTGGCGATTGCGCGCGCCTTGCTCAAGAATGCGCCGCTGCTGATTCTCGACGAGGCCACCTCCGCTCTCGACACCGAGTCCGAGCGGCATATTCAGGCGGCACTCGATAAGGTCATGCAAGGCCGCACGACTCTGGTGATCGCACACCGGCTGTCCACCATCGAGAAGGCTGACCTGATTCTGGTGATGGACGACGGGCGGATTGTCGAACGTGGTACCCATGGCGAGTTGTTGGCGCAGAACGGCTATTACGCCCGCCTGCATGCCATGGGCCTGGATGCACCGGTGCAGGCTGATATCACCTGATCCACCCGGCATCACGGGGTAAATGAAATGTAGGAGCGAGCTTGCTCGCTCCTACAGAGAGCAAATCCCCTCCCACATTTGCCCTGCGGCGGTCGCAAGCCATCGCAAACCCTGTGCTAATATCGCGCCCCTGTTCATTTTGTATGTGGGTTGCTCCATGAAGTTGTCCATGCCGCGATTCAATCAAGCCGCTGTCTTGGTGGTCGGCGATGTCATGCTCGACCGTTACTGGCATGGTGGTACCTCACGGATTTCCCCTGAGGCTCCGGTACCGGTCGTCAAGGTCGAGCAAATCGAAGACCGCCCAGGTGGCGCTGCCAACGTCGCGCTCAATATTGCCGCCCTCGGCGCCCCGGCCTCCCTGGTGGGGGTGACCGGCGACGACGAAGCGGCCGAAAGCCTGGCCAACAGCCTGCAGGGCGCCGGCGTGCGTGCGTTGTTTCAGCGCATCGCCTATCAGCCGACCATCGTCAAGCTGCGGGTCATGAGCCGTCATCAGCAGTTGCTGCGTATCGATTTTGAAGAACCCTTCGCCACCGACGCCCTGGCCCTTGGCGACCAGGTCGAGGCACTGCTCGAAGGTATCAAGGTGCTGGTGTTGTCCGACTACGGCAAAGGCGCCTTGCAGAATCACCAGGTGTTGATCCAGGCCGCCAAGGCCCGCAACATTCCGGTGCTGGCCGATCCCAAGGGCAAGGACTTTTCGGTTTACCGAGGCGCCAGCCTGCTCACGCCCAACCTCAGTGAGTTCGAGACCATCGTCGGCGGTTGCGCTGATGAGCACGAACTGGTGAGCAAGGGCGCGGCGCTGATGGCCGATCTCGACTTGGGCGCCTTGCTGGTGACCCGTGGCGAGCACGGCATGACCCTGCTGCGTCCGGGCCATCCGGCGATGCACCTGCCAGCGCGTGCCCGTGAAGTGTTCGACGTCACCGGCGCCGGTGATACCGTGATTTCTACCCTGGCAGCCTCCATTGCTGCCGGTGAAGAACTGCCCCACGCCGTGGCCCTGGCCAACCTGGCGGCGGGCATTGTGGTGGGCAAGCTGGGTACCGCCGCCATCAGCGCACCGGAGTTGCGCCGTGCGATTCAGCGCTCGGAAGGCTCGGAGCGCGGTGTGCTAGGCTTGGAGCAATTGCTGCTGGCGATTGACGATGCCCGGGCTCACAACGAAAGCATTGTGTTCACCAACGGTTGCTTTGACATCCTGCACGCCGGGCATGTGACGTACCTGGAGCAGGCGAGTGCCCAAGGCGACCGTTTGATCGTCGCGGTCAACGATGACGCGTCGGTCAGCCGCTTGAAAGGCCCTGGCCGCCCGATCAACAGCGTTGACCGGCGCATGGCGGTACTCGCGGGCCTGGGTGCGGTGGACTGGGTGATCAGCTTCTCTGAAGGCACGCCGGAAAACCTGTTGGCCCAGGTCAAGCCCGACGTGCTGGTCAAGGGCGGTGACTACAGCGTCGACCAAGTGGTCGGTGCGGACATCGTCAGTGCCTACGGTGGCACGGTCAAAGTGCTGGGGTTGGTTGAAAACAGCTCCACCACCGCGATTGTCGAGAAGATCCGCAACAACGAGTGATACCCCGTGGGGCGAGCCTGCTCGCCCCTAGCTTTTCTTCGGCACGATCTTGCGCAGCATCTGCCGCGCCTTGCCGGTCAAGCGCTTGAGCTTGGAGTCTTTTTCCGGCTCTGCCAGGCCCTGCTGCCTGAGCCAGTCCTTCCAGCGAATGCGCTCATCGCGCACCAGCCAGCCTTCTTGCTGGGCAAAACTTTCCGCCAGATACAGGCCGCGCGTGCTGGCCGGGTACAGCTGATCCTTCTTGACGGTATACAACTCTGCAAGCGGCTCGCCGTCTTTGAGCGGCATCAAGTACAGGTCCGGACGCTGACGATCCAGGCGTGCCACCAGTTGGTCGCCCTCCAAACGCTCATCCACATGAAACAAACTGAGGGACTTGGCCTCCTTCGGCACTTCCAGGCGCAGGTCATAAATCAATTGCAGCGAGGCGGTCGGCAGGTGCACGTAGGCCCGTGGGCGCTCGATCAGTTGCATGGTGGCGCAGCGTACCGGGCGTGCGGCGCCGGACAAGGGGCTGAGCCGAAACGGTAGGGCTTCGCGGTAATGCAGGGCGGCGGAGTAGGGCGCCGGCAGCCAGGTGTCGTTGAAGCGCCCGCCGAGCCAGCCTTCGGGTGTTTCGAGCAGGCACTCTTCGGCAATTTCCTGGATGGCGGTGTGCAGCGGCAGGTTCAGTTCATGGGCCGGGACGTAGCCGGAGATCAGCTTGAGCACCACGTCGCCACGGTCCTGGCGGCGTTGGCGCACCAGCACCCAGTAGTCCTTGTTTTGCCAGTGCAGGGTCAGGCGTACCGAGACGCCGAGGTTCGCCAGTTCCAGGGCGAAGCGTTCGGCATCTGGTACCTCGACCGGCTTGCGCCGTTGCAGGGTCTGGGCGAAGTTGAGCGGCATGCCGACGCTCTGGTAGCTCAGGCCTTCGGGGGTGGCTTCGACGTGCAGCGGCAGTGTCTTGAAGTTGCTGGGGTTCTTTCTTATGAGCGTACGCGGCATGTCGGCTCCTTCTTGCGACGGGGTCGGCCGCGTGGGCGGCATCAGAGTTGACGAATGACCCGGGCAGCAGTTGCTACGTTATGGGCCAGGTGCAGCGGATTAATGGTCCCGACAATAGCACTGGCGACGCCCGTTTGCGCGAACAACAAGGTGAAACTGGCCTGAATTGGATCCATTCCCGGTTCCAGGCATACGTGGCCGCTGGCCAGCGCCTTTTTCACCAGGATGCCCTTGCCTTGGGCGGCCGCATAGTCGATCACGGCCTTCTCAGCCTGTTCGTTGAGGTTGTAGGTGACCATCGCGCAGTCGCCCTGTTCCAGCGCTTTCACGCCGCCCTCGACGGTTTTGCCGGAGAAGCCGAAACCGCGAATCTTGCCGTCTTTCTTCAACTGCGCCAGGGTCTGGTAAACCTCGCAATCGTTGAGGATATGCAAGTCGTTGCCGTCGGAGTGCACCAGCACCAGGTCGATAAAATCCGTTTCAAGTCGTTTCAGACTGCGTTCGATCGACATCCGCGTATGGGCCGCGCTGAAATCGTGATGGGACACGCCATTGGCAAACTCTTCGCCAACCTTGCTGACGATGACCCAGTCCTTGCGCTGGTCACGCAGCAGCGGCCCCAGGCGCTCTTCGCTCATGCCATAGGCCGGTGCGGTGTCGATCAGGTTGATGCCCAGTTCGCGGGCCTGGCGCAACAGCATGCGGGCCTCGTCGTCGCCAGGGATCTGAAAGCCGTTGGGGTATTTCACCCCTTGGTCGCGGCCCAACTTGACGGTGCCCAGGCCCAGGGGCGACACCATCAGGCCGGTGCTGCCCAGGGGGCGATGCAGGTCGTGCAGGGTTGGCAGGCTCATGGCAACAGGTGCTCCCAGACGGGTTGGCCGATTGCCGGTGCTGGCAGCTCGGGCAGCGGGGTATTGGCGCCTGGGCGGATGCCGTCGCGCTCCAGAGCGTGCAGTACGCGGTCGGCGAAGTCCGGCGCCAGGGCCAGTTTGGTGGGCCAGCCGACCAGCAGGCGGCCGTCTTCGGCAAGGAACGCGTTATCGGGACGGCTCAGCCCCGATTGCAGCGGCTCGGCGCGATCCACCCGCAGGGTGGCCCACTGGGTCTGGCTCATGTCGATCCAGGGCAGCAGTTGCGCCAGCTCTTTCTGCGCGGTGGCGATCTGTTCTTGCGGCGTACGCGCCACGCCGTCAGCCTCGGCGATATCACCGCCCATGTACCACACCCAGTTGCCATCCGCGGCCGGGTGGGTGGTCACGGTAATCCGTGGCTTGGTGCCGCCGCCCAGGCAGTGGGCGTACAGCGGCTTGAGGCCGGGGCCTTTGGCGATGATCATGTGCAGCGGGCGTTTTTGCATGGCCGGCTGGCTATGGCCCAGGGCGGCGAGCAAGTCTGCCGTGCCGCCGCCAGCGCTCAGGACTATGCGCTGGGCGCGGATCTCACGGCCATCGACTTTCAAGCCCACCAGGGTGTCGCCCTCCAGCAACGGTTCGATGTGCACACCTGCGAGCAGACTGTCACCGGCCAGTTGCGCCAAGCGATTGATCAGGCTGGGCACGTCCACCACCAGCTCGGCCAGGCGGTAGACCTTGCCTTTGAAGCGACGGTCCTGCAGCGCCAGGGGCAGTTCGTCGCCCTTGACCTGATCGACGCGGCCACGCACGGCCTTGCTGGCGAAAAAGCTGGTGAGGTTGCCGGCAATCGTCCCGGGCGACCACAAGTAATGTGCCTGGGACAGCACGCGCACACCGGACAGGTCCAGCTCGCCGTTGCCGGCCAGGGCTTCACGCCAGCGGCGCGGCATATCGGCAATGGCTTCGGAGGCGCCGGTGAGGGCGCCATGCAGGGCGTATTTCGCACCGCCGTGGATGATGCCCTGGGACTTCAGGCTTTGCCCGCCGCCCAGGGTGGCGCTTTCCACCAGTACCGTGGAAAACCCCTGGCCGCGCAGGCGCGCATTGAGCCAGAGGCCGGCAACCCCGGCGCCGACAATCAGAACGTCGGTGGAAATAACGGATGGCATCGGCGACCTCAGTGTTCAAGACAAGAGGCGCAGTATACAGGCTGTTGAGTGGCGGTCAGTGTCCGGCGGTTTTCGAGAACAGCTGAATCACCACCACGCCCAGCACAATCAGGCCCATCCCCAGCATCGCCGGCACATCCAACTTCTGCCCGTAGATGAACAGCGCCGCGATGCTGACCATGACGATGCCCATCCCGGCCCATACCGCGTATGCCACGCCGACCGGCACGGTGCGCACCACCAGAGTCAGCATCCAGAACGCCACGCCGTAACCGACGATCACCAGCAACAACGGAATAGGGGTGCTCCAGCCTTTGATGGCTTTCATGGAAACGGTGGCGATCACTTCCGAGCAGATGGCGATGGCCAAGTAGTAGTAGGCGGCATTCATGGGGCAATCCTCGAGGTGATGCGCATTTGATAAGGTCGGCATTCTAGAGGTTCGCCAGATGGGGTAAAGTCATTACCTATCTGGAATTGAGATGGGTTGAGCCATGAGCGTGCAATGGGATCTGGAGCAGATGCGCCTGTTTGTCAGCGTCGCCGAGCAGCGCTCGTTTTCTGCCGTGGCGCGTGGGCAGCGCAAGGCGCAATCGGCGGTCAGCAGTGGTATTGCCCTGCTGGAGGCTGACTTGGGCGTTGTCCTGTTCGAACGTAGCAGCGGCCGGCAACCGCGCCTGACCGAGGCCGGCAGTGTGTTGTTGGAGGAAGCGCGTGAGGTGCTGCGCCAGTGTGAGCGCCTCACGGGCCGGGCGTTGTCGTTGACCCGCGGCGAGGAAGCCTGCCTGCGCCTGGCTCAGGATGAGGCGATGTTGTTCCAGCCTGTGCTCGACAGCCTGGAGGCGCTGGCCGTGCACTACCCGCTGCTGGAGGTGCAGTTGTCCAGCGCGGCCCAGGGCGATGTGGCGCGCAAGCTGGTGGAGCGCAAGGCGGACCTGGGGCTGTTGTTCTATCACGACCAGATTCCCGAAGCCCTGGAGCGAAGGGTGGTGGGCAGCGTGGAAATGGTCACGGTGTGCGGAGTCAATCACCCGTTGGCCAAGGAGCAGTACGTGACGTGCCAACACCTGGCCCAGTTTCGGCAGTTGCTGATGTCGACCCAGACCAGCGTCTACCCCGGCAGCGAGGCGGCCAGCCCCCTGGTGTGGCGCGCCGACAGCTTCTACGTATTGGCCGAATGGCTGATGAGTGGCCTGGGCTGGGCCTGGCTGCCTCGGCATATCGTGCAATACCCGACCTACCAGCAACAGATGGTCGAATTGGCCAGCGAGTGGACCCCGCCCGCCCTGGTGGTGGAACTGGTGTGGCGCCGCGACGAGCACCTTGGGCCTGCCGCGCGCTTCCTGGCCAAACGTTTTGCCGAGTGCTTGCAGGCGATCGACTGAAAAAGCCGATAAACTCCGCCGCCATGAATAGAACTCTCTACAGCTGTCTGTTTTACCTGGCGCTGCCGTTGGTGGCTTTACGCTTGTGGTTGCGTGCGCGCAAAGCGCCGGCCTATGCCAAGCGGGTGGGCGAGCGGTTTTCCTATGGCTTTCCGGTGATGCGGCCCGGCGGGATCTGGGTGCACGCGGTGTCGGTCGGCGAAAGCATTGCCGCCGCCCCGATGGTTCGCGGCTTGTTGGAGCGTTATCCACAGCTGCCGATTACCGTCACCTGCATGACGCCCACCGGTTCCGAGCGGATCCAGGCGTTGTTCGCCAACGAACCGCGCATCCAGCACTGCTATTTGCCGTACGACTTACCGTGCGCCGCCAAGCGTTTTCTCGACCGCGTGCAGCCTACGCTGGCGGTGATCATGGAAACCGAGCTGTGGCCCAACCATATCCACGCCTGTGCCCAGCGCGGTATCCCGGTGGCGCTGGCCAATGCACGGTTGTCGGCGCGTTCGGCCAAGGGGTACGCGCGATTTGCCAAGCTGACGGCGCCGATGCTGGCAGAAATGAGCCTGTTCGCCGTACAGACCGAGACCGAGGCCGAACGCTTGCGCAGCCTGGGTGCACGTCCTGAAACCGTGGAAGTGACCGGCTCGATCAAGTTCGACCTGAGCATCGACCCGCAGTTGACGGCCCGCGCCGCTGCCCTGCGTGAACAATGGGGCGCCAGCGAGCGTCCGGTCTGGATCGCCGCCAGTACCCACGAAGGTGAAGACGACGTGGTGCTGGCCGCTCATCGCCAGTTGCTGGCGAACTATCCCAATGCACTGCTGATTCTGGTGCCCCGTCATCAGGAGCGCTTTGGCCCTACGTTTGAGCGCTGCGTGCAGCAAGGGTTTGCCACCGTGCGTCGCTCCAGCGGCGAGCCGGTTACCGAGCACACCTCGGTGCTGCTCGGCGACACCATGGGCGAATTGCTGTTTCTTTACGCCCTGGCCGACAGCGCATTCGTCGGCGGCAGCCTGGTGCCGACCGGCGGGCACAACCCGCTGGAACCGGCGGCGCTGGGTAAACCGGTGATCATGGGCCCGCATGTCTTCAATTTCCTCGACATCACCGCGATGATGCGCGACGCCGGGGCGTTGCGAGAGGTGGACGATGCCGATGGGCTGGCCGAAGCGGTGCGACAGTTGTTTGAGTTGCCCCAGGACGCACGCAAGATGGCGCAGGCGGGGCTCAAGGTGATGCAGGCCAATCAGGGCGCGCTCAAGCGTTTACTGGACGGTTTGGACAAACTGATCAAACACTGACAACACCAACCCAATGTGGGAGCTGGCTTGCCTGCGATAGCATCACCTCGGTGTACCTGATGTACCGAGGTGTCTGCATCGCAGGCAAGCCAGCTCCCACATTTTAATAGCCGGGGCGGGCCTTGAGCTGTTCGGCAGCGGCTTTGGCCAGGTCCGGCGGCAGGAAGTCTTTGTCCGGGTTGTAGTCAGCCTTGAGATAGCGCGCCAGATCTTGCAAATCCCCCGGGTTGAGCGTGCCGGCCGCCTGCTTCAAGCGCAGGTTGTCGAGGATGTAATCGTAGCGGCTGTTGTTGTAGTTGCGCACCGACGCGTACAGCTGGCGCTGTGAGTCCAGCACGTCGACGATGTTGCGCGTACCCACCTGATAGCCGATTTCCGTGGCTTCCACCGCGCTCTGGTTGGAGATGATCGACTGGCGGCGCGCTTGCACCTGCTCCACATCGGTGTTGACTGCACGGTGCAGGTTGCGGGTGTTTTCCACCACTTGGCGGCGCAGGCCTTCACGTTGTTGCTCGGTCTGGTCGAGGCGCGAATAGGATTCGCGCACTTGCGAGCTGGTGAGGCCGCCGCTATAGATCGGGATGTTCAAGCGCAGGCCGACGGTGCGTTGCGACACATCGCCACCGTACGGGATGGGCAACTGATTCGGGTTGCTGAAACCCAGGGCGTCGTTGTCGCCTTTTTCGTATTGCGCAACCGCATCGAGGGTCGGCAAGTGGCCGGCCTTGCGCTGCCGAAGGGTTTCTTCGGCGGCGGTTACCGCGTAATTGCTGGCGAGCAGGTTGAGGTTCTGGCGCCCGGCAGTTTCGACCCAGGCCTTGGCGTCGTTCGGCGCCGGCGGCAGCACCGGCAGCGTATGAACGATGCCCTGGATCGAATTGTATTGGCGGTTGGTCAGGGTGATCAGCGCTTCGAAAGCGTCGTCCACCTGGCGCTGGGCCAGGATGCGGTTGGCCCGGGCAGTGTCGTAGCTGGCCTGGGATTGCAGCACATCGGTCTTGTCCGACAGGCCCACATCGAAGCGTTCGTTGGACTGGTCGAGCTGGCGCTTGAAGGCATTTTCTTCGGCTTTGGTCGACGCCAGGTTGTCCTGGGCACGCAGCACGGCGAAGTAGCTCTCGGCACTTTGCAAAATCAGGTTCTGCTCGGAGGCCGACAGTTGCAGCGAGGCTTGCTCGTTGACCGCTTGGGCGGCTTGCAGCTGGAACCAGCGGTCGGCGCGAAACAGCGGCTGGCTCAGGGTGGCGCGCCAGGAGTGGGCGTCACGGTTGGCCGTGGCGGCCGGTTGATCGATCTGGGTGCGCACGTTATTGCTGTCGGCACCGGCCGACAGATTCGGCAGCAAACCTGCGCGGGCCTGGGGCACCACTTCTTTTTGCGCGCCGTACTGCGCACGGGCAGCGGCCAGGTCGGCGTTGTTGTGCGCCGCTTCCTGATAGACGCTGACCAGGTCGGTGTTGGCGGACAAGGGCGCTTCAGCTGCCCAGACCAGTCCGTTGGTCGCACAAGACACGGCAACAGCCAGTGAGAGTTTGCGCAGCATGAGGCGATCCCTAATTTTAATATTACGACTATAATTTAGCGCTCAAGGCTAAGGCTGGCCATTCCTGGCGTCAAGCCTTGAAGCAGTGCCCGAGTGTAGTGGCCGGACCTGCGCACAACAATCCCACGATCGCGCCATTCATCACGCTGAATGCACCGCTATTGGCAATTTGCCCACGCCATGGTCTAGACTGGCCGCGTTCTTGTCGGGGTGCCTTGTTGGAAGGCTGAGATCGGTAAATACCGGATCCCGTTGAACCTGATCAGGTTAGCGCCTGCGTAGGGAACAAGATTTCTCGTCACCCGGCGAGTCCTCTTGTGCTTCGTCCGGGATGTTGTTCGACAATCGAACAGCCCTCGTGCGCCAAGCACAGCACTGGTTACAGTGCGTCCGTCCGTCACAGGTTCGCTCCGACAAAAATCCACCGCCTGGATAAGTTGGAGAGCCCGTGATGAGTACAAAACTAAAAAATACCGTGCACCTGAGTGAATCGGCCAAGGTCGACTCCGGCTCCGTGCAGCCGTTTACCCGCTCGCAAAAAATCTACGTGCAGGGCTCCCGCCCGGATATTCGCGTGCCGATGCGCGAGATCAGCCTGGACGTCACGCCTACCGATTTCGGCGGCGAAATCAACGCGCCGGTTACCGTCTACGACACCTCAGGCCCCTACACCGACCCGAATGTGATTATCGACGTGCGCAAAGGCCTGGCCGACGTGCGCTCGCCGTGGATCGAAGTACGCGACGACACCGAGCGCCTGCCCGGTCTCACATCGCACTTCGGCCAGCAGCGCTTGAGCGACGCCGAACTGACTGCCCTGCGTTTTGCCCATGTAAAGAACCCGCGCCGCGCCAAGGCCGGTGCCAACGTCACGCAAATGCATTACGCGCGCAAAGGCATCATCACGGCCGAGATGGAATACGTCGCCATCCGCGAAAACATGAAGCTTGAAGAAGCCCGTGCCAGTGGCTTGCTGGATCAGCAGCACGCCGGCCACAGCTTCGGCGCCAGCGTGCCGAAAATCATCACGCCTGAATTCGTACGCGAAGAAATCGCCCGGGGCCGCGCGATCATCCCGGCCAACATCAACCACACCGAGCTGGAACCGATGATCATCGGCCGTAACTTCCTGGTGAAGATCAACGGCAACATTGGCAACAGCGCCCTGGGTTCGTCCATCGAAGAGGAAGTGGCGAAGCTCACCTGGGGCATTCGCTGGGGCTCGGACACGGTGATGGACCTGTCCACCGGTAAACACATCCACGAAACCCGCGAGTGGATCATCCGCAACTCGCCAGTGCCAATCGGGACCGTGCCGATCTACCAGGCCCTGGAAAAAGTCGGGGGCGCCGCCGAAGACCTGACCTGGGAGCTGTTCCGCGACACCTTGATCGAACAGGCCGAGCAGGGCGTCGACTACTTCACCATCCACGCTGGGGTATTGCTGCGGTATGTGCCGCTGACTGCCAAGCGCGTGACCGGCATCGTCTCCCGTGGTGGTTCGATCATGGCCAAGTGGTGCCTGGCCCACCACAAAGAGAACTTCACCTACACGCATTTCGACGAAATCTGCGAAATCATGAAGGCCTATGACGTCAGCTTCTCCCTTGGCGATGGCTTGCGCCCGGGTTCGATTGCCGATGCCAACGACGCCGCGCAATTCGGCGAACTGGAAACCCTGGGCGAACTGACCAAGACCGCCTGGAAGCACGACGTGCAAACCATGATCGAAGGCCCCGGCCATGTGCCGATGCAGTTGATCAAGGAGAACATGGACAAGCAACTGGAGTGCTGCGACGAGGCACCGTTCTACACCCTAGGCCCGCTGACCACCGACATTGCGCCCGGCTATGATCACATCACTTCGGGTATCGGCGCGGCAATGATCGGCTGGTTCGGTTGTGCCATGCTCTGCTACGTCACGCCCAAGGAGCACCTGGGCTTGCCGAACAAGGATGACGTGAAGACCGGGATCATTACCTACAAGATCGCGGCCCACGCGGCCGACCTCGCCAAAGGCCACCCCGGCGCGCAGATTCGCGATAACGCCTTGAGCAAGGCGCGCTTCGAGTTCCGCTGGGAAGACCAGTTCAACCTCGGCCTGGACCCGGATACCGCACGTTCATATCACGATGAAACCTTGCCGAAGGATTCGGCCAAGGTCGCGCATTTCTGTTCGATGTGCGGGCCTAAGTTCTGCTCGATGAAAATCACCCAGGAGGTGCGTGAGTACGCGGCCAACCAGCGCATCGATGCGGTGGATGTGGATGTGGCCAAGGGCTTGGCCGAGCAGGCTGAGCGGTTCAAGCAGGAAGGTAGCCAGCTCTACAAAAAGGTCTGATCCATAGGCGGCGGTGCCTGCACCGCCGTCATCGCGGGCAAGCCCGGCTCCCACAGTTGGCCTAAGTGGACACAGATTTTGTGTTCACAGCCGGTCCCCTGTGGGAGTCGGGCTTGCCCGCGATAGCGATCTGACAAACACCCAATCTCCCCCTGCAATAACAACCGATCAGCGGCGTGCCGGCATCAGCTCAGGCTTGATCACGCCGGTGAGGCGCGTATAGGGCAGGGTGATTTCGATCAGCCCCTGTGCGTAAGGGGCGATGGTGCTGACGTTGTACTTGAGCACCACGCCGCCGCTGGTCAGGGCCACGTTCGGGGTTTTCTGAAACGGCCAGCTCTTCACGAACTCCGGATCGCGATCCATCTTGGTGCTGATCAACCAGCTGTTGTGGGCAACTTTAGCGGTATTCCAGAACGCCTGCTCCTGGCCGGGCAGCAGCATGTCGGCCAGGGTCAGTTCCTTATGCAGAATCCGTGAATAGTTGATAAACCCGCGGCCTGGCTCGCCGTGGGCGACGCCGGTGTCCAGGTAGCTGGACACTTCAACGATCACCAGTCCGTCATGCTGGTCACGTACCTTGGCTTGCAAGTACATGCCGTGGCGGTCAGGCGACTCACGCAGGAAGGTGTTCCGGTAGGCGGTCAGGCTCGCCGGTACGCTGGCGCCAGGCGTGGTGCGGGTCATTTGCAGCAAACGCTGTTCCACCAGGCTGTCGAGTTGTGGCTCGGTGGGGAAATGCACGGTGTCGATGTTCACCAGCGGGCAGGCCGGGCTATCACAGCCGGGCTTGATCTGCTCCGATTTGTCGGTAGTAACGTCCAGCGGCTTGAGATAGGCAGGTTGGAACAGGCTCTGGCAAGCACCCAGGGTCAAGGCAATACAGGCCATGGAGGCGATTTTTAAAAGCGACATGTGTGTCCTTCGTAAATCGATGGAAAGCGAAAAGAGTAGCGCTTGGACTGCCAACGTGGCCGCCAGTTCGCCACTAAACTGATTGCAGTGAGTTTGACGCTCGCCGCCTCTCCCGGCAACCGCAAAGGGGCTGCATCAACGGGCGTCGGCGCGTTAGGATGGCGCCCATTGCACGAGCTTAACGAGGGACACCATGACGGACATCGCGAAGTCGACGCCGAACAAAATCGAGATTGTTCAGCGTGACAATGCCTATAAAGGCTTCTACAAGCTCGATCGCGTGCAACTGCGCCACGAAAAATTCGACGGCGGCATGAGCCGGGTGATCAACCGCGAGGTGTTCGTGCGTCATGACGCCGTATGCGTGCTGCCCTACGACCCGCTGCGCGATGAGGTGGTGCTGATCGAACAGTTCCGCGTCGGCGCCATGGGCCGCGCCGATAACCCCTGGCTGGTGGAGATGGTCGCCGGCCTGATTGACAAGGATGAGCAACCCGAGGAGGTTGCACACCGCGAGGCCGAGGAGGAAGCTGGGCTGACATTCTCCGCGCTGTGGCCGATCACCAAGTATTTTCCATCGCCGGGCGGCAGCACCGAATTTGTCCACCTGTACCTGGGCCGTTGCGACAGCTCGGGCGCGGGTGGCGTCCATGGATTGGAAGAAGAAGCAGAAGATATCCGCGTCACCGCCTGGGCCTTCGAAGATGCCTTGCAGGCAGTGCGCGATGGCAAGATTTCCAACGCAGCCAGCATTATCGCCCTGCAATGGCTTGCGCTTAATCGCGCGGAAGTGAGGGGGTTATGGCAGTAAAGGCACGGGAACGTTATCGAGTAGACCTGATCGGGCTGCAAGCGGCCTGCGAGGCCAACTATGCGCGGCTGATGCGCCTGCTCCCGGACATGCGCCACGCCCCCCAGGCGCGGCGCATTGCTGTCACCCATGGCGACCAGATGCTCGGCGTGCTGACCCTGGAAGTCATTCTCACCTGCCCGTACACCACCACCCTGCGGGTGCGCCAGGAACACAGCCTGCCGTGGTTGCCGGTGCCGCAACTGGAAGTACAGGTCTACCACGACGCCCGTATGGCCGAAGTGATCAGCGCCGAGCATGCGCGACGCTTTCGCAGCATCTATCCTTACCCGAATGTGTTCATGCACCAGCCCGATGAGAAAGCACAGCTCAATGTGTTCCTCGGTGAATGGCTCAGCCACTGCCTGGCCTTGGGCCATGAGTTTGAAGTGGTGCGGTAGAGGTGAACTGCGTCTGCTTCCTTGGGTTTCCTCTTTGTGTCCTGCCCCAGCATAATCGCGCCAAATGTCCATTCCTGTAGTTGCCAGGGAGAGCGCCTTGCCGAGCGTATCCGCCGTGAATCCTGATGCCGTGTTGCTGGTGCAGTTGTCCGACAGCCATCTGTTTGCCGACGCTGACGCCACGCTGCTGGGCATGAACACCCGTGAAAGCCTGCAGCGGGTGGTCGAGCTGGTGCGTGCGCAACAGCCGGCCATCGACCTGATACTGGCGACCGGCGACTTGTCCCAGGACGGCACGCTGGCGTCCTATCAACAGTTTCGCGATTTGACCGCTCCCCTTGGCGCCCCGGCGCGCTGGATTCCCGGCAACCACGACGAACCGCAGGTCATGGCCCAGGCTGCCATGCACAGTGATTTGCTCGAACCGGTGGTGGATATCGGCAACTGGCGTATCACCCTGCTGGATTCGGCGGTACCCGGGTCGGTGCCGGGTTACTTGCAAGACGAGCAACTGCAACGGCTGGCGCAGGCCTTGAGCGAAGCGCCGGATCGCCATCACCTGGTGTGTTTCCACCATCATCCGGTGCCCATCGGCTGTGCATGGATGGAGCCGATTGGCCTGCGCAACCCCGAGGCTCTGTTTGCCGTGCTTGAGCGCTTCCCGCAGACCAAGGCATTGCTTTGGGGCCATGTGCATCAGGAAATCGACGGCGAGCGCAACGGTGTGCGACTGCTGGCTTCGCCGTCCACCTGTATCCAGTTTGCGCCGGGAAGTGAGGATTTCCAGGTCAGCGAGCAAGCGCCGGGTTATCGCTGGTTGCGCTTGCATGGCGACGGACGGTTGGAAACGGGGGTGGAGCGGGTCAAAGGCTTCGCTTTTACGGTCGATTACGGCAGCAACGGCTATTAAGGCCTGCAAACACTGATCAAAAGGTGGGAGCTGGCTTGCCTGCCATGACGGTGTACCTGGCGCTGACTCGTTGACTCAATCGCCGCCATCGCAGGCAAGCCAGCTCCCACATTGGGTCCGCTTCTGCCTGCATTCCCTGTAAACTGCGCCTCTTTGGCCCCAGCACGGAGAGCCCGGCATGTCCGCTTCGATCCTGTATATCCACGGCTTCAACAGTGCGCCGGCTTCCAATAAGGCCAGCCAGTTGACCACCGTGATGGGCACCCTCGGCCTGTCCGACCAGTTACGCGTACCGGCGCTGCATCACCACCCTCGTCAGGCAATTCTTCAATTGGAGCAAGCGATTGCGCAACTGGGCCGGCCACTGCTGGTCGGCAGCTCACTCGGCGGCTACTATGCAACCCATCTTGCCGAACGCCATGGCCTCAAGGCGTTGCTGGTCAACCCGGCGGTCAGTCCCCATCGGATGTTCGACGGTTACCTGGGCACCCAGAAGAACCTCTACACCGATGAGACCTGGGAGTTGACACAGGACCACGTCACGGCCTTGGCCGAGCTGGAAGTACCGGCGCCCCAGGATGCCGCGCGTTATCAGGTGTGGTTGCAGACCGGGGACGAAACCCTGGATTATCGCCTGGCCCAACAGTATTACCGGGCCTGCGCCTTGCGCATCCAGGCCGGTGGCGACCATGGTTACCAGGGGTTCGCCCAGCAATTGCCGGCACTGTTGTGCTTTGCCGGCATTGGCGCAGATCAGTTTCAATCCTTCGATTTTTCGTCACTGTAGAAAATCGCAGGTCACTTTTTAATCGAACGACTCACGACGAGACCCCATGGCCACTCCCAGCGCTAGCTCTTATAACGCCGACGCCATCGAAGTCCTCTCGGGCCTCGACCCGGTGCGCAAACGCCCCGGCATGTACACCGACACCAGTCGGCCGAACCACCTTGCCCAGGAAGTCATCGACAACAGCGTCGACGAAGCCTTGGCCGGGCACGCCAAGTCGGTGCAAGTCATCCTTCACGCCGACCATTCCCTGGAAGTGTCCGACGACGGTCGTGGCATGCCGGTGGACATTCACCCCGAAGAGGGTGTGCCGGGCGTCGAGCTGATCCTTACCAAGCTGCATGCCGGCGGCAAGTTCTCCAACAAGAACTACCAGTTCTCCGGCGGTTTGCACGGCGTGGGTATTTCCGTGGTCAACGCGCTGTCGACCCTGGTGCGGGTCAAGGTCAAGCGCGATGGCAACGAGTACCAGATGACTTTCGCCGATGGCTACAAAGCCACCGACCTGGAAGTGATCGGCACCGTGGGCAAGCGCAACACCGGCACCAGCGTGTACTTTGCGCCGGACCCCAAGTATTTCGATTCGCCCAAATTCTCCATCAGCCGCCTCAAGCACGTGCTCAAGGCCAAGGCTGTGTTGTGCCCGGGGCTGCTGGTCAGCTTTGAAGACAAAGGTACCGGCGAGAAGGTCGAGTGGCACTACGAAGACGGCCTGCGCTCTTACCTGGAAGACTCGGTCAGCGACTTCGAACGCCTGCCAAACGAGCCGTTCTGCGGCAGCCTGTCGGGTAATAAAGAAGCGGTGGACTGGGCGCTGCTGTGGTTGCCCGAAGGTGGCGACAGCGTGCAGGAAAGCTACGTCAACCTGATCCCCACGGCCCAGGGCGGCACCCACGTCAACGGTTTGCGCCAAGGCTTGCTGGATGCCATGCGTGAGTTCTGCGAATACCGCAGCCTGTTGCCGCGCGGCGTCAAACTGGCGCCGGAAGACGTGTGGGAGCGCATCGCGTTCGTGCTGTCGATGAAGATGCAGGAACCGCAATTTTCCGGGCAGACCAAGGAGCGCCTGTCGTCCCGCGAGGCAGCGGCGTTTGTCTCTGGCGTGGTCAAGGACGCCTTCAGCCTGTGGCTCAACGAGCATCCGGAACTGGGCCTGGCCCTGGCGGAGCTGGCGATCAACAACGCCGGCCGGCGCTTGAAGGCGAGCAAAAAGGTCGAGCGCAAGCGCATCACCCAGGGCCCGGCACTGCCGGGCAAACTGGCCGATTGCGCCGGGCAAGACCCGATGCGTTCCGAGCTGTTCCTGGTGGAAGGTGACTCCGCCGGCGGTTCCGCCAAGCAAGCGCGGGACAAGGAGTTCCAGGCGATCCTGCCGTTGCGCGGCAAGATCCTCAACACCTGGGAAGTCGATGGCAGCGAAGTGCTGGCCAGCCAGGAAGTGCATAACATCGCGGTCGCCATCGGCGTCGATCCGGGCGCGGCAGACATGAGCCAGTTGCGCTACGGCAAGATCTGCATCCTCGCCGACGCCGACTCTGACGGCCTGCACATTGCTACCTTGCTGTGCGCGTTGTTCGTCCAGCATTTCCGCCCGTTGGTGGATGCCGGTCACGTCTACGTCGCCATGCCGCCGCTGTACCGCATCGACCTGGGCAAGGAAATTTTCTACGCCCTGGACGAAGCCGAGCGCGATGGCATCCTTGACCGCCTGGTGGCCGAGAAGAAACGCGGCAAGCCACAGGTCACGCGATTCAAGGGCCTGGGTGAAATGAACCCGCCGCAACTGCGCGAAACCACCATGGACCCGAACACCCGGCGCCTGGTGCAGTTGACCCTGGAAGACTTCGCCGCCACCTCGGAAATGATGGACATGCTGCTGGCGAAGAAACGCGCCGGCGACCGCAAGACCTGGCTTGAATCCAAAGGCAACCTGGCCGAGGTACTGGGCTGATGCGCACAGGCGTCGCCCTGGCGATCCTGATGTTGAGCGGGCTGGCGGTCACCCAGGTGGCCGCAGCCAGCGTGGCAGAGCTCAAACTGGTCTCGGAACACCCGGTTGACGGCATGCGCGGTGGGAACCTGTCGGGCCTGGCGTTGTGTGGCAACGAGCTGTGGACGGTTTCGGACCGCGATGACGACCAGATCTACCGCCTGGATACCCGTGCGCCGACCTGGAGCGCGCAAGCGCTGACGATCGACGTGCCGCCCGTGCCCGAGTCCGGCCTGCCTTGGGGCTTGCGTTCGCGCACCAAGGCCGCTTCGTTCATACGTGGTGGTGACCTGGACTTTGAAGGCATCAGTTGTGATGCCGCAGGCAACCGCTACATTGTCAGCGAAGCCCATGCCGCGGTGTTGCAGGTACCCGCAACGGGCGCACCCGAGTGGTTGAAAATCGCGCCGGGCATGGTGCGTGAAGCCAGGGCCAGTGGCATGTTGCTGCACTTTAATGCCTTGTTCGAAGGCCTGGCGGTAAACCCTGAAGGCAATCAGATCTGGCTGGCTGCCGAGCGCGAACGCCGTGGCCTGGTCTCGATCAAGCGTGGGCAGAGCGTATGGGATTGCGATGGCCGTTGTGTATTGTTGAGCGAGGCCGGCCAGGAAGTGCAACCGGCGCAGTTCCCCAACGCCAAGGCCGTGTCCAAGGACTTTGCTGACCTGTCGCTGTTCAACGGCAAGCTGTTTACCCTGGAGCGCAATGCGTTTCAGATCTGCCGGCGCGACCCGCTCACGGCCAAGGTTGAGCTGTGCTGGTCGTTTGCCGACGAAGCCCTGACGCCGCAGCGACGTTACCCACAGTCGTATGGCCTGGCTGAAGCCCTGTTGGTGGATGCCGACGGTGCCTGGGTCGGGATCGACAACAATTTCGGCCCGCGTGCCGATGGTGAAAAGCGTCCGATGGTCTATCGTTTTGCCGCTCCGGATGGTGGCTGGAGTGCCCAGCCATGAGTCGAGATTTTTTTGAATTGAATCAGCGCAGCGGCAGTTCCGCTGCGCCTTACCCCATGATGAGGCCCGCATGAGTGACATCCTCGCAGACAGCTTAGATGGCGTAGAACGCCGGTCGCTGGCTGAATTCACCGAAAATGCCTACCTCAACTACTCCATGTACGTGATCATGGACCGTGCCTTGCCGCATATCGGCGACGGCCTGAAGCCCGTGCAACGGCGCATCATCTACGCCATGAGTGAGTTGGGCCTGGACGCCGATTCCAAGCACAAGAAATCGGCGCGTACCGTCGGTGACGTGCTGGGTAAATTCCACCCCCACGGTGATTCGGCGTGCTATGAAGCCATGGTGCTGATGGCCCAGCCGTTCAGCTACCGCTATACCCTGGTGGACGGGCAGGGTAACTGGGGTGCACCGGATGACCCCAAATCCTTCGCCGCCATGCGTTACACCGAGGCGCGGCTGTCGCGTTATTCCGAAGTGCTGCTCAGCGAGCTGGGCCAGGGCACTGCCGACTGGGGGCCGAACTTTGACGGCACCCTCGACGAACCCCTGGTGTTGCCGGCGCGTTTGCCGAATATCCTGCTCAACGGCACCACCGGTATTGCGGTCGGCATGGCCACCGATGTGCCGCCGCACAACCTGCGCGAAGTCGCCACTGCCTGCGTGCGCTTGCTGGATGAGCCCAAAGCTACGGTCGAGCAGCTCTGCGAGCATATCCAGGGCCCGGATTACCCGACCGAAGCAGAAATCATCACGCCGCGCGCGGACCTGCTGAAGATGTACGAAACGGGCAAGGGCTCGGTGCGTATGCGCGCGGTGTACCACATCGAGGACGGCGACATTATTGTGACCGCGCTGCCGCACCAGGTATCGGGTGCCAAGGTGCTGGAGCAGATCGCCGCGTTGATGCAGGCCAAGCCGTCGAAATTGCCACAAGTGGCCGACCTGCGTGACGAGTCCGACCATGAGAACCCATGCCGCATCGTGATCATCCCGACCAACAGCCGGGTGGATCATGAAGTGCTGATGCAGCACTTGTTTGCCAGCACCGACCTGGAGTCCAGCTACCGGGTCAACGTCAATATCATCGGCCTGGACGGCAAGCCCCAGTTGAAGAACCTGCGCAATCTGCTGGTGGAATGGCTGGAATTCCGCGTGCAGACCGTGCGTCGCCGCCTGCAATTTCGCCTCGACAAGGTCGAGCGCCGCTTGCACCTGTTGGACGGCTTGCTGATCGCCTACCTCAACCTGGATGAAGTGATCCATATCATCCGTACCGCCGAGCATCCGAAGGCCGAGCTGATCGCGCGTTTCGAGCTGAGCGAAATCCAGGCGGACTACATCCTCGACACCCGCTTGCGCCAGTTGGCTCGCCTGGAAGAAATGAAGCTGCGCGACGAGCAGGATGCCCTGCTCAAGGAACAAGCCAAGCTGCAAGCCCTGCTGGGCAGCGAAGCCAAGCTCAAGAAGCTGGTGCGCAGCGAACTGATCAAAGACGCCGAAACCTATGGCGATGACCGTCGCTCGCCTATCGTCGAGCGCGCTGAAGCCAAGGCGCTGACCGAAACCGAGCTGTTGCCCAACGAGAAAATTACCGTCGTTCTGTCGGAAAAGGGTTGGGTTCGCTCCGCCAAAGGGCATGATATTGACGCCACCGGCCTTTCGTACAAAGCCGGTGATGGCTTCAAGACCGCTGCCGCCGGGCGTTCCAATCAATTCGCGGTGTTTATCGACTCGACCGGGCGCAGTTATTCGGTGCCGGCCCACACCCTGCCGTCTGCACGGGGGCAGGGCGAGCCGTTGACCGGGCGCCTCACGCCGCCACCGGGGGCGAATTTCGAGTGCGTGCTGTTGCCGGACGATGATTCGCTGTATGTCATCGCCTCCGACGCCGGTTACGGTTTCGTGGTCAAGGGTGAAGACCTGCAGGCCAAGAACAAGGCGGGCAAGGCGCTGTTGAGCCTGCCGAACAATGCCAAGGTGATCCTGCCAAGGCCGGTGGAGGATCGGGAGAGTAACTGGCTGGCGTCGGTGACCACCGAAGGGCGCTTGCTGGTGTTCAAGATCAGCGACTTGCCGCAGCTGGGCAAGGGTAAAGGCAACAAGATCATCGGGATTCCCGGTGACCGGGTGGCCAGTCGCGAGGAGTATGTGACTGACATCGCCGTGGTCCCGGAAGGTTCTACCCTGGTGCTCCAGGCCGGCAAGCGCACGTTGTCATTGCGCCCTGACGACCTTGAACACTACAAGGGTGAGCGTGGCCGGCGAGGTAACAAACTGCCACGAGGCTTCCAGCGAGTGGATGCCTTGCTGGTCGAAACGCCGGTTTAAGCGGTACTAGAGGCCTCGATCTACGATTTAACGCGTAGATCGATGCTTTCGCGCTGGAGTCATGGCGCATATTCACGGATGATATGGCCTTTCCAGCGCCGGCGTGGCCGAGCGTGTTCAGGTTATTTTTAGTATTACATTGTGGTTCGCCTTGTGGCAGCCACTTGGATGGGATGATGACTGCTCCACGCCTTCCTCTATTTTTGATGCTCGCTGGCCTTTTGGGGTTGGCGGGTTGCAGCACACATCAACCGGTGTCGCTGTACCAGCTGGACAGCGGAAGTCCGGCTCAGCCTGCCCAAACCGCTGGCATGGCCGTATTGCTGGGGCCGGTAGTGGTTGCCGATTACCTGCAACGCGAAACCCTGCTTCAACGTCAGAACGACGGCAGCCTGCAAGGTTCCACAGATGGTCGTTGGGCCGGTAGCCTGTCGTCGGATATCAACCAGTTGATGTTGCGTCAGGTCGCCGGCCAGCTGGACAGCCAGCGTGTGGTCCTGGCACCGGGACCCTCCGGGTTCACCCCGGATGTACAGGTGTTGCTGACCATTACGCGGCTGGATTCCGGCAAGTCGCAACCGGCGATCCTGGATGCACAGTGGCGCCTGATCGACCGTCGCGGGCAGGTGCGGGACAACCGCATTGTGCATCTGCAGGAAGAGCACGCCGGCACCACTGCGTCCCAGGTCCAGGCCCAGGGTGTGCTGTTGCAGCACTTGGCACAGCAGTTGTCGGTGGCGCTCAAACCATTGGCCAACCAGCCGCCGATTGCCGAAGCGCAACCGCGTAAGCAGGCCCCCGCCCAGGCCAAGCCTGCGGCCCCGGAAAAACCGAAGATGCCGATGGCCACGCCGATTCGTACGGACTTGGAAGTGTTCAGATTCTGATCTGAATGGCGCACAAACAAAAGGCCCGCTGAATAAGCGGGCCTTTTTGTTGGGCTGCGATTTAAGCTGCACCACAACCCAAATGGGGGGGGGCTTGTGTGTGAGCGGGCTTGCTCGAGAATCAGGTGTGTCAGGGGCGCATCAGCTGACTGACACGCCGCCTTCGCGAGCAAGCCCGCTCCCACATAAGCCCAGCTCCACAGTAGGTATAACGCTATGCCTCAGGGCTTACGGGTCTCATGCATCCGCGCCAACTGACGCTCCAGCATCGACGGATACGGCTCCATCAACCGCTCCACACAACTGGCCCCTTCAGGGCTGGCAATCGGGCGGATACGTGCGCGTTGGCGGATCAGCGTGTCCTCACTGATCTTGCGCTCCACCAGCAGCAGGTTACGGCTGTGCTGGGACAAGGCCAGGGCATCCTGGGCGATTTCGGTCAGCAGCAGGTCGATCTGGCTGATGCCAAACAGGTCGTCACCCACGGTTAGACCCAGCTGCAGTTGCAGGGTAATGCCGCTGTCGGCTACTTCGATCTGCAGGGCATGGCCCAGGGCGCGCAACAGCTCGCCGCAGCAGATGGCATTGGTCAGGTAGTCCTCGCCGCTGTCTTCGCTGTGGAACAGCATCAGCGTGCTGCCATCGTTCAGGGTGTGCAGTTCGCTCTGGTAGAGCGAAGCGGCCTGGTCGAGGCAGTCACGGTAGCGTTCGAGCAGTTCGGTCAGGCGGGCGCGGGGCAGGCGGCGCAGTTGCTCCTGGGCACCCAGTTGCACGGCGAGTACAGCACTGTGCTGTGGCTCGGCGTTCTTGACCGCAACCGGTTTGGGCGCAGCGACTGGGGCGGCTGCCGAGGTGTCGCGCAGGTCGGCGAACGGGTCTTCGTCGTCCAGCTCGTCTTCCTCGGCCTTGATCACATGGCGCGGCGCAGGCTTGAGGCCGGCCACCGGGGCGCTTTCGTCGAAGCCTGGGTCGCGCAGGTCGCGCACTTCAAACTCAGGCACGTCGTTGTAGTCCTCGGTGTCGTCGTACTCAGGCTCAGGTTCGACTTCAGGCGCTTTCGGCTCCGGGGCAAAGCTGGTGTGGAGCTGGCGCGCGAGGTCGCCGATTTCGTCCTGGCGATCGGTGGCCGGGGTGTGTTCGTCGATATCCCGCAGCCAGATGCGCAGTTGCATCAACGGCGTGGAGATATGCCGACCAAGGCGCAGACTCAAGGCCAGGGCCAAGGCCAGCAGGATCGCGCTCAGGATGCCCATGCTTTGCAGGCTGATGGTCATCGGCTGCTGGAACTGTTGCATATCAAGGCTGATACGCAGTTGGCCGGCCTTCACGTCCTGGAACGTGATATTGCTCTGATACAGGCCCTCGGCCTCACCGAGCAGGCCGTTTTTCGGGCGCTGCCCGGCCTCGGCCATGATCCGGTTGTCCACGCTATAGATGGCGGCGTGGGCCACCAGCGGGTTCTTGGTCAGGTTGTTGAGCAATACGTTGAGGCTGAGGATGTCGTTGGACACCAGCAACTCAGTCGCCGAAGTGGCAGTCTGGGTTGTCAGGCTCGCGCCCAGGGCGTCAGCTTGCTCGTGCATGGCCTGCTTGAACTGCAAACCCATCACGCAGGCGTAGATCACCAGGGCCAGAGCGACCAGGATCACGTTATGGCTGGCGATGCGCAATGCAATCGGTACACGGCGATGGCGCAGTGCCCGGAAGATCAGCAGGAAGAAGTTATCGGTTTTTACTGGCGTGGGCCGGTTCACTTGCGCTCGGCTCTTGGTCCGTGAAGTTGACGCGCAGTATAGCGACAGGCCCCTGGCCGGCAAAGCGCTGCCTGTGCCCGATGGTCACTGAAAGTGGGTAGAATGCGGTTTTTTTCCAGCCTGGGGGTGCGCTTTGCGCGAAATTGTCCTGATCAACATCACGGGTGAAGACCGACCGGGTCTCACCGCAGCCATTACCGGCGTCCTGGTCCAGGGTGGTGTGAACATTCTCGACATCGGCCAGGCAGTGATCCACGACACCTTGTCGTTCGGCATCCTGGTGGAGATCCCCAGCACCGAGCAGGCCTCCTCGGTACTCAAGGACATCCTGTTTACGGCGTATAAGCTCGATCAACAGGTACGTTTCACCCCGGTGTCCGAAGCTGACTACCAGCACTGGGTCGAAGGCCAGGGTAAAAAACGCCATATCGTCACCCTGTTGACCCGCAAGGTAACGGCTGAGCAGCTGCAGCGCGTCAGTTCGATCACCGCGCAATACGGATTGAATATCGACCATATTGACCGTCTGTCGGGTCGCATGCCATTGGACACCCCGGCTGACAAAGGCAAGGGCTGCATCGAGTTCTCCGTGCGCGGTGAACCGGCTGACGCGCAAGCGCTGCGCGCCGACTTCCTGAGCGTGGCCCAGGAACTGAATGTCGATATCGCCTTCCAAGAAGACTCCCTGTTCCGTCGCAACCGCCGCTTGGCGGTGTTCGACATGGACTCCACCTTGATCGAAGCCGAAGTCATCGATGAGCTGGCCAAGGCGGCCGGTGTGGGCGAGCAAGTTTCTGAGATTACCGAGCGCGCGATGGCCGGCGAGCTGGATTTTCGTGCCAGCTTCAAGGAGCGTCTGGCGCTGCTCAAAGGCCTGGATGTGGGTGTGCTGGATTCGATCGGCGCGTCGCTGCGCCTGACTGAAGGCGCCGAAACCCTGTTCGCCGAACTCAAGCGACTGGGCTACAAGACCGCCATCCTGTCCGGCGGCTTCACGTACTTCGCCAAGCAGTTGCAGGCCAAGCTGGGCATTGACTATGTATTCGCCAACGAGCTGGAAGTGGTGGATGGCAAAGTGACTGGCGTCGCGGTGGAGCCGATTGTCGACGCCCAGCGCAAGGCCGACCTGCTCAAGGAATTGGCCCATAAGGAAGGCTTGCGCCTGGAGCAGACCATTGCGGTCGGCGACGGCGCCAATGACTTGCCGATGCTGGCGATTGCCGGGTTGGGCGTAGCGTTCCGTGCCAAACCGTTGGTCAAGCAATCGGCCAAGCAGGCGATTTCGACACTGGGGCTGGATGGCGTGCTGTATCTGCTGGGCTTGCGTGACCGCGACGGTCAGCTATAAGCCGATCTCACTGTCACTGATCGTTCCCACGCTCTGCGTGGGAACGCCTCCAGTGACGCTCTGCGTCACGCTTTGGGCGCAGAGCGCCTCGGGCTGCATTCCCACGCGGAGCGTGGGAACGATCAACTGCAATATCAGGCTTTAGCGGCGGCGATACCCTGGCCCATCTGCACCGGCGTACCCGCTGCCAGTTCTTCAGCCCACTTCACCTGGTCCGGCCCGAACAGCACGATGGCAGTGGAGCCCAGTTTGAAACGACCCAGTTCCGCACCCTTGTCCAGATGAATCGGCGCGCGGGCCGCTTCGTCGTAGCGGAAGGTTTTCAGCTCGCGTTTCGGCGGCGTTACCAAACCGGCCCACACGGTTTCAATCGACGCAACGATCATCGCACCTACCAACACCACGGCCATCGGGCCGCGTTCGGTGTCGAACAAGCAGACAACGCGCTCGTTACGGGCGAACAGTTCCGGCACGTTTTCGGCGGTGGTCTGGTTGACCGAGAAAATCCGCCCTGGCACATACACCATCTCGCGCAGGGTACCGGCCAGTGGCATGTGCACCCGGTGGTAGTCCTTGGGCGACAGGTAAATTGTCGCGAACTCGCCGCCCATGAACGGCGCAGCCATTGCGGCATCGCCACCGAGCAGTTCCAGCACGCTGAAGCTGTGGCCCTTGGCCTGGAAGATACGGCCATGTTCGATCGGGCCTAGCTGGCTGACCGCGCCATCGGCAGGGCTCAACACGGCACCTGGGGTTGGATCCAACGGGCGGGCGCCGTCTTTCAACGCACGGGTGAAGAAGGCGTTGAAGTGCTCGTAGGCGGTCAGGTCTTCCACCAGGGCCTGGGACATGTCCACCTGGTAGCGCTTGGCGAACCAGGCAGTGAAGGCGTTCTTGAACCAGCGCACGCGGCACTCGGCGATACAACCGGCCAGGCGCGACAGCAAGTGGTGCGGCAGCAAGTACTGGCTGAGGATAAACAACTGCTTTTTCATAACTGTCCTTAAACCTTAAATCTCAACGGGGGTGTCGGGGTGATTGCCCCATTCGCCCCAGGAACCGGCATAACCTTTGACTCGCGGATAACCGAGCGCCTTGGCCACCAGGTAGGTGAAGCCAGAGCGGTGGTGAGTCTGGCAGTGGGTGATGATTTCTTTGTCTTTGGTCAGCCCGAGGTCTTCGAGGATTTGCGGCATGTCACGGCGGATACGCAGGTTGCGCGCCTTGTCCATGCCGGCAGTCCATTCGAAGTTCACCGCGCCGGGAATGTGGCCGCCCTTGGCTGCGAGCACTTTCTCGCCGGAATACTCCAGCGGGCCACGAGCGTCCCAGATCCCCAGGTCGGCCGCGCCGAGACGGCTTTGCAGGTATTCACGGGTGGCGGTAGGGCCGTCGTGCAGCGTAAGGCTGACCGGGCCGCCGGCTGCTGGGGGCACATCGGTGGAAAGCGGGTGCCCTTCCTCCAGCCAAGCCAGCAGGCCACCGTCGAGGTAGTGATATTTCTGGTGGCCGATCACGTCGAGCATCCAGATAAAACGCCCGGCCCAACCGCCGCCTTCGTCGTCGTAGACCACATAGGTGGCGTCCGGGGTGTGGCCCAGTTCGCCGAACAGTTTTTCCAGGTCGGCCTTGCTTGGTAGCAGGCCGGGTGCCGGTGGCTGTCCCAGTTGGGTGCGCTTGGGGTCAACGAAATGCGCGCCGGGGATATGCCCTTCGGCGTAGCGGGCGACACTGGTGAGGTCTACCAGTATCAAGTGCTTGGAATCGAGGCGACCCAACAGGTCGGCGGATTCGATCACCAGCGGCAAGCCAGAGAAGTCAGGCATGTGAGGTCTCCTGGGCACAAATGTTGGCGATAAAGGCCGGTGATTGTAGCGCAAGCATCAGGCGCTGCGGTTGGTAAAGCTGTGCAGGGCTTTCTCGATGCATTGGGCGGTTTTGCCGAACGCTTGCACGGTGGTTTCCGAGAACGGCCCGCCGCCCTGGTCCGCCACGATCAGCATGACCACACGGCCGTTGCAGCTCAGTGAGCGCAGTAGCAGATGCTCGCCAATAAACAGACGACGCAGGATCGGTGGCAGCAATGCGGAAAACTGCGCATGGTTGTCGGGGTTCAGGCGTACCTGGGCGGACTTTTCCAGCAGGCGTTGCAGCAATGTGCTGTTCACCACATCCAGGCTCAGGTGAGCCGCGTCCTTGGGCAGGCCGTCGGCCTGGTGTACACGCAAGGTACTCAAGGCGCGATCTGCCATGAATATCAGTACCCGCTGCATGCCACTGGCGACCAGGGCTTCCTTGGCGCAAGTGGTCAGGTGCATGGCGTTGGCAAAGCGGCTCGGCTCCACCAGCAACTCGGTGCAGCGCGTGCGCCACACGGCCAAGGCTTCGGCCGTGGGCGGTGGTGCAGGCAGCAAGCCGCGATGGACTTTGTGCACATGCCACGGCCAGATCAGCGATAGCGCCGGGTGCCAGAGGTCGGGCATCAAGGTGGTACGCGCGCTGGTCACCGCTTGCTGGTGGGCTTGCTGTTGCACATCGCTCAATGGCGTTTGCAGGTACAGCGCCGTCAGGTATTGCCAGCGCTCTGTGTGCGGGCAGGTCCAGGATTCCTGGGCCGACATCGCCAAGCCATTGGCCAGCAACACGGTATTGGCCGGCTGGTTCAGCCAGCGTCGCAGGTTGGGCTCGGCATCGAGCAATTGCTGGTGACGCAGGGCATCGTCTTGACGGGCAATGTGCAGCGCCTTGACCAGCAGGCGTTGCTCGGCCAACAGCAACTTGTAGCCCTGTGAAACCCAGATCGGCAGGTGCCAGGCTTCGGTCAGGCCCAGGCACAGGTCGAGCAAGCGCACGCCGAACAGCTGTTGCTCGACCTGGCGTGCCGATTGGCCTTTATGGATCACCCGCAACTCCCACTCTTCCAAAAGCTTGGGGTAGGCGACGGCCATCGGCCACAGTGGCGACAAAAACAGCAGGCTGCCCCAGTGGATGTCCTGCCACAACCGCGCCAGGCGACTGCCGAACAAACCGTTAGCTTGCTGGGATGCGTGCTGGCTGATTAGCAACAGTTGACGCAAGGCCACGGGGATTTCCCGGGCGGGTACCGAAGGCAGGCGCGCCAACAGCTCTTCGGCACGTTTGAGGCCAAGACGGTTAAGTGCGACTTCAAGGTTTTCCGCAGGTTCGGCCAGGCTGCCGTGGGCTTGGCTGTTGGCTTCGCGCATCACACTCAGCACCAGGGCCGGACTGTTTTGCATCAACTCAGCAATATCTCGCAATGAACTGCGGCTATCGCGAATAGCTTTGCACACGCGTTCGTGGCTGGCCTGGGGCACGGGCAGCAGCACGTCGTCCAGGCACTTGATCCAAGCGGCGAGGGTATTGGGGCGGTTTGTTGGGGTTGTCGTTTCAATTGCCATGATTGGGGCGCGATCATCACTTGCGTTCAACACGCCCGGAACGGGCCGAATTGGCTTTTCGCCTTAACGGGCTATAGTCTGGCGCAGTTTTGCCGATAAGTAGAACAAGAGTTTTCTGCTGCACCCAATATGTCCATGAACCCGACGGCGCAAGTACCCCTCTCCTATGGCTAAAATTATCGGCATCATTGTCGTCATCGCAAGTGTGCTCGGAGGGTACGTCCTCTCCCACGGTAAAATCGCCGCACTGATCCAGCCTTTCGAAGTGCTGATTATCGGCGGTGCAGCGTTCGGCGCATTTTTGCAGGCCAACCCAGGCTATATGACCATGCACGTGGTCAAGAAGTCCCTGGGCATGTTCAGCTCGCGCTTCTCCCACACGTTTTATCTGGAAGTGCTGGGGCTGATCTACGAGATCCTCAACAAAAGCCGCCGCGAAGGCATGATGGCGATCGAAGGCGATATCGAAGACGCCGCGGCCAGCCCGATTTTTGCCAAGTACCCGGCCGTGCTCAAAGACGAGCGCATGACCGCGTATATCTGTGATTACCTGCGCATCATGTCCTCCGGCAACATGGCGCCCCACGAGCTGGAAGGCCTGTTCGACATGGAGTTGTTCAGCCTCAAGGAAGAGCTGGAGCATCCTTCCCACGCCGTGACCGGCATCGCCGACGGCATGCCCGGTTTCGGTATTGTCGCAGCGGTACTGGGTATCGTGGTGACCATGGCGTCCCTGGGCGAAGGCGATCAGGCGGCCATCGGCATGCACGTAGGTGCGGCGCTGGTGGGGACCTTCTTCGGTATTCTCGCCGCCTATGGTTTCTTCGGCCCGCTCGCCACCTCCCTGGCCCACGATGCCAAGGAAGAAATCAACCTCTACGAAGCGATTAAGGCGTGCCTGGTGGCATCGGCCTCGGGCATGCCGCCGTCGCTGGCTGTGGAGTTCGGGCGCAAGGTGTTGTACCCGAAACACCGCCCAAGTTTCTCCGAGCTGGAACAAGCGGTTCGCGGTCGCTAAGCCATGGAAAACAACCAGCCGATCATCATCAAGCGCGTCAAGCGCTTCGCTGCGGGGCACCATGGCGGCGCCTGGAAAATCGCCTTCGCCGACTTTGCCACGGCGATGATGGCGTTCTTCCTGGTGTTGTGGCTGATGTCCACCGCTACGCCAGAACAGAAAATCGCCATCGCCGGCTACTTCAAAGACCCGATTGGCTTTTCTGAAAGCGGTACGCCGTTTGTCATTGACCTGGGCGGCTCGCCGGAACTGGCGCCCGAGCGCACCATCAACCCGGAAGTGCAAACTGAATCGCCTCAGGAAAAAATCCCGATCGAGCGCGACACTGTCGAATCCATGGCCGAGCAGGTCGAACAGGAGCGACTGGAACTGTTGCTGCAGGAATTGCAGAACAAGGTTGAAGAAAACCCACAGTTGCTGAAGTTCAAGGACCAGATTTCCTTCGAGATCACCCCCGAGGGGCTGCGCATCCAGATTACCGATGCCGCCAACCGGCCGATGTTCGACTCGGGCAGTGCGCGCTTGAAGCCGTACTTTGAAGACATCCTGCTGGCCATGGCTGACACCATCAAGGCGGTGCCCAACAAGATCAGCATCAGCGGGCACACCGACGCCAAACCCTACGCGGGCCAGGGTGATTTCGGCAACTGGGAGCTCTCGGCCAACCGCGCCAATGCTGCCCGGCGTGCGCTAGTGGCCGGCAGCTACCCGGACCCGCAAGTGGCGCGGGTGGTGGGCTTTGCCTCCTCGCAGCTGTTTGATCCCAAAGACCCGTACAACCCGGTCAACCGCCGTATCGACATCGTGGTGCTGACCAAAAAAGCCCAGCGTGCGATTGAGGGCGATCAACCACCGCTACCGGCACCGACCCAGGGCGACGGTGCGCCAGGCGAAGTGCCGGCCGACCCGAACGCGCTGCCTCCGGAGCAGGAACCGCTGCCAGCCCATGAGCTGCGCCAGAAGCTGAACCTGTTTGATGACGGGGGCGTCAAGGATCCTACGGCGCCTGCACCGGGGTCATAGTTGATCTAAGCGCTGGAAACGTAAACGCCCCGATCATTCGGGGCGTTTTCATGTGTGTTCAAAGTGGGAGGTATGCTTTGACACCACTGACTACGCCTCGCATGTCGTCGGCGCACAGGCGTGGGACGAAGTACTCTCGACCTTTGGAGCGAGTCTTTCTATGCAACTTGTCGAGGCGCTCAAAGCTGACGGTATAAATCATGTCGCACTTCACCCATAGCTCTTTATAGCCATCGGATTGAAGTGGATTGGTGCGTAGCAAATGGTGCCAGTCGTATTGGGTCGCTGGTGCAGTAGAGGAGATTGGCACCACGGTGCAGAGCTTGCGACTGTGGGTCGCGGTAGGAGATATCACTACGACTTTGCGGATCTTCAGCATTTCCGGGGCGACAAAGCCTCGGGTGAAGTCACACAGCAAAACGTCGCCTTGTTTGGGGTGATAGTAGAGAGCCAAATGTTAATTCCCCACAAAAAGCAAAGCCGCCCGAAGGCGGCTTCATTCGACACGCAGCGGAGCTTGCTTCGCCCCTTCTGCGCCGCTGGATCAACTCCGAAAAGGATCC
This sequence comes from Pseudomonas sp. DW-iso17, assembly GCF_058725345.1. Lineage (NCBI taxonomy): Bacteria > Pseudomonadati > Pseudomonadota > Gammaproteobacteria > Pseudomonadales > Pseudomonadaceae > Pseudomonas > Pseudomonas sp. DW-iso17. The sequence continues at coordinate 144,166 of NZ_JBZXEA010000021.1, read as the reverse complement.
AGACTCCTGCCAGCTTTCGCTGGTGACGGAGCAATTATGAGCATCAGGAAATCCGAATACAAGCTGGCATGTGCGTATCAGCCACCCAGTTGACTCGAATTCTTGATGCCTGCTCCTGCTAAATCAATGGGCTAGGGCTTTCAGCCCGCTGGTTTATGTGTATCAAGAAATTGACCGTCAATAGCTGCTCTCAGGCAAGCTCGCAATAATCGACCGATAGCTGTTCATCCGCTGCTGCTGCACGCGCCCATCTTCCAGTGCCTTGAGCAACGCACAACCCGGCTCGCGGTCGTGTTTGCAGTCGCGGAAGCGGCAGGTGCCGATCAGGTCGTTGAACTCGATGAAGCCCGCTTCCACATCGCTGCGGCTGACGTGGCCCAAGCCGAATTCACGGATACCCGGTGAGTCGATCAACTCGCCGCCGCCCGGGAAGTGGAACAACCGCGCGGTGGTGGTGGTGTGGGTGCCCTGGCCGGACAGTTCCGACAGCGGGCCCACGCGGGTTTCGACTTCAGGCAACAGGCTGTTGACCAGCGACGACTTGCCCACGCCTGACTGGCCGACGAACACGCTGATCCGCCCGTCCAACTGCTGTTGCAGTTGTTCCATGCCGTTGCCGTGGTGAGCCGACACTTCCAGCACCGGGTAGCCCAGGGTGCGGTAGACCGCCAGCAACGCATTGAGCGCCGGGGCGTTTTGCTCGTCGATCAGGTCGAATTTGTTCAGCAGCAGCAACGGGCGGATGCCAGCATGCTCGGCCGCGACCAAGTAGCGGTCGATCAGGTTGGCATGGGGCTCGGGCAGTGGCGCGAACACGATCACGATCATGTCGACGTTGGCCGCCACCGGCTTGAGCTGCCCACGGCTGTCGGGGCGGCGCAGCTCGGTACTGCGCGGCAACTGGGCGACGATGACGCCGATGCCCTGGTTGCCGGCACGCCACACCACCTTGTCGCCGGTGACCAGCGCGGGCAGGTTGGCGCGCAAGTGGCAACGGAACACCTGGCCCGCGAGTTCGCCTTCGAGCGCCTCGACTTCGACCTGCACACCAAAGTGCGCGATCACCAAGCCGGTTTGTTCGGGCCCCAGGTCGCCGCCCTCGAGCGCTTCCACGGCGGAGGATTCACGTTTGGCGGCGCGGGCGGCGCGTTCACCTTGAATCTTTTCGATGCGCCAGTTTTGGCGACGGTTGAGCTGGCGTTTGGCCATTGGTGTTCCGTGTCGATAATGCAAAAGTTGGGTAAAACGGTCGCGAGTCTAGCACGCCCCCGCCTGCTAAACTGCCCGGCTACGCCAAGGTGCCAAGAGAATCAAGCCATGCAAAACCCACAGAACCTGATTTGGATCGATCTGGAAATGACCGGTCTGAACCCCGACACCGACGTCATCATCGAGATGGCGACCATTGTCACCGACAGCAACCTCAACACCTTGGCCGAAGGCCCGGTGATCGCCATCCACCACAGCGACGCCGTACTCGCCACCATGGACGAGTGGAACACCCGCACCCACGGTAACTCCGGGCTGACCCAGCGCGTGCGCGACAGCCGCATCAGCATGGCCGAAGCCGAGGCCGAAACCATTGCCTTCCTGGAAAAATGGGTGCCCAAGGGCAAATCGCCGATCTGCGGCAACAGCATCTGCCAGGACCGTCGCTTCCTTTATACGCACATGAAGGGGCTGGAAAGTTACTTCCATTACCGCAACCTGGACGTGTCGACCTTGAAGGAACTGGCTGCGCGTTGGGCCCCGGAAGTCAAAGACAGCTTCCATAAAGGCAGCACGCACCTGGCGCTGGATGATATTCGCGAGTCGATTGCCGAGTTGCAGCATTACCGCAAGCATTTCATCAAGGCTTGATTCTACGGCGCCAGTGAATGCGCCATCGCAGGCAAGCCAGCTCCCACATTTGGCTGCATTCGTAAATTCAAAGTGTGGGAGCTGGCTTGCCTGCGATACAGGCGACGCGGTTTATCGCCAAGTGCCCCCTTTTGGTGCCCTCGGCAAATGATTAGACTGCCGGCCTCTCTGTCAGGATCGCCATCATGTTGCTGATGCTCTACCTCGTCGCCATCACCGCCGAAGCCATGACTGGCGCCCTGTCCGCGGGTCGGCGTGGCATGGACTGGTTTGGCGTGGTACTGATCGCTTGCGTGACAGCCCTGGGCGGCGGTTCGGTGCGCGATGTGTTGCTCGGCCACTACCCGCTGACCTGGGTCAAACACCCGGAATACTTGGTGCTGACCTCTGTTGCGGCGCTGGTGACGATCTTTATCGCACCGCTGATGCGCCACCTGCGCTCGCTGTTCCTGGCGCTGGATGCGGTGGGGTTGGTGGCCTTCACCCTGATCGGCTGCATGACCGCCCTGGAAATGGGCCACGGTATGTTGGTGGCGTCGGTCAGCGGGGTCATCACCGGGGTATTCGGCGGCATCCTGCGGGATATCTTCTGTAACGATATCCCGCTGATCTTCCGTCGCGAGCTGTATGCCAGCGTGTCGTTCCTGGCTGCCTGGTTCTACTTGCTGTGCCTGTACCTGAAGCTGCCCAGCGAGCAAGCGATTCTGCTGACGCTGTTCAGTGGCTTCCTGTTACGCCTGCTGGCGATCCGGTTTCACTGGGAAATGCCCAAGTTCGTCTACAACGACGATGTGCACTAGCGCGCAGCGTGTTGCTCCAGCGCCCATTCCACGTGTTCGCGTACCAACTCCGACGGGTAGTCCCGCCGCGCCTTCAAGGCTTCCAGCACTGGAATGCTGGAGGGCGCATTACCCAGGCCCACCGCCAGGTTGCGTAACCAGCGCTCGTAACCGGCGCGGCGCAGGGGCGAGCCCTCGGTGCTGCTGAGGAATTTATCCTCGTCCCACATAAACAATTCGGCCAGTTCTGCGTTATCCAGATTGTGCCGTGGCTTGAAATCGCTTTCGGCGGTAGGTCGAGCGAAACGATTCCACGGGCAAACGATCTGACAGTCATCGCAGCCAAATACCCGGTTACCAATCAGTGGGCGCAGATCTTCGGGGATGGCACTCTTGAGTTCGATGGTCAGGTACGAAATGCAGCGTCGCGCGTCCAGCACGTAAGGGCCAACGAAGGCGTTGGTGGGGCAGATGTCCAGGCACGCCGTGCAGCGGCCGCAGTGTTCTGTGGCGTGGGGTGGGTCTACCGGCAACGGTAAATCGACAAACAGTTCGCTCAGGAAGAAATAACTGCCGGCCTTGCGGTTGAGTACCAAGGTGTTTTTACCGATCCAGCCCAGACCGGCTTGTTCGGCGATTGCTTTTTCCAGCACGGGCGCGCTGTCGACGAAGGCGCGAAAGCCGAACGGCCCGATCTGCGCCTGGATGCGGTCGGCCAGTTGCTGCACGCGCTTGCGGATCAGCTTGTGGTAATCGCGGCCCAGGGCGTAGCGCGAGATGTAGGCTTTTTCCGGCTGGCCGAGCAGTTGCGCCATCTGGGTGTCGCCGGGCAGGTAGTCCATGCGCAGTGACACCACGCGCAAGGTACCGGGCACCAGCTCGTCCGGGTGGGAGCGTTTGCTGCCGTGGGCGCCCATGTACTCCATCTCGCCGTGGTAACCCGCGTCGAGCCAGCGTTGAAGGTGCTGTTCATGCTCAGCCAGGTCGAGGCCGCTGATGCCCACTTGTTGAAAGCCCAGCTCGCGACCCCAGTCTTTGATCGATTGGGCGAGAGCGGGCAGATCGGAGGTAATAGCAGGCATGAGACACGGGAAACCACAGGTTAGATGCGTATAATTCTGCCAGACATCGGAGCTTGAAGACGCATGCCTCAGACAAAACACCCAATTACCGACGTGCAGCTGTTGTTGCCCGGCCATTTGCCGCAACTGGCTGCGCGTTCCCCGGACGCCCATAAGGGCCAGTTCGGCCACCTGCTGGTCATCGGTGGTGACCGTGGCGTTGGCGGCGCGGCGTTGCTGAGCAGCGAAAGTGCCTTGCGCAGCGGCGCCGGCATGGTCTCGCTGGCGACGCGGCCGGAACACGTGCCGGCCGCTCTGGCTCGGCTGCCGGAGGTCATGGCCGTCGGCGTGAGCTCGGCTAACCAGTTGATGGGCCTGCTGGAAAAAATCTCGGTGATCGTCATTGGCCCAGGCCTGGGCGATGACGCCTGGGGCAAGAGCCTGTTGTCGGTCGCGGCCAATGCCAGCGTGCCGCAGGTGTGGGATGCCGACGCGCTCAATCAACTGGCCACTGGCAGCGTCGAGCTGCCGGCCAACTGTGTGATTACCCCTCATCCGGGCGAAGCTGCGCGTTTGTTGGGGCTATCGACAGCCGAGGTTCAGGCAGATCGCCGTAAGGTGGCGCGCGCGTTGAGTCAGAAATTCAATGCCGTGACTATCCTCAAGGGTGCTGGCAGTTTGATTGCCAGCCCTGATGGGAGTGTGTCGCGGTGTGATCAAGGCCACCCGGCGATGGCAACAGCGGGGCTCGGTGATGTCTTGGCCGGCCTGGTCGGCGCACTATTGGCTCAGGGGATGCCCGCGTACGAAGCGAGCTGCCTGGCCGTGTGGTTGCACGCGACCGCCGGAGACCGCCAGGGCAGTTTTGGTCGCGGCTTGGCTGCCAGCGACCTGATCCCCGCCATTCGTCAATTGCTGGAGGAGCAGTCGCCGTGCCTGAAGTAATTCTTTTCCTGGCAGATGAAGAGGCCATGGTCGCGTTGGGCCAGCGTATTTCACAGGTCACGCAAGGGGCCGGGTTGATCTTTCTCGAGGGTGACCTGGGCGCAGGCAAAACCACACTGTCCCGAGGGATTATTCGCGGCCTTGGCCATACCGGCGCGGTAAAAAGCCCGACCTTCACGTTGGTCGAGCCCTACGAGATCGGCGACGTGCGTGCTTTCCACTTCGACCTCTATCGCCTGGTCGATCCGGAAGAGTTGGAGTTCATGGGCATCCGTGATTACTTCGACGATGATGCGCTGTGCCTGATCGAGTGGCCAAATAAAGGCACAGGCTTTTTGCCAAAGCCGGACCTGACCATTACCATTACGCCGCATGAGCACGGACGTCAGCTGAAGTTGTTGCCCCAGAGCCCACGCGCTGAGTCGTGGTGTGCTGCTCTGGCATTGGAATTCAAATAATTGGTGGGGTTAGGTATGCGCTTTCGCGCGTTGGTTGCTGTCGTGGGGGTGTTGCTTGCGGCAATGACTGTCAATGCTCTGGCTGCTTCACAGGTGAAAAGTGTTCGCCTGTGGCGAGCGCCGGATAACACGCGACTGGTGTTCGACCTGTCTGGCCCGGTCCAGCACAGCGTCTTTACCTTGACGGCGCCTGATCGCCTGGTGATCGATATCAACGGTGCCAGCCTGGCCGCGCCGCTGAAAGTCTCCACCGCCAACACGCCCATCACCGCCATGCGCTCGGCCCAGCGTACGCCGACCGACCTGCGTGTGGTCATCGACCTGAAAAAGGCCGTGACCCCCAAAAGCTTCTCCCTGGCCCCCAACGCCCAGTACGGCAACCGCCTGGTGGTCGACCTGTTCGACAACCCCGCCGACGCCGCACCGCCGCCTGCGCCAACGCCGAGCGTGGCGACGGTGCCTGCGGTGCCGGTCAACCCTTCGCAACCCCAGGTCAAGCTGCCACCGCCGCCGCCTGCCCCTGCAGGCAAGCGCGACATTATCGTGGTGATCGACGCCGGCCATGGTGGCGAAGACCCTGGGGCTTCCGGCTCCCGCGGCCAGCATGAGAAAGACGTGGTGCTCGCCATCGCCCGTGAACTGCAGCGCCAGGTCAATGGCATGAAAGGCTACCGCGCCGAGCTTACCCGTACCGGTGACTACTTCATTCCGTTGCGTGGCCGTACCGAAATTGCCCGTAAGAAGGGCGCTGACCTGTTCGTGTCCATTCACGCCGACGCCGCGCCTTCAACCGCTGCCTTTGGCGCCTCGGTATTTGCCCTGTCGGATCGCGGCGCTACCTCCGAGACTGCGCGCTGGCTGGCCGACAGTGAAAACCGTTCCGACTTGATCGGCGGGGCCGGCAACGTCTCCCTTGATGACAAGGACAAGATGCTCGCAGGCGTACTGCTCGACCTGTCGATGACCGCCTCGCTGACCTCCAGCCTCAACGTGGGCCAGAAAGTCCTGAGCAATATCGGCCGCGTGACCTCGCTGCACAAGCAGCGCGTAGAACAAGCCGGGTTCATGGTGTTGAAATCGCCGGATATCCCGTCGATCCTGGTGGAAACCGGGTTTATCTCCAACGCCAACGAAGCGTCGAAACTGGCCAGCGCCAGCCACCAGCAAGCGCTGGCGCGCTCCATCAGCGCCGGTGTGCGCCAGTTCTTCCAGCAGAACCCGCCGCCGGGCACCTATATCGCCTGGCTGCGCGACTCCGGCAAAATCGCCCAGGGCCCGCGTGACCATCGTGTGCAGCCCGGTGATACCGTTGCCATGCTGGCCGTGCGTTTCCAGGTCACGCCTGCAGCCTTGCGCAGCGCCAATAACCTGAAAACCGATGAGTTGAAGATCGGCCAGGTGTTGACCATCCCCGGTACTTCATTGGCGGCGCAGTGATGAGCGAATCCACCTTGAACAGCGGCTCACGCATTGAATTGCTCAGCCCGCGCCTTGCCAACCAGATCGCCGCGGGTGAGGTGGTTGAACGCCCGGCGTCGGTAATCAAGGAGTTGCTGGAAAACAGCATCGACTCCGGCGCCAAACGCATTGATGTCGATGTGGAGCAGGGCGGCGTCAAGCTGCTGCGGGTACGTGACGATGGCAGTGGCATCTCTTCGGATGACCTGCCCCTGGCCCTGGCCCGCCACGCCACCAGCAAGATCCGCGACTTGGAGGACCTGGAGCGGGTCATGAGCCTGGGCTTTCGTGGTGAGGCCCTCGCCTCCATCAGCTCCGTGGCCCGCCTGACCCTGACCTCCCGCACCCGCAGCGCCGAGCAAGCCTGGCAGGTGGAAACCGAAGGCCGCGACATGGCGCCTCGGGTCCAGCCGGCGGCGCACCCGGTGGGTACCTCAGTGGAAGTGCGCGACCTGTTTTTCAATACCCCGGCGCGGCGCAAATTCCTCAAAGCCGAGAAAACCGAATTCGATCACCTGCAAGAAGTCATCAAGCGCCTGGCCCTGGCCCGTTTCGACGTGGCCTTTCACCTGCGCCACAATGGCAAGACCATCCTCAGCCTGCACGAAGCCAACGACGACGCCGCCCGTGCTCGGCGGGTGGCGGCGGTGTGTGGCAGCGGGTTCCTGGAGCAGGCGCTGCCGATTGAGATCGAGCGCAATGGCTTGAGGTTGTGGGGCTGGGTCGGGTTGCCGACGTTCTCCCGCAGCCAGGCCGATTTGCAGTATTTCTTTGTGAACGGCCGGGCGGTCCGCGACAAACTGGTGGCCCATGCGGTGCGCCAGGCTTATCGCGATGTGCTGTTCAACGGGCGACACCCGACTTTTGTGCTGTTCTTTGAGGTTGACCCTTCGGTGGTCGACGTCAACGTGCACCCGACCAAACACGAGGTGCGCTTCCGTGACGGGCGCATGGTGCATGACTTCCTGTATGGCACGCTGCACCGTGCCCTGGGTGATGTGCGCCCGGATGATCAATTGTCGGCGCCGATCGTCACCGCGGTGGTGCGCCCGAGCGGTCCCGAGGCCGGTGAGTTCGGGCCGCAAGGTGAAATGAGCCTGGCGGCCAACCTGCTGCAATCGCCGCAGGCGCAGCCAGCCTACACGGCGCCGAATTCGGGTGCCGGTGCGGGTTATCAGTACCAATACACACCGCGCCCGCAATCGACGGCGCCGGTGGCCGAAGCCCAGGCGGCGTACCGTGAGTTTTTCGCGCCGTTGCCGGGTGCCGAGCCGGGTGCTGCTGTGGCGTTGCCCGAAGGCGGTGGTGATATTCCGCCGCTGGGTTATGCCCTGGCGCAGCTCAAAGGCATTTATATCCTTGCCGAAAACGCCCATGGCCTAGTGCTGGTGGACATGCACGCTGCCCATGAACGGATCATGTACGAGCGCCTGAAGATCGCCATGGCCAGCGAAGGCCTCAGCGGCCAGCCGCTGCTGGTGCCCGAATCCCTGGCGGTGAGCCAGCGTGAAGCCGACTGCGCAGAAGAACATCACAGTGTGTTCCAGAAGCTGGGCTTCGAACTGCAACGCCTGGGCCCGGAAACCCTGGCGATCCGCCAGATTCCCGCGCTGCTCAAGCAGGCCGAGGCCAACCGCCTGGTGGCCGACGTGCTGGCAGACCTGATGGAGTACGGCACCAGTGACCGTATCCAGGCGCATATCAACGAATTGCTCGGCACCATGGCCTGCCACGGCGCCATCCGCGCCAACCGCCGCCTGGCCCTGCCGGAAATGAACGGCCTGCTGCGCGACATGGAAAACACCGAGCGCAGCGGCCAATGCAACCATGGCCGACCGACCTGGACCCAGATGGGCCTGGATGATTTGGACAAACTGTTCTTGCGCGGCCGCTGATGAGTGCCTTGCCCCCCGCCATTTTCCTGATGGGCCCCACGGCCGCCGGCAAGACCGACCTGGCCATCGAGCTGACCAAGGTGCTGCCCTGCGAGTTGATCAGCGTCGACTCTGCCCTGGTTTACCGGGACATGGATATCGGTACGGCCAAGCCGTCGAAGGCGCTGTTAGCCCAGTATCCGCACAAGTTGATCGACATCATCGATCCGGCGCAGAGCTATTCGGCGGCGGATTTTCGCACCGACGCCCTGGCGGCCATGGCCGAGATCACCGCGCGCGGCAATATCCCGCTGCTGGTGGGCGGCACCATGCTCTACTACAAGGCGTTGCAGGAAGGCCTGGCCGATATGCCGCCTGCCGATACCCAGGTGCGCGCCGAACTTGAAGAAGAGGCTGCGCGCCTTGGCTGGCAGGCCCTTCATGACCAGTTGGCGGCGGTAGATCCGGTGTCTGCGGCACGTATTCACCCCAATGACCCCCAGCGGCTCACACGCGCCCTGGAAGTCTGGCGCGTCAGTGGCCAGACCATGACTGAACATCGGCTGAAACAAAGTGCGCAAAGTACTGATGCAGGCGCATCTGGACAGTCACAATTGCCCTATACTGTGGCGAATCTGGCCATCGCTCCGGCAGATCGCCAGGTGCTGCATGAACGAATTGCACAAAGATTCACAATTATGTTGGAACAGGGGTTTGTGGACGAGGTCGTAGCACTGCGTTCAAGAGGTGACCTGCATGCAGGGCTGCCTTCGATACGTGCTGTAGGCTACCGCCAAGTCTGGGATCATCTGGATGGCAAGCTGACGTCAGCCGAAATGCAGGAGCGCGGCATCATCGCCACGCGCCAGTTGGCGAAGCGCCAGTTCACCTGGCTGCGCAGCTGGAGCGATTTGCACTGGTTGGACAGCCTGGACAGCGACAATCTGTCACGCGCCTTGAAATACTTGGGAACGGTCTCCATATTGAGCTGAGTCCTTGCAATTGCCGTCTATCCTTGGGGGTGTGACGGCCATAAGCTATCTATTTTCCGATTTTTTATTATTGATCCTTAAAGGAGTGCGGCACATGTCAAAAGGGCATTCGCTACAAGACCCTTACTTGAATACTTTACGTAAAGAGAAAGTTGGGGTTTCCATCTATCTGGTCAACGGCATCAAGCTGCAAGGTACGATCGAGTCGTTCGACCAATTCGTTATCCTGCTGAAAAACACCGTCAGCCAGATGGTTTACAAGCACGCTATCTCGACAGTCGTTCCAGTTCGTCCAATCCGTCTGCCTAGCGCAGCCGGTGATGAACAGGGTGACGCTGAGCCAGGTAACGCCTGATAGGAGTCTCCTTTGTTCTTTGAGCGCCACGGTGGTGGTGAGCGAGTAATCCTCGTTCACTTGGATGGACAGGACCCTGAGGCGCGCGAAGATCCGCAGGAGTTTCAGGAGTTGGCAAATTCGGCCGGCGCCGAGACCGTTGCGTTTTTTAACGTACCGCGTCATCGGCCAACCGCCAAATACCTGATTGGCAGCGGCAAGGTCGAGGAACTGCGCGACCTGGTTCATGCCGAAGAAGCCGATCTGGTGATCTTCAATCACACCCTCACGCCCAGTCAGGAACGTAACCTCGAACGTGTTTTCGAGTGTCGCGTGATCGACCGTACCGGCCTGATTCTCGACATTTTCGCCCAGCGCGCCCGTACCCATGAAGGCAAGCTCCAGGTCGAACTGGCCCAGCTTGATCACATGAGCACCCGCCTGGTTCGCGGCTGGACTCACCTTGAGCGTCAGGGTGGCGGTATCGGCATGCGTGGCCCGGGTGAAACCCAGTTGGAAACCGACCGGCGTCTGCTGCGGGTTCGCCTGCGCCAGATCAAGGGCCGCCTGGAAAAAGTGCGCAGCCAGCGCGAGCAGTCGCGACGTGGCCGTTCCCGTGCGGATATCCCTACAGTGTCGTTGGTGGGCTACACCAACGCCGGCAAATCCACGCTGTTCAATAACGTGACCAAGTCGGATGTGTACGCGGCCGACCAACTGTTCGCCACCCTCGATCCGACCCTGCGGCGTCTGGACATCGACGACCTGGGGCCGATTGTGCTGGCCGATACCGTGGGTTTCATTCGTCACCTGCCCCACAAGCTCGTCGAGGCATTTCGGTCTACGCTCGAAGAGTCGAGCAATTCCGACTTGCTGTTGCACGTGATCGATGCGGCCGAACCGGATCGCATGTTGCAGATTGAACAGGTCATGGTGGTGCTGGGCGAGATTGGTGCCCAGGACTTGCCGATCCTCGAGGTCTATAACAAACTCGATTTGCTTGAAGGCGTTGAGCCACAGATCCAGCGCGACGAGAACGGCAAGCCCCAGCGGGTCTGGTTGTCGGCGCGAGATGGCAGTGGCTTGGAGTTGCTGGAACAAGCCATTGCCGAATTGCTCGGCAGCGATTTGTTCGTCGGCACCTTGCGCTTGCCGCAGCGTTTTGCTCGACTGCGTGCACAGTTTTTCGAGTTGGGCGCTGTACAGAAAGAAGAACACGACGAAGAAGGTGTCAGCTTGCTGGCCGTTCGATTGCCACGCTCGGAACTCAATCGGCTGGTCAGCCGAGAGGGTGTTGTACCGGCAGAGTTTATCGAACAACACACTTTGCAATAAAAGCCTGAGAAAGCGGTTGTGCCGCAGTAGCAGGCATTCTGTAGCATTGGTCGGCGCGCCGTGGGTGCGTCTTTGCTTTATCAGATGGAGAGCGCTATGGCTTGGAATGAGCCGGGTGGCAACTCGAATAATCAGGATCCTTGGGGTGGTAAGCGCCGCAATAACGGCGACCGCAAGGGGCCACCGGATCTCGACGAGGCCTTCCGAAAGCTGCAGGAAAGCCTGAATGGGTTGTTCGGTGGTGGAAAAAAACGTGGTGGTGACGACGGCGGTCGCACAAGCAAGGGCGGTGGCTATGGCCTGCTGGGCCTGGGTCTTGTCGTGCTCGCGGCCGTATGGCTGTACAGCGCGGTCTACGTGGTGGACGAGCAGGAGCAAGCCGTGGTGCTGCGCTTCGGCAAGTACTACGAGACTGTCGGGCCAGGCCTGAACATCTATTTCCCGCCGATCGACAAGAAGTACATGGAGAACGTGACGCGTGAGCGTGCGTACACCAAGCAGGGCCAGATGCTGACCGAAGACGAGAACATCGTCGAAGTGCCGCTGACCGTGCAGTACAAGATCAGCAACCTGCAGGACTTCGTGCTGAACGTTGATCAGCCGGAAATCAGCCTGCAACACGCAACCGAAAGTGCCCTGCGCCACGTGGTGGGTTCCACCGCCATGGATCAGGTGCTGACCGAAGGTCGTGAGTTGATGGCCAGCGAAATCAAGGAGCGTCTGCAACGGTTCCTCGATACCTATCGCACTGGTATTACCGTCACTCAGGTGAACGTACAGAGCGCAGCGGCACCGCGTGAAGTGCAGGAAGCCTTTGACGACGTGATCCGTGCCCGTGAAGACGAGCAGCGTTCGCGCAACCAGGCTGAAACCTATGCCAACGGCGTTGTGCCGGAAGCCCGTGGTCAGGCCCAGCGCATCCTTGAAGATGCCAACGGTTACCGCGATGAAGTGGTCTCCCGCGCCAAGGGTGAGGCAGATCGTTTCACCAAGCTGGTCGCCGAGTACCGCAAGGCTCCTGAAGTGACCCGCGAGCGTCTGTACCTGGACACCATGCAGGAAGTCTTCAGCAACACCAGCAAGGTTCTCGTGACCGGCAGCAAAGGTGGGCAGAACAACCTGCTGTACCTGCCGCTGGACAAGATGATCGAAGGTGGTCGTAGCGGCGCCAGTGCACCGTCCACCGGTTCGAATGCCGCTGCCAACGAAGCGAGTGCCCGTGCGGCCGCTGACTTGCTGCAACAGCAAACACGTACCAGGGAGAGTCGTTGATGAGCAATAAATCGCTGACCGCCCTGATTGTGGGCGTCGTCGTGGTCATCGCTGCCTGGAACTGCTTCTACATCGTCGCTCAGACCGAGCGTGCGGTGCTGCTGCAATTCGGTCGCGTGGTCCAGGCGGATGTCCAGCCGGGCCTGCATGTGAAAGTCCCCTACGTCAACCAGGTGCGCAAGTTCGACGCCCGCCTGATGACCCTGGATGCACCGACACAGCGCTTCCTGACCCTGGAAAAGAAAGCCGTGATGGTTGACGCCTACGCCAAGTGGCGCGTCAAGGATGCCGAGCGCTTCTATACCGCGACTTCCGGCCTCAAGCAGATTGCCGACGAGCGTTTGTCCCGTCGTCTGGAATCGGGGCTGCGTGACCAGTTTGGTAAGCGCACCCTGCACGAGGTGGTATCCGGTGAGCGTGATGCGCTGATGGCTGACATCACCCGCTCACTGAACACCATGGCGGAAAAAGAGCTGGGTATTGAAGTGGTTGACGTTCGCGTCAAGGCCATTGACCTGCCCAAGGAAGTAAACCGCAGCGTGTTCGAGCGTATGAGCACCGAGCGTGAGCGTGAAGCGCGTGAGCACCGCGCCAAGGGTAACGAGTTGGCTGAAGGTATCCGTGCCGATGCCGACCGTCAGCGTCGTGTACTGCTGGCAGAAGCCTATCGTGAGTCTGAAGAGGCTCGTGGTGACGGTGATGCTCAAGCCGCGGCGATTTACGCCAAGGCCTATGGCCAGGATCAGGAGTTCTACGCGTTCTACCGTAGCCTGCGTGCCTACCGTGAAAGCTTCGCGAACAAAACCGATGTACTGGTGCTGGACCCAAGCAGCGACTTCTTCCGCTACCTGGAAAAGTCCAAGTAACCAGCCCGTGATTCTGTAAGGCGCACTCCGTCGGGCGGCTAAAATGCCTGGCGGGGTGATCCTTTCAGAAAACGGGTGTATGATGCGGCAGCCGGGAAATTCCCGGCTTTTTTGCGTCTGCATGTTTGATTCGGCAGGCGTGACAGGTTTTTCGAGGAAAGTGCCCGACGAGGCCGTTTGCAGGCCATTCGTCACGTCGCTCTTGCGCGTGGTTTATGCAAGGGGCGGGTATTTTCTGCTTCACTCAAGGCTCGGCCGAGGGCTGGCCGCCCGGATCAAAGGGGAATGGCGTAATGGCAACGGTAGACCGCTGGCTGCTGCCAGATGGCATCGAAGAAGTACTGCCACCAGAAGCTGCGCGCATTGAAGTAGCGCGTCGCCAGGTGTTGGATCTGTTCCAGAGCTGGGGTTACGAGTTTGTCGTGACTCCCCATATCGAGTACCTGGAATCCCTGCTGACCGGCGCGGGCCAGGACCTGGATCTGCGCACCTTCAAGGTCATCGACCCGCAATCGGGCCGGCAAATGGGGTTCCGTGCCGACATCACGCCGCAAGTGGCGCGCATCGATGCGCACACCCTGCGGCGCGAAGGCCCGAGCCGCCTGTGCTACGCCGGTAGCGTACTGCATGCCCAGCCGCGTGCGTTGTCGTCTTCCCGTAGCCCGATCCAGTTGGGCGCCGAGTTGTACGGCGATGCCAGCCCGAGCAGCGATGTTGAAGTGATCAGCCTGATGCTGGCCATGCTGCAACTGGCGGATGTGCCGGATGTGCACATGGACCTGGGCCATGTCGGTATCTACCGTGGCTTGGCGCGCGCTGCCGGGTTGTCCGGTGAAGTGGAGCAGCAGTTGTTCGATGCCCTGCAGCGCAAGGCGATCGATGAAGTGATCGCTCTCACCGAGGGTGTGCCTGCTGAGCTGGCTGGCATGCTGCGGGCGCTGGTAGACCTGTGCGGCGGCCGTGAAGTGCTGGTGGCTGCGCGTGAGCGCCTGGCGAATGCGCCGGCACCGGTATTGGCAGCACTGGACGATGTGCTGGCAATTGCCGAGCGCCTGTCGGCACGGTTCCCGGAGCTGCCGCTGTATTTTGATCTGGGTGAATTGCGCGGCTACCACTACCACACCGGTGTGGTGTTCGCGGTATTCGTCCCGGGTGTTGGCCAGGCCATCGCCCAAGGTGGTCGCTATGACGATATCGGCGCCGACTTCGGCCGTGCGCGTCCGGCCACTGGTTTTTCCACCGATTTGAAAACCCTGGTGACCCTGGGGCGTGCTGAGGTCGAGCTGCCGTCTGGTGGCATCTGGATGCCCGACAGTACGGACGCAGCGCTCTGGCAGCAGGTTTGCCAGTTACGCCGTGAGGGTCAGCGTGTAGTCCAGGCCTTGCCTGGGCAGCCATTGGCCGCCGCCCGTGAAGCGGACTGCGACCGGCAATTGATTCAGCAGAACGGGCTTTGGCAAGTATCGCCACTGGCTTCTTGAGTTTTCCTGCCGGCCATCGCCGGCACCAAGTTTGCGCGAATGAGGACAAGTGTTATGGGTAAGAATGTCGTAGTCCTGGGCACCCAATGGGGTGATGAGGGCAAAGGCAAGATCGTTGATCTGCTGACCGAACATGCTGCCGCCGTAGTGCGCTACCAAGGTGGTCACAACGCTGGCCACACCCTGGTCATCGATGGCGAAAAAACTGTCTTGCACCTGATCCCGTCGGGTGTCCTGCGCGAAGGCGTGCAGTGCCTGATCGGCAATGGCGTTGTGGTTGCACCTGACGCCCTGCTGCGCGAGATCACCAAGCTGGAAGAAAAAGGCGTACCGGTGCGCGAGCGCCTGCGTATCAGCCCGTCCTGCCCGCTGATCCTGTCCTTCCACGTTGCGCTGGACCAGGCCCGTGAAAAGGCGCGTGGCGAGCTGAAGATCGGCACCACCGGTCGCGGCATCGGCCCGGCCTACGAAGACAAGGTTGCACGTCGTGGCCTGCGTGTGGGCGACCTGCTCAACATGCCGCGCTTTGAAGACAAGCTGCGTGAACTGGTGGATTACCACAACTTCATGCTGGTCGGTTACTACAAAGAGCCAGCCATCGAGTTTGAAAAGACCCTGGCCGAGTGCAAGGAATACGCTGAGCTGCTCAAGCCGCTGATGCTGGACGTGACGGCCGAGCTGCACGAGCTGCGTCGCGCTGGCAAGGACATCATGTTCGAAGGTGCCCAGGGTTCGTTGCTGGACATCGACCACGGTACCTACCCGTACGTGACCAGCTCCAACACTACTGCTGGCGGCGTTGCCACCGGCTCGGGCGTTGGCCCGATGTTCCTGGACTACATCCTGGGCATCACCAAGGCTTACACCACCCGTGTAGGTTCCGGTCCGTTCCCGACTGAGCTGTTCGACGACGTTGGCGCACACCTGGCCAAGCAAGGTCACGAATTCGGCGCCACCACTGGCCGTGCTCGTCGTTGCGGCTGGTTCGACGCCGTTATCCTGCGTCGCGCTATCGATGTGAACAGCATCTCGGGCATCTGCCTGACCAAGCTGGATGTACTCGACGGCCTGGAAGCCATCAACATCTGCGTCGGCTACAAAGACGCCCAAGGCAACGATGTTGCCCCGACTGACGCTGACAGCTACGTGGGCCTGCAGCCTGTGTACGAAGAAGTGCCAGGCTGGACCGAATCGACCGTGGGCGCCAAGACCCTGGAAGAACTGCCAGCCAACGCCCGCGCCTACATCAAGCGTGTGGAAGAGCTGATCGGTGCACCGATCGACATTATTTCGACCGGCCCGGACCGCAACGAGACCATCGTTCTGCGTCACCCGTTCGCGTAATAAGCTGTTGATGTAAAAAGCAAAGGGCTCCTTCGGGAGCCCTTTGTCGTTTCTGCCTGGCAAACGGCACGACCCTTGCTGTGTTTCCCTCTTTCGAGGTGCTATCAAATTAGTGGCACCCGTGGTGGAGGGATTTCCAGTGTCTGCCGTTCTCTCGTTGTTACAAAGCCGTCTGTTGCGGCCGGTGTTCGTTACCCTTGGTATCGCTCTTTTGGTGCAAGTGCTGGTGGCCGTCGCGCTGACGCGGAGCACGGTGACGGCGCTGGAAGCCGATTTGGGCAATCGTCTGGGCATAGATAGCCAGAAGTTGTCTGGCGAACTGGCCCAGGCTGGCAAGGAAGTCACGTCCAGCCTGGACAGCCTCTCCGCCAGCACGCGCCAGCGCCTCACAGCCGGGCTTTCCACGCGCTTGCAGGAAGAGCAAAAGCAGTTGCGTGCGACGCTGGAAAAAGACCTGCAGGACTCCGCCAACGACATGGCGCAACTGCTGGCCTCGGTCGCGCCCCGTGCCATGTGGGACAGTGACGTGCCGACCCTTTCTGAGTTTGCCCGCCGGGCCCAGCGCAACCCCAATGTGCTGTTTGTGGTATATGACGACGCCGCAGGCGAGCACCTGACCCGATACCTGAACCGCGAAAACCCGATCAACCAAGCCCTGCTGGCAAAGGGCGCAGGGGAACGTGCCCTGGACAAGGTGCTGGACGCGGCCAAGACAGACCCCTCCGTGTATTACGTCGAAGCCTCCATCAGCCCCAACGGTGTGGAAATCGGCAAGGTGCGCATGGGCGTGTCGACCGCGACGGTTGAAGCCGACCTGCAAGCCTTGGATAAGCGCTTTGCCGCGCTGATCGCCAGCGGTGATCAGCTGGTGGGTGACAGCCTCAAGGGAGCCGCTGCTGACAGCGCCAACGCCATGGGCGCCCGGCTGCAATCGGCGCAAGCCACTGCCACGCAAATGACGGCCAACACGGCCGCCGCTGTGCAAGACGCGGCGGGCACCCTGCGCTGGCGTATCGGCATGGGTCTGGCGCTGGTGGGGCTTGGGGTCTTGCTGCTGATCGCTATTGTGCTGGGCCGGCGCGTGGTCAATCGTCTGAAGCTGCTGATTGCCGCGATGGATGACCTGGCGGCCGGCGAAGGCGACCTCACCAAGCGCGTGCAGATCAACAGCAAGGATGAAATCGGTGATATGGCCTCGGCGGTCAATCGCTTTGTGGATAAGTTGCAGCCCATCGTGCGGGAGGCAGGCGACGTGGCCCAGCGTACTGGTGTGGAAATCGGCGCCATGACGTTGCGCAATGCTGGCGCCGATGCGGCGGCGGGCTTGCAGCGTGATGAAGTGGCCGAGAGTTTGCGCGCTTTGTCGCAAATGGCCGATGAGGCCCAGGCCGAAAGCCACGCCATGCAGGCGGCCCTGCAGCAGGTGGTGGATATTCGCCAGGCCACGGATGAAAACTCACGGACCTCGGCCGAAGTTGGCAGCTTGATCGAGGCGTTGGCGGGGCAGGTGCAGGCCGGTTCCCAGGTGATCGAACGGCTGGCGCAGCAAAGCGAACAAATTGAAGTGGTGTTGACCGTGATTCACGGTATCGCCGAGCAAACCAACCTGCTCGCTCTCAACGCGGCCATCGAAGCGGCACGGGCTGGCGAGACTGGGCGCGGCTTTGCGGTGGTGGCCGATGAAGTGCGTGCGCTGGCCAGCAAGACTCAAAGCTCCACTGGCGATATCCAGGCGCATATTGTTGCGTTGCAGCAGGGCGCGCGCGAGGCCGTAGAAACCATCGGCAAGGCGGGGCGCCAGGCCAGTGAGGGCTTGCTGGTGCTGCGCGATAGCGTGCGCTTGCAGCAGACGGTGCAGGCTTCTGTGGAGCAGGTGCATGCGGCGATTGGCCTGGCGACGCGCGCGGCCGAGCATCAAGCCCAGGGCGCGCATGCGGTGCGTGGGCGCGTCGAGGTGATTCATGCCCAGGCCGAGCGTGCGGCGCAAGCGGTGGTGGAGACGACGGCCAGTGGCAAGGTGTTGGATGGGTTGGCGGCGCAGTTGAAGGCGAGTTTGGGGCAGTTCAGGGCGTGAGGTTGTCTGGACTGGCCTCATCGCAGGCAAGCCAGCTCCCACATTCAACTGCATTCCAAAGTTGGAACTCGGTCACTGTGGGGGCTGGCTTGCCTGCGATAGCTGTTTCAGCGACTCAGATACATCCGAGTCGTGAGCAGATACACCGGCAACCCCGACACCACTATCAACAACGCCGCATACGGCGCCGCCGCCGCAAATTCCACATTCGAGGTATGTGCCCAGACGGCCGTCGCCAAGGTATTCAACCCGGTCGGGCTGAGCAGCAACGTCGCCGTCAATTCCTTCATCGCATCCAGGAATACCAAGGCAAACGCCGCCCCCAGCGCCGGAAAGATGATTGGCAACGTCACCCGGCAAAACGCACTGAAGGACGATGCGCCTAACGTGCGCGCAGCCTCTTCCAGCTGTGGCGCCGCCTTGTTCAGTGCTGTACGAATCGGCGCCTGTGCCAACGGCAAAAACAGCAGCGCATAAGCAATCAGCAATAACGCAGAGGTCTGGTACAGCGCGGGGATGTAATGCAGGGCGAAATACACCAGGGTCAGCGCAATCACCAGGCCGGGCAGGGCATGCAGTAGATACGGCAAGCGTTCGGCCCAGATTGCCAACTGTCCTTTGTAGCGCACCACCAGCAGCCCAACCGGCACTGCCAGTACCAGGCACAGTGCGGCGCCGCCCAGGGAGA
Organism: Pseudomonas sp. DW-iso17; assembly: GCF_058725345.1. NCBI lineage: Bacteria > Pseudomonadati > Pseudomonadota > Gammaproteobacteria > Pseudomonadales > Pseudomonadaceae > Pseudomonas > Pseudomonas sp. DW-iso17. Next base: position 125,345 of record NZ_JBZXEA010000021.1, on the reverse strand, counting down.
GCGCCAGGGATGACAGCAGCGCCTCGCTGATCTCGGCCATCGGAAACGCCGCTGACGAACCGACGGCCAACCAATAGCCGAGCATGCCCAGCGGGATGCCGCTGCCGATGATCGCCAATGCCAGGCAATACACCTGGCCCAATGGCGCCCACTTGCCGAGTCGAACCTGCTCGGCGTGCCGCGCCGCGCCCTGGCCAATGCGCACATGCCGGCCTTTGCCGCGTGCGCGCAGCTCCAGCCACAGCAGGGTCAGGCACATCACCAGCAGCACTGCCGAGAGCATTGCCGCATTGGCATTGCTGAATTCCAGTTCGAACTGCTGGTAGATCGCGGTGGTGAAGGTCTGCAACCCGATAATCGACAGCGCGCCGAATTCCACCAGCATGTGCAGTGCGATCAATAGTGAGCCGGCCAGCAGCGATGGCCACAGCAGCGGGAGTGTGATGCGAAAGAACACGCCCCAGCGGTTGAGCCCCAGCGTGCGGGCCGATTCTTCCAGGGAGGGGTCTAGATTGCGCAGTGTTGCCGCCACCGGCAAAAACACCAGCGGGTATTTGGACAGGCTCATCACCAGGATCGCGCCACCGAGCCCCTCGAACTGAGCGCTCAGCGACACCCAGGTAAAGCTGCTGACAAACGCCGGCACCGCAAACGGCAGGCACAGGATCACGCCCCAGATGCGCCGTCCTGGCAGGTTGCTGCGTTCCAGTAGCCAGGCCAGGGACAGGCCGATCACGCCGCAGGTCAGGGTCACGCCGACCATCAATGCCAGCGTGTTGCGCAGCAGCCCGAACACATAAGGTCGCCACAGTAGATGCACCGCCTCCGTCCAGCCCGCCTGCCAGGCTTTGAGCCCGACATAGGCGAGCGGCAACAGGCTCAGGCCAACCAGCAATAGCACAGGCAGCAGCAGCCAGATTGACGGGCGTTTGCGACGGGGGGTGAACCCCGTGACGGAAAGCGATGGGTTCATCAGTTCAGGCCAACGTCACGTTCCAGCTCCAGGGCTTCTTCGGCGTTACCCAGGTCTGCGGGGGTGACCTTTGGTGGCTGCAGCTCGCTAAATGGCTTGAGGCCGCGGTTCGATTCCATGCCCTTGCGCAGCGGGTACTCGGCCGACGTGTTGGTGATCACGCGCTGGCCCTCTTCGCTGGCCATGAATGCCAGCAATTGCTGAGCTTCTTTGGGATGCTTGCTGGATTTGAGTGCGGCAGCGGAGGACACGGTGATCAGGCCGCCAGCATCACCATCGGTGAAGTAATGCAGCTGGGAGTCCAGGTTGGTTTTTTCCTTTTTCAGGGCGAACCAGTAGTAGTTGTTTACCAGCACGGTAGCCACTTCGCCGTTTTCCACGGCCTTGAGGGCGACCATATTGTTGCTGTACACCTTGCCGAAGGCGCGCAGGCCGGTCAGCCATTCTTCCGCGGCTTCGCGACCGTGCAGCTTGATGATTGCCACGGCTTGTTCCTGGAACGCGCCGCTGGTGGGCACGAAACCGACCTTGCCTTGCCATTCGGGGCCGGCGAAATCCAGTACCGACTTGGGCAAGTTTTTTTCCGCAATCAATTTGGGGTTGAAGGCTACGACGCGGGTGCGTGCGGTCACGCCCATCCAGTCGCCGTTTTTACCCACGTAATCCTTGGGCAGCACATTGAGGGTGCTGGCATCGATTTTTGCCAACAGGCCTTGCTCGCCGAGTTTGTTCAGGGGCGGTGATTCTTCGGTGTAGATGACGTCGGCAGGGGAGCGCTCACCTTCTTCGACGACTTGGCTGGCCAACTGGTTGCTGCTGCCTTTGCGCACGTTGACGTGGATGCCGGTCTTGGCTTCGAAGGCCTTGGCGAGTTCATCGCCGACTTCTTTGTGTTGGCCGTTGTATAAGGTCAGGGAGACCTTGTCGGCAGAATGGGCGGCGGACGAGAGCAGGGTCAGGCTGAGTAGGGTGAGGGTCAGGCCGCGCAGAAGGGATGTCTTGAGTCGGTTGTCACGGATCATCATCCGAAGTGTTCCTCGCTTATATGCAACAAATCATTGCAAGGATAAACGATAAATCTTCTCAAGTGCGGATGAGGGGGAAATCACTGGGGAAGTTTTCAAACCCCGGAAACGAAAAAACCCGCTTTCGCGGGTTTGATCTGAATTTGGTGCCCAGGAGAAGACTCGAACTTCCACGACCTTGCGATCACCAGCACCTGAAGCTGGCGTGTCTACCAATTTCACCACCTGGGCATTATCTAACAACGTTGCCGCTGTTGATGGGGCGAACTATACGGCGGGGTTTTTAATCTGTAAACCCCTGATTCGAAAAATATAAATCAATTTTTCCGTTAAAAATCAAAGGTCTGAAACGAAAAAACCCGCTTTCGCGGGTTTGATCTGAATTTGGTGCCCAGGAGAAGACTCGAACTTCCACGACCTTGCGATCACCAGCACCTGAAGCTGGCGTGTCTACCAATTTCACCACCTGGGCAGCATCAACAACGTTGCCGTCGTCGATGGCGCGCACTATACGGAGCGATATTTGAGCTGTAAACCCCTGCCATGAAAAAAGCCTGGAAAATTTCACCAGCGGTCGTGCAAGGTGCGTGGCGGGGGTCGTAAAGGTCTTTTAAACGCTTGTTGATACCTGAAATTTCCCGTTTCAATACGCGTATGCCAAACTAACCCACATATAGACAAGGTGAAAACTCTCTAATGGCCGATTGGCAGTCCCTCGATCCCGAGGCCGCTCGTGAAGCGGAAAAATATGAAAACCCTATTCCTAGCCGCGAACTGATCCTGGCGCACCTCGCCGATCGTGGTTCGCCTGCTAGCCGCGAGCAGTTGGTCGAAGAATTCGGTCTGACCACCGAAGACCAGCTCGAAGCCCTGCGCCGCCGTTTGCGTGCGATGGAGCGCGATGCTCAATTGATCTACACCCGTCGTGGCACTTACGCGCCGGTAGACAAGCTCGACCTGATCCTGGGCCGCATTGCCGGCCACCGCGACGGCTTCGGCTTCCTGATACCGGACGATGGCAGCGACGACCTGTTCATGAGCCCGGCGCAAATGCGTCTGGTGTTCGATGGCGACCGTGCCCTGGCGCGGGTTTCTGGCCTCGACCGCCGTGGTCGTCGTGAAGGCGTGATCGTCGAAGTGGTGTCCCGTGCCCACGAATCTATCGTCGGCCGTTACTTTGAAGAAGGCGGCATCGGCTTCGTTGTGCCGGATAACCCCAAGGTCCAGCAGGAAGTGCTGATCACCCCGGGCCGCAATGGCGCCGCCAAGGTCGGCCAGTTCGTCGAGGTGAAAATCACCCACTGGCCTACTGCGCGCTTCCAGCCCCAGGGCGATATCGTGGAGGTGGTCGGCAACTATATGGCGCCGGGCATGGAAATCGACGTTGCCTTGCGCACCTACGATATTCCTCACGTCTGGCCTGATGCCGTGCTCAAGGAAGCCGCCAAGCTCAAGCCGGAAGTCGAAGAGAAAGACAAAGAAAAACGTATCGACCTGCGCCATCTGCCGTTCGTCACTATTGACGGCGAAGATGCCCGCGACTTCGACGATGCGGTCTACTGCGAAGCCAAGCCTGGCAAGCTGCGCCTGTTCTCCGGCGGTTGGAGGTTGTACGTCGCGATTGCCGACGTCTCCAGTTACGTGAAGATCGGTTCGGCCCTGGATAACGAGGCTCAGGTGCGCGGCAACTCCGTGTACTTCCCAGAGCGCGTGATCCCGATGCTGCCTGAGCAGCTGTCCAACGGCCTGTGCTCCCTGAATCCGAAAGTCGACCGTTTGGCCATGGTGTGCGAGATGACCATCTCCAAAACCGGCGAAATGACCGACTACCAGTTCTACGAAGCGGTGATCCACTCCCAGGCGCGTCTGACCTACAACAAGGTCAGCACCATCCTGGAAACGCCGAAGACCAGCGAAGCCAAGGCTCTGCGTACCGAGTACGCTGGCGTGGTGCCGCACCTCAAGCAGCTGTACTCGCTGTACAAGGTGTTGCTGGGTGCCCGTCATACCCGTGGCGCGATCGATTTCGAAACCCAGGAAACCCGGATTGTCTTCGGCTCCGAGCGCAAGATTGCGGCGATCACCCCGACCACCCGTAACGACGCGCACAAGCTGATCGAGGAGTGCATGCTGGCGGCCAACGTGGCCACTGCCGAGTTCCTCAAGAAGCACGAAATTCCTGCGTTGTACCGTGTGCACGACGGCCCGCCGCCGGAGCGCCTGGAAAAACTTCGCGCCTTCCTCGGCGAACTCGGCCTGTCCCTGCACAAAGGCAAGGATGGTCCTACGCCTAAGGATTACCAGGCCCTGCTGGCCAGCATCAAGGACCGTCCGGATTACCACGTGATCCAGACCGTGATGCTGCGATCCCTGAGCCAGGCGGTGTACAGCGCCGATAACCAGGGCCACTTCGGCCTGAATTACGAGGCGTACACCCACTTCACTTCGCCGATTCGCCGCTACCCGGACTTGCTCACGCACCGGGCGATCCGCAGCGTGATCCATTCCAAGCAGAACACCCCGCACGTCAAGCGCGCCGGTGCCATGACCATTCCGAAAGCACGGATCTACCCGTACGACGAAGCGGCCCTGGAACAGCTGGGTGAGCAGTGCTCCATGAGCGAGCGCCGCGCTGACGAGGCCACCCGCGACGTGGTGAACTGGCTCAAGTGCGAGTTCATGAAGGATCGCGTGGGCGAGTCGTTCCCTGGTGTCATCACCGCCGTGACCGGCTTTGGCCTGTTCGTCGAGCTGACCGACATCTACGTCGAGGGCCTGGTGCACGTCACCGCCTTGCCGGGTGATTACTACCACTTCGATCCTGTGCATCACCGCCTGGCGGGCGAGCGCACCGGTCGCAGCTTCCGTCTGGGCGATACCGTTGAAGTGCAGGTCATGCGTGTCGACCTCGACGAGCGCAAGATCGACTTCGGCATGCCTGACAAGCCGGCAGAGCCTGCGGGTCGTAAAAAACGTGGTGAAACCACAGCGCCTGCGTCCAAAGGCAAAGCGACCACTGCAAAAACCACGGCCGAGCCTGCACCTGCCAAGGCCGGTCGTCGTTCTTCCGCCAAGGACAAGGCCCCTGAAGCCTACCGCCCAAGCGACGCTGCGGCGAAAAACGCCGAGCTGCGCAAGAGCCGCGAGTTGAAGCAGCAGTTGCTCAACGAAGCCAAAAGCGGTGGTAAAGCGGCGTCTGGGGGAAAGTCTCACGGGGCGGAAAAGCCGTCGAGCAAGCCAAGTAAACACCGTAAAGGCCCGCCAAAAGCGGGTTCGGCTCCCGCAAAAAGCGGCGGGTCGCGCAAACCTAAGGCCAAGTCATGAGTCTGGAAAAAATCTACGGCGTGCACGCCGTAGAAGCACTGCTGCGTCACCATCCCAAGCGCGTCAAGCAGGTGTGGTTGGCCGAAGGTCGCAGCGAGCCGCGCGTACAGGCGCTGGTCGAGTTGGCTACGCAGAATAAGGTTGCCATCGGCCAGGCCGAGCGTCGTGAAATGGACGTGTGGGTCGAAGGCGTTCACCAAGGTGTGGTGGCTGACGTCAGTCCGAGCCAGGTGTGGGGCGAGGCGATGCTCGACGAGCTGCTCGACCGTACCGAAGGTGCGCCGTTGCTCTTGGTGCTGGACGGCGTGACCGACCCGCACAACCTCGGCGCCTGCCTACGTTCGGCGGATGCTGCCGGTGCGCTGGCGGTGATCGTGCCCAAGGACAAGTCCGCGACCCTGACGCCGGTGGTGCGCAAGGTCGCCTGCGGTGCGGCGGAAGTGATTCCGCTGGTGGCCGTGACCAACCTTGCGCGTACCCTGGAGAAGCTCCAGCAGCGCGGCCTGTGGGTCGTGGGCACGGCGGGGGAGGCTGAGGTCAGCATTTATGACCAAGACCTTACCGGCCCTACCATCCTGATCATGGGCGCCGAAGGCAAAGGCATGCGCCGGTTGACCCGTGAGCATTGCGATTACCTGGTGCACCTGCCGATGGCTGGTAGCGTCAGCAGCCTCAATGTGTCGGTTGCGACGGGTGTTTGCCTGTTTGAAGCCCAGCGTCAGCGTGGTGCGAAAGCCAAGGCCAAGCCCAAGAAGTGATCAAAATGTGGGAGCGGGCTTGCCCGCGATGACGGAGTGTCAGTCAGCAGAGATGTTGCCGGTGCCATGGTCATCGCAGGCAAGCCCGCTCCCACATTGGTTTTGTGGTGTTTATTCAGGATTGTTCAAATAATCACCAATTGCCTTGCGCCGCTTCTCCCCCTTCTCTACAATTGCGCCCCTTGCCTTCCTGGCAGGCACCGATGTGCCTCCCCTGCGGCAAGATCCATAAGTGTCATTCACTCCTTGTCTGACCGTTTTTGAGCGGCAGGCTACAACCCGTAAGGAGCATTCATGCGTCATTACGAAATCATCTTTTTGGTCCACCCGGATCAAAGCGAGCAAGTCGGCGGCATGGTTGAGCGTTACACCAAGCTGATCGAAGAAGACGGCGGCAAAATCCACCGTCTGGAAGATTGGGGCCGTCGTCAACTGGCCTACGCAATCAACAATGTTCACAAGGCTCACTACGTGATGCTGAACGTTGAGTGCACTGGCAAGGCCCTGGCCGAGCTGGAAGACAACTTCCGCTACAACGATGCAGTGATCCGTAACCTGGTCATCCGTCGCGAAGAAGCCGTTACCGGCCAATCCGAGATGCTCAAGGCTGAAGAAAACCGCAGTGAGCGCCGTGAGCGTCGCGATCGTCCTGAGCACGAAGGCGCTGAAAGCGCTGAAGGCGAAGAGAACGACAGCGATAACGCTGACGAGTAATCCACGGACCTTATTAAGGAGCCTATCAAATGGCACGTTTCTTCCGTCGTCGTAAATTCTGCCGCTTCACCGCTGAAGACGTGAAAGAGATCGATTACAAAGATCTCAACACTCTGAAAGCCTACGTATCCGAGACCGGCAAAATCGTTCCAAGCCGTATCACCGGTACCAAAGCACGTTATCAGCGTCAGCTGGCCACCGCTATCAAGCGCGCCCGCTTCCTGGCCCTGCTGGCCTACACCGACAGCCACGGCCGCTGAGACCGGGCAGTCGACAAGTAGTAAGGGATTGAATGCATGCGCGCCTTAGCTGAGTTCATCATGCGCGGTCGCGTGCAGGCCACTCTGGTAGTGGCTGGATGTGCGGCATTGCCGTTGCTTTATTGGTTGGGTGCTGCCGCAGGTTGCCTTGTGCTGCTGCGGCGCGGTTTGAAGGACGCCCTTGGCGTTCTTGCCCTGGGTTTGTTGCCGGCCTTGATCTGGTGGCTGCAAATGGGTGATCCACGGGTACTTCTGGTACTGCTGGGGTCATCGAGCCTTGCGTTGGTTTTGCGCGCAAGTGAGTCCTGGGTCCGTACGCTGCTGGTCAGCGTGGCATTGGGGTTGGTGTACTCAGTGATGCTTGGCGCGGCTTTCCGCCCGCAGATCGAGGCGCTGGCGCAGGAGATCGTCAAGATCCTGCCGTTGGCCCTCGGGGATCTCTACCAGCAGTTGTCGGTAGATGAGCGAGCGCGGTTTGCGTCACTGATTGCCCCGGTCCTGACTGGCCTGATTGCGGCTTTGTTGCAGGTCGTCAGCGTGCTGAGCCTGATTCTTGGGCGTTATTGGCAGGCGTTGTTGTACAACCCGGGTGGTTTTGGTCGCGAGTTTCGCAGTATCAGAATCCCAGCGGGGCCGGCGATGTTGCTGCTGGCGTGCATGGTTGTCGGGCCGAACTTCGGCCCACAGATGGCCTTGCTGGCGCCGATTTGCAGCGTACCGCTGGTGTTTGCCGGGCTGGCCCTGATTCATGGGCTGGTTGCGCGAAAGCGCCTGGCCAGGTTCTGGCTGGTGGGGTTGTACGTCACGCTGTTGCTGTTCATGCAGCTGATCTATCCGTTACTCGTGGTCTTGGCCATTGTTGACAGCCTGATTGATTTTCGCGGTCGTCTGGCGTCGAAAGACGCCGATAACGCGAACGGTGAAGGTTAAAAGTTAGAGGATTTTCACATGCAACTGATCCTTCTGGAAAAAGTCGCCAACCTGGGCAACCTGGGCGACAAAGTGAACGTTAAGGCCGGCTACGGTCGTAACTACCTGCTGCCATACGGCAAAGCCACCGCTGCAACCGCTGCCAACCTGGCTGCGTTTGAAGAGCGTCGTGCTGAGCTGGAAAAAGCCGCAGCAGACAAAAAAGCGTCGGCCGAAACTCGCGCTGCCCAACTGGCTGAGCTGGAAGTGACTATCACTGCCACCGCTGGTGACGAAGGCAAGCTGTTCGGTTCGATCGGCACCCACGACATCGCTGATGCACTGACCGCCTCCGGCGTTGAAGTGCAGAAGAGCGAAGTTCGTCTGCCGAACGGCACCATCCGCAACGTAGGCGAATTCGACGTAGCCGTGCACCTGCACGCCGAAGTTGAAGCCACCGTACGCGTTGTCGTGGTAGCAGCTTAAGTCGCACCTAACTGACTGGCACCTCGCGTGCCAGCCGGTTAACATCGGGCACGATCCTGTTTACAGGTCGTGCCTTTTGTTTTTCTACACACCCCAAATTCCAAGTGGCCATGAACGAAATCTCCGCTCCTGAGCAATACGATCTGCAAACCGCTGCCCTGAAGGTGCCGCCGCATTCCATCGAGGCCGAACAGGCCGTGCTCGGTGGCTTGATGCTGGACAACAACGCCTGGGAACGCGTGCTGGATCAAGTCTCGGACGGTGACTTCTATCGTCATGACCACCGCCTGATCTTCCGCGCCATCGCCAAGCTGGCCGACCAGAACTCACCGATCGACGTGGTAACCCTGGCCGAGCAGTTGGACAAGGAAGGCCAGACCTCCCAAGTGGGTGGCCTGGGCTACCTCGGTGAGCTGGCGAAAAACACGCCGTCCGTCGCCAACATCAAGGCCTATGCCCAGATCGTCCGCGAGCGCGCCACCCTGCGCCAGTTGATCGGCATCAGCACTGAAATCGCCGACAGCGCCTTCAACCCCGAAGGCCGCACTGCTGCCGAGATCCTTGACGAAGCCGAGCGGCAGATCTTCCAGATTGCAGAAGCACGGCCCAAGACCGGCGGCCCGGTCAGCGTCAACGACCTGTTGACCAAAGCCATCGACCGCATCGACACCCTGTTCAACACCGACGCGGCTATTACCGGTATTTCCACCGGCTACACCGACCTCGACGAAAAGACCAGCGGCCTGCAGCCGTCCGACTTGATCATCGTCGCCGGCCGTCCGTCGATGGGTAAGACCACCTTTGCGATGAACCTGGTGGAAAACGCCGTTCTGCGCAGCGACAAGGCGGTGCTGGTGTACTCCCTCGAGATGCCAGGTGAATCGCTGATCATGCGTATGCTCTCGTCTCTTGGCCGTATCGACCAGACCAAGGTGCGTTCCGGTCAACTTGAGGATGACGACTGGCCGCGCCTGACCTCGGCGGTCAACCTGCTCAACGACCGCAAGCTGTTTATCGATGACACCGCCGGTATCAGCCCGTCCGAAATGCGCGCGCGTACCCGGCGCCTGGTGCGTGAGCATGGCGACATCGCCCTGATCATGATCGACTACCTGCAGTTGATGCAGATCCCCGGTTCCAGTGGTGACAACCGTACCAACGAGATTTCTGAAATCTCTCGTTCCTTGAAGGCGCTGGCCAAGGAATTCAACTGCCCGGTGGTGGCGTTGTCCCAGCTCAACCGTTCCCTGGAACAACGTCCCAACAAGCGTCCGGTGAACTCCGACTTGCGGGAATCCGGAGCGATCGAGCAGGACGCCGACGTGATCATGTTCGTTTACCGCGACGAGGTGTACCACCCCGAGACGGAACACAAGGGCATTGCCGAAATCATCATCGGCAAACAGCGGAACGGCCCGATCGGGTTTATCCGGTTGGCGTTCATCGGCAAGTACACGCGTTTCGAGAACCTGGCGCCGGGTAGCTACAACTTCGACGACGACGAGTAGTTTCAAGCACTTGTAAGGGCCTCATCGCAGGCAAGCCAGCTCCCACATGTGGAATGCGTTCTCCTGTGGGAGCTGGCTTGCCTGCGATGGGGTCACCACAATTCCGACTACTACCGTCGGAATTGGTCAAAATTTGTGCTATATTCCGCGCCCGCGATTTTTCATCTTCACACCGGTCACCGTCATGCAAACAGCCAAGCCGTTATTTGACTATCCCAAGTACTGGGCCGAATGTTTCGGTCCTGCGCCATTCCTGCCGATGAGCAGGGAGGAGATGGATCAGCTTGGCTGGGATTCGTGCGACATCATCATCGTCACCGGTGATGCCTATGTTGACCACCCATCGTTCGGCATGGCGATCATCGGCCGGCTGCTGGAGTCCCAGGGCTTTCGCGTCGGGATCATTGCGCAGCCGAACTGGCAGTCCAAAGACGACTTCATGAAGCTCGGCGAGCCGAACCTGTTCTTCGGCGTCGCGGCCGGCAACATGGACTCGATGATCAACCGCTACACCGCCGACAAGAAAATCCGCTCCGACGACGCCTACACCCCCGGCGGCATGGCTGGCAAACGCCCCGACCGTGCAAGCCTGGTGTACAGCCAGCGTTGCAAGGAAGCCTACAAGAATGTACCGATCGTACTCGGCGGCATCGAAGCTTCCCTGCGCCGCATCGCCCACTACGACTACTGGCAAGACCGCGTGCGCAACTCGATCCTGATCGACGCCACCGCCGATATCCTGCTGTACGGCAACGCCGAGCGGGCCATCGTCGAAGTTGCCCAGCGCTTGTCGTGGGGCCACAAGATCGAAGACATCACCGATGTGCGCGGTACTGCGTTCATTCGCCGTGACACGCCGGCGGGCTGGTACGAAGTGGACTCCACGCGCATCGACCGTCCGGGCAAGATCGACAAGATCATCAACCCGTATGTGAATACCCAAGACACCCAGGCCTGCGCCATCGAGCAGGAAAAAGGTCCAGTCGACGATCCGGAAGAAGCCAAGGTTGTGCAGATCCTCGCCAGCCCGCGTATGACCCGTGACAAGACCGTGATCCGCCTGCCATCGGTGGAAAAGGTCCGCGGCGACGCGGTGCTCTATGCCCACGCCAACCGCGTGTTGCACCTGGAAACCAACCCAGGCAACGCCCGTGCCTTGGTGCAGAAGCACGGAGAAGTGGACGTGTGGTTCAACCCGCCGCCCATTCCTATGACTACCGAAGAAATGGACTACGTGTTCGGTATGCCTTACGCCCGCGTGCCGCACCCGGCATACGGCAAGGAAAAGATTCCGGCCTACGACATGATCCGTTTCTCGGTGAACATCATGCGTGGCTGCTTCGGCGGCTGCACCTTCTGCTCGATCACCGAGCACGAAGGCCGCATCATCCAGAACCGTTCCGAAGAGTCGATCATTCGCGAAATCGAAGAGATCCGCGACAAAGTGCCGGGCTTCACCGGCGTGATCTCCGACCTCGGCGGCCCGACGGCGAATATGTACCGCATCGCCTGCAAAAGCCCGGAAATCGAATCCGCGTGCCGCAAACCGTCGTGCGTGTTCCCTGGGATCTGCCCGAACCTGAACACCGACCACTCGTCGTTGATCCAGCTGTACCGCAGTGCCCGTGCGTTGCCGGGTGTGAAGAAGATCCTGATCGCTTCCGGCCTGCGCTACGACCTGGCCGTCGAGTCGCCGGAGTACGTCAAAGAGCTGGTCACCCACCACGTCGGTGGCTACCTCAAGATCGCCCCGGAACATACCGAGGAAGGTCCGCTCAACCAGATGATGAAGCCGGGCATTGGCAGCTATGACAAGTTCAAGCGCATGTTCGAGAAGTACACCAAGGAAGCGGGCAAGGAGCAGTACCTGATCCCGTACTTCATCGCCGCCCACCCCGGCACCACCGATGAAGACATGATGAACCTGGCCCTGTGGCTCAAGGGCAATGGCTTCCGTGCCGACCAGGTGCAGGCGTTCTACCCGTCGCCGATGGCCACCGCCACCGCGATGTACCACTCGGGCAAAAACCCGCTGCGCAAGGTCACCTACAAGAGCGACGCGGTGACCATCGTCAAGAGCGAGGAGCAGCGCCGCCTGCACAAGGCGTTCCTGCGTTACCACGACCCGAAGGGCTGGCCAATGCTGCGTGAAGCATTGACCCGCATGGGCCGTGCCGACCTGATCGGGTCGGGCAAGGACCAGTTGATCCCGCTGCACCAGCCGTCCACCGACAGCTACCAGAGCGCCCGGCGTAAGAACTCGACGCCGGCCGGCAGCCATAAGGTCGCCAAGGAAACCACCACCAAGATCCTCACCCAGCACACCGGCCTGCCACCCCGTGGCAGCGACGGCAGCAACCCGTGGGACAAGCGCGAGCAAGCCAAGGCTGCGGCCCAGGCGCGCAATAAGCAGGCGGCCAAAGAGCGCAGCGATGCGGCCAAGGGCAAGGGCGGCAAGCCTACGCGCAAGCCGGTTGTGCCGCGTTGATCGACGCCTGAAATGCAAAACGCCAGCCTCGTGCTGGCGTTTTGCTTTCTGGTCGGTGGTGAGTCTGTTTGGTAAGGTGGCGCCCATTAGATTGCTGTCGCAGGCAAGCCAGTTCCCACACTTGGAACGCATTCCCCTGTGGGAGCTGGCTTGCCTGCGATGAGGCCGGTCTGGGCACTCTCGATTTCAAGGAAGAACACTATGGGCAACCCCTTGCTCAACATCGGCATGGACTCCAACCGCTCCCAATTCATGGCGCGCCAGCGCATTGAGAGCCAGATCAACCTGCCGCGGCTGTTCGCCGTCATTGACGCCGACCCCAGCATCGTCGGCGCTGGCGTGGTGTACATCGACGCCGACTTCAACGTGATCACCCTGCGCGAATTCAAGCCCATCTGCAGCATCAAACCCAAGCGCGTCATTTTGCGCGAGGCGCAGAAGTACATCTCGCCGGCGCAGTTCGTCGAGCAGGTGAAGACCGACCCCCGTGAAGGGCGACTCCAGAAGGAGGCCTTTGATATGGGGCTTTCCTGTGGGGCGGCGGTGATCGGTTGGATCGTGGTGTTCAGTGGCAGCGTCGCCGTACCCTTCACCGCCGGCGCCAGTGCTTTTGTGGTGGGTATTGGTGTCACAGCGGCGCTGGCCAGCAGTGCTCAGTGCGGGTTTGGCGTGGCCCGTACCTATAACGAGATCCTTGACCCAGATGCCAACGACCGCATGGACGACGCCCAGTGGTATGGCGCGGTGTCACCGATTCTCGATGCCGCGTCGTTGGTCGGGATCGGAACGGGAGCCTTCACCACATTAAGGCTACTCAAGGCCAAAAAAGCCGCTGCGTTGGGCAAGAGCTGGTATGAATTGCTCAAGGGCTTGAATCGCCAGGAGCGCAAGAAGTTGACCCAGGAATTGCTCAGTCTCAAAGACCCAAGCCTGACCCCCAAGTTGCTCAAGTTGCAGCAGCGCGCCGGCACATTGCCCAAGCGCTACAGCTCCACGGAAATTCGTCATGCCACGCTCACCCAGCTCAAGGACGCCTTGGGCGGCATGTTGGGTATCTGGGGCAGCTATCGAACCGGTCACGTTGGCTCGGCATCGACGCTTGCCATTGGCCTGTATGAGGAACTGACGGAATGAAGGGGTTTCCCGATAGGCGCAGTTTCCTTGCGCGTTATTTTCCGGTGTTCATGGGCACCATCTTCATGGCAATTTTCTCTGGTTCGGTGGCTGTCTCCACGGCGGGCGTGACCTATTTGCGCGGTGTTGAGCCGGCGCTCAAGGCCAACTACTCCGGGGCTGCAATCCTGGTGCTGGTGGCAGTGTTGGTGTTTGGCAATGTGATGATTGCACGCGGGTATCCCTGGGCGACCCGGCTGGTGGCGGGCTACCTGGTGTGTTGCCTGCTGTTCGTGTTGCCGATGATTCAATACGGCCTCAATACCCTGGTGTACGGCTCGGCGGTGCTGTTTCCGCTGCTGGGCTTGCTGCTGCTCAACAGTAAGCGCCATCGTGAAATGCGCCAGCGGTTACTTGAAATACGTCACCTGCGTCGGGCGGTGATTGCGCAACGCAAGGCCCGTTGATTAGGTAGGTTTATTGGCGGTAGGTGGCCTGTTTGTTAGGGTGGCGCCCATCAGATTGCTATCGCAGGCAAGCCAGCTCCCACAGGGGAATGCATTTCAAGTGTGGGAGCTGGCTTGCCTGCGATGAGGCCGGTCTGGGCACTTTCAATGTCAAGGAAGAACACTTATGGGCAACTCCTTGTTCAACATCGGCATGGATTCCAACCGCTCTCAATTTATGGCGCGCCAGCGCATCGAGAGCCTGATCAATCTGCCACGGCTGTTTGCGGCGATCGATGCTGACCCCGGCGTTGTCGGTGCTGGCGTGGTGTATATCGATGCCGATTTTAATATCGTCACTCTGCGCGAATTCAAGCCCATCTGCAGCATCAAGCCAAAGCGTGTCATCCTGCGCGAGGCGCAGAAATACATCGCGCCGACACAATTCGCTGATCACGTAGTAAACAATCCACGGGAATCCAGGCTGATCGGCGAGGCCGTAAATACCGGAATCTCTTGCCTGGGTGCTGTCATCAGTTGGGCTGCGATTGCCAGCGGTACTATTCTGGTTCCTTTCAGTGCCGGCGCGAGCTCAGTCATTGTGGTGGTGGGGTACGCGGCCGCAGGCGCGAGTTCGCTCCAGTGCTTCAATGGCATTGCCCGAACGACCCTTGAGGTGGCCAAGCCTGAGGTAAACGATTGGCTCGACAGTGAAGGCTGGTACCAGAATGCATCCATTGTGCTGGACGCGGCATCGTTGGCCGGTGTGGGCGCTTCAGCCCTGACGACGGTCAAGCTGGTCAAGGTCGCTAAGGCATCGACGGGCAAGAGCCTGCGGGAAGTGCTACGCGGCTTGAACCGTCAGGAGAGGGCCAAGCTGACCAAGGAACTACTGAGCATCAATGATCCCAGCCTGACCTCGAAGATGCTCAAGCTCAGGCAGGCATCGGGTGAGCTCTCCAAGCGTTTCACCCCGACGCAACTCAAGCAAAGCACCAGTACTCAGATCAAAGATATCCTGGGAGCGACCGTCGGGTTCGGAGGCAGCGCCTACTCTGGGAACGTCAATACCATTGCGATAGGCTTGTACGAGGAAATAAACGAATGAGTGAGCTGATGACGCTGCGCGACTTCTTCAGGCGTCACTTCTTGACGTTTCTGGGCGGCGTATTTGCTGCGTACTTTTCGCTGGCACTTGCAGTGGCGCTGGCTTTCGTTACCTATTTTCGTGATGCGCCCCTTGCTCAAGTCGGGCTCAAGATCCTGGTCGCAGGTGCATTGCTTATCTTGTTGACGGTCCATAGCAACTTTATGATCCTGCGGGGCAAACCTTCATGGGCATGGGTGATGGTCGCCATCTACGCTGCCTGTCTGTTGTTTGTGCTCCCCATGATTCAGTACAACCCACACAGGGTTCTCTATAGCCTGTCGCTGATTTTCCCGCTGTTCGGCCTGCTGGTGCTCAACAGCAGCGGGCAGCGAGAGATGCGGGCAAAACTTGTGCAAATCCGTCAACTGCGCCAAGCCCTGAATACCAGGCGTACTACGCCTTAACTGGGTAGATTCACCACCTGCACTCAGCCCGGCGCTACAAATGTGTGCAGCGCCTGCACCATAGCCGCAACGTTGGCGCTGTTTTGGTGCTGTACTGCACCGGGCCTGACGTTTTAGTGCAATGACTGCTGCTGTGGCATAAGTCTTGCGCGCGTTGTGCTTATGCCCTGGCTCGCAGGAGGCCGCCGTGTCGATTCATGTCGCGTTGCACCACGTTACGCATTACCGCTACGACCGTGCAGTTGAACTCGGCCCGCAGATCGTGCGGCTACGCCCGGCGGCCCATAGCCGTACGCGGATACTGTCCTACGCGTTGAAGGTGTTGCCCGAGCAGCATTTCATCAACTGGCAGCAAGACCCCCAGGGCAATTACCTGGCGCGCCTGGTGTTCCCGGAAAAGACTGACGAGTTGCGCATTGAAGTCGACCTGGTCGCCGAGATGGCGGTGTTCAATCCGTTCGATTTTTTCCTCGAGCCCTACGCCGAAAATATCCCGTTCAGCTACGCCGCCGATGAGCAGCGCGAGCTGGCGCCGTATCTGGAAACCTTGCCGCTGACGCCAAGGTTGGCTGCGTACCTGGCCGGTATCGATCGCACGCCGCTGCCTGCTGTGGATTTCCTGGTCGGCCTCAACCAGCGCCTGGCCGCCGATATCGGTTACCTGATTCGCATGGAACCGGGCGTGCAAACTCCGGAATTTACCCTGGAAAACGCATCCGGCTCTTGCCGCGACTCGGCCTGGTTGTTGGTGCAATTGCTGCGCAACCTCGGATTGGCGGCGCGATTTGTCTCTGGTTATCTGATTCAACTGACCGCCGACGTCAAAGCCCTCGACGGCCCGTCCGGTACCGAGGTGGACTTCACCGACCTGCACGCCTGGTGCGAAGTGTATTTGCCCGGCGCTGGCTGGATTGGCCTGGATGCCACGTCCGGGTTGTTCGCGGGTGAAGGGCATATCCCGTTGGCCTGTAGCCCCGATCCATCGTCCGCCGCGCCCATCAGCGGGTTGGTGGAGCCGTGCGAATGCGAGTTCACCCATGAGATGTCGGTGGAGCGCATCTGGGAAGCGCCACGGGTGACCAAGCCCTACACCGAAGAACAATGGTTGGCGATCCAGGCCCTGGGCCGGCAGATCGACGGCGACCTGCTCAAGGACGACGTACGCCTGACCATGGGCGGCGAGCCGACCTTCGTCTCTATCGACGACCCAGACGGCGCCGAATGGAACACCGCAGCCCTGGGCCCGGACAAGCGTCGCCTGTCCGCCGAGCTGTTCCAGCGCCTGCGCCAGCACTATGCGCCCAAGGGCCTGGTGCATTTCGGCCAAGGCAAGTGGTACCCCGGGGAGCAATTACCACGTTGGTCGCTCAACTGTTATTGGCGCCGCGATGGCGTGCCGATCTGGCACAACAGCGCGCTGATCGCCGATGAGCAAGAGGACTACGGCGCCGATGGGGTGATGGCCGGGCGTTTCCTGGCCAGCGTCGCCGAACGCCTGAAACTGCCGGCGCGCTTTGTGTTCCCGGCGTTCGAAGACAATTTCTACTACCTGTGGCGCGAAGGGGCGCTGCCCCAGAACGTCACTGCCCAAGACCCGCGCCTGAGCGACGACCTGGAGCGTGAGCGCCTGCGCAAAGTCTTCAGCCAGGGCCTGGATAAAATCATCGGCCAAGTGCTGCCGCTGGCACGGACTGCGGCCAATGACCGCTGGCAGAGTGGGCGTTGGTACCTGCGCGACAACCATTGCCGCCTGGTGCCGGGGGATTCGCCGCTGGGCTATCGTCTGCCGCTCGCTTCGCAGCCCTGGGTGACGGCGGCAGAGTATCCGTTTGTGCATCCGACCGACCCTAACCAGGATCAGCCGGAGCTGCCGACCAGCGCCCAGTTGCAAAACCATGGCGAGCCCGCGCCGGGTGATGAGCGTGTGCCCAAGGTCGACGAGTCCGCCGACTGGCTGACCCGTACCGCGCTGTGCGCCGAAGCACGGGGAGGGCGCCTCTACCTGTTTATGCCGCCGCTGGAGCGCGTCGAGGATTACCTGGAGCTGGTGGCTGCCATTGAGGCCACCGCCGAAGAGCTGCATTGCCCGGTACTGCTGGAAGGCTACGAGCCGCCAGCGGATACGCGCCTGAGCAATTTCCGCGTCACGCCAGATCCCGGTGTCATTGAGGTCAACGTACAGCCATCCGCCACCTGGGACGAGTTGGTGGAACGCACCGAATTCCTCTACGAAGAGGCACGGCAAACCCGCCTGACCACCGAGAAGTTCATGATCGACGGGCGCCATACCGGCACCGGTGGCGGTAACCACTTCGTACTCGGCGGCGCGACGCCCAAGGATTCGCCCTTCCTGCGCCGACCGGACCTGCTGCGCAGCCTGATCAGCTACTGGCATAACCACCCGTCGTTGTCCTATTTGTTCTCCGGCCTGTTTATCGGCCCCACCTCCCAGGCACCCCGGGTGGATGAGGCGCGCAACGATGCGCTGTATGAACTGGAAATCGCCTTCGCGCAGATGCCGGCACCGGGCGAGGAGTGCCCGCCATGGTTGGTGGATCGCCTGTTGCGCAACCTGCTGATCGACGTGACGGGTAATACCCATCGCGCCGAATTCTGTATCGACAAACTCTACTCACCCGACGGCGCCACGGGCCGACTGGGCCTGCTGGAACTGCGCGCCTTTGAAATGCCGCCCCATGCGCGCATGAGCCTGACCCAGCAGTTGTTGCTGCGGGCGCTGGTCGCGCGGTTCTGGCGCGAGCCCTATGCGCCGTCGAAGCTGGCGCGCTGGGGCACAGAACTGCATGACCGTTTCCTGTTGCCGCACTTTATCGAGCAGGACTTTGCCGACGTGATCGTCGAGCTGAACGCGGCTGGTTACCCGCTGCGTGCCGAATGGTTCGCGGCGCATCTGGAGTTTCGTTTCCCCAAGGTGGGCGACTACGCCGTCAGCGGTATCGAACTGGAACTGCGCCAGGCCTTGGA
Organism: Pseudomonas sp. DW-iso17; assembly: GCF_058725345.1. Classification (NCBI taxonomy): domain Bacteria; kingdom Pseudomonadati; phylum Pseudomonadota; class Gammaproteobacteria; order Pseudomonadales; family Pseudomonadaceae; genus Pseudomonas; species Pseudomonas sp. DW-iso17. Next base: position 106,802 of record NZ_JBZXEA010000021.1, on the reverse strand, counting down.
GCCTTGGCATGTGCTGGGCGAGGAGGGCGCAGTGGGTGGCACGGTGCGCTATGTGGATTCGTCCCTGGAGCGCCTGCAAGTGAAGTTGAGCGGGTTGCCGCCGCAACGTTACCTGCTGACCTGCAATGGCGTGCCGGTGCCGCTGCAACCGACCGGCCGCGTCGGTGAGTTCGTGGCGGGCGTGCGTTACCGCGCCTGGCAACCGGCCAACTGCCTGCAACCGACCATCCCCGTGCATGCGCCGCTGGTATTTGACCTGCTCGACACCTGGATGCAGCGTTCGTTGGGCGGCTGCCAATACCATGTGGCGCACCCGGGCGGGCGCAATTACGACAGCCTGCCGGTGAATGCCAATGAGGCGGAGAGCCGGCGCATGGCGCGGTTTTTCCGCTTGGGGCATAGCCCGGGCAAGCTTGTGGTGCCGACTGTAACGGTAAACGATGAGTTGCCAATGACCCTGGATTTGCGGCGTTTCACAAAAAATAAGGAATGAACATGATCCAAGTGTGGGAGGGCTTTTGTGGCGAGGGAGCTTGCTCCCGCTGGGGTGCGAAGCGCCCCCAATAGCAGGCGACTGCTGCGCAGTCGAGCGGGAGCAAGCTCCCTCGCCACAACAAGCCAGCTCCCACATTGGATCGTAGTGAATTTGAGTTAACCTGACTTCCCTTGCCTCTGCCGAGCGTTCCATGTCCGACTTGCTCGACCGTTACCCGCTCACCGCGGGCACCTATCACGAACTGCTGGACGCCAGCGGCGCGGTGCGTGCCCATTGGCGGCGCTTGTTCGATCACCTGCAACGCAGCACGCCCGCACAACTGGCCCAGCGCCAGGCGTTGCTGACGCGCCAGATCCAGGAAAACGGCGTGACCTACAACGTCTACGCCGATCCCAAGGGCGCCGACCGCCCCTGGGAGCTGGACCTGTTGCCCCATGTGCTGGCGGCCGAGGAGTGGCAGCAACTGTCGGCCGGCATCGCCCAGCGTGCGCGCCTGCTCAATGCGGTACTGGCCGACCTGTATGGCCCGCAGCGCTTGATCAAGGAAGGCTTGCTGCCCGCCGAACTGGTGTTCGGGCATAACAATTTTCTGTGGCCGTGCCAGGGTATCCAGCCGCCCGACGGTGCGTTCCTGCATCTGTACGCGGTCGACCTGGCACGCACGCCGGATGGCCGCTGGTGGGTCACCGCCGACCGCACCCAAGCCCCGTCGGGCGCCGGCTACGCCCTGGAAAACCGCACCATCGTGTCCCGCGCCTTCCCGGACCTGTACCGGGATATGCAGGTGCAGCACCTCACCGGTTTCTTTCGCACGCTGCAGGAAACCCTGGCGCGCCAGGCCCCTGGCGATGACCAGCCGCCACTGATCGTGCTGCTCACGCCGGGGCGTTTCAACGAAAGCTATTTCGAACACCTGTACCTGGCGCGTCAGCTCGGCTACCCCCTGGTAGAGGGCGGCGACCTCACCGTGCGCGACAGCACCGTGTTCCTGAAAACCCTCAGCGGCCTGCGCCGGGTGCACGCGATCATGCGTCGCCTTGATGATGATTTCTGCGACCCGCTGGAACTGCGCACTGACTCGGCGCTCGGCGTGCCGGGCCTGCTCGACGCCGTGCGTCAAGGCAACGTGCTGGTGGCCAATGCCTTGGGCAGTGGCGTGCTGGAGTCCCCGGGGTTGCTGGGCTTTTTGCCCAAGATCAACGAATTTTTGTTCGGTGAAACCTTGATCCTACCGTCGATTGCCACCTGGTGGTGCGGCGAAGCGCCGGTGCTTGCCGAAGCCCTGGAAAAACTCCCGGAACTGCTGATCAAGCCGGCATTTCCCTCACAAAGTTTCGCCCCGGTGTTTGGTCGCGACCTTGACGACGAACAGCGCCAGGCCCTGGCCGAACGCATGCGTGCGCGGCCCTATGCCTATGTCGCCCAAGAGCTGGCGCAACTGTCTCAGGCACCGGTATGGCACACCGTGGATGACCACTTGCAACACCGTGCCATCGGCATGCGTGTCTACGCCGTGGCCAGTGAAGACGGTTATCGGGTACTGCCTGGCGGCTTGACTCGCGTGGCGGCCGACGCCGATGCCGAGGTGGTGTCGATGCAGCGCGGCGGGGCGAGCAAGGACACCTGGGTGCTCGGTGAGCGCGCGCCGGGTGGCGAGCAGTGGCGCGCCCAACGCACCATTGGCGCCTATGACCTGGTGCGCCGCGATCCCTATTTGCCCTCGCGCGTGGTGGAAAACCTGTTCTGGTTCGGTCGTTACTGCGAGCGCTGCGACGACAGTGCGCGCTGGCTGCGTATCGTACTGGCGCGGTATGTCGATGGCGACGATCCGCTGGCGTTGCAGGCCGCCGTCGAACTCGGCGAAAGCCTGCGCCTGTTGCCGGAGGAGGGCGAGCTGCCGGAGCGCCTGCTCGCCGCCTTGCTGGGTGATGACTGGCCTTCAAGCCTGCGCGCCAATTTGCAGCGCCTGCAGTGGGCGGCGTCCCAGGTGCGCGGCAAGTTGTCCCGGGAAAACTGGCAGGCCCTGGTGGAGCTGCAACGCGAAGCCATGGAACTGGAAAGCGACACTGCAGACTTTGGCGAGCTGCTCGACTTTCTCAACCGCCTGGTGATGTCCCTGGCGGCACTGTCCGGGTTTGCCCTGGACGACATGACCCGCGATGAGGGCTGGCGCTTCTTGATGATGGGCCGGCGTATCGAGCGTCTGCAGTTTCTGAGCAGCAGCCTAGCGGCGTTCCTGCGTGGCGTGGCCGTGTTCGATCAGGCCGGGCTGGAATGGTTGCTGGAGCTGGGCAACAGCAGCATCACCTACCGCTCGCGCTACCTGGCGGTGCCGCAGTTGATCCCGGTGCTCGACCTGCTGCTGCTCGACGAGCAGAACCCCCATGCGGTGCTGTTCCAGCTCAAGTTGGTGAGCCGCACCCTGCGCCGTCTCAATGATGATTTTGGCGTGCCCCGTGAAACCGGGCTGGTGCCTTTGGTCGAGTGCCTGGCGCGTTTTGACCTGGGCTGCCTGGAGAACGGCCTGTTTGGCGAAACCAGCGTGCGTGCCGCGCTGGACGGCCTGGCCGACTTGCTGCAAGCGGTGGCCGATGAAAGCGGGCAGGTGTCGGATCGCCTGGCGCTGCGCCATTTTGCCCACGTGGATGATGTCAGCCAGCAAACGGTGTCGGTGTAATGAGTGCGCGCTACCAGATTTTCCACGATACCCATTACCACTATGACAGCCCGGTGTCCCTGGCCCAGCAACTGGCGCATCTGTGGCCAAGGCCGTGCGCCTGGCAGAAGTGCACCTGGCAGCAGTTGGATATCAGCCCGGAACCCACCTCGCGCCGCGACGAACTGGACGTATTCGGCAACCCGATCACTCGCCTGGCGTTCGAACGGCCCCATGATGAATTGCTAGTGAACGCCGGGCTCACCGTGGAAGTGCTGGCGCGACCCGCTCTGGACTTCCAGCGGTCGCCGCCCTGGGACCACACCCGCGACAGCCTGACTTACAGCAGCCAGGCATTGAGCGCCGAACTGATCGAAGCCTGTCGTTATCGCTTCGAGTCGCCCTATGTCCATCTGAAGAAAACTTTCGTCGAGTTCTCCGAAAGCTGCTTCCCGCCCGGCGAGCCTTTACTGCTGGGCACGCAGGCATTGATGGAGAAGATCTTCAGCGAATTCACCTTCGATGCCGAAGCCACCCAGGTCGCCACGCCACTGGTTGAAGTGCTGGAGCGCCGTCGCGGCGTGTGCCAGGACTTCGCTCACCTGATGCTTGCCTGCCTGCGTTCCCGTGGCCTGGCGGCGCGCTATATCAGCGGCTACCTGCTCACCCAGCCACCGCCCGGCCAGCCACGGCTGATTGGCGCGGATGCTTCCCATGCGTGGGTTTCGGTGTTTTGCCCGGTATCAGGCTGGGTGGATTTTGACCCGACCAACAATGTGCAGCCGGCGCTGGAGCACATCACCCTGGCCTGGGGCCGGGACTTTTCTGATGTGTCGCCATTGCGGGGGGTGATTCTGGGGGGAGGCAGCCACGACCCGGAGGTGCGGGTGACGGTGATGCCGCTGGAATGAAAAACGATCATTCCCACGCTCTGCGTGGGAATGCCTGCTGTGACGCTCTGCGTCACCCTTGCGCTGGCTTCAAGCCTGGTGCGGGACGCGGAGCGTCCGGGGCTGCATTCCCACGCGGAGCGTGGGAACGATCATTCAGCTGGGTCTTTCGGGGTTTCGGTCTCGTCAGTTGCCGCTTCACCTTCGGCATCCGGGTTCAGCGCGCCGGCTTCTTCCTCTGCAGCGGCTTTCTTGCGTTGCAGCTTTTCCTCTTTCTTCTGTTCCTTGGCCAAGTCTCTCTGACGTTTGGCGAAGGAGTAATTAGGTTTGGCCATGGGCGATCCTCTAGGGTCGAAGGTGAGGGTGGGCGGCGCGCAGCTGCCTCGGGTCGTCATGGTAGCAGCTTCAGGGGGCCCTTTGCTTTCACTTACCGCAGGCGTAGGCAGCCAGAAGGCCGTTGAACAGGTGATTGAGGTGCATGGCATGAACTCCCGTGAGTGATGGGCCGATCATAATCAGGGTGCGGCAGTTTGGCTGGTTGATTGTGTTGATGAAGCTGATAGCCTAAAGTTGTATACAATCTGTTGATTCAGATCATAAGAACTCAAGCCTGATTGAGGCACCCTTACCGCAATCCGCGTTTTTAAAACCCTGCCTTGGAGATTCACATGTTTGCCAAACTCGTTGCTGTTTCCCTGCTGACTCTGGCGAGCGGCCAGTTGCTTGCTGCAGAGTGCAAGGTCACTGTCGACTCCACCGACCAAATGTCGTTCAACACCAAAGCGATTGAAATCGACAAGAGCTGCAAGCAGTTCACCGTTGAGCTGACTCACTCGGGTAACCTGCCCAAGAACGTGATGGGCCATAACTGGGTGCTGACTACCGAAGCCAATATGCAACCGGTGGCAACCGACGGCATGGCTGCGGGGATCGACAAGGATTACCTGAAAGCCGGTGATGAGCGCATCATCGCCCACACCAAGATCATCGGTGCCGGCGAGAAAGACTCGGTGACCTTCGACGTCTCCAAGCTGAAGGCCGATGAGAAATACAGCTTCTTCTGCTCGTTCCCAGGCCACATCTCGATGATGAAAGGTGCTGTGGTTCTGAAGTAAGACCGCGTTATCGTTCATCGCAGGCAAGCCAGCTCCCACATTCGACCGCATTCCCATGTTGGAATCCGGTCAAGTGTGGGAGCTGGCTTGCCTGCGATGGCGATGTGACAATCAATGCAAAACGATCAGGTTCACCTCAAGGTGCAAACGGCATCACCCGCTTGTGCTCAGTCTTGCGATAGGTCTCGCAGATAATCCTGAACGCCTCCTCACGCACCGGCTCTCCCTGCAGGAACGCATCAATCTCGGCATAGGTCACGCCATGTGACGCCTCGTCCGGCTTGCCCGGCGACAGGTCTTCCAGGTCGGCGGTCGGCACCTTCTCCACCAGCGATTCCGGCGCGCCAAAGTGACGGGCAATGGCCCGCACCTGATGCTTCACCAGCCCGCTCAACGGTGCCAGATCGCACGCGCCATCACCGAACTTGGTGTAGAAGCCCATCACCGCTTCCGCCGCATGGTCGGTGCCGATCACCAGCCCACCGGCCGCGCCGGCGATGGTGTACTGCGCCACCATACGCATACGCGCCTTGGTGTTGCCCAGCACGAAGTCACGGGACGCCGCGGCCTTGCCTTCAAAGGCGGCCACTTCATTGGCCAGGGCTTTAACCGCCGGGCCGATGTTCACGGTGTGACGTTCATCCGGCTCGATAAAGTCCACCGAGGCCTGGGCGTCGTGCTCGTCGAACTGGGTTTCGTAGGGCAGGCGCACGGCGATAAAGCGGTACGCCTCATCGCCGGTGCTGGCGCGCAGTTCCTGCACCGCACGTTGGGCCAACAGGCCTGCGGTCAGGGAGTCGACACCACCACTGATGCCGAGCACCAGGGTCTTGAGCCCGGAATTGCGCAGGCAGTCCTGGATAAAGGCCACGCGCCGGGCAACCTCGGCTTCGAGTGCGGCCTGGTCCTTGAACGGGGCTTGCACCTTGAGCTGTTGTGCAATCTCACGCTGTACGGCTTGCATGATTCACTCCTTGCTGGATAGGGCAGGTACTTTGAAAACGTGACGCAAATAGGCGACAAAATTCGGGTCGGTGCAATGGGTCTTGCCCGCTTCATCGGAAATTTTTGCGACGGGCTGGCCATTGCAGGCGGTCATTTTAAGCACGATGCTCATCGGTTCCACCCCTGGAATATCACAGGTCAGGTTGGTGCCGATGCCAAAGCTCACATTAATGCGACCGCGCAACGCCCGGAATATTTCCAAGGCTTTGGGCAATGTCAGACTGTCGGAGAACACCAGGGTCTTGCTCATCGGTTCGATGCCCAGCTTGTGGTAGTGAGCGATGGCTTTTTCTGCCCACTGGATCGGATCACCGGAGTCATGGCGCAGGCCATCGAACAGCTTGGCGAAGTACAAGTCGAAGTCGCCCAGGAACGCGTCGGTGGTGATGCAATCGGTGAGGGCGATACCCAACAGGCCACGGTACTCGCGCACCCAGCAATCAAGGGCGGCGATCTGGCTGTCGATCAGGCGTGGGCCGAGTTGCTGGTGGGCCATGATCCACTCGTGGGCCATGGTGCCCAGCGGCTTCATATCGAATTCGCGCGCCAGGTGCACGTTGCTGGTGCCGACAAAACGGCCAGGGAAATCGTGCTTGAGCACGCTGACCACTTCCTCTTGCACCCGGTAGGAAAAGCGCCGGCGCGTGCCGAAGTCCGCCACTTGCAGCTCCGACAGCTCATCGCTGCTGGCATTGGCGGTCAGCCAGTCGAATTTGCGATACAACTGCTCGCGGGCCTGCTCGAGGATCACGGTCTGGTAGCGGTAGCGGTTACGCACCTCGCTGACGATGGCCAGCATTGGCACTTCAAACAGGATCACATGCAGCCACGGTCCGCGCAGGCGGATAAACAACTCGCCGTTCTCGATGCCGGTTTGCACATACCGCAGGTTGAAGCGAAACAGCCCGAGGAAGCGCAGAAAATCCGGCTTCATAAAGCTGATGCGTTCCAGGAACCCCAGTTGATCGGGGCTCAGGCTCAGCTCGGCGAGGCGCTCGATCTGGTAACGAATCTCCGCCAGGTAAGGGCGCAGGTCTTCGCTGTTACGGCAACGAAACTCCCATTCAACTTCCACGTTCGGGTAGTTGTGCAGCACCGCCTGCATCATGGTCAGCTTGTAGAAGTCGGTGTCGAGCAGGTTCTGCACGATGCGATCGGCAAACACACTCTCGCTCATAACGGGAATCTCCAGACGGGTCGGCGATGGAGGCCGGCCTTTACGCACAATTGAGGAAGGGGGTTAGTGGCGCATAGACTTGTGGGGTTTTGCCAGTGATTTTTTCAGTAAGGCCACTGGCGCCATCGCAGGCAAGCCAGCTCCCACATTTGAAGTGCATTCCAAACGGTGGGAGCTGGCTTGCCTGCGATGGCGATTCTCCAGGCGCTAAAGCACCTGCTCCATCATCCACTTCACAAACTCGCGCACCTTGGGCACCTCTGCCGAATGCTCAGGATACGCCAGGTAGTAAGCATCCTGGCTCGGCATCGCATGTTGCCAGGGGATCACCAACTTGCCCTCGGCCAATTCCTCCTCCACCAGAAAGCGCGGCAATAACGCCACGCCGCATCCCACCTGCGCCGCACGGATACACATATAAAACGTGTCGAACCGCGGGCCATGGTAGCTGTGCTCGGTATGGAAGCCCTGGCTGGCGAACCAGTCATGCCAGCCCTGGGGCCGCGAGGCGTTTTGCAGTAGCACCAGGTCGCTCAGTTGCGTGGGGTCGGTGAAAGGCTGGGCGGGCAGGCTGTCGGGCGAACACACCGGTACCAGCTCTTCACTGAACAGTTTCAGGCTCTCGGTGCCGGGACGTGCGCCCTGGCCGAAATAGAACGCCATGTCGGCCTTGCCTTGCAGTAACTCGTCCGGGTCCTGTTCGTTGCACAGGTCCAGGTGGATCTGCGGGTGGCGCAAACGCCAGCCTTTGAGGCGCGGCACCAGCCAGCGTGCTCCGAAGGTGTAGGGCGTGGACACGCGCAGCACTTCGGTTTCGCCCCCGTAGGAGCGCAGGTAGTGGGTGGACATTTCCACCTGGGTGAGGATCTTGCGCACTTCCACCAGGTACAGGTCGCCCGCCGGGGTCATCTGCAAGCGGCGGCGCACGCGGCGAAACAGCAGGTGTTGCAACAGTTCTTCCAGCTGCGCTACTTGTTTGCTCACCGCGCTTTGGGTGAGGTTCAGTTCCTCGGCGGCGCGGGTGAAGCTCAGGTGGCGGGTGGCCGCTTCGAAACACTGCAGGGCGGTGATCGAGGGCAAATGTCTTTTGTTCAGCACGGCATGCCTCTTTTTATTCTTTGCATGAATAAAGGGAATGATATCTCGCCTAATCGTCGTTTGTTGGCAAGTCTTGGGCCAGCTACAAATAGGGCCAGGATCGCCGTGCGTATTGCGGCGCGAATTTTTGTCTGCAGATTGAAGGAGTGACCCATGGTTGCCGCATTGCTTGATCGTCTCGGGGTAAACCCGGCGCTGTACCAGGCTGGAAAACAACCCGTGCATTCACCGATTGATGGCAGCCGTATCGGCAGTGTGCACTGGGAAGGCGCCGCCGAGGTGGAGCAACAGGTCAGTCGCGCCGAGCATGCATTCGAGGCCTGGCGCAAGGTGCCGGCGCCGCGACGTGGCGAGCTGGTGCGCCAGTTCGGCGACGTATTGCGCGAGTACAAGGCCGACCTGGGCGAACTCGTTTCCTGGGAAGCGGGCAAGATTACCCAGGAAGGCTTGGGTGAAGTGCAGGAAATGATCGACATCTGCGACTTCGCCGTCGGCCTGTCGCGCCAGTTGTACGGCTTGACCATCGCCTCCGAGCGCCCAGGCCACCATATGCGTGAAACCTGGCACCCGCTGGGCGTGGTCGGCGTGATCAGCGCCTTCAACTTCCCGGTGGCCGTGTGGGCGTGGAACACTGCGCTGGCCTTGGTGTGCGGCAACGCAGTGATCTGGAAACCGTCGGAAAAGACCCCGCTCACTGCACTGGCCTGCCAGGCCTTGTTCGAGCGCGTACTGAAAAAATTCGACGGTGCCCCCGAGTACCTCAGCCAAGTGATCATCGGCGGCCGTGACGCCGGCGCTGCGCTGGTGGATGACCCGCGCGTCGCCCTGATCAGCGCCACCGGCAGCACGCGTATGGGCCGTGAAGTGGCACCCAAAGTCGCCGCACGTTTCGCCCGCAGCATCCTTGAACTGGGCGGCAACAACGCGATGATTCTCGGTCCAAGCGCCGACTTGGACATGGCCGTGCGCGCCATCCTCTTCAGCGCGGTGGGCACCGCCGGCCAACGCTGCACCACCCTGCGCCGGCTGATCGCCCATGAGTCGGTCAAGGAAGAAATCGTCACCCGCCTCAAGGCCGCCTATTCCAAAGTGCGCATCGGCCACCCCCTGGAAGGCAACCTGATCGGCCCGCTGATCGACAAGCACAGTTTCGACAACATGCAGGACGCCCTTGAGCAAGCCTTGAGCGAAGGCGGCAAGGTGTTCGGCGGCAAGCGCCAACTGCAAGACACATTCCCCAACGCCTACTACGTATCGCCGGCCATCGTGGAAATGCCCGAGCAAAGCGACGTGGTGTGCAGCGAAACCTTCGCGCCGATTCTTTACGTGGTCGGCTACACCGACTTCGCCGAAGCCCTGCGCCTGAACAATGCCGTGCCACAAGGTTTGTCGTCCTGCATCTTCACTACCGACGTGCGTGAAGCCGAGCAGTTCATGTCGGCGGTGGGCAGTGACTGTGGCATTGCCAACGTCAACATCGGCCCGAGCGGCGCGGAGATCGGTGGCGCGTTCGGGGGTGAAAAAGAAACCGGCGGCGGGCGTGAATCGGGCTCGGATGCGTGGCGCGGGTATATGCGCCGGCAAACCAATACTGTGAACTACTCGCTGGAACTGCCGTTGGCACAAGGCATCACGTTCGACTGACCAGACTGAGCGTTCCCACGCTCTGCGTGGGAACGCATTCTGTGACGCTCCGCGTCACGACAATGCGGACGCGGAGCGTCCAAGGCTACATTCCCACGCAGAGCGTGGGAACGAGCGGTGGTGAATTCATCCCGGAGTCTGGCAATGGCACTGCGCGAAACATGTTTATGGGAACACCTCACCCCAGGCCGTCCCGACCGAGCCGCGCTCAAGGGCGCGGTCAAGGTGGATGTGTGCGTGATCGGCGCCGGCATCACCGGTTTGTCGGCGGCCATTCATTTGCTGGAACAGGGTAAAAGCGTCGTCGTACTGGAGGCCCATCGCACCGGTCACGGTGGTTCGGGGCGCAACGTCGGGCTGGTCAACGCCGGCCTGTGGATTCCACCGGACGAGATCGAGGCCGGTTTCGGCACGGCGGTGGGCAGCCAGCTCAACCGCATGTTGGGTGCGGCGCCGTCCCTGGTGTTCAGCCTGATCGACAAGTACAACATCGACTGCCAATTGCGCCGTGAAGGCACCTTGCACATGGCGCACAACGCCCGTGGCGAGGCGGACTTGCGCAGCCGTGAGCAGCAGTGGAAGCGCCGTGGCGCACCGGTTGAGTTACTCACCGGCCAGGCCTGCGAGCACGCCACCGGTACCCGGAAAATCGCCGCCGCGTTGCTGGATCGGCGCGCCGGCACCTTGAACCCCATGGGCTACACCACTGGGTTGGCAAATGCCGCCGCAGCGTTGGGCGGGCAGTTGTTTGACCATTCTCCGGTCACCCAGCTTGAACGCCAAGGCGCCGATTGGTCGGTGCAGACCGCCGAGGGCGCGGTGCAGGCCGCGCAGGTGGTGATCGCCTCCAACGCCTACACCGAAGGCGAATGGACTGAACTGCGGCGTAACTTCTTCCCCGGCTATTACTACCAGGTGGCGTCGGCGCCGCTGACCGATGACGCGGCCAAACAGATCCTCCCCGGCGGCCAGGGTTCGTGGGACACGCGCCAGGTCCTGAGCAGTATTCGCCGCGATGCCGACGGGCGCCTGTTGCTGGGCAGCCTGGGTAACGGCAACCAGAAGCCGGCGTGGTTCCTCAAGGCATGGGCCGATCGGGTGCAGCAACACTACTTCCCGTACCTCAAACCGGTGCAATGGGAATTCACCTGGACCGGCTGCATCGCGTTCACCCCCGACCACTTGATGCGCCTGTTCGAACCGGCCCCCGGCCTGGTGGCGGTTACCGGTTATAACGGGCGCGGGGTGACCACCGGCAGCGTAGTGGGCAAGGCGTTTGCCGACTACCTGTGTCACCAGGACCCCCAAGCCTTACCGATCCCTTTTGCCCCTATGCAACCTCTGGCCGCTGTGGGCCTGCGCAGTTGCCTGTATGAAGCCGGCTTCTCGCTCTATCACGCCGGGCAATGCCTGAGGATCGTGATCTGATCAGCGAAATACTCCTCAGAAGCCTGCGTTTTCTTAGCAGGCTACCCATCTGTATTGGTGCAAGTCGTAGCAATCACGCACTGTAAATGTGCAGTTCCGTTACGCACATTGTTACAGCTGTAGGAACTGTCGTTTATGCCTGTGGTTGCAGGTGCGACCTACCAGGGTTGTACTTTTTTGCAGTGCTGGTTGCACCCGTAGACGCTAGACGGTTGCACGTCCTGGCAAAAGGCGTCGAAACGCCTGTAATAACAATGACACCGTGTCTTTTTGAAGAATAAAAACGTAATGGCACGCGGCTTGCTCTGAGCTTTCAGTGAAAAGTTTGAATGCAAGTTGTCGTGCCAAAAATCAAAAATATCGGAGCACCACTCATGTCCCAGACGTTTTACAAGAAAGGTTTTCTGGCCCTCGCCGTTGCTGCGGCGCTGGGTGTTTCTACGTTTGTTCAAGCTGATGTGAAAATTGGTGTGGCAGGCCCGATGACGGGTGCCAACGCCGCTTTCGGTGAGCAGTACATGAAGGGTGCCCAGGCGGCAGCCGACGTTATCAACAAGGCCGGCGGCATCAACGGCGAGCAGATCAAGCTGGTGGCGGGCGATGACGCCTGCGAACCCAAGCAGGCCGTGGCCGTGGCCAACCGCCTGGCCGACCAGGACAAGGTGATCGGCGTGGTCGGGCACTTCTGCTCCTCCAACACCATCCCGGCGTCTGAGGTTTACGACGAAGCGGGCATCATCGCCATCACCCCAGGCTCCACCAACCCACAAGTGACCGAACGCGGCCTGGGCGCCATGTTCCGTATGTGCGGGCGTGACGACCAGCAAGGCATCGTCGCCGGCGACTACATCGTCGACGTGCTCAAGGGCAAGAAAGTCGCGGTGATCAACGACAAGGACACCTACGGCAAAGGCCTGGCCGACGCCACCGCCGCCCAGTTGACCAAGCGCGGCGTCAAGCCGGTGCTGGAAGAGGGCCTGACCCGAGGTGAGAAAGACTTCAGCGCCCTGGTTACCAAGATCCGTTCCCTGGGCGCCGACGTCGTGTACTTCGGCGGCTTGCATCCGGAAGCCGGCCCACTGGTGCGCCAGATCCGCGAAGCGGGCCTCAAAGACGTCAAGTTCATGTCCGATGACGGCGTGGTCACCGACGAGTTGGTAGCCACCGCCGGCGGCGCGCAGTACGTCGATGGCGTGTACATGACCTTCGGCGCCGACCCACGCCTGCTGCCGGACAGCAAGACGGTCGTGGAAGAGTTCCGCAAGAACGGCACCGAGCCTGAAGGCTACACCCTGTACGCTTACGCCTCGATCCAGGCCCTGGCCGCCGGCTTCAACGGTGCCAAGTCCAACAAGGGCGAAGACGCTGCCAAGTGGCTCAAGGCCAACCCGGTTAAAACCGTCATGGGCGAAAAAGCCTGGGATGCCAAGGGCGACCTGAAAGTCTCTGACTACGTGGTTTACCAGTGGGACAAAGACGGCGAATACCATCAGTTGGAAAAGCAGAAGTAAGTACAAGCACCACGGCCCTAAGGTTAGGGGGGGCTTGTTGTGGCGAGGGAGCTTGCTCCCGCTGGAGTGCGTAGCACTCCCAACCGCTTACCGAAATACATCTGATGTATCTCGATTGCCCAGTTTGGGGCTGCTTCGCAGCCCAGCGGGAGCAAGCTCCCTCGCCACATAAGCCAGCTCCCACAGAGGGCCTGGTTGCCTGCTCTATTGCAACAAACCTGTCTTTTCCTCCAGAAGCGCCGCACACCCACCGGTGTGCAGGTGCTCACCGCGTGAGATTGCGTTATGGATGGTATTTTCCTGCAGCAACTGGTCAACGGCCTGACCCTCGGGTCGGTCTATGGCCTGATCGCCATCGGCTACACAATGGTCTATGGCATCATTGGCATGATCAACTTCGCCCACGGCGAGGTTTATATGATTTCCGCTTACCTCGCGGCGATCAGTCTGGCACTGCTGGCTTACTTCGGCATCGAATCCTTCCCGCTGCTCATTCTCGGTACCTTGATCTTCACCGTAGTCGTCACCGGCGTGTACGGTTGGGTGATTGAGCGTGTCGCCTACAAACCCCTGCGTAACTCCACCCGCCTGGCACCGCTGATCAGCGCCATCGGTATCTCGCTGATCCTGCAGAACTACGCGCAGATCGCCCAGGGCGCCAAGCAACAAGGCATTCCCACCCTGCTGGCCGGCGCCTGGCGCGTCGATATCGGCACCGGGTTCGTGCAACTGACCTACACCAAAGTGTTCATCCTCGTGGCGGCGTTCGCCGGCATGGCCTTGCTCACCTACATCATCAAATACACCAAGCTCGGCCGCATGTGCCGCGCCACCCAGCAAGACCGCAAGATGGCCTCGATCCTGGGCATCAACACCGACCGAGTGATCTCCTACGTGTTCGTCATCGGCGCAGCCATGGCTGCCCTGGCCGGCGTGCTGATCACCCTCAACTACGGCACCTTCGACTTCTATGCCGGCTTCATCATCGGCATCAAGGCGTTTACCGCGGCGGTCCTCGGCGGCATCGGCTCCCTGCCTGGGGCGATGCTGGGCGGGATCATCCTCGGTATCTCCGAGTCGCTGTTCTCGGGGTTGATCAACTCTGACTACAAAGACGTGTTCAGTTTCTCCCTGCTGGTGGTGATTCTGATTTTCCGTCCCCAGGGCCTGCTTGGTCGCCCACTTGTGGCGAAGGTGTAAACATGTCTGCTGCCAAATCCATTGATATCAAGAAAAGTGTGGTCGATACGGTCCTCGCGGGACTGATTTCGCTGATCGTATTCGGCCCGATTGTCGGCGTGGTGCTCGACGGCTACAGCTTCAACCTGGAACCTGCGCGGGTTGCCGTGCTGGTCGCTATCGTGATGGCCGGGCGCTTTGCCTTGAGCCTATTCCTGCAAACTTCCAAGGGCGTGAAGATCCTGCAGGGGTTCGAGAGCAGCGGCTCCGGCGTGCACGTGCTGCCACCGGACTACAAGTCGCGGCTGCGCTGGATCATCCCGGCGTTGATCGTGATCGCCATCGTGTTCCCGATCTTTGCCAACAAGTACCTGCTCACCGTGGTGATCCTGGGGCTGATCTACGTATTGCTCGGCCTGGGGCTGAACATCGTGGTGGGCCTGGCGGGCCTGCTCGACCTGGGTTACGTGGCGTTCTATGCCATCGGTGCCTACGGCCTGGCGCTGGGTTATCAATACCTGGGCCTGGGCTTCTGGACGGTGCTGCCACTGGCGGCCATCGCGGCGGCGTTGGCGGGGTGCATACTCGGCTTCCCGGTGCTGCGAATGCACGGTGACTACCTGGCCATCGTGACCCTGGGTTTTGGTGAAATCATACGCCTGGTGCTCAACAACTGGCTGTCGTTCACCGGCGGCCCGAACGGGATGCCCGTGCCGTCACCGACCTTCCTGGGCCTGGAGTTCGGCAAGCGTGCGAAGGATGGCGGCATTCCGTTTCACGAGTTTTTCGGCATCGATTACAACCCCAACATCAAGTTCATGTTCATCTACATCGTGCTGTTTCTGGTGGTGCTGGCCGTGCTGTACATCAAGCATCGCCTGACGCGCATGCCGGTCGGTCGCGCCTGGGAAGCCCTGCGCGAAGATGAAATCGCCTGCCGTTCCATGGGCCTGAACCATGTGCTGGTCAAACTCTCGGCCTTCACCATCGGCGCGTCCACCGCCGGTTTGGCCGGGGTGTTCTTTGCCAGCTACCAGGGCTTCGTCAACCCATCGTCGTTTACCTTCTTCGAGTCGGCGTTGATCCTCGCCATCGTGGTGTTGGGCGGCATGGGCTCGACGGTTGGCGTGGTGATCGCAGCGTTCGTGTTGACCGTGGCGCCGGAACTGCTGCGTAGTTTTTCCGAGTACCGTGTGCTGCTGTTTGGGGTGTTGATGGTGGTGATGATGATCTGGCGACCGCGTGGCTTGATTCGGATTAGTCGTACCGGTGTGACGCCACGCAAGGGGGTAGCGCCATGAGCAAGGAAGTCGTGCTGTCTGTCGAACACCTGATGATGCACTTCGGGGGCATCAAGGCCCTCAGTGATGTGAGCCTACAGGTCAAACGCAACTCGATCTTCGCCCTGATCGGCCCCAACGGCGCCGGCAAGACCACGGTGTTCAACTGCCTCACCGGCTTTTACAAAGCCAGTGGCGGCAAGATCGAGCTCAACGTGCGGGGCAAGCAAACCAACGTCATTCAGTTGCTGGGTGAGCGCTTTGAGGCCACCGACTTTGTCTCGCCCAAAAGCTTCCTCAGCCGCGTGTACTACAAGATGTTCGGCGGCACCCATCTGGTGAACCGTGCCGGCCTGGCGCGCACTTTCCAGAACATTCGCCTGTTCAAGGAAATGTCGGTGCTGGAAAACCTGCTGGTGGCCCAGCACATGTGGGTCAACCGCAACATGCTTGCCGGCATCCTCAATACCAAAGGCTACCGCAAGGCCGAAAGCGATGCGCTGGACTGCGCATTCTACTGGCTGGAAGTGGTCGACCTGGTGGACTGCGCCAACCGTCTGGCCGGCGAGCTCTCCTACGGCCAGCAGCGCCGCCTGGAAATCGCCCGCGCCATGTGCACGCGGCCGCAGATCATCTGCCTGGACGAACCGGCAGCGGGCCTCAATCCACAGGAAACCGAAGCCCTCAGCGCGATGATTCGCCTGCTGCGCGACGAACACGACCTTACGGTGGTGCTGATCGAACACGACATGGGCATGGTGATGAGTATTTCCGACCACATTGTGGTGCTGGACCACGGCAACGTGATCGCCGAAGGCGGCCCGGATGCGATCCGCAACGACCCGAAAGTGATCGCCGCCTACCTGGGCGCGGATGAAGAGGAGTTGGTATGAGTGCACCTATCCTCGAAATGAAGGACCTGGACGTGTTCTACGGCCCGATCCAGGCCCTGAAAAAAGTCTCGCTGCACATCAACGAAGGCGAAACCGTCAGCCTGATCGGCTCCAATGGCGCGGGTAAGTCCACGTTACTGATGTCGATCTTCGGTCAGCCTCGGGCCGAGTCGGGGCAGATCCTCTACAACGGCGTCGACATTACCCACAAATCGTCCCACTACATCGCTTCCAACGGCATTGCGCAGTCGCCGGAAGGGCGGCGGGTGTTCCCCGACATGACCGTCGAGGAAAACCTGCTGATGGGCACTATCCCCATTGGCGACAAGTTCGCCAGCGAGGACATGCAACGCATGTTCGAGCTGTTCCCCAGGCTCAAGGAGCGGCGCAACCAGCGGGCGATGACCATGTCCGGTGGTGAGCAACAAATGCTCGCCATCGCCCGTGCGCTGATGAGCCGGCCCAAGCTGTTGCTGCTCGATGAGCCAAGCCTGGGGTTGGCGCCGATTGTGGTGAAGCAGATCTTTTCCACCCTGCGCGAGCTGGCGTCCACCGGTATGACCATCTTCCTGGTGGAGCAGAACGCCAACCATGCGCTGCGCCTGTCGGACCGAGCGTATGTGATGGTCAATGGTGAGATTCGCCTGACCGGCACCGGCAAGGAGTTGCTGGTGAACGAGGACGTGCGCAACGCCTACCTGGGCGGCCACTGACCTAAGATCCAGGCGCATCAACCCTGTGGGAACCGGGCCTTATGTGGGAGCCGGGCTTGCCCGCGACAGCATCACCTCGGTTTAGCTGACATACCGAGGTGGCCGCATCGCAGGCAAGTTAGCTCCCACCCAAAGCCGGTTCCCACATTTGTTTTTGCGATGTCCACAAGCGCTCAACCAAATTGTGGAAAACAAATCCAGCCCACCTCAAAAGCGCGACATATAGTCGCCGCAAATCCCTGTTTTGTCACAGTTTTGACTTGTCCCCATCCACTGTGGAACCGGCTGTGGGTAACGTGGGAGTAGCTGGCTGAAAGCCTTTAACCACGTGGCTTGTAGCGTGTTGGTTGTTTTTCGATCAGTGTGTTTTTCGCGACCGTCTCAAGGGTTTGTCAACCTGTTTAAAGACACAGGTATATGAACGAAATAAGTCGTTCCTGCCTGTGGATAAGTCTGTGATTAAACTCTGGAAAGACGCGCGCAGGGGCCGCAATGACTGGCCTGGAGCCATCGTTGTGTTTTTCAGCATTTGTCGCCGGCTACATAGGCGCTTGCCCAGGTCAAGCAAAAAACTTTATAAAACCGCCTGCAACCCTTGTACACAGTGGCTTTGAGCCGTTTGCACTTGCCCCCAAAGACTGTGGGCGCAGTTGTGGATAACCTGCGCGCATATGGCTGCAAGCTACGGTTTATAAGGCTTTGCGTCGCTTGATTAAAAAGTGATCAGTCAAGCATGCGCGTGTGTGCACAGCGGTTGCCGCAAACGCGGCGTAAGGGCATTCTGCTGGCTGTTTTTTTCCCGATGCCCGCAAGGAGAACACCATGTCCGACACGCTGTTTATCACTGGCGCTACTTCAGGTTTCGGCGAAGCCTGTGCCCGTCGTTTTGCCGAGGCCGGCTGGAAACTGGTGCTCACCGGTCGTCGTGCCGAGCGCTTGAATGCCTTGGTCCAAGAGCTTTCCAAGCAGACCGAAGTGCATGGCCTGGTGGTGGATGTGCGCGACCGCAAAGGCATGGAGGAGGCCATCGCCAACCTGCCGCCGTCGTTCGCCACGCTGCGCGGCCTGATCAACAACGCCGGCCTGGCCGTGGGCACCGACCCTGCGCCCAAGTGCGACCTCGACGATTGGGAAACCATGGTCGATACCAACATCAAGGGCCTGCTGACCACCACCAACCTGCTGTTGCCGC
Organism: Pseudomonas sp. DW-iso17; assembly: GCF_058725345.1. NCBI lineage: Bacteria > Pseudomonadati > Pseudomonadota > Gammaproteobacteria > Pseudomonadales > Pseudomonadaceae > Pseudomonas > Pseudomonas sp. DW-iso17. Next base: position 88,525 of record NZ_JBZXEA010000021.1, on the reverse strand, counting down.
GCCTGATTGCCCATGGCCGCGGGGCCGGGATCATCAACCTGGGCTCCATCGCCGGTAACTACCCGTACCCGGGCAGCCATGTGTATGGCGGTTCCAAGGCGTTCGTGAAGCAGTTTTCGTTGAACCTGCGCTGCGACCTGCAAGGCACCGGCGTGCGCGTGACCAATATCGAGCCGGGCTTGTGTGAAAGCGAGTTCTCCCTGGTGCGCTTCGGCGGTGACCAGGCGCGTTATGACGCCACCTACGCAGGTGCCGAGCCGATCCAGCCGCAGGACATTGCCGATACGATTTTCTGGGTGATGAACACCCCGGCGCACGTGAACATCAACCGCCTGGAGTTGATGCCGGTGAGCCAGACCTGGGCTGGGTTTGCGATTGAGCGTGGGGCCAAAGGCTAAGACCGCGTCGCTGCCATCGCAGGCAAGCCAGCTCCCACATTTGACGGTATTCACACATCCAAATGTGGGAGGGGGCTTGCCTGCGATGGCGGCAAATCGGCCAAAATGCGGCATAAGGTACACTGCCCGCCTGAAAACCCCACCGCACCCAGCGGTTTAAAGGTTTTGACAGGAGGCAATGTGAGTAACCGAGGTGAGCAGGCACTGCTCAAACAATCGACTATCCTGATGTTCGCAGTCGCGATCGCCGGGATTGTCACGGGTGTGATATCCGGCGCCCAATCCATTCTGTTCGACGGCTTTTTCTCGCTGATCGCCACCGCCATCAAGGTGCTGATGCTGATCACGGCCAAGCTGATCGCCAAGAAAAGCAACGAGCGTTTCCAGTTCGGCTATTGGCACCTGGAGCCAATGGTGCTGTTGATCGAAGGCAGTTTCCTGCTGCTGATCGCCATCTACGCGTTCCTCAATGGCGTGTTCGGCATTATCAATGGCGGGCGCGAAATCGAGTTGGGGCTGGTGATCATTTATGCGGCGGTGTTTACCGTCGTGGAGTTCGCCTACTTCTTCTATGTGCGCTACCGCAATCGCACACTCAAATCGTCATTGATCCAGTTCGACAACATCAGTTGGCTGGTGGACGCGATGCTGTCGGTGGGCTTGCTGATCAGCTTCCTGGCCGCACTGTTGCTCAAGTCCCAGGGCTATGGCGAGTGGGCGGTCTACGTGGACCCGTTGATTCTGATCCTGCTGGCCCTGAGCATGCTGGCGCCGGCATTCAAGATCCTGCGCCCGGCGCTGCGCGAAGTGTTGGGCATCGCGCCGGATCACTTGGACGACAAGGTTCGCGAAGTGATGGACGCGGCGCAGGCCAAGCATGGTTTCGACGACTATGTGTCCTATGTGCAGAAGCACGGGCGTGCGCGGTTTATCGAAATTCATGTGGTGCTGCCAGCGAATTACCCGGTGGATAACGTCGCGACTCTCGATGGGCTGCGGGAAGAGATATCCACAGGGCTTGGGGCGGCGGATGCGGCGCGGTGGTTGACGATCAGTTTTACCGGGGATCGCAAGTGGATTGCCTAAAGTCTGTTAGAGCGAGGTGAGGCTATCGCAGGCAAGCCAGCTCCCACATTTAAATGTGCGAACACTATCAACTGTGGGAGCTGGCTTGCCTGCGATGGGGCCCAGCAGGTCAGCCCAGATGTTGGACCAAGCCCTGATAGCAAGTCGCCAAATGATAGGGCGTAGTCGAAGGCATATCCCGTCGGCTCACTTTACCCTCGGCATCCAGGCATTCATGCCAACCCTTGGCATGCAAAAAGCGCTGTTGCAACGCCTGCAACTGACGCTGCAGCACCGCTTCGCTACCTGGTCGCAATGTCAGCGCCCGCAGGTACTCTGCCTGTGCCCAGATCCGTTGGGTACCGTCGCGCACCGTGCCATCCAGCGCGAGCATGCCGCTGACCGCCCCGCTTAACTTATCCACACCCTTTTGCTCGGCATAGGCAAATGCCCGTGTCAGCGACCCATGCAGCGCAGTGCCGCGCAGCACAGCTGAAGATTCGAGCAAAAAGAACCATTCGAACTGGTGCCCCGGCTCAAACCAGTTATCCACAGCGCCCACAGGTTTTTCCATCATCACGCCGTGCTCGCGGTCGATGAAACGTTGCTGCATGGCCGTCGCCAGTGCCAGCAGGGCCGCTTGTACCTGGGCGTCCTCACGCACCGCGAGGGTGGCCAGGAAACCTTCGGCCAGGTGCATCAACGGGTTTTGCAACGGGCCGGAGTCGAGCGAGGCCCAGTTGCGCTCCAGTACGGCCTCGTACAAGCCGTCACCGGTGGCAAAACGTTGGGCGACGACTTCCAGGGCAGCGTTGAGCACCGATTCCACCAACGGCTCACGCACCTTGGCCCAGTAATGGGCGCAGGCAAAGATAATGAAGGCGTGGGTGTAGAGGTCTTTGTGCTTGTCCAGCGGTTGGCCGGCAGGGTCGATGCTGTAGAACCAGCCACCGTGTTCGGCATCATGAAAGTGCCGTTGCAGGGAGCGAAACAGCGCCGCCGCACGTTCTTCGGCGAACGCCGCGCCGGGTTCGCCGATCAGGCTGGCGAACAGGTACAGCTGCCGGGCGCAGGCCATGGCGCGATAGCGCTGGGGGGGCAGTGGCTGGTGGTCGGCGTCCAGGGCCTCAAAGGGCAGTGCCAGGTCGGCATTCCAGCCCGGGCCTTGCCAGAGAGGCACGATCAGGTCATGGAAGTGCGTAAGCACAGGCGTCAGGGAAGAGGGGGAAGCGATGGGCATTGGCTGGCGTCGTCACGGCAGGGGTGTAGGCGCGCATGGTAGCAGGCTGATCGTTCCCACGCTCTGCGTGGGAATGCATTTTATGACGCTCTGCGTCATGCTTTGGGACGCAGAGCGTCTTCGGCTGCGTTCCCACGCGGAGCGTGGGAACGAGAGGCCCTCAGCAGTGCCGCAAATCAGCCCGCCAGCAACCACACCCCAGTCGCCGCCGAAGCCGCCCCGGCCACTCGCACCAAGGGTGCAGCAGCAGCTGGCAAAAAGCGCACGACTGCATAACCGGCTGCATGCAACGCCGCGGTCGCCCCCACAAACCCAGCGGCATACGCCCAAGGGCTGGTCATATCCGGCAGTTCCAGGCCATGGGCCACGCCATGAAACAGCGCAAACAACGCCGTGGCGCCCACGGCCACGAACAGCGGCGGCCGCACCGCCAATGCTACCGCCAGGCCCAAGGCCAGCACCGAAGCAGCAATCCCGCTTTCCAGCGCCGGCAGTTGCAGCCCTTCAAAACCCAGCACGCCGCCGATCAGCATGGTGCCGACAAAGGTGCATGGCAGCGCCCAGCGCGCGGCGCCTTTTTGTAGGGCCGCCCAGAGGCCTACCGCAAGCATGGCCAGCAAGTGATCGAGGCCGCCCAGGGGATGGCTGATACCGGCCACCAGGCCATTGTCGCCATGGCCCGGATGGGCGAAGGCCAGGGCAGGCGCGAGCAGCAGCGCGGCGGCGGCGAAAAGTCTGTTGAGTCTCATGGACAGGTTCCTTATGGGTTGATCAGGCGGCGGTCAGCAGGCCCTGGCGTTCGATGAAGGCGACGATGTCATCCAGGCCGACCCCGGTTTTCTGGTTGCTGAACACAAAGGGTTTGCCGTTGCGCATGCGTTGAGTGTCGCTGTTCATCAGGTCCAGCGACGCGCCGACCAGCGGGGCCAGGTCGATTTTGTTGATCACCAGCAGGTCGGATTTGCAAATGCCAGGCCCGCCCTTGCGCGGCAGCTTGTCGCCCGCAGACACATCGATCACATAGATGGTCAGGTCCGACAGTTCCGGGCTGAAGGTGGCCGACAGGTTGTCGCCGCCGGACTCCACCAGAATCAGGTCCAGGCCCGGAAAACGACGGTTGAGTTGGTCCACGGCCTCCAGGTTGATCGAGGCATCTTCGCGAATCGCCGTGTGTGGGCAGCCGCCGGTTTCCACGCCGATGATGCGCTCCGGCGCCAGGGCCTGGTTGCGCACCAGGAAGTCGGCATCTTCACGGGTATAGATGTCGTTGGTCACCACCGCCAGGTTGTAGCGATCGCGCAGCGCCAGGCACAGGGCCAGGGTCAGGGCGGTCTTGCCCGAGCCTACCGGGCCGCCGATACCGACGCGCAGGGGTTGTGTGTTCATGTGCTTCTCCAGAATCAGGAACGGAACAGGCGGCTGTACTGGCGCTCGTGGGCCATGCACGCCAGGGACAGGCCAAAAGCAGCGCTGCCCAAATGGTTAGGGTTAATGCGCTCGGCATCCTGCTGGGCTTGTTGCAGCAGCGGCAGCAGTTCACTGGTTAGACGCTGGGCGGCTTGCTGGCCCAGTGGAAGGGTTTTCATCAGCACGGCCAATTGGTTTTCCAGCCAGCTCCACAGCCAGGCGGCGAGGGCGTCGTCGGCGTTGATGTGCCAGGCGCGCGCGGCCAAGGCCCAGCCAAGGGCCAGGTGCGGTTCGTCGCGTTGAGCGAGAAAGTCACGGGCGCTGTCGTCCAGTTCCGGCAAGCCGTTGAGCAACTGTTGCAGGGAGTAGCCCATCTGGCGGCTTTCCTGATACAGCTCCCGGCTCTCACGGCTAGCGCGATGCTCGTCGCACCACTGCGCCAGTTGTGCCCAGTCCTGCTCAGCGGCGGCGCGGCAATGGGCGAGCAACAGCGGTGCTTCGAAACGCGCCAGGTTGAGCAGCAACTGGTCACTGATCCAGCGTCGGGCGCTCGCGGCATCCTGCACGCGGCCGTTGTCCACCGCCATTTCCAGGCCCTGGGAATAGCTGTAGCCGCCAATCGGCAATTGCGGACTGGCCAGGCGTAGAAGCGCCCAGGCTGGGTTCATAGACGTACGCCGAACTGATGCAGCTTGGGGGCGTAGTTGAAGTCTTCATCCCCATGGCGCGAATGATGATGGCCGCCGCCATAGGCGCCGTGCTCGGGTTGAAACGGCGCTTCGATGGTCTGTGCATCGGCACCCAGCTGTTCAAGCATGGCCTTGAGCACGTAGTCATCGAGCAGGCGCAGCCAACCGTCACCGACTTGCAGGGCTACATGGCGGTTGCCTAGGTGATAGGCGGCGCGAGTCAACTCGAACGCGTTGCGGCAGGTGACATGCAGCAGTTGTTCAGGGCGGGCGCACACCCGTACGACGCGTCCGTCTTCTGCCTGCAGGAATTCACCATCGTGCAAGGGCGGCTGACCCCGCTCCAAAAACAGGCCGACGTCTTCACCGTCAGCACTGAAACAGCGCAGGCGACTTTTGCTGCGGGCTTCGAAGTTGAGCAGCAACTCGGCGGCCCAGAGGGCTTGGGGGGCGATTCGGCGGTGTATCACCAGCATCAGAGAGCTTCCAACTGTGAGCGATGAAAGACCTAGAGCAAGGGGCTTGCCAATCACGGAATTGAGTCGGAATTCCCTGTAGTCAGGCAGGCATGCTGCTCAATAGGGCGTCAGATAATTCAGTGTGTGAATCAATTTGGTGCGTGGCGAGGTTTATAGCACCGGCGAAGGGCGTTTTGCGTTGATGGAGGCGCTTGTCTTGATGAAATTTCTTTCATCTTTTTCTCTGTAGGCAGTTTTTAGGATTTGTCCTACGAATCATGAGGATTTGGAGTTCATGAGATTACCTGAGGGTTCTTTAGGCTATGCGCCCTGTTTAATACCACCGCGACGTTCATCATGCTTCGATCAATTTTCTGTATATGCCTGGTCAGCCTGACCTTCTTTATTTCATCGGCATCGGCCAATTTTCAGCCCCGCGCCAGCTTCGGCTCGTCGCTGCAAAGCCTCAAGCCGGCTTCCATCGACGACGTGATCGACCGCGCCCATGAGTTGCTCGGTACACCCTACAAGTGGGGCGGCACCTCGGCGGAGCAGGGCTTCGATTGCAGCAGCTTCCTGGTGTACCTGTTCAAGACCCAGGCCAATATCCAGATACCGCGCACCACCACGGCCATGCACCGTTCATCGGCGGCGACCATCAAGCGCAATGCGTTGAAGCCTGGGGATGCGGTGTTTTTCAAAGGCAACGGGCGCGGCCAGGTCAGCCATGTCGGGCTTTACATTGGCCACGGCAAATTCATTCATTCGCCGCGCACCGGCAAAACCATTCGTATCGATTCATTGAGCAATAGCTACTGGAACAAGCACTACACCAGCGCCAAACGGTTCCACACGGCGGGTTGATTGCTTTATTCGGTGCTGCCCAGCCCTTGCCAATGCTTGAGGCCGATAAAGATAAAGCGCAGTTGCTGGGTGATTTTCGCTTGGGGCGTAAGGTGGGCCGGCAGGGCGTGGGCCGGTGGGTCGATAATATCGGGCAGGGTGGCGAACACGCTCTTGACGATCAGGTCGGCCATCACATGCAAACCTTCGGCATCCAAGTGCTGGAGTTTGGGCATCAGCGTCAGGTCGGCGGCCAGGTCGCGGGTGATGTCTTCGCGCAGGGCGGCGATGGCTTGGCGCACGGCCAGGCAGCCGCCGTACTGTTCGCGAGCCAGGAACAGGAACTGAGAGCGGTTAGCCGAAACCACATCGAGAAAGATGCGCACCGAGGCATCAATGATGCCGCCCATCACGAATTCGTTGTGGCGCACCAGGCGGATCGTGGCGCGAAAGGTCTGGCCGACCTCGCTGACCAGTACCAGCCCCAACTGGTCCATATCGGCGAAATGGCGATAGAAACCGGTGGGCACGATACCCGCCGTCTTGGCCACTTCACGCAGGCTCAGGCTGCCAAACCCACGGCCACACTCCATCAGATGGCGGGCTGCGTCCATCAGGGCGAGGCGGGTCTGTTGCTTCTGTTCGGCGCGGGGCAGCATGAGCGGATGAGCTTTGTCGGCAAGTACAGCGACGCACTCTAGCAAAAGCGCTTTGCCGGCGTCGAACTTGGCAGGGGCGGGGCGTGACGCGGTCTATATAAAAGCAAAAGCCCGATCGGCAGATCGGGCTTTTTTCTGGGCCACCACAGGCTTAGCTCTGTGCTTGATGCAGTTCTTGCAGACGGTCGGCACCGCCTTCAGCAACGCCTTCGGTGTAGGCACGTTTGTTGGCTTGTTCAGCACCGCCTTCGACCAAACCTTTCTCTTGCAGACGGTTGTAGCCATTTTCAGCTACGGCGCCTTTGGCGTAATCACGGTTTTCGTCTTCTTGCGAACCGCTGCGAGCCACGGTTTGGCTGGTTTGCACGGCTTGGGCTTTGTTCTGTGGGGTGGCCTGTTCGGCAGCTGGCAGGGCAAAGGCGCTGGAAGCCAGGACAGATAACAGAACGGTAGCGAGTAATTGGCGTTTCATGATGGTTGCTCCTAGGGAGGGCGATAAAGTGGGTACAGGGCTAATGTTACCCTTGATAAGTCGATATAAAAGTTCATAAACACAATGGTAATAATCAACAGAATTGATTGTTCTCGCGGGAGGCTCTAGATCGAGCCTCTCAAGCCCGCGGCTTTGCACCGATGTGGGTATTTTCGACACGAACCTGGGTAACAATGGTGCGTCGTCGATGGGGAAAATTGTCTGGTTGATCAGGAAAATCGCTTTTTTCGGCTAAATCCGCCGTTGCGTTAAACCCCCAGGCACTTTGCCAGTCGTAGTCCTATAAGCTGTTTAAAAGGCTGTTGCCCAGCCAGTCGTATTCAGGAGTCCTGTGCAATGACGCGCACTCGTAAAATTCTCGCTTGGAGCTGCGCCAGCTTCGTTCTGTTGATTGCCATCGTGGTACTGGTGTTGGTGTTCTTCGACTGGAACCGCATCAAGCCGCCCCTCAATGCCAAGGTCTCCGAAGAACTGCATCGTCCGTTCGCCATCAACGGCAACCTCGCAGTGGTGTGGCAGCGTGAGCCCGATGAAGGCGGCTGGCGCGCCTGGGTGCCGTGGCCCCATGTGATTGCCGAAGACCTGACCCTGGGTAACCCCGATTGGTCGAAACAACCGCAGATGGTCACGCTCAAGAAGGTTGAGCTGCGCATTTCGCCCCTGGCCTTGCTGGTGCAGCGTGTGGTGATCCCCCGCATCGACCTCACCGAACCCAGTGCCCAGTTGCAGCGCCTGGCGGATGGCCGCGCCAACTGGACGTTCAAGTTCGACCCCAAGGACCCCAACGCCGAACCGTCCAACTGGGTGGTGGATATTGGCGCCATCGGCTTCGACAAAGGCCATGTGACCCTTGACGATCAAAGCCTCAAGACCCAGCTGGATGTGATCATCGACCCGCTGGGCAAGCCGATCCCCTTCGGTGAAATCGTCGGCGACGCCGATGCCAAGAAGGCCCTGGAAAAAGGCTCGGCGCCCCAGGACTACGCGTTCGGCCTCAAGGTCAAAGGTCAATATCATGGTCAGAAGCTCGCGGGCACGGGCAAGATCGGTGGCTTGCTGGCCTTGCAGGACGCGGCCAAGCCGTTCCCGCTGCAAGCCCAGGTCAAGATCGCGGACACCAGCATCGCCCTGGCCGGCACCCTGACCGACCCGCTGAACCTCGGCGCCCTGGACCTGCGCCTGAAGCTTTCAGGCAGCAGTCTGGGCAACCTGTATCCGCTGACCGGCGTGACCCTGCCGGACTCGCCGGCCTATTCCACCGACGGCCACCTGATCGCCAAACTGCATGAGCCCAGCGGTGCCTCCTTCCGCTACGAGAACTTCAACGGCAAGATCGGCAACAGCGACATCCACGGCGACCTGGCCTATGTCGCCAGCCAGCCACGCCCCAAGCTCAGTGGCGCGCTGGTGTCCAACCAACTGCTGATGGATGACCTGGCGCCTTTGATTGGCGCGGACTCCAACGCCAAGCAAAAAGCCCGTGGCGGTGAAAGCAAGCAACCGGCGACCAAAGTGCTGCCGGTTGAGGAGTTCCGCACCGAGCGTTGGCGCGATATGGATGCCGATGTGGAGTTCACCGGCAAGCGTATCGTGCACAGTGCCGACTTGCCCTTTACCGACCTCTACACCCACCTGGTGCTCAACGACGGCCAACTGAGCCTTGAACCCCTGCGCTTTGGCGTGGCCGGTGGGAAGCTCGATGCGCAGATTCGCTTGAACGGCCGCACTACGCCGATGGAGGGCCGCGCCAAGCTGACGGCGCGCAACTTCAAGCTCAAGCAGTTGTTCCCGACTTTCGAACCGATGAAAACCAGCTTCGGTGAACTCAACGGCGATGCTGATATTACCGGGCGCGGTAACTCGGTGGCGGCACTGTTGGGCACATCCAACGGTGACCTGAAGATGCTCATCAACGATGGTGCCATCAGCCGAAGCCTGATGGAAATCGCCGGGCTCAACGTGGGCAACTACGTGGTCGGCCGCCTGTTCGGCGACGAAGAGGTAAAGATCAACTGCGCGGCGGCGGACTTCGGCATCAAGACGGGCCTGGCGACCACACGGTTGTTTGTGTTCGATACCGAGAACGCGATCATCTACATCGACGGCACCGCGAATATGGCCACCGAGCAACTGGACCTGACCATCACGCCGGAATCCAAGGGTTTTCGCCTGTTCTCCCTGCGTTCACCGCTTTACGTCAATGGACCTTTCATCAAGCCCAATGCTGGCGTGAAAGCCATTCCGTTGGCGCTACGTGGTGCAGGCATGGTCGCCCTGGGCGTGATCGCCGGGCCGGCCGCCGGCTTGCTCGCCTTGGTTGCCCCAAGCGGTGGCGAGCCCAATGAGTGCGCACCGTTGCTGCAACAGATGAAGGAAGGCAAGGCGCCCAAGACCGTGAAGTAATTGTGGGAGCGGGCTTGCCCGCGATAGCGGGGTATCAGTCAATGATTTATCAACTGATCCAACGCTATCGCGAGCAAGCCCGCTCCCACAGGGGGATGTTGCGGTGTTAGTTATTACAGATCCTGCAGAATATCCGCCATATCGTCCGCGTGTTCTTCTTCCTGAGCCAGGATGTCTTCGAAGATGCGGCGGGTAGTCGGGTCTTTGTCACCGATGTACTGGATGATCTCGCGGTAGCTGTCTACTGCGATCCGCTCGGCCACCAGGTCTTCGTAGACCATTTCCTTCAAGGTGTTACCCGCCACGTATTGCGCATGGGAGTTTTTCGACAGCAGGTCGGGGTTGAACTCCGGCTCGCCGCCCAGTTGCACGATACGCTCGGCCAGTTTGTCAGCGTGCTCGGCTTCCTGGGTCGCATGTTCCAGGAACTCATCGGCAGCCACGCTGGCCTTGAGGCCGTTGGCCATGAAGTAGTGACGCTTGTAGCGCAACACGCAGACCAGTTCAGTGGCCAGCGACTCGTTGAGCAGTCGGATGATTTCCTGACGGTCGGCGTCGTAGCCTTCGGTCACGGCACCGTTTTCGACGTTCTGGCGGGCGCGGCTGCGCAGGGTCGCAACGTCAGTCAGTTGTGCTTGAGTCATTTCAATCTCCTGGGGCTAATCCGGTTGTACGCCACGCTCTGCCGGCGTGATCGCTATTGGTTGTGAGTCCCGGGCCAGGCGAAAAGTTTTATCGGATTTAACAGGATGCGTCCTGAGGGCGTCTGACCGGTGTGGTCCAGCGCTCCGACAGGATCACTCCACCCAGGGTCAGCAAGCCACCCACCAGGTGATACCGCGCCAACTCTTCCTTCAGCACCACCGCCGCAATCAGCGCGGTAATCAGCGGCAGCAGGTTGAAGAACAACGTGGTACGGCTGGGCCCCAGGGTCTTGACCGAGTGCATCCACGCCAGCGGTGCCAGCATCGAAGCCAGCAGGCAGGCATATAGCACCAGCGGAATATTCGCCCAGCCCAAACCGGCCTTGGCCGAGAACAGATACAGCGGCAGCAGCACCATCACCGCGACCAGCACCTGCAAATACAGCAGCACCAACGGCGGCAGGCGCAGCTGCCATTTTTTCAGCAGGGTGCTGTAGACCGCATAAGCCAATGTTGCCACCAGCATCATGCCGTCGCCCAGGTTGACCCCATGTTGCAGCAACGCGCCCAGGCTGCCGGCCGACACCACCACGACCACGCCTGCGAACGACAGCACCGCGCCGGTCAGCGCACCGAAGGTCAGGCGTTGGCCAAGGCTGATGATCGCGGCGGTCAGCGCCATCAACGGCATCAGAGACAGGATGATGCCCATATTGGTGGCGCTGGTCAGCGTCGCGGCGTAATAGGCCAGGCTCTGATACACCGCCATGCCAAGCACGCCGAGGATAAAGATCTTGCCCAGGTTGGGACGGATCTGCGGCCAGTGGGCGACCACCGGTTTGAGCATGAACGGCGTGAACAGCAACGCAGCGAACAGCCAGCGGTAAAAGCCGATTTCAGCCGGGAAGATCGAGCCCACGGCCAATTTGTTGACCACGGTGTTGCCGGCCCAGATAAAGATAGCCAGCAGCGGATACGCGTATTGCATTGAAAAGAAACCCAGTGTGTTGACGAGGCAGGATTATCCTCTGTCTGGATCGAAGCCTACACTGCGATCCAGACAACTGAGCGTTGAATCCAGACAATATGTCCCGACACACCGTACGCCTGCCCGATTTCGCCCGCCTGCCAAGCCCGGTGTACTTTCGGTATTCCGATTTTGCCCCGGACACCGAATGCACCCCCCACCAGCACACATGGGGCTCGCTGGATTACTCGGCCAGCGGTGTGATGCGCATGGAAGTGGCGGGCAATCGCTTCATGTCGCCACCGCAATACGCCGTGTTGGTGGCGCCGCTTACCGAGCACAGCTCCTACAATGCCGAGGCGATTGTCTACCACTCCGTAGGGCTGGCGCCGCAGCTGTGCGAGCAGTTGCCGCAGCAGCCTTGCACCCTGGCGATCAGCGACATTCTCAAGGCGATCCTCAAGGATTTCGCCCTGCGCGATGTCAATGCACCGCGCACCGATGCCGATATCCGCCTGGCCCAGGTGCTGGTGGACCAGCTCAGGCAGGCGCCGGTCCACGACTGCTTCCTGCCCTACGCCCGCCACCCGGGATTGCTTGGGGTCTTGGAGGGCATGCAGGCAGAACCGGGAGACAACCGCCCTCTGGCGCAATGGGCCGAGCAGGTGCATGTGAGCGAGCGCACCCTGGCGCGCCAGTTTGTGCGCGAGCTGGGCATGAGCTTCGGCGAATGGCGCCAGCGCTTGCGCTACCTGGCGGCCATCGAAGCGCTGGACAGCGACCGCAGTGTGCAACACGTGGCGTTTGATCTGGGCTACAGCACCGCCTCAGCGTTTATCGCCATGTTCCAACGCCACGCCGGCTGCACGCCGGAGCAATATCGGCGGGCGAACATTCGTGGCCGGTGAAGTTGTAACAGGTTTTGACTACACTGCGCTGTAGGCCGTGCCCGTCGGCACGGTAACAGGGAGAAAACTCCATGAAGATGCTGCGTATTCCGTTGTTGATGATGGGCCTGCTGATGTGTGCCCAGGGTTTTGCCGCCACTGCCCAGCAAAACAAAATGACCACCTGCAATGCCGAGGCCACCACCAAGACGCTCAAGGGCGATGACCGTAAGGCCTTCATGAAGACCTGCCTGTCGGCACCTGCCGCCAACGACGCCAAGACCCTGACCCCGCAGCAGCAGAAGATGAAAGACTGCAATGCGTCGGCGAAAACCAAGGCGTTGACCGGTGATGCGCGCAAGACATTCATGAGCACCTGCCTCAAGGGCTGATCGCGAGTTCACGAATGCTGCAGAACCCCTGTGGGAGCTGGCTTGCCTGCCTCGGTATGACGGATACACCGAGGTGCCCGCATCGCAGGCAAGCCAGCCCCCACACTTGATCGTATTCACAACACCCGCTCTCGCTTGATTCTTCCAAGGCTGGCAGACTGCCCATCCTTCAACGCCGTTTGTTTTGAGGCTGTATGCCAACGTTTTCTCAGCGTCATGTGTTGTTGCTGTCCAGCTACATCATCATTTTCGGCGGGTTGCTGCTGGTACTGCCGCTGAAATTGCTACCCAGCCTGCTGGCCGGCCTGTTGGTCTATGAACTGGTCAACATGCTCACCCCTCAACTGCAACGCCTGATCGAAGGCCGGCGCGCGCGCTGGCTGGCGGTGGCCTTGCTGGGCACCTTGATCGTCAGCGTGTTGGCCTTGATCTTCGCCGGCGCCATCAGCTTCCTGCTCCACGAAGCGGAAAACCCCGGGGCTTCCCTGGACAAATTCATGGGCGTGGTCGACCGCGCGCGCGGGCAATTACCGCCGTCCATCGATGCTTACCTGCCCGCCAGCGCCGCGGAGTTTCGCGTGGCCATCGGTGATTGGCTAAGCAAGCACCTGAGCGAACTGCAACTGGTTGGCAAAGACGCCGCCCACATGTTCGTCACCTTGCTGATCGGCATGGTGCTGGGTGCGATCATCGCCTTGCAGCGCGTGCCCGACTTGACCAAGCGCAAACCCCTGGCCGCCGCGCTGTTCGACCGCCTGCACCTGTTGGTCCAGGCGTTTCGCAACATCGTCTTCGCCCAGATCAAGATCGCCGCGCTCAACACCGCCTTCACCGCGGTGTTCCTGGCAGTGGTGCTGCCGTTGTGTGGCATTCACCTGCCGTTGACCAAGACCCTGATCGTGCTGACCTTCCTGCTCGGTCTGCTGCCCGTGATCGGCAACCTGATCTCCAACACCCTGATCACCATCGTGGCGCTGTCGCTGTCGATCTGGGTGGCGGTGGCGGCGCTGGGGTATTTGATCGTGATCCACAAGGTCGAGTACTTCCTCAACGCGCGAATCGTCGGCGGGCAGATCAGTGCCAAGTCATGGGAATTGCTGTTGGCGATGCTGGTGTTTGAGGCAGCGTTCGGCCTGCCGGGGGTGGTGGCGGGGCCGATTTACTATGCCTATCTGAAAAGCGAGCTGAAGCTGGGTGGGATGGTTTAAGCCTTGTGCCGCCTGGGCTGACGCCATCGCGAGCAAGCCCGCTCCCACATTGAAATGCGATCACCTGTGGGAGCTGGCTTGCCTGCGATGACGGCCTGCCAGCCGAAGCCTATCTACCTGAAACCCCAACGATCCAACTATGTGGGCTTGCTCGCGAAGGGCGCGCCACGGTTTCAGCTAAAACTCAGCTGCCGTAACGCTTGCTCGCCTCAATCGCCAAACCACTGCCAATGCTGCCGAAGATATTACCTTCCACATGCCGCGCATTCGGCAGCATTGCCGAGATGCTGTGGCGCAGTGCCGGAATGCCGCTGGAACCACCGGTAAAGAACACCGTATCCACCTGGGCCACGCTCACCGAGGCGTCATTGAGCAACTGCGTGACACTGCCGCGCACGCGTTCGAGCAGGTTGTCGATGGACGATTCGAACAGCGCCCGGCTCAGGTCTACGCTCAGGCCCGCTTCGATGCGGTCCAGCGGCACGTGGCGGCTGTCTTGATGGGTGAGCTGGATCTTGGTTTCTTCCACTTCCATGGCAAGCCAGTGCCCAGCACGCTGTTCGATCAGCTTGAACAGGCGGTCGATGCCGCCGGTGTCTTCGATGTCGTAGCGCATGCTGCCCAGGGCCAGCTGGGATTTTTGCGAGTACACCGAGTTGATGGTGTGCCAGGTCGCCAGGTTCATGTGGTGGCTGGTGGGCATGTAGGCGCCGCTCTTCATGCGGCTGCCGTAGCCGAACAGCGGCATCATGCCAGCCAGCGAGAGTTGTTTGTCGAAGTCGGTGCCGCCGATGTGCACGCCGCCGGTGGCGAGGATGTCGCTCTGGCGGTTGTCGTTGTGACGACGATCCGGCGACAGGCGCACCAGGGAGAAGTCGGAGGTACCACCGCCGATATCGACGATCAACACCAGCTCTTCTTTCTCGATGGTGGACTCGTAGTCGAACGCCGCTGCAATCGGTTCGTACTGGAACGAGATGTCCTTGAAGCCGATCTTGCGCGCCACATCCACCAGGGTGTTTTCCGCTTCCTGGTCGGCCATCGGGTCGTCATCGACGAAGAATACCGGGCGGCCCAGTACCACTTCTTCGAATTCACGACCGGCGTTGGCTTCGGCGCGGCTCTTGAGCTGGCCGATAAACAGTGCCAGCAGGTCGGTGAAGGGCATGGCAGTGCCGAGCACGCTGGTGTCGTGCTTGATCAGCTTGGAACCCAGCAGGCTCTTGAGCGAGCGCATCAGGCGGCCTTCGTAGTTCTCCAGGTATTCGTGCAGCGCCAGGCGACCGTACACCGGGCGGCGTTCCTCGAAGTTGAAGAAGACCACTGACGGCAGGGTGATTTTTCCGTCCTCCAGCGCGATCAGCGTCTCCTCGCCGGGGCGGATCCAGCCGACGGTGGAGTTGGACGTGCCGAAGTCAATGCCGCAGGCACGGGCTGGAGATTCGTTTTTCATGTCTAACAGGTTCCGGTCAAAAAACGGCCGCGCAGTGTATGTCACTCGCGAGCGGATGCGTAGACCGGTGATCCGTAAATCAGTGCGTAATCGCGCTACATAGCTACGTCTTGAACCGGCGGGGGCTTGGTTAGGCTGCGGTTTTACTGCCCTCACGGACGAACTGCTATGCCTGATGCAACCTTCAATGCCGACCTGCGCGGCGTGCATTACGACTTTCTCAAACAACGCGTGCCGAACTGGTTCAAGGAAGGTACGCCGCAACGCCAGGAAGAACTGGGCAAGCACGAGATGGATATTCCTGCGTGGTACCTGGCCGCCACCCACACGGACAAAACCACCCTGGCGGCGCAGCATTCGCGCTTTCGTGAAACGCTTAATTCGATTGAGGCGCACCTGGGCCAGATTGAAGACGTCCTGACATTCGCCGAGCAACCGCTGAAAGATGCGATCAAAAACGAGTTCAATCTGGAGCTGGATGTACGCAATGTGTTCTTCGTGCGCAAGTATGGCTCCAAAGGCGCTCGCGATGACTTCTACGGTGCCTTTGTTTTCGAACAACAAAATGACGCATCGCTGACCTACACATACCGCGGCATTTCATTGCTGGAAGCCGCCCTGGCCAATTTCGAGGCCGATGAAGAACAGCCCTGCGCGTGCACCGATTGCCAACTGATCACCACCTTCAACCCGCAAAACCCCAACATCATTGCGAGCTTCGCGGCGGTCAATGCCCAAGCTGTAGCAATCGCCCCCCACGCGTTCGCCAAGCTCTGCCGCACTCTGGACCTGGGCGCGCTGTACCAGGCGCATATCAAGGCGGTGGTTGAACCTGCAGACGCCGGCGAGCGCCAGGCACTGCAGCAGCTACTCGAGGAGCACCAGCGCCAGCAGCTTGCAGTGTGCATCGAGATTGCCAGGCTGCAGTTGAACGGAGCGCTGAGTGCCGATGCCTATCGAATGCTCAAGCAGGTGGTGACCGGTTCTGATATCCCCAGGCTTGGTGGGAAACCGGTGACTTATGCCGCACTTAAAGTATTCGATAGCGTGTTGGTAGGGCCGCTTTTGATCGGGCCCGATCGTCAAAATACGAGCCGCTCCGAGCCGCTGGTGGTGTACATCCCCGGTGACCCCCAGCAGCCCGTCAAGGAATATGCGTCAAGTAGCGAGTTCATGGCTGACTTGCGCACACGCCTGCACAGCGCATCGTATCGACGCTTTTTCAGCCGCTTTGTGCCGGTGCGCGACCAAGGCGGTTTTTTCGCCCGGTTCAATCGGTTGTACCAGCCTGCCAACAACGGAAATGGCGGGGCAGACTATCCGCTGCGCACACCGTTAGCGCGGTTGCCGATGCAAGACTGGGTCGTTGCCGGTGACCTGTGGCAGCGCAGTCGCCAAGCACATATCAGCAAGATTTTGAGTGATGCACGTGCCGTGGCCGTGCCCACTGAAGATGAAGACCGCAAGGCTCGGCTCGAACGTTTGGAGAGCTTTTTCGACGCGGCTGTCAGCGTGTTCAACCTGGCCGCTTTTGTAGTGCCGGGGCTGGGGCCGATCATGCTCGCGGTGGGTGCTTCGCAAATGTGCTACGAAGTGTTCGAGGGCATTGAGGCCTACGAACAGGGCGAGCCGCGCCAGATGTGGGCGCATTTCGCTTCCGTGGCGCTGAACGTTGCCTTCATCGCCGCCGGTTCCAAGGTGTTGCCTGCCGTCAAATGGCAGAGTGCGGTGGATCATCTCAAACCGGTGACGCTGCCAACAGGCAAGCAGGTGCTGTGGAACCCTGATCTTGCGCCCTATGCATCGCCACTCAAACCCTTGCCCGAGGCCAAGCCCGATGCGTTGGGCCTGTACGAGCACGAAGGCCAACAGTTGGTGCCGTTCGACGACTCCCATTATCAGGTCAAGCAAGACCCACACACAGGTCAATACCGCATCCAGCATCCGAGCCGTCCCAATGCCTATGCGCCGGAACTGGAGCACAACCATAACGGGGTCTGGAGCCATGAACTGGAGCAACCGCTGACGTGGGACGAGCCCACGCTGCACAAGCGCCTGGGCCTCGTCGGACAGTCCGAACCGCTACGTATCAGCGGCGTCGAGACCGATGCGTTGCGCCAGACCATGGTCGATCATGAGCCGCTGCCGCTCTTGCTGGACGACACCCTCAAGCGCCTCGAACTGCACCGGCAACTCAGCACCTTTGTCGAGCAAATCAAAAGCAGCGACCCGCTGGTGTACCAGAAAGCCGATCCTGTGCTGCAATTTGACATGCTCCAGCGCCGCGGTTTGCTGCCCGATAACGTACCGCTTAAAGTCATTGGCCCCACCGGCGATGTGCTGTGGGAAACCGCCGATGCGCCAACTTCAGTGCGCAAGCGTGTGATAGTGCTGACCGAAAGCACCGTGGCTCAGGGCCGCTTGCTCAGGGAGTTGCTGTACACCTTGCAGGATGTCGACCCGCAGCTCAAGGAGTTCCCGGGTAGCCCCGATCAATCCCTGGACGTTCGCTGCGGCCAACTGCGCCAGTACCTCGGCGATGCCGTGCAGAGCCTCAAGGGTCCGTTGCTGGAAGAACGCTACCGAGCGCTGAACCCCGCGCCCGATGCGGATGTACAACGTGTGCTGGACGCATTCCCGGCCTTGCCGACCCTGGCGGCCGAGCGGCTGTTGCAAGGGGCTGCGGCAAACGAACTGGAGGCCTTGCGCAGCAGCGGTCGCTTGCCTGAGCGATTGGCCGAGCAAGCGAAATGGTGTGCCCAGCAAACCCGTGTGGCGCGTGCCTACGAGGGCCTGCACCTTGACACTCAGACCGGACTCGACAGCCATCGCTTGGCCTTGCGCACCCTGGAAACGTTGCCAGGATGGCACCGAGGTTCGCGGCTGGAGTTACGCCAGTATTCCCCTGAGGGCACGGTGCTCGATGCCATCGGCTCACCCGATTTCCCGCACAAGCGAACCTTGGTGCTGCTGGAGAGCGGCGAATTCCAGGCTTCCATGCCCGGCGATTTCTACAGTGCCATCTGGGAGCAACTGGCGCTCGACGAGCGTCAGCGCCTGGGCCTGGGCAGCGCCGCTGAGCTCAAGCAGGCGATTCAGCGCAGCCCTTTACCACGCACGGAGCTGCTTACGGTGCTGGAGGCCAACCCACTGCGCAAACCGGAGTATGACCCGATGGTTCGTCTGTTGGGTGGCGGGCCGGGGTTTCGTCTGTTCAGGAAAATTGGCAACGCGTTGCGCACGGACAGAGGGCGTGTACGGCAGTTGTTTCCCAGCTTCAACGAGGAGCAAATCACCGCGTTTATCCAATCCTTGGGTGATGACGTGACTGGGGGACTAGCGCGGCGGGAGGAAGAGTTTCGGGCACTGAAAAAAACCTTGAAGGTGTGGTGGCGCGCCCAAGGGCCGCAAGCCATGAATG
The DNA here is from genome assembly GCF_058725345.1 of Pseudomonas sp. DW-iso17. Lineage (NCBI taxonomy): Bacteria > Pseudomonadati > Pseudomonadota > Gammaproteobacteria > Pseudomonadales > Pseudomonadaceae > Pseudomonas > Pseudomonas sp. DW-iso17. The sequence goes on along the minus strand of NZ_JBZXEA010000021.1, from coordinate 69,898 downwards.
CCTACAGCGTTCAGACAGAGCTGGTCAATCAAGTCGTGCGTTGCTGGCGGCGGGAAACCGGGGCGTCACTGAAGCTGCATTACGGCAGGGGGGAACGGTTTGATTTGCCGCCAGTGAGTGCAGATTTCAGTCATGTGCAACACCTTGAGCTGTCCGACATCAGTTGGTCGAGCAACGCGGGCAAGTTTCTCGACAACTTCAGGCATCTGGAGGGTTTGAAGATCTTCAATGGCGACGTTGCCGAATTTCCGCCTGTGATCGGGGAAATGAAAAATCTGACTTCGTTGAGCATCACCTTCAGCGGGCTTCGATTGACACCGCACAGTGCGCACTTGTTAAGCCGGCTCAGCGCGCTTGAAAACCTGGACCTGATGCATAACCCGTTAGGTACATTGCCCGACTTCAGTGGTATGCCAAACCTCACGGAGTTGAACTTGCGCGGTACGCAGATTGACCGGTGGCCTTCTGGATTAACCAGCCTGACCGGATTAAAGCGTGTCGACCTGTCGAATAACCGACTGCAGGAGGTCCCCGCGCAACACTTGACGCCGCCGGCGGATCAGCTCGAAGCGGTCGTGCGCACGAATAACGTCACCATCGTGCATGGCAACCCCTTTGCGGCCGACTATTGGCAGAAGTTCGACCAGTATTGGAAGAACCTGACGCAGAACCATCCGCGGCTCCTGCGAGGCGCCCTTGAGGACGCCTTCGACAGCGCGAATCCAAGGCTTCGGGTTATGCAGAAACTATACCCGAACAACAGCGTGCAGTTTTCCAGGGGGATGATTTGGGCGTTGGGCGAGGCCGCCGAGGCAGAGCTGGCGTCGCGTGAGCAGGCATTTGACACGCTGCTGCGTCAGTTGGAGGGCTGGCGGTTCTCCGGCGGCGGTGAGCGCCAGCGCTATGTGCGGGTTGGGCAACGTTCCACCGAGGTGGCGGCACTGAGTGATCGCGCAACGGCCCAGCAACGTATCTTGAGTTGCTGGCGCAGGGAAACCCCGCAGCAACTCACCCACGCGGGTGACCCCTTCGGTCTGGAGCTGGACCTCAGTGGCCTGAACCTGCCGAGCCTGCCTGATCTGGATGCGGATTTCAGCCATGTCGGTTCACTCAAATTGAGCAACATGAACCTCAATACGTCGCCTGAAGGTTTTCTCTCTGGCTTTCGAGGCGTGCGCTGGCTGGACCTGTCGAGTAACCGGTTGCGCGAATTGCCACCGGCGCTGGGGCAGATGCAGGGCTTGACCCGGCTGTCCCTGCAAAACAACCGGATACGCCTGACCCCCGATTCTGCAGCGATGCTGTCGTCACGCACCACGCTCAGGGCGTTGCTGCTCAATTCAAACCCACTGGGTATCACGCCGGATTTCAGTCAAATGTCGGATCTGCGATCATTGGGCATGGGGGCAACCGGCATTGATAGCTGGCCGACGGGCTTGGGTGGCCAACCAAGCCTGGATGCGGTGTACCTCAGAGCTAACAATATTTCCACATTGCCCGATTCGCTGATAGCCCCGCCGGACGAGCAACTGGCACAGACCCTGCGCGTCACCCGTGTGACCGATCTGGATTTGAACCCGTTGTCGGTCGAGACGCGACAACGCATAGTCGCTTACGGCAACCGGCTAAGTGCGGGAGAACGAGCCACTAACAGGCTGGTCGCCAGCGTCATGCGGGTGGCTGATCGTCCTGTGGTGTTGGCTGCCACTGATGCTCCGTTCCGGCGCTGGTCCACCGGGTTCTCCACGCAACAGGTTGCGCAGCGCAGACTTCAATGGTCCGCCCTGCAGGCCCTGCCCGGTGCGCAAGGTTTCTTCGAAGTGCTGCGTGACCTGGAAGTCGCACCAGCAGGCCATGCAGACTTGCAGCGGCGCGTGTGGGACGTGATCGATAGCATCACGCAAAACAGCGCCGAGTCCGAGCAGTTGCGCAAGGAAATGTTTGAATGGGCGGGCCGGGCGGCCTGTTGTGATCGCGCGGCCCTGACTTTCAGCAACCTTGAGATCCTGCTGATGACCCACAACGCCAGGACCCTCGCACTGGACGCGTCCCAGGGAGCGGCGCTGCTGAAACTGTCCAGGGGGCTGTTGCGCCTGGAGGAGCTGGAGAAGATCGCACTGCAAGATATCGATCAGCGTAGAACTGCGATCCGCAAGCGCGACGACTTGACCTCCGCTCAGCGCGAGGTGGAGTTCAGCCGCTTGGAAGAGGTGGAGATTCGGCTGGCGTATCGTCATGGCCTGAAGGATCGCCTTGAGTTGCCGGGCCAGCCGCAACAGCCACGGTTCGCCCGTCTGGGTAATGTCTCCTTGGAGATGCTTAATGATGCCTATCAGCGAGTCATCAGCCTGGATAACTCCGCACAGGAGTTTCAGGCCGTGCTTTCAAGGGACTTCTGGAAAGATTATGTGGCGAACAAATACCGCGCACGGTTTGAAGTACAGAACGAGCCCCATCACCAAAAAATGGATACTTTGCGGCGTGATTTCGAGGCTGGGACGTTATCGCGCGCAGCCTACGATGCCAAGGCCGAGGAGTTGCAGGCACAGTTTGCGATTGAAGAAGCGCAGTTGATTGAAACCTTGACCCGCGATGAAGTGGCGCAGGCGTTGGTACCCACGGCAACGCTTGAGGCGCTGGTGGAAAGCACCTCCGTGAACCTGCAACTTTCCCAGGCGCAAGCCATTGAATTCAATGGCAAGCAATATTTTGTCGCGAGCATGCCCGACGCGGGCGACGGTGAGTACTACGTGCTGTGGGTACAGGCGGTGGACAATCCGTTGCTGTTGACCAGCAGCGGTGTGATTGCCAAGCCTGATATCACCGGGGTCTGGAAGCGCCGGGGCCTGAGGGGCGGGATGGTACCGCAAGGTTCGGACGATGAATTTGTGGAGGCCTCGGAGTCCATGCCGGTGCGGCCATACACGGCGGGCGAACTCAGCTATATGCGCCGTGAAATCCATTTCACGGCCAATCCCAATCCGGCCGGCAGCTACGTCCGTGCCAACAACGGCAAGTATCCGCTGAGGGATTATCAGGGACGGCCTATTCGAATCAGGTCGCTGGAGAAGCAGGTGACCCAGGACTCGGGCGCCCACTACACCTCGGCGCAGATCAAGCCTTACATCCAGTTCGAGGGATATGAACAGGTCGGCGCGCGCTATGAAGCGCAACTGCAACTGCGCACGTTCACCGAACAAGACGTGAAAGTGCCGGGCGAGAAAGCGTTGATCGGCCAGTCGATGGTGGTGGCCAACCGCCGAATCGCCAAAGGCGAAATCGTCGGTGTGTACGGCGGTACCGTGCTGCCGTTCGGTATCTTCGGGCCTGGCGAACAGACCTATACCATGAAGGTGGGCAGCCAGAGGGTTGCCCACGGGAACACGCTGGTGGAAGAACCGATTCACTTGTCGGGTGACAACATCCTGTCGCGAATCAACACCCACTTTGAGTACGACGCCAACGGCACACCCCTGCGCCAGGCGTTGGGAGGCTACAACGTTGAGACCGTGGCTTTCGACGTCGAGGCCGACATGTGGCTGGGCGTGGGGCCTGACGCGCAGATCAAGCGCAAGCCATTTTTACTCAATGCCATTTTCGCTACCGAAGATATCGCCGCTGGCACCGAGTTGCGTTTGGACTACCAGTACACCGAAGACATGATAAGAGGCCGATTTGCCTGATTCTTGCGTTGCGGGTAACGCGTCTGTCGTCGTAAATAGACGCGTCCTATCTTGAAAGTCCATGTTTTGCCCCAATCTTGTGGGCATATCCAGGCGGTACACAGCCATTGCATTGATGCCGTGTATCGCCATTTAACTTATGACGCGCCCTGACATCAATTCCCAGGCTGCCAGCCATGGCGTGCCGTGTGGCGGGCTGCGCGATATCGATAACGGATGGTGATGCCCCCATGGATTTCAAAGATTACTACAAGATTCTCGGTGTCGAGCCAACGGCTGACGACAAGGAGATCAAGTCGGCTTATCGCAAGCTGGCGCGTAAATATCACCCGGACGTGAGCAAGGAAAAGGATGCCGAAGCCAAGTTCAAGGACGCGTCCGAAGCCTATGAGGCACTGAAAAGTGCTGACAAGCGCGCCGAGTACGACGAGCTGCGTAAATACGGCCAGCATGGCCAGCCGTTCCAGGGCCCGCCGGGCTGGCAGAGCCGTGGCGGCTTTGGCGGTGGCCAGGACGCGGGCGACTTCTCGGATTTCTTCAGTTCGATCTTCGGCTCGCGCGGTGACGCTTTCGGTGGCGGCCAGCGCCGTCCCGCCGGGCGCAAGGGCCAGGATGTGGAGATGCAGTTGACGGTGTCGCTGGAAGAAACCCTGTCGACCGAGTCCAAGCAGATCAGCTTCCAGGTGCCCCAGTACGATGCCTCCGGCCGGCACGTCAGCAATACCGTCAAGAGCCTGAACGTGAAGATCCCGGCCGGTGTGGCCGATGGCGAGCGCATTCGCCTCAAGGCCCAGGGTGCGCCTGGCATTGGTGGTGGGTCCAATGGCGACTTGTACCTGATCATCAAGTTTGCACCACACGCCAAGTTCGAGGTGGATGGTGAAAACCTGATCATCAACCTGCCGCTGGCGCCGTGGGAGTTGGCGCTGGGTACGGAAGTCGCGGTGCCCACGCTGACCGGCAAGATTAATCTCAAGGTGCCCGCCGGCAGCCAGAACGGCCAGCGCATGCGCGCCAAGGGCCATGGCTTGCTGAACAAGGCCGGGCAGCGCGGTTATCTGTTCATCCAGCTCAAGGCTGTCATGCCCAAGGCGGCGGATGATGAGGTCAAGGCGTTGTGGGAGGCCCTGGCGCAAAAGGCTGCGTTCAATCCGCGCGAGCAGTTCTGAACAGATCATTGATTTAGTTAGCGCCAGCCGCAAAAACGGCGTGCCTAGGATGACAACCTCTTCCAAGAAAAGGTTGTCATCCCATGCCGGACTTTCAGGTCATCGACCCCGCCACCCCGCCTCCTGGTGAGCAGGGCCAGCATTACGAACTGATCAAGCAGGCGATCCCCACTTGCCTGGTCAACAGTTCGCCCTCCCGTCGCAAGGCCCTCAAGGACACGCCGCCGGCTATTCCCCGCTGGTATGACGCCGCTTCCCAGGCACGCAAAGATCAGCTCAAGGTGCTGCTGGATGCCCGTTGCGAGTCGCTCAACGAACTGGAGAAAACCTTCAGTCCCATACGCTCGGAGCAAGCGTTTGCCCAACCCTTGCTGGAAGCCGAGCTAAAGGCTATCGGCCACGAGCTGGACGTCAATCAAACCTGGTTGCGCCTGTATGTACCGGTCGAGGATGCCTTTGGCGTGAAGACCGGTGGCTTCAGGGTCAAAACGTTCTCCCTGCTGCACGCTGCCCTCGGCAACTTTGAGCAACGGGAGACTCGAGAGGGCTATTTCAACAGCGCCTCAGGTTTCATTACCCAACCGGACGTGCGCGATCATTTCGAGCGCCACACCACGACCCTGAAGATTCATGCGTTCACCCAGCTGTGCCGAGACCTGGACCTGGGCAAGCAGTACCAGGCTCACCTGCGGGCGCAATTGAAACCTGACGACGCCAAATCCCAAGCCGAACTGCGCGAACGTTATGTCCGGCATCAGAAAGCCGCCTTCAAGGCGGCGGCGTACCTGGCATTGCTCAAAGGCGACATTGGCGACAGCGACCACGCGCTGCTGATGCGCGTGGCGGCCGGGGAAAAACACATCCTCAGCGACGGCAAGCCCATCGGGTATCGCAGCCTGAGCCTGATGAACCTGCATGTGCACGATTGCCTGGTCATCGACACTTGCGCCAAGCCTGGCTACACCTGCTGGGTCATCGTCTATATTCCCGATGACCCCGACCATCCCATCAAGCGTTATGAAAGCTTCAATGACTTTCGCAATGATTTGACCGAGCGCCTGAGCGCGAAAACCACCCAGCAAGCTGACCGCTCCCAAGGCTGGAAGGCTACGCCGAACCAGCATTTTTTTGCCCGGTTCGTTGCCGACAAAGACCGCGCCTACTACTACAAACGACTGACCGAACTGGTGCTGGACGCACCTCCCCAGCCGTTTGGTGCACAGGCCTTGCGATCGGAGTGGGGGCGCTTGCTGACTTCTCCGTCCTTTGCCACGCCTTCGACACTGGGCGAACCCCAGCCCTACGTGCGCGTACATGCCGCTGCCCCTGAATTCAACATTCGCGCCCACACCCTGACGGACCTATGGCAAGTTGCAGACCTGTGGACCTATCGCCTGGGCAGCCTGCGTACGCGGCTGTTCGAGAACGCCCGGCATCGTGCGGTGAGCACCTCCGATGTCGATGAGGCCTCGCGTTCACTGCGCGCTGCGCATTACCTGAGTATCGGCCTGTTCGGCCTGAACCTGGTGGCCATGGCGGTGCCGCCGCTGGGTGTGGTGATGGCTGTGGCGATGGCCGGGCAACTACTTTACGAAGTCATCGACGGTGTTATCGAGCTGAGCGAAGGCGACCGCGAAGCGGGCTGGGCGCACATCACCGACGTGGTGGAAAACCTGGCGGCGCTGGCGGTACAGGCAGCCGTGGTGCACTTCACCGTGTCGCCGTTTATCGAGCAGCTCAAGGCCGTTACCCTGCCCAGTGGCAAGACTCGGCTCTGGAAACCCGACTTGTCGGCCTATGAGCACACCGCGTCCCTCCCTTCAGTGGCAGCGGATGAGCAAGGCCTGCACCGGCACAACGGCCAGACCGTGCTGCCGTTGGAGGGCAAACGCTATGCCGTGCAACAAGACCCGCTGACCGAGCAATTCCGCATCCTCCATCCCACACGTGCCGAGGCCTATCAACCGATATTGAAGAGCAACAGCGCTGGCCTCTGGAACCATGAAGTGGAACGCCCGCACACCTGGGAAGGCGCCACGTTGATGCGGCGATTGGGCCCGGTGACGGAGGGCTTCAGCGATGCCGAGTTGGAGCAGGCGCGCAGCGTGGCGGCTGTGAGTGAGGACGTGCTGCGCCGCGTGCATGTGGAAGGCGAGGCGGTACCGGCGATCCTGCTCGACACCCTGCGCCAGTTCAGGGCGTATCGCGATGCGGTGAACGTCGCCGAGGGCATTCGCCAGGGCTCGCTCAGCAGCGCACTGTGCAGCTATGCCGCATCCCTGGCGGTGGAGTTGCCGGGATGGCCAGCGAGCAAGGCGATCGAGGCATTTGCCGGCACCGAGTTGAGCGGACCGTCGATCAAATACGGTAATCAGCAGGCCGCGGGGGCGGACACCGTGCAGGTCCACCGCGCCGATTTGATGAGCGGCCAGTTGCCCATACGCATTATCGAAGCGCTCAGCGAACCTCAGCGCGATGCTCTGGTGGGCAGTTACACCGCCCGCACACCCGAGGCGAGAACCGAGGCCCTGAGATTGAAACTCGAACAAAGGGCCATCGAGGTGCGCGAGCGGTTGATGAAGAGTATCTACGTCGAGCAGCAGCCACCCTCCGACACCGCGATTATGCTGATCCAGCGCGACTTCAGTGGCGTGCCGACGATTTTGGCGCGCGAAGTGCTGGCGGACGCGACGCCGAGCGAGCGCGACACGATGAACCGCGCCAAGCGCATTCCCCTGCGCCTCGCTGAAAAGGCGCGCCGGGCGCAGCAGCAAATGCGCCTGACCCTCGCGTATGAAGGCTTGTACCTCGACGCGTTGGCCGGCCCAGACACCGAAACCCTGGCCCTCCACACACTGCCGGCACTGCCCGGCTGGTCGGACAATTTGCGCCTGGAAGTTCGCGAAGGCCGGTTTGAAGGCCCATTGCGCGCCAGCTTCGGCCCCCTGGAGGCGAGTAGTCGCAAGGTGTTGGCACGCATGGAGGATGGGCGTTACCAAGCCTTCGATGAGCGCGGCCAGCACCTGCATGGGCTCAATGGTTTCTATGGTGCTTTGCAGCATGCGTTGACCGATGCCCATCGCAACGCGATTGGCGTGCCCCACGTCGGCCAGGGTGAGCAATTGAAGGGGTTGATCAAGCAGCATGCAATAGGCCGAGTACCGTTGCGCAAAGCCTTGGGCATGTCGCCGGAAAAACTGCCTTTTTTTCGACCGCCCAGCGTGTTGCCGGGTGAGCGTCGCGGCTATCCATTGAGCGGGCGGGGTGGCACTGAGTGGGAAAAAATCACGCGCGAGCGGATCCGCAGCCTGTACCCGCAAATCACCCGGGACGAAATGCTCGCCCTGATCAACGAGCGCGGCGCGCTGGACCTGAGCTGGCTGCGTGCGTTGGAGCAAGAGTACAAGACCCTGCAGGCCACCTTGCACAACTGGTTGAGCACACCGCCCCAGGGCATGGAGGCGTTCGGTGACCAGCAACGCCAGGTGCTGAGGGCCAGGCGCAAGATTTATACGGCGCTGGATGACGCCTGGAGAAAGGTCGGCCCACGGCACTACGATCGAAATGGGCGCCTTTTGGGGCAGAAAATCGAATGGTTGGAAGACGACCTGGCACAGCAGCTCAGAACCTTGCCCGCACTGACTGCAAACTTCGACCATGTCAGCTACTTGGGCATTGTGGGAACCGAAGGCTCGCAGCTGACGGATGCGGATGTGCAGCCACTGCTCGCCAACTTTCGCGGTCTGCGTCGATTAGGGATCGAGGCTGCTCAACTGACAAGCGTGCCGTCAGCCATCGAACAGATGCCGCATTTGCAGCGGTTGCATTTGGGCGGCAACGATATTGTCCTGACGCCTGAAGACGTCCTGCGCTTGAAAGATCGGGTGCGTCTCAAGGAGTTGTTTTTGGACATGAACCCACTCGGCTTGCCACCCGATGTTGGGCGCATGCCGCGCTTACAGACCTTGCTGCTCAATGACACAAGCCTGGAGGAGTGGCCTGCCAGTGTGTTCCGTGTGCCCAGGCCGGAAAATTTCATTCTGGATATGCGGCAGAACCCGATAGCGCGGATTCCCGAGTTCGCGCCGGGCTCGGATAAGGCACTGATTGTGGCGAAAACCTTCCTCACCCGTGAAGAGCTGACGCCTGAGCTGCTTGCTCAATTCAAGCGGTACATCGAGGCCGCTGGCCGGGATCCGGATCGCCAATTGCCGAAAAGGGGCGCGCTCGACAGCGAGCAGTGGAAAACCGGTTATTCGGCGCAGGAATGGCCCTCCAGGCAAGTGTTATGGGACATGCTTGAAGGCTCGTTTGGCTCTGAGGGCTTTTTCAATCTTCTTCGTGCCGTCAGGCACTCCGGGGACTCGACAGGCAGGGGCGGCGTATGGTTGCCGGAATTGACCGCCAAAGTCTGGCGCATGCTTGAGGCGATGGGCGAAGACGCCGAATTACGCGAACACTTGTTCCTGATGGCCCGGGACCCAGCGGCCTGCGTGGACGCCGGGGCGCAGTTGTTCAATTCGATGGGCGTTGCCGTGCTGCATTGGTCAGCCTACTTCAGCGAGGATGTCGACGCCGTGCGCAGGGCCGTGTTCAACCTGGCCAGGAGGAAATGGCGCCTTGATGAGCTGGGGCGTATTGCCCATGCTCGCGTCGCCGAGTTGCAGGAGCAGGGCGCCAGGTTTCCCGAGTATGATGCCCAGGGCCTGCGCATTGAGCATTACGATGGCGCCGGTAATGTGATCGCCGATATCGACGAAGTCGAAATCTATCTGGCGTATACGGTGCCGCTGGCCACCCGGCTGGACTTGCCCTGGCAATCCAGAAGCATGATGTTTCGCGAGGACTATGTCACGGCGCCGATGGTGGAGGCGGCATTCCAGCGCGTACAGCTGCAGGATCAGGGCGCGCAGTTGCGTGACAATCTGCTGGAGCAGCCGATGTGGACTGACTTCCTGCAGCGTGCGCATCAAACTGATTACGCGCTGATTGCCGAAAAATTCGACGCCCTGATCGACTATGAGGCCGCGCAGGCACAATGGGCCGCCGCTGCCCACCTCCCCGAGAGAGCGAGGCAGGCCCTGCGTCAAACCATCAGCCAGACAGCCCGGCGCCTGGGCCGATCGGCTTCGGAAAGTGAACCGGGGCAACTGATGCCCCAGCAAGACTACGATGACACCTTTGGCCGCATCAATGCCGAGCTGATCACCTTGAACCAGACACTGACCGATCAAGCGATCAGCGCCATCCTCTAGAACAGGAAGTACCGCTGGGCCATCGGTAACACCTCGGCCGGTTCGCACCACAGCAACTGACCGTCAGCCTTGACCTGATAGGTTTGCGGGTCAACCTCGATATCCGGCAGGTAATCGTTGTGGATCAGGTCGGTTTTCTGCACATCGCGGCAACCCTTGACCACCGCGATCTGCTTCTTCAGGCCCAGGGCCTCGGGCAGTCCGGCCGCCTGCGCGGCCTGGCTGATAAACGTCAGGCTGGTGGCGTGCAGGGAGCTGCCGAAGCTGGCGAACATGGGGCGGTAATGCACCGGCTGCGGCGTCGGGATCGAGGCGTTGGCGTCGCCCATCAGGCTCGAAGCAATGGCGCCGCCCTTGAGGATCAGCGTGGGCTTGATGCCGAAAAAAGCCGGGCGCCACAGCACCAGGTCGGCCCATTTGCCGACTTCGATGGAGCCGACGATATGGCTGATGCCGTGGGTGATCGCCGGGTTGATGGTGTATTTGGCGATGTAGCGCTTGGCGCGGAAATTGTCGTTGCCGGGGCCGTCGCCGGGCAGCGGGCCACGCTGTTTTTTCATCTTGTCGGCGGTCTGCCAGGTGCGTGTGATCACCTCGCCGACGCGGCCCATAGCCTGGCTGTCGGAACTGATCATCGAGAACGCGCCGAGGTCGTGCAGGATGTCTTCGGCGGCGATGGTTTCGCGGCGGATGCGGCTTTCGGCGAAGGCCACGTCTTCGGCAATGCTCGGGTCCAGATGGTGACACACCATCAACATGTCCAGGTGTTCGTCGATGGTATTACGCGTGAACGGCCGCGTCGGGTTGGTGGAGCTGGGCAGCACATTGGGGAAACCGCAGGCCTTGATGATGTCCGGTGCATGGCCGCCACCGGCACCTTCGGTGTGGTAGGTGTGGATGGTGCGGCCCTTGAGCGCGGCGAGGGTGGTTTCGACAAAGCCCGACTCATTGAGGGTGTCACTGTGGATCGCCACCTGCACGTCGTAGGCATCGGCGACGCTCAGGCAGTTGTCGATGCTCGCCGGCGTGGTGCCCCAGTCTTCGTGCAGCTTCAAGCCGATCGCACCGGCCTTGACCTGCTCGATCAGCGGCTCGGGCAAACTGGCGTTGCCCTTGCCGGTAAAGCCAATGTTCATCGGGAACGAATCGCTGGCCTGCAGCATCCGCGCAAGGTGCCACGGGCCGGAGGTGCAGGTGGTGGCGTTGGTGCCGGTGGCCGGCCCCGTGCCGCCGCCGATCATGGTGGTGACGCCGCTGGTCAGGGCCTCTTCGATCTGCTGCGGGCAGATGAAGTGCACATGGGAGTCGATGCCGCCCGCCGTGAGGATCATGCCTTCCCCGGCGATCACTTCGGTGCTGGCGCCGATGGCCATGGTCACACCGGGCTGGATGTCCGGGTTGCCAGCCTTGCCGATAGCGTGGATGCGGCCGTTCTTGAGGCCCACGTCAGCCTTGACGATGCCCCAGTGGTCGATGATCAGCGCGTTGGTGATCAGCGTGTCGACCACTTCATGGGCGAGCAACTGGCTCTGGCCCTGGCCGTCACGGATCACCTTGCCGCCGCCGAATTTGACCTCTTCGCCGTAGACGGTGAAGTCCTGTTCCACTTCGACGAACAGTTCGGTGTCGGCCAGGCGCACCTTGTCACCGACGGTGGGGCCGTACATGTCGGCGTAGGCTTGGCGGGTGATTTTCATGTGTGTGCCCTGAAGAATAGGTGTTGAATGTGAAATCGCTATCGCAGGCAAGCCAGCTCCCACAGGGGATTGCATTTCAACTGTGGGAGCTGGCTTGCCTGCGATGAGGCCCTAAAGGTCGCCCATGACTCGCCCTGCAAACCCAAATACCCGCCGCCCACCACCCAAATCCACCAACTCCACCTCCCGACGCTGCCCCGGCTCAAACCGCACCGCCGTGCCCGCCGGAATATTCAGGCGCATGCCACGGCTGGCCGCTCGGTCGAATTCCAGCGCGTCATTGGTCTCGAAAAAGTGGTAATGCGAGCCCACCTGGATCGGCCGGTCGCCGCTGTTGGCCACGCCGAGGGTGAGGGTGCGGCGGCCGACATTCAGTTCGATCTCGCCAGGCTGGATCTGATATTCACCAGGAATCATGCAGGTTGCCCCAGGGTCTTGAAGTAGATGGCGGTCGGGCTGTAGCGCCCGTCCGGGCTTTGGCAATAGTCGGGCAGCTCACCGATTTTGGTGTAGCGCAGCGACTGGTAAAAGGCTTCGGCGCCGGAGCCGGCCTCGGTGTCCAGGTACAGCAGGCCACGCTTGTGCTGGCGCGCGGCGAGTTCCAGGGTATTCATCAATTGCTGGCCCAGGCCATGGCGACGGGCGCTGCTGTGCACCAGCAACTTTTGCACCTCGGCGCGGTTCAGACCGTTGGCTTTCTGGCACAACGCCAATTGCACGCTGGCGATCACCTGCTCGTCGCGCACCACCACCCACAGCAGCAGGCTGGTGTCCTCGACACCGGCTTGCACGCCGCTCAGGTAGTCCCGGGCCTGGGCCTCATCGAAGTCGGCCATGAAGCCCACCGACGCGCCGTGCTGCACCGCGTCCAGCAACAGCTCGATCAAGCCCCGGCGGTAGTGGGCAAAACTTTCCGCATTGACTCGACGCAGTTGTGCAGCGCTCATCGATGTCACTCCTTGGGCGGTTGTGCGCCCGGGTTCAAGGTCAGTTGCATAAAGGTCAGGTCCAGCCAGCGGCCGAACTTGATGCCCACTTGCGGCATTTGCCCGGTAGTCACGAAGCCCAGGCGCTCATGCAGGCGGATCGAGGCCAGGTTGCCGCTTTCGATGGCGGCGACCATGACGTGCTTGCCGCAGCTGCGGGCGCGCTCGATCAGGGCCTGCATCAGGTGTGGGCCGAGGCCTTTGCCACGCTGGTCATTGCGCACGTATACCGAGTGTTCGACGCTGTAGCGGAAGCCTTCGAAGGGGCGCCAGTCGCCGAATGAGGCGTAGCCGGTGACTTCGTCGTTGTCCACCGCCACCAGGATCGGGTATTGCTGCGCCTGGCGTGCACTGAACCAGGCCTGGCGGTTGGCCAGGTCCACCGGTTGCTCGTTCCAGATCGCCGTGGTGTTCAACACCGCGTCGTTGTAAATGGCGCGGATTGCCGGCAGGTCGTGTTCGGTTGCATCACGAATCATGGCTGCGCCTCAGGCAATGGGCTGGTGGACGGTGACCAGCTTGGTGCCGTCGGGGAACGTGGCTTCCACCTGGATATCCGGGATCATTTCCGGGATGCCTTCCATAACCTGTTCGCGGCTGAGCAGGGTGGTGCCGTAGTGCATCAGGTCGGCCACCGTGCGGCCATCGCGGGCGCCCTCCATCAGGGCGGCGGAGATATAGGCGATGGTCTCCGGGTAGTTGAGCTTCACTCCGCGTGCCAGGCGCCGTTCGGCGACCAGGCCTGCGGTGAAGATCAGCAGTTTGTCTTTTTCCCGTGGGGTCAGGTCCATGGTTCAGGGTCCTTCATAAAATTCATTCTTAAATACATAGAAGATCCCATGTGAAGCTGATTTATGTGGGAGCTGGCTCCACAGTTTGATCTTCATGTGCTCCAGATTCTTGGTGATATCGCTTCCCTGCCGAGTACGGCCGGTCGCAAAAGCCGCCATAAATCAATCAACCACCCCCGCGCCAGCAGCGCTTCACTGGCCAGGCACCGCGCCACCAGCAAGCCGGGCAGTTGGGTCAGGTCACCGCGCACCGCGTGGGGCAGTGAGCGGCATTGTTCCAATAATTCAGGTTCGATCTCACCGGTCACCAACAATGTGGCAAACACCGGCTGCCCATCCAGCCCGATAGGCGAATCCAGCAACCCATCGGCGCCCACAATGCGCTGGCGCTCATGCCAGAGCAACTGGCCGTCGCGGCGAATGTCCAGGTGCGATTGGAAATGGCCCAGGTCGAACCGTTCGCCACTGGCCGGGCGCCCCAGGGCGACCACATCCCAATAGAACAACCGTGCATCGCCCAACAGCTCGATTCGCGTGGTGAGTTCGGCCTGGGCCGCGCTGAACACGATGGTTTCCTGAGGCAGCCATTCCAGGGTCGCGCCGGCTTCCACAGTCAGTTCAAGTTGCTGATACGCCGGGCCGCTGGCGCGGTACCACTTGGCGGCGCCGGGGCTGGTCAGTTGTGCCCAGGCACCCGTGCCCACATGGGCGCTGATGTCCAGGCGATCGCCACCGGCAATCCCGCCGGGTGGGTGCACGATGATGTGCTGGCACACCTCGGGGCCTTCGGCGTACAAGTGTTTTTGCACGCGCAGCGGGCCAAGGTGGCGGCGCAATACCGGGCGTGTGGTGTCTTTGACACGCGCGTAGCCGAGTTCCAGCTCGGCGTGCCAGCTGGGCGTGAACAGGGCAGGGGTAATGGGCAGGTTCATGGCGTGTGCTTATCGTTAGGAGGCTACAGATTAGATGGTTACCAGCCCACGCACACCCTCGCTTTCCATATTTTCACCACGGCCCTGCTGCACGATTTCGCCACGGGACATCACCAGGTACTGGTCAGCCAGTTCAGCGGCAAAGTCATAGAACTGCTCCACCAACAGGATCGCCATGTCGCCGCGCTCCGCGAGCTTCTTGATCACCGCGCCGATCTCCTTGATGACCGACGGCTGGATGCCTTCGGTGGGCTCATCGAGAATCAACAGGCGCGGGCGGCTCGCCAGGGCGCGGCCAATCGCCAACTGTTGTTGTTGGCCCCCGGATAAATCGCCGCCGCGGCGGTGCTTCATTTGCAGCAATACCGGGAACAGTTCGTAGATGAAGGCTGGCACCTCTTTGGCTTCGGAACCGGGGAAACGCGATAGTCCCATCAGCAGGTTTTCTTCTACGGTCAGCCGCCCGAATATCTCCCGGCCCTGGGGCACGTAGGCGATGCCGGCATGTACGCGCTGGTGCGGCTTGAAGCCGGTGATGGCCTTGCCTTCCCAGTTCACCGCGCCTTCCTTGGCTGGCAGCAGACCCATCAGGCACTTGAGCAGGGTGGTCTTGCCCACGCCGTTACGCCCGAGCAGGCAGGTGACTTCGCCGACCTTCACGTCGAAGGACAGCCCGCGCAGAATATGGCTACCGCCGTAATACTGGTGCAGCTTGTCGACTTGCAGCATTCTCAAAACCTCCTCAATCCCCCTGCGGGAACCGGATCAACTGTGGGAGCTGGCTTGCCTGCGATGCAGGCGACCCGGTGTGTCAGGTAAACCGCTATCGCAGGCAAGCCAGCTCCCACATACAGCCGTTCGTGTCAGCGTTAGCGGCCGAGGTAAACCTCGATCACCCGCTCATTTTCCTGCACCTGTTCCAGCGACCCTTCGGCCAGCACGCTGCCCTGGTGCAACACAGTCACATGGTCGGCAATCGAGCCGACAAACCCCATGTCGTGTTCCACCACCATCAACGAGTGCTTGCCGGCCAGGCGCTTGAACAGTTCGGCGGTGAACTCGGTCTCGGCGTCGGTCATGCCCGCCACTGGTTCATCGAGCAGCAACAGTTGCGGGTCTTGCATCAGCAACATACCGATTTCCAGGAACTGCTTCTGGCCGTGGGACAGCAAGCCGGCGGGGCGATGCACCGAGGCGGTGAGGCGGATGGTGTCGAGCACTTCCTCGATGCGGTCCTTCTGCTCACCGTCCAGGCGCGCCCGCAGGCTGGCCCACACCGACTTGTCGGTCTTCTGCGCCAGCTCCAGGTTTTCGAACACGCTGAGGGCTTCGAACACCGTGGGCTTCTGGAATTTGCGCCCGATGCCGGCCTGGGCGATCTGCACTTCGCTCATGCGCGTCAGGTCCAGGGTTTCGCCAAACCAGGCCTTGCCGTGGCTGGGCCGGGTCTTGCCGGTGATCACGTCCATCAGCGTGGTCTTGCCCGCGCCGTTGGGGCCGATGATGCAGCGCAATTCGCCGACGCCGATGTACAGGTTCAGGTCGTTGAGGGCCTTGAAACCGTCAAAGCTGACGCTGATATCTTCCAGGGTCAGAATGGTACCGTGGCGGGTGTTGAGCCCTTTGCCCGCGACCTGGCCGATGCCAATCGCATCGCGGCCGCTGCCTGCGTCGAAAATAGGTTCAAGCATGACGTTCCTCATTTCTTCAGCAGGCCGATAACGCCCTTGGGCAGGTACAGGGTGACGATAATGAACAGCGCCCCCAGGAAGAACAGCCAGTACTCGGGGAAGGCCACGGTGAACCAACTCTTCATGCCATTGACCACACCGGCGCCGAGCAGCGGCCCGATCAGCGTGCCACGCCCGCCCAGCGCTACCCACACGGCGGCTTCGATGGAGTTGGTTGGTGACATTTCGCTGGGGTTGATGATGCCCACTTGCGGCACATACAGCGCACCGGCAAGGCCGCACAACACTGCGCTCAACACCCACACGAACAGCTTGAAACCGCGTGGGTCGTAACCGCAGAACATCAGGCGGTTCTCGGCATCGCGCAGGGCGGTGAGCACGCGCCCGAACTTGCTCTTCGCCAGGCGCCAGCCGATGTAGAGGCTGGCCACCAGCAACAACACCGTGGCGAAAAACAACACCGCCCGCGTGCCCGGTTCAGTGATGCCAAAACCTAAGATGCTGCGGAAGTTGGTAAAGCCGTTGTTGCCGCCGAACCCGGTCTCGTTGCGAAAGAACAACAGCATCCCCGCGAACGTCAGGGCCTGGGTCATGATCGAGAAATACACGCCCTTGATTCGCGAGCGGAAGGCGAAGAAACCGAACACCAACGCCAGCACCCCGGGGGCCAGTACCACCAGGCACAACGCCCACAGGAAGTGGTCGGTGCCGGCCCAGTACCAGGGCAATTCGGTCCAGGACAAAAAGGTCATGAACGCCGGCAACTCATCCCCGGACGCCTGGCGCATCAAGTACATGCCCATGGCGTAGCCGCCCAAGGCGAAGAACAAACCGTGGCCCAGGGACAACATCCCGGCGTAACCCCACACCAGGTCCAGCGCCAGGGCGACGATGGCGTAACAGAGAATCTTGCCCACCAGGGTCAAGGTGTAGGCCGACACATGCAGCGGGTTGTCGGCAGACAAGAGCGAGCACAGGGGCAACGCCAGCAGCAGGAGCAGGATGACTGCACCGACTGCAATCGTGACCTTGGGGCCGGCCTTTTGCGTGGCCGTAAGCATCAATGGCTGGTTCATCAGTCGATCACCCGTCCTTTCAGTGCGAAGAGTCCTTGCGGGCGTTTCTGGATAAACAGAATGATCAGCGCGAGGATCAGGATCTTGCCGAGCACGGCGCCGATCTGGGGTTCGAGGATCTTGTTGGCGATCCCCAGGCCAAAGGCGGCCATGACACTGCCGGCCAACTGGCCGACGCCGCCGAGCACCACCACCAGGAACGAGTCGATGATGTAGCTCTGGCCCAGGTCCGGGCCGACGTTGCCGATCTGGCTCAGCGCCACGCCGCCCAAACCTGCGATACCGGAGCCGAGGCCAAAGGCGAGCATGTCCACGCGCCCGGTAGGCACGCCGCAGCAGGCGGCCATGTTGCGGTTCTGGGTGACGGCGCGCACGTTCAGACCCAGGCGCGTCTTGTTCAGCAGCAGCCAGGTGAGCACCACCACGAACAGCGCAAAGGCGATGATCACGATGCGGTTGTACGGCAGCACCAGGTTGGGCAGTACCTGGATGCCGCCAGACAGCCAGGCCGGGTTCGACACTTCGACGTTCTGCGCGCCGAACACCAGGCGCACCAGCTGGATCAGCATCAGGCTGATGCCCCAGGTGGCGAGCAGGGTTTCCAGGGGGCGGCCATACAAGTGACGGATGACTGTGCGTTCCAGCGCCATGCCGATGGCCGCGGTGACAAAAAACGCCACCGGCAACGCGATCAACGGGTAGAACTCGATGGCCTGGGGCACATAGCGCTGCATCATCAACTGCACCACATAGGTGGAGTAGGCGCCGAGCATCAGCATCTCGCCGTGAGCCATGTTGATCACGCCGAGCAGGCCGAAGGTGATCGCCAGGCCCAGGGCCGCCAACAGCAGGATCGAGCCCAGGGACATGCCGCTGAACGCCTGGCCGAGGATTTCACCCATCATCAGTTTGCGTTTGACCTGGGCCAGGCTGGTTTCAGCGGCGGTGTGCACGGCGGCGTCGGCTTCCACGCCTGGCGCCAGCAGCGCTTCAAGGCGCGTGCGGGCCAGCGGGTCGCCGGTGCTGCCGAGCAAGCGCACGGCTGCCAGGCGCACCACCGGGTCGGGGTCGACCAATTGCAGGTTGGCCAGGGCCAGGCTCAGGGCGCTGTGCACCTGCTCATCCGTTTCGGCGGCGACCTGCTGGTCGAGGAATTTAAGTTGTGCAGGCACCGCGCTTTTTTGCAGGGTGCGCGCTGCGTCCAGGCGCACCTTGGGGTCGGCGGCGAGCAGTTGTTGGCTGGCTTGCACGTTATTGATCAAGCCGCGCAGGCGGTTGTTCAGGCGCACGGTCTTGGTTTCGCCGTTGAGCATGAGTTGACCTTGCTCAAGGGCGTCCACCAACTCGATACGCGTTGGGTCGGGGTGGGCGGCCCAGTCCTGCAGGAGTTTGGCTTGCTGCACCGGGTTGGCGGCAAGGAAGTCTTCGGCGTCGCTGGCGTGTGCGCCAAAGGGCAGCAACAGCAGCACGGCGAGGATGAGGCGGTGGAGGGCAGTGGGCATAGCAAAATGTCCTGATCATGCGGGGACAGTGTGGGAGCAGGCTGTGTGGGGGCTGGCTTGCCTGCGATGGCATCGCTGCGGTGTGTCAGGCACACCGAGTTGTTTGCATCGCAGGCAAGCCAGCGCCCACAGTGACCATGTCCCACATTCGAGCTGTGGGGGCGTTAGTTGCTCTTCACGGCATAGTCCGGCTTTTTGTCATTGCCCGGGATGTAGGGGCTCCACGGCTGTGCACGAATCGGCGCTTCGGTCTGCCACACCACCGAGAACTGCCCGTCGGCCTGGATCTCACCGATCATCACCGGCTTGTGCAGGTGGTGGTTGGTCTTGTCCATGGTCAGGGTGAAGCCCGACGGCGCGGCGAAGGTCTGGCCGCCCAGGGCTTCACGCACTTTGTCGACGTCAGTGGACTTGGCTTTTTCCGCCGCCTGCGCCCACATATGGATGCCCACATAGGTGGCTTCCATCGGGTCGTTGGTCACGGCTTTGTCGGCGCCCGGCAGGTTGTGTTTCTTGGCGTAGGCTTTCCAGTCGGCCACGAACTTCTGGTTCACCGGGTTTTCCACCGACTGGAAGTAGTTCCAGGCCGCGAGGTTGCCCACCAACGGCTTGGTGTCGATGCCACGCAGTTCTTCTTCACCCACCGAGAACGCCACCACCGGTACCTCGGTGGCTTTCAAGCCTTGGTTGGCCAGTTCTTTGTAGAACGGCACGTTGGAGTCGCCATTGACGGTGGAGACCACAGCCGTCTTGCCACCGGCGGAGAACTTCTTGATGTTGGCGACGATGGTCTGGTAATCGGCGTGGCCGAACGGGGTGTAGACCTCTTCGATGTCTTTATCCGCCACGCCTTTGGAATGCAGGAACGAGCGCAGGATCTTGTTGGTGGTGCGCGGGTACACATAGTCGGTGCCGAGCAGGAAGAAACGCTTGGCGCTGCCGCCTTCTTCGCTCATCAGGTATTCCACCGCCGGGATCGCCTGCTGGTTCGGCGCCGCACCGGTATAGAACACGTTGGGCGACATCTCTTCACCTTCGTACTGCACCGGGTAGAACAGCAAACCGTTGAGTTCTTCAAACACCGGCAACACCGATTTACGCGACACTGAGGTCCAGCAGCCGAACACCACGGCGACCTTGTCCTGGGTCAGCAGTTGGCGGCCTTTCTCGGCGAACAGCGGCCAGTTGGACGCTGGGTCTACCACCACCGGTTCGAGCATCTTGCCGTTCACCCCGCCTTTGGCGTTGATCTCGTCGATGGTCATCAGCGCCATGTCTTTGAGCGAGGTTTCGGAGATCGCCATGGTCCCGGACAACGAGTGCAGGATGCCGACCTTGATGGTCTCGGCGGCCTGGACGGTCCAGGTCAAACCCATGGCGGCAATGGATGCCGACAAAGTGAAAGCCTTGATCAAGCTGCGACGCTTCATGGTGCGATCTCCGTGTACCGATAATTGTTGTGGGGCAGATACACAGGGCTTTGCAAGGGCTGTGCCTGCTACGCCAGACACGGGTTTACCGGCGGGTTCGGGAGGTAAAGCCGCTCCGTGGCGCACCAGGTTGGCGCCACGGAGGCCGTTGGGTGCACGGCAGGCTTCAAAAGAGGGCGTTGGGCGACAATGCTTCAGGCGGTTGCGCTAATGCGTGACAGCAGCAAGCGATCCAGCGCCCACACCAGGACCAACGAAGCCCCTACTAACGGGAAAATGATCGCCAGCCCGAGCATGATCGCCATCGCGGTTTTCCACTTGGGCAGGTCGTGGCGCAGCGGCGGTACACCCAGTCCACCCTGGGGCCGGCGCTTCCACCAGATCACCACGCCGCTGACCGCACTGAGCAGAATCATCAGGCAGATCACCAGCACGATCAGTTGGTTGACCCAGCCGAACATCTTGCCTTCGTGCAGCATCACGCCGGTCTCGGTGGCGCGTGCGACCAGGTTGTAATGATCCCAGCGTACATCGGCCAGGACCTTGCCGGTGTACTGGTCCACGTGCAGGGTGGCGTCGTTGCGCGGGTCGTCGGCGAACACCGCGACGGTGAATACACCGGTGGCGGTGGTGGGGAAGGTAATGCTGTAGCCGGGCTCGACCTTGCGTGCGTTGGCCAGGTCGACCACCTGTTGCAGGCGCACCGTGGGTGCGGCCGGGCCTGCGTGCATTGCGCCGTGATTCATATGCTCGGCGTGGTCGCCGGACATTGGCATCGGCGTGTTTTCCAGGGCCCAGGGCACGGTTTGCTGGGTGGCCGTGTTGAGCACACGGGCCTGCTGGTCGGACTGCGGCACGCTGTTCCACATCGCGGCTGGGAAGGTGTTCCACAGGTCGGCGTATTGCTTGCCCCAGAAGCCGGTCCAGGTCATGCCGCTGAGCAACATCACCAGCAGGAACGCTGCGCCCCAGAAGCCGGCGACAGCGTGCAGGTCACGCCAGAACAAGCGGCCACGGCTGCCGATGCGCGGCCATAACACGCCGGCCGAGGACTTGCCCCGCGGCCACCACAGGTACAGGCCGGACACCACCAGCATCACGCCCCAGCCAGCGGCCAATTCGATCAGGCGATCGCCCACGGTGCCGATCATCAGTTCGCCGTGCAGGGCGCGGACGATGGCTTGCAGGTTGTTGTTTGCGTCTTGCTCACCGAGGACGGTGCCGCGATAGGGGTCGATGAACACCGCCACCTCGTGGGCATCGTTGCGCATCACGAACTGCGCGCTGCGAGTGGCGCCGGCAGGGGGCAGGTATTTGCTGATCGCGGCGTGGGGGTAGGCGGCCTGGGCGCGCTGCAGTTGCTCGTCGGCGCTCAGCGCATGTTCGGCGGCGGGCACGGTGAGCAGGTGGCCGTACATCAGCGGGTCGAGCTGGGGTTTGAACAGGTAGATGATGCCGGTGAGGGCCAGCAGCACCATGAAGGGGGCGACGAAGAGGCCGGCGTAGAAGTGCCAGCGCCAGGCCAGGTTGTAGAAGGAAATTTTTTGTGTGGTCATCGGCTGCTCCGCATAAGGCTTTTGATTTTTCTTGGTCTGTTACACCGTCATCGCAGGCAAGCCAGCTCCCACAGGGGACTGTATTGCACCTGTGGGAGCTGGCTTGCCTGCGATGCTTTTAGAAGCTCATGTCCACCTTGGTCCAGAGCGTACGCCCCGGCTCCTTGATGGCCTGCGGGTCGTTGGCTGGGTAACCGAAGCCTGCGTTACCGGCCAGGTTCAGATGCTCGGCGTAGGCCTTGCCAAACAAGTTGTCGACGCCGGTGCTGACCTTGAAGTGCTTGTTGATGCGGTAGGCCGCGTTCAGCGAGAACACGCCGAAGCCGCCACTCTTGTCGTAGTCCTTGCCGACCACGTTGCCTTTGTTCGGGTCGATACGGTGTTGCGCCGCGACCACCCTCCACAACGCACCAGCGCTCCAATCGTCTTCGCTGTAGGTCAGGCCCAGGCGCGTGTCCAGCGGTGGCATTTGTGGCAGGGCCTTGCCGTCGCTGCTGTTCTTGCCCCAGGCATAGGCGAGGCTGGCGTCGGCTTTCCAGTGCTGGCTCAGCTTGTACGCCGCGCCCACTTCGCCGCCCATGATGCGTGCGTCCACATTGCGCGCCTGGGAGGTGGTACCCATCATGCCGGGCCTGTAGTCGAACAGGATGAAGTCGCGCACCTGGCCGACATAGCCCGACACCCAGGCTTCCAGGTCGGCGCTCTTGTACTGGGCACCGAAGTCGAGCTGGGTGGTTTTCTCGGGCTTCACGCCGTCGAAGGCATTCACCGAACCGGCCGCGCCGGTGTTGGGGGAAAACAGCTCCCAGTAATCCGGGAAACGTTCCGCGTGGCCCAGGCCGGCATACAGCGTGGTGGGGCTGTCCGCCAGGTCGTGCTCATAACGCACAAAGCCCGAGGGCAATGTATCGGCGCGGGTGTCGCCGGCGGTCGGGTTCGGGCGCGACATCATTCCCGAGCCGGTACGTTGACGGAAGTCCTTGGCCGAGGCGCGGTCCAAGCGCGCGCCGGTGATCAGGCGATCGTTGTCGGCGGCGTACCAGGTCAGTTCGCCGAACACACCGTAGTTGTGGAAATTGGCGTCCTTGTTGCGCGGCAAATCCTTATACGTGTCGATGCCCATGCTGCTGCGCGCACGGTGTTCATTGGTCTGCGCATCCAGGCCGCTGATCAATTGCACATCCGCCCAGCGCCAGGTGGCCTTGATGCGTGCGCCAAGGGTGCGGCGGTCGACGTTGGACGCCATGGGGCCCGCCATCATGCCGGTGCCCGAAGGGACACGCAGGCTGTAGTTGTCCATCACATGATCGGCGTAGTTGTAGTAGACCTGGGCCTCGACCTTATCCAGCACCTCACCGATATTGGACTTTTCGAAACGCAGCCCCAGGCTTTCGCGCAGAAACTGCGAGCCGTCCATGCCGCGCCCGGCGTAGCGCGCCTCGCCGTCGCCACGCCCGGCGGTGAGTTCCAGCAGGGTGTCGGCGTCGGGCGTGAAACCCACGGCCACGTC
The DNA here is from genome assembly GCF_058725345.1 of Pseudomonas sp. DW-iso17. Classification (NCBI taxonomy): domain Bacteria; kingdom Pseudomonadati; phylum Pseudomonadota; class Gammaproteobacteria; order Pseudomonadales; family Pseudomonadaceae; genus Pseudomonas; species Pseudomonas sp. DW-iso17. The sequence goes on along the minus strand of NZ_JBZXEA010000021.1, from coordinate 46,620 downwards.
ACCGTTCCACTTGTCATAGCGCGAGGCGACGGTGTCGTTGTTGCCGTCCTTGTAATCGTCGGCATGGGCCTGGTTGCCGATCACCCGCACGTAGCCCAATGGCCCGCCGGCAGCGGCATCGATGACCTTGTCGAAACGCCCGTTGGAGCCGGCCAATACGCTGGCGTTGACCCGTGTGCCCAGCTCGCCGAACTGCTCCGGCTCACGCTCGAACAGGATGGTGCCGGCAGACGCGCCCGGGCCCCAGAGCACGGTTTGCGGGCCTTTGATCACGGTGAGCTTGTCGTAGGTTTCCGGCGAAATATACGAAGTTGGCGCATCCATGCGGCCCGGGCAGGCGCCGAGCATCATGCCGCCGTTGGTGAGGATATTCAGGCGCGAGCCGAACATGCCGCGCAGCACCGGGTCGCCGTTGGTGCCGCCGTTGCGCACCAGGGCGAAGCCGGGGATGGTCTTGAGGTAGTCGCCGCCATCGCTGGCGGGCACCGGTTGGCGCGGGTCTTTGGGGTTGGTGACCACGGTCAGCGGTGAGCTGGGGGCGATCGCGGTGATGACGGTGGGGCTCAGCTCATGCTCGTCGGCGTGAGCGTGGGCAGCCAATAGTGCGCCGCATAAGGCGGTGAGCAGGGCAGTACTTCCCAAACGGGTGTCAGCAGAAAACCTGGACATGACAAATTCCATCAATCAATCGTAAACAACACGGCCAGCAGCCTGCGGCTGTCTGTCTAAAGTCGGCCGGGGTGAAGTAACGCTGTGAAGGGCTTACGAAACGATGGGCGGCGCACGGCTACGGGCGCCGGGGAAGATGCTCTGCCGGGAATGGCCCAGGCGCGTGGCGGGTGTGAGGGCGTTGGCGGGCGGCGGGGTGCCGAGGGCCACGAACGACACACTGCCGGGCAGGGCCGGGCAGCTGAATAGCAGGTCGCAATAGCCGCACTTGGCCCAGAGTGCGTGGTGTTCGGCTGGAGCTTGGGTGTGATGGGATTTACCGTGGTCGCTCGGCATATCCATGGGCATTTCCATGGACATACCGGCGTGATGATCCATCGGCATCGCCTGGGAAATCAGCGGACCGATAAAGATCATCAGCATGGCGAACAGGCTGATCCAACTGCCGCGCTTCACGCGGTAGTGGGGAGACAACCTGGCGCGAGGAGCGCCCATCGAGGTTGGCTTACTGAGCGTGCATATGCTCGTGGCCAGCCATCGGTGGCGCTTTGTGCACCGACACTTGCACCTCGACCTTGCCGGCTTTCTCGAAGGTGAGGGTCAGCGGGAATTGCTTGCCATCGGCGAGCAGGCTGCGGTCCTTGAGGCCCAGCAGCATGACGTGATAGGCCATTGGCGCGAAGGTCAGTTCACCCTTGGCTGGTACGTCCACGTTGGGCACCTGTTGCATCTTCATCAGGTCGCCTTGCATTACGTGCTCATGCAATTCGGCTTTCTCCGCCAAGGGCGTCTCGGCACTGAGCAGGCGATCTGCCGTCTCCCCAGTATTGTGAATCACAAAGTACGCCGCGACGGTGGGCGCATTCGGCGGCAATTCCTGGGACCAGGGATTGCTGACCTCCAAGTCGCCGGCCTTGTAGTCATCGGCATTGGCAGCACTGAACACCGGCAGCAGCAACGCGGCCAGAAGCAGGGAAGATTTAAGCATGGCAGTTCTCCAGAACGGTTCTAAACGCAGTTCACTTGCGAAGAAGCTCAGACCGTTGGAGAGGCGCGGGGGTTAAGGCTTGGCCATTGCTGGCGCGGGGTGGGATTGCGCAATAAGCGCGGCGGCAGGCTCTGCACCGCCTCGAAGCGCGTCACATACAACTGCGGCACATGCCCTGGCAACGCCACCAACGGCGCCGAACCCGAGCAACACCAGCAATGCTGCATAGCCGAGTGATCATCCGGCGGCGCCGGGATTTCCAGCTTGCCCAGGGCAATCGCCTTGAGGCTCGCGCCATTGGACGAACAGAACCCGCCCCACATCAGACGCTTGATCGGGTCATCCGTCTGCTGCATCGCACTGGCCAACGGCATGGCAAACGCATTGAACAGCACTGCAAGGCAGGCGATCCAGGCAATTGCAAAGCGTTGACGGGCCATGGCGGATAATCCGTAGGGTTAAACGATCAGGCGGGTATTTAGCCTGATCGGGGGGGATAAGTAAAAAGGGCGGGTGTGGTTTGGTGTCGCAGTGGTGGGTTTGAGGATAGACGAGAACGGCCGCTTGCCAATTTTGCAGAAGGGACGCAGCGTACCAGGCGGGCTGATCGTTCCCACGCTCTGCGTGGGAATGCCGCGTTGGACGCTCTGCGTCCGCTTTTAAAGCCGTGACGCGAAGCGTCACAGGATGCATTCCCACGCGGAGCGTGGGAACGATCAAGTCAGGTATAGGGCTTTTTCCAGCCAATGGTTGCGCAGTTGATTGAGCTAGCGCCTTGGCTGGCTGATCTACTACCGTCATTTGATAACGCAATTCCAAAGTGTGTGCGGGCTTGCTCGCAAAGCGGTGTGTCAGTCGCTGGATGTTTTGGCCGACACACTGCCTTCGCGAGCGAGCCCGCTCCCAAATTATGCAGCGGGTACGCCGTGGACCTGCATATCGACACCCAGGGCTTTTCTAATCACGGCAAAAATCGCCGCAAGGTTATCCATGCTGGGGTTGCCGCTGGCCGAAAGCATTCGGTGCAGGCTTTTGCTAGGTTTGGCGGTTTGTTTCGCAAGGCCTTCAAAGCCTACTGTGGCGTTGACTAAATCACGCAGGATCACGCGAGAGATTTCCGGCTCGCCATTGAGAAATAGCGTAGCGGCCTCGTCGAGAAGCGCTTGGGCGAATGCAGGGTCTCGCTGGGCACGTTCAGCGATGGTGTGTTTGTAGCTACGGGTAAGCGCCATGCTGGTCACCTCTTTTGTTTCAATTTCTTGTCACGCTGATACTCGTTAATCAGCGACTTTACGACCTTGATATCGCGCTTTTGACTGGACTTATCACCACCACCGAACAGGATGATTAATCGATGTCCTTCTCGTATCAAATAGATTCGCAAGCCGGGTCCCCAGTCGATACGGTATTCGCCTAGCCCATCGAACCACTTGATGTTGCTGGTGTTGCCTGTTTCAAGCCGAACTAAAGCGGTTGAAACTCGAGTTGCCGCTGGGACACTCAAGGATGAAAACCACTCATCGAACGGACTGGAATCGTTGTCGCGTTGGTATTCTTCGATCTCAATCATTAGCCGTCCTGAAGGTAACAAATAGGTTACTAATCAAGCAAGCGAGCGATCCTGACTCATCGAGTGAAGTTTGCCAACGCGCTGAGTGTTTCTTCAGACGACAGGAATTCCCTATCTACTTGAGCCAACATCGGCCGCTTCAACACCAACACCGGCACCCCCCGCTCACGCGCCACTTCCAGCTTCGGCTCGGTGCCGGTGCTGCCGCTGTTCTTGCTGATCAGCACATCAATTCGCCGTTCTTCGAATAACGCCCGCTCGTCCTCGATGAGGAACGGCCCGCGTGCGCCGATCACTTCACAGCGCTTGTTGCCCGGATACACATCCAGCGCGCGCAAGGTCCAGAACTGCTCGGCGGGGATTTCGTCGAGGTGCTGCAAGGGTTCGCGACCCAAGGTGAACAGCGGGCGCTTGAAGGGTTTGAGCGCTTCGACCAGTTCGGCCCAGTCGGCGACCTCTCGCCAGTCATCCCCCGGCTGCGGCTGCCAGGCCGGGCGTCGCAATGCCCAGCAAGGTACGCCGCATGCCCTTGCAGCCTCGGCCGCGTTGCGGCTGATCTGCGCCGCATACGGGTGCGTAGCATCAAGGATCAGGCTGATGCGTTCGGCACGTACAAACTGCGCCAGGCCTTCACTACCGCCGTAGCCGCCGACCCGCACCTGGCAGGTGAGGTCGGTGGGTACGCGGCCCACGCCGGCCAGGCTGTAGACGTGTTCAGGCCCCAAGGTGCGGGCGATGGCCAGCGCTTCCGTGACGCCGCCCAGCAGCAGAATTCTTTTCATAGCGGCTTGATCACTTCCAGCAACGTGATCGGCAGCGCCTGGCGCCAGGTATCGAACTCGCCCAAGGGCTGCGCCTGGGCCACATGGATGCGGGTCAGTTCGCCGCCATGCTCGGCACGCCAGTTCATCAAGGTCATTTCGCTTTGCAGGGTCACGGCATTGGCAACCAGGCGGCCACCGGGGCGCAGGTGTTGCCAGCAGGTATCGAGCACGCCGTCGCGGGTGACGCCGCCGCCGATGAAGATGGCGTCTGGTGTTTCCAGGCCGCTTAACGCCTCCGGCGCCTTGCCGCGAATCAGTTGCAGACCGGGCACCCCGAGGGCGTCGCGGTTGTGTTCGATCAGGCCTTGGCGGCCGGTGTCGGCTTCAATCGCCAAGGCACGACAGCTGGGATGGGTGCGCATCCATTCAATACCGATGGAGCCACTGCCCGCGCCCACGTCCCATAACAGTTCGCCCGGCATGGGCGCGAGGCGGGCGAGGGTCATGGCGCGCACATCGCGCTTGGTCAGTTGGCCATCGTGTTTGAAGGCTGAGTCCGGCAAGCCGGCAAGACGCGACAGACGCGGTGCGTTCGCATCCGCCAGGCAGTCGATGGCGACCAGGTTCAAATCAGCAACCGCGGTGTGCTCCCACGCTTGCGCGTGCCCGTCGATACGCCGTTCAGCCGGGCCGCCCAGGTGTTCAAACACACTGATGCGGCTGGGGCCAAAACCGCGCTCGGTTAACAACGCAGCAATCAAGGCGGGACTGCTGCCGTCATTGCTCAATACCAACAAGCGCACGCCACTGGCCAAATGCGCGTTGATTGCCGCCAATGGCCGCGCCACTACCGACAATGTCACCACCTCCTGCAACGGCCAGCCCACGCGCGCCGCCGCCAGGGATACCGACGAGGGCGCTGGCAAAATCGTCAACTCCTCAGCCGCCACTTGCCGGGCCAGGCTGGCGCCGACGCCATAGAACATCGGGTCGCCACTGGCCAATACGCACACAGGCTCTCCACGCCGCGACAACACCGGCTCCAGGGAAAACGGGCTCGGCCACAGCTGGCGCTCGCCACCAATACACTGCGGCAGCAGGTCCAACTGGCGCTGAGCACCTATAATCCGCGTGGCGCGCAGCAAGGCATGCCGGGCATTCCTGCCCAGGCCTTTGAAGCCGTCTTCACCGATGCCTACAACCGTCAGCCAGGGCGACATATCAATTCCTTGAACGACATCCGACGGGCAGGCTTTTCATGCCGCCGGACAAAGCAGGCATAATACCGCGCCTTTGCCCATCAACCGGTAGCCCCGTGAACCCAACGCCCGCTGTGAATACCTTGCGCCCCTCGGCTTGTCCGGGGTTGCTGCGTATTGTGCAGGCGTTGGACGGCGGCATTTGCCGAGTCAAATTGGCGGGCGGCGCGATCACTGCCGCCCAGGCCCACGCCGTGGCGGACGCGGCCCAGGCGTATGCGGGCGGGGTGATCGAGGCGACCAACCGCGCCAACCTGCAGATCCGCGGCATCGGCGCCGAGCAGGAGGCGTTGATCGCCTGGCTGCTGGCGGCGGGCCTGGGCCCCAGCAACGCGGGCGGTGACGACGTGCGCAACCTGATGCTCAGCCCCAGCGCCGGCATCGACCCGCAGATGCTGTTCGACACCCGCCCGCTGGCCGCACAGATCCTCGCCACTCTGGAGAACCATCCGCGTTTCCATGAGTTGTCGGCCAAGTTCGCGGTGCAACTCGATGGTGGTGAGGACCTGGCGATGCTCGAACATCACCACGACCTGTGGTTATCGGCCTTCGTACGCCACGGCGAAACCCTGCTCGCGTTCGGCCTGGCCGGCTGTCCGGGCCTGGATGCGCCCCTGGCCGCCGTGCCATTGGGCCAAGGCCGTGAGTTGGTAGTGGCTGTGCTGGAAGCCTTTCTGGACCTCGCCACCCCAGAGCAAACGCGTATGCGTCATTTGCCTGTGGATAACGTATTGAGCCATTTGCGCTTGCCGTTGCTGCCAGCCGACGGCTTCACACGCCCGCGCAGCGACGCGTCGCTCCAGGTGGGCACTTATCCACAAGTGCAAAAGAATCAGTTCTACGTCGCCGCCCTCGCGCCCTTGGGCCGCCTGGACCCGACGATGCTCAAGGGCGCCGCACAACTGGCCAGCGACTATGGGGACGGCACCTTGCGCTTCACCCCCTGGCAAGGTGTGCTGGTGCCCAACGTCGAAAAGCCTCACGCCGTGACCGAGCGCCTGGCGCAACTGGGCTTTATCTGCTCGCTCGGCCACCCGCTGGCGCGCATGATTGCCTGCACCGGTTCCAGCGGCTGCGCAAAAGGCCTGGCCGACACCAAGGCCGACGCCGTGCAACTGGCCGCTCTGCAATCGGGCGTTGAGGTGCATCTGTCCGGCTGCCCGCGCTCCTGTGCTGCCGCGCACACCGCGCCAGTCACCTTGCTGGCGGTGAGCCCCGGCCACTACGACCTCTATTTTCGCGATGCAGCCCAGCCTGGTTTTGGCCGGCTGCACGCGCGCACTCTTTCCATTGAAGCGGCGGGCGCCCTGTTGCGCGCTCGTCCACGGAGCAACACCGATGATTGATTACATCCGCGACGGTCAGGAGATCTATCGCAACTCCTTCGCCATTATTCGCGCGGAAGCCAAGTTGGACCGCATCCCGGCTGATTTGGAAAAACTCGCGGTGCGGGTGATTCATGCGTGCGGCATGGTCGAAGCCATCGACGGCCTGCAATTCTCCGAAGGGGCCGGCAAGGCCGGGCGTGACGCGTTGGCCGCTGGCGCGCCGATTCTGTGCGATGCGCGGATGGTCTCCGAAGGCGTGACTCGCACACGCCTGCCGGCCAATAACCAGGTGATCTGCACCCTGCGTGACGACAGCGTGCCGGAGCTGGCGCGGGAGCTGGGCAACACTCGTTCCGCCGCCGCCCTTGAGCTGTGGCGCCCGCACCTGGAGGGCAGTGTGGTGGTGATCGGCAACGCGCCGACCGCGTTGTTCTACCTGCTGGAAATGCTCGACGCCGGCGCGCCGAAACCGGCGTTGATCCTCGGTTTCCCGGTGGGTTTTGTCGGCGCCGCCGAATCCAAGGCCATGCTCGCCGCTGACAGCCGTGGGGTGCCGTTCGTGATCATGCAAGGTCGCCTGGGCGGCAGCGCCATGGCTGCCGCCGCCGTCAATGCCCTGGCCACGGAGGTCGAATAATGCAGGTGCGCGGACGTTTGCTTGGCCTGGGCGTAGGCCCCGGCGACCCGGAACTGATCACCGTCAAGGCTCTGCGCTTGCTGCGCGAATCGCCGGTGGTGGCGTACTTCGTGGCCAAGGGCAAGAAGGGCAACGCCTTCGGCATCATCGAGGACCACCTGGTGCCGCAACAGACCCTGATGCCGCTGGTGTACCCGGTGACCACCGAAGCGCTGCCCGCGCCGCTGTCCTACGAGCAAGTGATCAGCGACTTCTACGACAACGCCAGCCTCGACGTGGCCGCGCACCTGGACGCGGGCCGCGACGTGGCGGTGATCTGCGAAGGTGACCCGTTTTTCTACGGCTCCTACATGTACCTGCATGACCGCCTGGCCGAGCGCTACGACGCCGAGGTGATTCCAGGCGTGTGCTCGATGCTCGGTGGTGCCTCGGTACTCGGCGCGCCGTTGGTGTATCGCAACCAGAGCTTGTCGGTGCTCTCGGGCGTGTTGCCCCACGAGGATCTCAAGCGCCGCTTGGCGGACGCCGATGCCGCAGTGATCATGAAGCTGGGGCGCAACTTTCCGAAAGTGCGCCAGGTGTTGGAAGAACTGGGTCTGGCCGAGCGGGCGTTGTACGTGGAACGCGCGACCATGGCCAACCAGAAGATCGTGCCGCTGGATCAGGTGGAGCCGATGTCGTCGCCGTATTTCTCACTGATCATCGTGCCCGGTGAACGGTGGCAAGGTTGATGACCCCGGCGATTGTGATTCTGGGCCAGGGCAGCCTGGCGACTGCGCGCAAGCTTCAGCAGGTTTACCCCGGCGCGTTGATCCACGGTTTGGCCACACGGGTTGAAGGTGCAGACCGCACCTACAGCGAATTCGGCGCGACCTTGCGTCAGCTTTATCAGCAGGGCACGCCACTGATTGCCCTGTGCGCCGCGGGCATTGTGATCCGCACCCTGGCGCCGTTGCTGCTGGAAAAGGGCGAAGAGCCCGCCGTGCTGGCCGTGGCCGAAGACGGCAGCGCGGTGGTGCCGTTGCTCGGTGGCCTGGGTGGCGTGAACCTGATGGCGCGCGACATTGGCGCAGCACTTGGCGTGTCTGCCGCCATCACCACCAGCGGCGAGTTGCGTTTTGGCACCTGCCTGCTCAACCCGCCAGCGGGTTATCAACTGGCCGACATCGAGTTGGGCAAACGCTTTGTCTCCGACCTTCTGGCCGGCGAAAGCGTGCGCATCGAAGGCACGGCGCCATGGCTGGAGGAGGCTAACCTGCCTCAGGATCAACAAGCGCGCCTGGCGATTCATGTAGGCAGTGCCGAGCGCACACCGACAGCCAACGAGTTGCTGATTTACCCGCAGAATGTCTACGTTACCTGCCGGCCGGGTGCGCAATTGGCCGAGCGTGTGCGCACGGCGTTGCAGGAGGCGGGCGTGGCCGTGCAATCCCTGGCCTGCTTGCTGGCCAGCGACCTGCAGATGGCTGACGCGTCCTTGCATGAGGCCGCGTCGGCCTTGGGTGTACCGTTGCGCTTTGCCGCGCTGACACCCGTTGCGGACATCAGTATTACCGTGGCCGAGCAGCCCTTGGACCTGTCACAGGTTGGGCGCCCGCGCGGGCGGCTGGCGGTGATTGGCCTGGGCCCCGGCGCCGCAGAACTGATGGTGCCGGCGGTGAAGGCGGAACTGGCGCGTTGCACCGATGTGCTGGGCTATGAAACCTACGTGCGCATGGCCGGGCCATTCCGTGACGATCAAGTGCAACACTGCACCGACAACCGCGAAGAAATGCAGCGCGCCCGCCACGCCTTCGAGCTAGCTGCGCAAGGCCGCTCGGTGGTGGTGGTGTCCTCTGGTGACCCGGGTGTATTCGCCATGGCCGCGGCGGTGATCGAGGCGCTGCACGAGTCCAGCGAGCCGGCCTGGCATCAGGTCGACCTGGAAATCCTGCCAGGGGTCTCCGCCTCGCTGGCCACCGCCGCCCAGGCAGGCGCGCCGCTTGGGCATGACTTCTGTGTGATGTCGCTGTCGGATAACCTCAAGCCTTGGTCTATCATCGAAAAACGCCTGGACCTGGCTTCCCAGGCCGACCTGGCCTTGGCGTTCTACAACCCGATCTCGCGGTCGCGGCCTTGGCAACTGGGGCGCGCCCTGGAAATCGTCGCGCTGCATCGCACGCCACAGACGCCAGTGGTGCTGGGCCGTGACATCGGCCGCCCAGGCCAGACACTGCGCGTCACCACCTTGGGGCAACTGACGCCCGAGCAGGTGGACATGCGCACCATGGTACTGATCGGTTCATCCACCACTTGTGTGTTCCCGCGTGCGGGTGGCGGCGAGTGGGTGTACACGCCACGTTGGTATGGCAACAAACCCAACTCCTGAAACAGCCCCGTTGGCTGCCGGAAAGCTCCGAATATCCCAGGGATTCCCCTGGCGTTGTTCGGAGCTTTTTCTTTTTTATGCGATGAAAACCGCACGCCTGCCCGCCGCGCCTTGTCATTGCTGGACGCTGGTTTTGGGCGGGGCAGGCCAAGGGATGTTTGTCGCATGGAAACCCCGCCGCTCCCTGGACTAGTGTGGAAGCAAGCCCCATGTGGGGTGCTTGTGGAGAACAGAAAATGGAGCGACGTCACAAAAGGATCAACAGCAAAAAAAGGCGCAAGTTGATTGCCGCCTACAAGTTACCGGGCGCACCTGCCAGGCAGGCCACGGCAGTGTTGGATAGCGAGGATGATTGCAATGCGGCCGTGGTCAACAACGGCGTGATTTCGTTTGCCGAAGGCTTGTCGGCGTTGAATCGGGAATACGTGCGCAAAAGCTATCTGCTGGCCAGCAGTTATGTGAGCGATGTGCTGAACGTCCAGCGAGGCAGCGAGGCGTGGTACGAGGAATTTATCAAGGTGATGGTCAGCCTGGGGTGGCTGCCGCTGCGCAGTCGCTTTGAGCGAGTCTCGCGTGCGGGCAAGGGCCTGACGGTGCAACTGGCGGCGCTGAATATCATCGCCTCGATGCTGACGTCGACGGCGCTGTCCGGGCCACTGCTCAGCGCATTGCCAAAGCTGGCCGCCGATGCGCTGGACACACTGAAGCGCCAGCCAGCGTCTTTCGAGCTGTTCAAGCGCAATTGCGCGGTGCGTGAGGGCGGCGATTTCGGCCTGGCCTCCTGCGCTGAAACAGACGGCGAGTTGATCATGGTGCTGGTGACCTACAGCACCCATGGTGTGGATAAACAGGTGGGCCTGCCCTTCCTGGAGTGGGACAGCTCCTCGTTCGAGGCCTTCAGCGGGCAGACTTGCCTGGTGCTCAGTACCTCGATGGTCAACGAGAAAACCATCCAACTGATGCGCGAAAGCGCCGGTGACAAAGTGGAAATGGCTATCGCCAAATACCGGATCTAGGGCACCAGGTAGCCGCGTACCCCGGTAAAAATGATTTGCGCGGCCAGGGCGCAGACGAACAGGCCCATCAACCGGCTGACAATCTGCAAGCCCTGGTCGCCGAGAATGCGTTCGATACGGTTGGACAGGTACAGCACCACGCCCACTGTCAGGCTGGCCAGGGCAATACTGAGGATGGCGGTGAGCTTATCGTCCCAGTGCGGTTGGCTGACGCCCATCACCAGTAAGGCGCCAATGGTGCCGGGGCCGACGGTGAGCGGGATGGTCAGCGGCACGATGGTCACGTCCTGCTGCACGTTGTCGGTCTGCACCGCCGACTTGCCCTGAGCCATGCCTAATGCGGAGATAAACAACACGCTGCCGGCGCCGATACGGAACGCATCCACGGTAATGCCGAACACGCTGAAAATTACCCGACCGAACAGGTAGAGCAACACGCTCGATACCAGGGTGGCCAGTGCAACTTTCCACGCCAGGCGCCGACGCTCCTTGCTGGAGTAGCCACGGGTCAGGCTGATAAAGCAGGACAGCACAAAGAACGGGCTGTAGAGCACCAGCATCTTCAGGTAAACGCTGAACAACACATGGAGCATGGGCGCGGCTCGCGGGCGGGGAAAGTGTGGAGGAGTCTATCCGACACAGATCAAATGTGGGAGCTGGCTGATCGTTCCCGCGCTCTGCTGATCGTTCCCACGCTCTGCGTGGGAATGCATCCAGTGACGCTCTGCGTCGCGTTCAAGCAGGACGCGGAGCTTACCGGGCGGCGTTGCCACGCGGAGCGTGGGAACGATCATCAGGAAAGGGTGCTGTGCTCAGGGCGCTGTTGGCGCTGCGCCACCCAGTAGTCCACCAGCTCGCGCAGTTGCGACAGTTCCACCGGCTTGGCCATATGCCCGTCCATGCCCGCCTGGCGTGCGCGTTCTTTGTGTTCCGACAGGATATGCGCGGTAAGCGCCACCACCGGCGTGCGCACGCGTTGATGGCTGATTTCCCACGCCCGCAGTTGCTGCGTGGCGGAGAAACCATCGAGGATCGGCATCTCACAGTCCATCAATACCAGGTCATAACGCTGGGCTTTCATTGCCTGCAGCGCTTCTTCGCCGTTGCTGGCGGTGTCCGGGTTGAGGTTGAGCTTGCCGAGCATGCCGCGAATCACTTTGGTGGAGATGCTGTTGTCTTCGGCTACCAGGATGCGGAAATCGCTGGGCACGGTAATGGCTGCCGGTGCGCTGGGGGCCGGGCGTGCAACGAGGGCGCCTTTGCTGCGCTGGGTCAGCTCATCGGCCAGGGTGGTCTTGAGGGTATAACCCGCTACTGGCTTGGCGAGAATGCGCTTGATCCCACAGTTGCGCGCAATGATCTTGCTCGGCGCGTTACTGATGCCGGTGAGCATGATCAGCAGTATGTCGTGGTTCAGGCTCGGATCTTCCTTGATCTTCGCCGCCAGTTGCATGCCGGTCATGCCGGGCATGTTCTGGTCCAGCAGCACCACGTCAAAGTAATCACGCAGGTGCGCTTTGGTACGCAGCAGCGCCAGGGCCTCCTTGCCCGAAGGCGCGGCGCTGACGTTCAGGCCCCAGGCCGTGCACTGCTGCACCAGCACTTTGCGGCAGGTGTCGTTATCGTCCACCACCAGTACGCGGGCGTCCTTGAGCGGGCCGTCGAGGTCGCTGGTCGGATGCTCCAGGCGTTCCGGGTCCAGGGGCAGGGTCAGCCACAGGGTGCTGCCCTGGTGACTGCCGCTTTTGATGCCGAACTCGCCGTTCATCAACAGGATCAATTGGCGGGCAATGACCAGGCCCAGGTGGCCGCTCAAGCGCGTCGCCGAGAGGAAGTTCTTGCTGTGCAGTTCGCTGTGCAGCAGGGCGTCGCGTTCGGCGGCTTCCATGGGTACGCCGCTGTCTTGCACGGCAATGCGCAGGCGTGGCTTGGGGCTGCGCTCATCCAGGGCGACGACGATCAGCACTTCGCCTTCATCGGTTTTGTGCAGGGCGTTTTCCAAAAGGCTCAGCAGCGCCTGGCGCAGTCGCGTCGGATCACCGCTGATCACCCGTGGCACCTGAGGCTGGATAAAGCTGATCAGCTCGACATTCTGCTGCTCGGCCTTGGCGCGGAAGATGCTCAGGCAGTCGTCGATCAATGCATTGAGGTCGAACTGCACATCATCCAGTTCGATCTGACCGGATTCGAGCTTGGAAATGTCGAGAATTTCGTTGATCAGGGTGAGCAACTCGTTACCGGCGCTGTGGATGGTCTGCACATAGTCGCGTTGCTTCACCGACAACGGCGTGCCCAGCAGTAACTCGGTCATGCCCAGCACACCGTTCATGGGCGTGCGGATTTCGTGGCTGATCTTCGCCAGGAACTCGGCCTTGGCGGCGATTTCGGCGTTGCTGGCCGCCAGGTCGCGGCTCAGGCTGAAGCGGGTTTCGACAATGGCGCGCTGGCGCTCGCCGAGGGCCAGGCTCATCAGCAGGCCGCTGAGGCAGATAAAGCTCAGCAGGGTGACGATCAGGCCTTGTGGCGCCACCAGGGTGAGGCCGAGCAGGGCGGGCAGGATGATCAGCGTGCCGATGTTGAACACCACCATGGCCGCCACGAACAAGCGCGCCGGGCGGTAGCCTTTTTGCCAGTGATAGGCCGAGACGAACAGCATGCTCAGGCCCGCCAGCGCGACCAGGGCATAGGTGATGATGTTCAGCGGCAAGGTGTTGACGAACAACAACAGCAAGCCGCACAGGACGATCAGCAGGATGTCCGCCATCAACACTTTGTTCAGCGGATGCGGGCCCAGTGGCATGAAAAAGCGGTAGGCAAACATCAACCCGCAGGGTGCAGTCAGCAGCAGGGCCAGGTAGGCGCCAGGGGTCTGGATCGCGTGCCAGTTCGGCAGCCACGGCCCCACCAGGTTGAGCAGTAGCGCCAGGCTGAGCATCAACAGGAATTCGCACGCGGCCAGCCACAGGCTACTGCGCGAGCGGTGGTAGGCGAAGCGCGTGAGGTTGTGCAGGATCAGCATCGACAGCACGCCGAACAGCAGACCGTAGATCAATGTCTGGTTCTGGTTGGCAGCGGCCAGCACCGCCGGTTCCAGGGTGATGTAAGGGCGCAGTTCGTGTTCCGAGACCAGGCGCAAATACACCTCCAGGGGCCGCGGGCTCTGGGGCATCGGTAACATGAAGTCACTGCTGGGCAACGGGCGCTCAGCCTGGGGTTGGCGAGTGCCGGTGATTTGCTGCTCCACCAGGGTGTCGCCGTCCAGCACGTACAGGCTCAGGCTGGACAGGTCCGGGGCAAACACCCGCAGCACTTGTTCGTGCTTGCCGGGTTGCAGCCTGAAGCGCACCCACAACGCACCGTCCGGCTGCGCGGCAGTGATCCGGTCCAGTTCGATGGGGCTGAATTGATTGGTATAGCGGGCGGAACGGATGTCGCTCAGTTGCAGGTCGGCCTGTTCATCAAGCAATACCGCCCAGCCACTGCCTTGTGCGGCGGCCTGGGCCGGTAGCAAGCAGAGCAGGGTCAGTAGACTGATTGTGAAACCTATGGCGATCCTGAGCCAGCGCACGGCGAAATCCCTTCGGTAGGTGGATGCACGGGTTAACTATGCGCGGGGCGACAGGGTACGGCAAGGGCCAAAGGCCCTTACCTAACCGAACGGATAGCTACTGCAAGTGTAGCTGCTCAGTTGTTCTCACCACGTTCGCGGGCAATGGCACGGTAGCCAATGTCGGTGCGGTAGAAGCAGCCTTTCCAGTCGATTTTCGCCGCCAGTTTGTAGGCCTGTTGTTGCGCGGCATCGACACTGGCACCCATCGCGGTGGCGCACAATACGCGGCCACCGGCGGTTACAACTTTGCCGTCCTTGAGCGCGGTGCCCGCATGGAACACCTTGCCTTCCAGCGCAGCGGCGGCGTCGAGGCCTTCGATCACATCGCCCTTGGCGTAGTCGGCAGGGTAGCCACCGGCCGCCAGCACAATCCCAACACTAGGACGTGGGTCCCACTGCGCTTCGACCTTGTCCAGGGCCTGGGCGAGGGCGGCTTCCACCAGCAGCACCAGGCTCGATTGCAGGCGCAGCATCACCGGTTGGGTTTCCGGATCGCCGAAGCGGCAGTTGAACTCGATGACTTTGGGGTTACCTGCTTTGTCGATCATCAGGCCGGCATAGAGGAAACCGGTGTATACGTTGCCTTCATCCGCCATGCCGCGCACGGTTGGCCAGATCACCAGGTCCATGACGCGCTGGTGCACGTCGGCGGTTACGACGGGTGCCGGGGAGTAGGCACCCATGCCGCCGGTGTTCGGGCCGCTGTCGCCGTTGCCGACGCGCTTGTGGTCCTGGCTGGTGGCCATCGGCAATACGTTCTTGCCGTCGACCATCACGATAAAGCTGGCTTCTTCGCCATCGAGGAATTCCTCGATGACCACCCGCGAGCCGGCGTCACCAAAGGCATTGCCGGCGAGCATGTCGCGCACGGCGTCTTCGGCTTCCTGCAGGGTCATGGCGACGATCACGCCTTTACCGGCAGCCAGGCCATCGGCCTTGATCACGATCGGTGCACCTTTCTCACGCAGGTAAGCCAGGGCCGGCTCGATCTCGGTGAAGTTCTGGTAGTCGGCCGTGGGGATCTTGTGGCGAGCCAGGAAGTCCTTGGTGAAGGCTTTCGAGCCTTCCAGCTGGGCGGCGCCCGCGGTAGGCCCGAAGCAGTCCAGGCCACGGTTGCGAAACAGATCGACGACGCCTGCCACCAGTGGCACTTCCGGGCCGACGATGGTCAGGGAAACATTCTTCTCGGCAAAATCTGCCAGTTGCTCCAGGGCCAGCACGTCGATGGCGACGTTTTCGCACTTGGCTTCGATGGCGGTGCCGGCGTTGCCGGGGGCCACGAAGACTTTCTGCACGCGTGGGTCCTGGGCTACTTTCCAGGCCAGGGCGTGTTCACGGCCACCGCTGCCAATGATCAAAACATTCATTTCAAAAACCTCGTTAGGATGATCGTTCCCACGCTCTGCGTGGGAATGCCTCTACGGACGCTCTGCGTCCGAGGGACGCGGAGCGTCCCTGGCTGCGTTCCCACGCGGAGCGTGGGAACGATCAATCAGTGGCGGAAGTGGCGCATGCCGGTGAAGACCATCGCAATGCCAGCTTCATCAGCGGCGGCGATGACTTCTGCATCACGCATCGAACCGCCTGGTTGGATCACGGCAGTCACACCGGCTTTCGCAGCATTGTCCAGGCCATCACGGAACGGGAAGAATGCATCGGAAGCCATCACCGAACCCACCACCTGCAAACCGGCGTGCTCAGCCTTGATCGCGGCGATACGCGCCGAGTTCACGCGGCTCATCTGACCAGCGCCGACACCGATGGTCTGGCGGTTCTTGGCGTACACGATGGCGTTGGACTTGACGTATTTGGCCACTTTCCAGGCGAAGATCAGGTCGTTGATCTCTTGCTCGGTCGGCGCGCGCTTGGTCACGACTTTCAGGTCCTGGCTGCCGATCATGCCGATGTCGCGGCTCTGTACCAGCAGGCCGCCATTGACGCGCTTGTAGTCCCAGGCCGCGGCGCGGTCTGCCGACCACTCGCCACAGGCCAGCAGGCGCACGTTGGCTTTGGCGGCGACGATGGCGCGGGCTTCTTCGCTGACGCTTGGGGCGATGATCACTTCGACGAACTGGCGCTCGACGATGGCCTTGGCGGTCTCGGCATCCAGTTCGCGGTTGAAGGCAATGATGCCGCCGAATGCGGATTCGGTGTCGGTGGCGTAGGCCAGTTCGTACGCCTGGCGGATACCGCCTTCAGCGTCCGGGCTGACGGCCACGCCGCACGGGTTGGCGTGCTTGACGATCACGCAGGCCGGTTTGACGAAGCTCTTCACGCATTCCAGCGCGGCGTCGGTATCGGCCACGTTGTTGTAGGAAAGTTCTTTGCCTTGCAGTTGGGTCGCGGTGGCAATGCCCACTTCGGCAGGCTTGGCTTCCACGTAGAACGCCGCGCTCTGGTGCGGGTTCTCACCGTAGCGCATTTCCTGGGCCTTGATGAACTGGCTGTTGAAGGTGCGCGGGAACTGGCTGCGGCCTTCGGTGCTGAGGGTGTCAGCCGCCTGGTTCACGGTGCCCATGTAGTTGGCGATCATGCCGTCGTAGGCGGCGGTGTGTTCGAACGCCTTGAGCATCAGGTCGAAGCGCTGGGCGTAGGTCAGGCCACCGGCCTTGAGGTTTTCCAGGACGTTGGCGTAGTCACTGGCGTTGACCACGATGGCCACGTCTTTGTGGTTCTTGGCCGCCGAGCGCACCATGGTCGGGCCGCCGATATCGATGTTTTCGATGGCGGTCGGCAGGTCGCAGCCTGGCTTGTTGATGGTGGCTTCGAACGGGTAGAGGTTAACGGCCACCAGGTCGATCGGCTTGATGCCGTGCTCGGTCATGATGGCGTCGTCGATGCCGCGACGGCCAAGGATGCCGCCGTGGATTTTCGGGTGTAGGGTCTTGACGCGACCGTCCATCATTTCTGCGAAACCGGTGTAGTCCGCGACTTCCACTGCGGCCACGCCGTTGTCCTGCAGCAGTTTGAAGGTCCCGCCCGTGGAGAGGATTTCCACACCCAGGGCTTCCAGCTCCCGGGCAAATTCAAGGATCCCGGTCTTGTCGGAAACACTGATCAAGGCACGGCGGATCGGCAGGCGGGTGGTCTGGTCGGTCATCTCAATTTCCATCAAAAGCAAAGGAAGTCAGCAAAAAAGGCGACCGGTTTTACGCGGGCGCCTTTCTGGTTTGATTGAATGCTTACAGCAAATCGTACTGCTTGAGCTTTTTGCGCAAGGTGCCACGGTTGAGGCCCAGCAGCTCACTGGCTTTGGTCTGGTTGCCCTTGACGTAGTTCATCACGCTTTCGAGCAAGGGCGCCTCGACTTCGGAGAGCACCAGGTTGTACACATCCGTGACGGAAGCGCCCTCAAGGTGGGCGAAATAATTGTGCAGCGCCTTCTCGACACTCCCGCGAAGGGTCTGGCCTTCTTCGCTCGGCGTGTTGAGGTGCTGTTTCAAATTGACGTTGTCGCTCACGGGTGTTGTTCCACTCACTAAAGTCTCGGTCATCATCGTCATGCGGCCACCCCTTCTCCATCCCCTGTTCCCAGGCTCTTGTCGCGTCCGGCGAAGAACTCACGAACGGTGGCGACCTGTGCCTGCGTTTCATCCAAACGATTGAACTGAGCGCGGAATTCCTTGGCGCCCGGCAAGGTGGCGAGATACCAGCCGACATGCTTGCGAGCAATGCGTACTCCCATCACGTCCCCATAGAAGGCGTGCAGGGCGGCCAGATGCTCTAGCAGAATACGTTCCACCTCGACCAACTCTGGTGCCGGCAAGACTTCACCAGTACGCAGGAAATGCTCGATTTCACGAAAAATCCACGGCCGCCCCTGGGCGGCCCGGCCAATCAACAAACCATCGGCACCGGTCGCGTGCAGCACGCGCCGGGCTTTCTCGGCACTGTCGATGTCGCCATTGGCAAAGACGGGCATCGACACGGCCTGCTTGATCGCGGCAATGGTGTCGTACTCGGCTTCACCGGTGTAAAGGTCGGCGCGGGTGCGGCCATGCACCGCCAGCGCTGCAATACCAGCCTGTTCAGCGATCTTCGCCACCGTCAGGCCATTCTTGTTGTCCCGGTCCCAACCGGTACGAATCTTCAGGGTCACCGGTACATCTACTGCGCCGACAACGGCCTGCAGGATCTCGGCGACCAACTGCTCATCTTTCAACAGCGCGGAACCGGCGGCCTTGTTGCAGACCTTTTTGGCCGGGCAGCCCATGTTGATATCGATGATCTGTGCACCCAGCTCCACATTGGCCCGGGCTGCATCCGCCAGCATCTGCGCATCGCCACCGGCGATCTGCACCGAGCGTGGCTCGGGATCACCTTCGTGGATCATGCGCATCCGCGACTTGCGGGTGTTCCACAAACTCATGTCGCTGGTAACCATTTCAGAGACTACTAGACCCGCGCCCAAACGCTTGCACAGCTGACGAAAGGGCTGGTCGGTGACACCCGCCATCGGGGCGAGGATCAAGCCGTTCTGCAATGTGTATGGGCCGATGCGTACCGCCGACATAGGACTTCCCTGTTGTGGGGCCGGATCATTAGAGTTCGAAAAAGGGTTGGCATGATACCCGCTCTCGATGACGGGTTAAAGGCTGAATTGGATAAAATCTGAACAGTTATTTTTTTATCGCCATCGGTTTGGTTGACGATGGCCAAGTCAATAATCCGCCGTCAAACCTCGGTGGGCGCGCCGTTTCACTCGGGTGAATGGAAGCTCAGGCTGTAATTCACGGCTTTGTTGCCGGGGTCCAGGATGTCCAGGGAGATGTGGATTGGCGTCTGGGAGGGCATTTCGCTCACGCCGGCCAACTCGCCGCTCAGGTATTCGGCGGGCTTGAAGCGACGACTGGCAATCAGGCTGCCGTTCAAGTCCGCAAAGCGCAGCTCCAGCAGTGGGAAGGGCTGGGAGAAGGTCGCGCGGTTATAGAGGATGGCATCCACCACCAGTGCCCCGGCGAACTCGGGGTGGCTGCGCACCACCAGGTTGCTGCTCTTGATATGGGTAATGTCGACCCGCGATGGCACGGTGCACCCCAGTTTCGGGCATAGCGTCTGGAACCACGGGCGATAGGCGTCCTGGCGGGCCAGGTCGTCGAACTGGTAGGCGATGTACTGGCCGGCCAGGCCGGCGGCGGCGAGTACGACCAACAATATCCAGAGCAGACGGCGACCCCAGCCTGACGGACGCTTCTGCGCATACAGGTGCAGGGGGTCGTCTTCCAGGTCCTGGAGCAACTCATCGTGTACACCGGCCTCCGTTCGCGCGCGCTTGCGTCGCGCGAACGCGCGGTCTTCGGGTTCAGGCTCATCGTGCTCGTCGCGGGTGGGTGTCAGCGGCGGGTCGAGGTCGTCATCCACGGTAGTGGCGTGCAGAGCTGGTTCGTCATCGAGTTCGTCGACGTGGGCAGACATGGACGGTTCGGTGCGCTGTTTGGACGCAGGTGCCTTAACCGGCTCGGGCTCTTCTTCTGGTGCCTGTGCACGCTCTTCGGGTGGCTCACTGAACAGGCTGGCCGCCCATTTTTCTTCCTCGGCCTTGACCGTGTCGCGGCTGGCACTGAAGGACTCTTCCTTTTGCCGACGGTCGGCGCCTGGCTGGCGACGTTCTGCGCCCACTGCCTGGGTGTGCTGGATCTCGCGACGTTCCAGCCTGGCCAGTTCCTTGTCCAGGTTATCCAGGTCCAGCTCTTCGGCCGTCCACTGCTTCTGGCTGATGGCCCGCGGTGGCGGGGGAGGCATTTCGACAGTCGGTTCGGCGGCCGGCTCGGCGGTGGTCGGCACTTCAGGCTCCGGCGCAGACGCCTGGGCCCGTTGCTCCAGCAACTGGCGAGCGGCGTTGAATACTTGCAGGCACGAGCCGCAACGCACCACGCCGCGAGCCACGCTCAGCTGAGCGTGGTTGACGCGAAAACGCGATTGGCAATGTGGGCACTGGGTGACGAAACTGTCGGTCATGCGGCCATCCGATTCAGGCAAGCGCTCATTCTAGCGCCGACGACCGCTGATGCGTACCCAGCCATCACGGTTGGCGATCGGGTCCAGCTCGAAGTCCTTGGCGTAGGCCGCAGCCACGTCTTCACCTTGCTCGGCGAGGATGCCCGACAGCGCCAGGCGCCCGCCCGGCTTGACCAGGCTCGACAGTTGCGGCGCCAGCGACACCAGTGGCCCGGCGAGGATATTGGCGACCAGTACGTCGGCCTGAACCTGGGGAAGGTCCTCAGGCAGGTAGAGTGGGAATTTGCCTTCGGCAATGTTGTTGCGCCCGGCGTTATCGCGGGAGGCTTCCAGGGCCTGCACGTCGATATCGGTGCCCACGGCCTCCTTGGCGCCCAGCAGCAGGGCGGCGATGGCCAGGATCCCCGAGCCGCAGCCGAAGTCCAGTACGTTGCTGTCGGTCAGGTCCTGGCCGTCCAGCCATTCCAGGCACAGGGCGGTGGTCGGGTGCGTGCCGGTACCGAACGCAAGGCCCGGGTCCAGCAGCAGGTTGACGGCGTTTGGCTCAGGAGCAGCGTGCCAGCTTGGCACGATCCACAAGCGCTGGCCGAAGCGCATGGGCTGGAAGTTATCCATCCAGCTGCGTTCCCAGTCCTGGTCTTCGATGACTTCGCTGTGATGCTCGGGTAGCGGGCTGCCGGTGAGCAGTTCCATATGGGCCAGAACGGCAGCGGCGTCGGTGCCGTCTTCGAACAGGGCCAGCAAGTGGGTGTGGGACCACAGCGGCGTGGTATTGAGTTCCGGCTCGAAGATCGGCTGGTCTTCGGCGTCCATGAAGGTCACCGACACGGCACCCACTTCGAGGAACGCGTCTTCGTAGGTTTCGGCTTGTTCTGGGCTGATGGCGAGACGGACTTGCAGCCAAGGCATGGCGGGCACCTTTGAAAAAAAATGAATGTGCGGCGGGCAGGCCGCGAAAGCGCGCAAGTTTACGCGAGAGCAAGCCAGAAGACGACTGCGCCGACGATCGTTCCCACGCTCGGCGTGGGAACGCCTCTTGTGGCGCTCCGCGCCACGCCTTAACAACGGGACGCGGAGCGTCCGAGGCGGCATTCCCACGCCGAGCGTGGGAACGATCGGGGGTCGGTGGCCCATAAACAACAAAACCGCCCGAAGGCGGCTTTGTTGGGTGGAGCACTTACTGGTTGGCCAGCTTGTGTTCCAGGTAATGAATGTTCACACCACCTTCGCAGAAGCCTTCATCACGAACCAGATCCCGATGCAGCGGGATGTTGGTCTTGATGCCGTCGACCACGATTTCGTCCAGGGCGTTGCGCATACGGGCCATGGCCTCGTCGCGAGTGGCGCCCCAGGTGATCAGCTTGCCGATCAGCGAGTCGTAGTTGGACGGAACCTTGTAGCCGCTGTACAGGTGCGAATCCACACGTACGCCGTTGCCGCCGGGCGCGTGGAAATGCTTGACCAGGCCAGGGCTTGGGATAAAGGTTTTCGGGTCTTCGGCGTTGATGCGGCACTCCAGCGAGTGGCCGTGCATCTTCACGTCGTCCTGGGTGAACGACAGCACGTTACCGGCGGCGATGCTCAGCATCTCCTTGACGATGTCGATACCGGTGACCATCTCCGATACCGGGTGCTCTACCTGCACACGAGTGTTCATCTCGATGAAGTAGAAACGGCCGTTCTCGTAGAGGAACTCGAAGGTGCCGGCACCACGGTAGTTGATATCGATGCAAGCCTTGACGCAGCGTGCCAGGACTTCCTGACGCGCCTTTTCATCCAGGCCCGGAGCCGGAGCTTCTTCCAGGACTTTCTGGTGGCGACGTTGCAGCGAGCAATCGCGGTCGCCCAGGTGGATAGCGTGGCCCTGGCCATCGGACAGTACCTGGACTTCCACGTGACGTGGGTTGGTCAGGTACTTCTCCAGGTAGACCATCGGGTTGCCGAACCAGGCGCCCGCTTCGGAGCGGGTCTGCTTGGCGGCTTCGATCAGGTCTTCTTCCTTGTGCACCACGCGCATGCCGCGACCACCACCGCCACCGGCGGCCTTGATGATCACCGGGTAGCCGACTTCGCGACCAATGCGCAGAGCGGTTTCCTCGTCTTCAGGCAGTGGGCCGTCGGAGCCTGGAACGGTGGGCACGCCGGCCGCGATCATGGCGTCCTTGGCCGAGACCTTGTCGCCCATCAGGCGAATGGTTTCGGCTTTCGGGCCGATGAAGGCAAACCCGGATTTTTCCACCTGTTCGGCGAAATCGGCGTTTTCCGCGAGGAAGCCGTAGCCGGGGTGGATGCCATCGGCGCCGGTCACTTCTGCCGCAGCGATGATGTTCGAGACTTTCAGGTACGAGTTCGTGGCCAGTGGCGGGCCGATGCAGATGCTTTCGTCCGCCAGCTTCACGTGCATCAATTCGGTATCGGCCGTCGAGTAAACAGCGACGGTCTTGATGCCCTCTTCCTTACAGGCGCGCAGGATACGCAGCGCGATCTCGCCGCGGTTGGCGATCAGGACTTTTTGCAGTTTCTTCGCAGGTTTCAACATCGAAGGCGCTCCGCGGTTCAAACGATGGTGAACAGCGGCTGGTCGTACTCAACCGGCTGACCGTTTTCTACCAGGATGGATTCGATGACGCCGGCTTTTTCCGCGGTGATGTGGTTCATCATTTTCATCGCTTCAACGATGCAGATGGTGTCACCCACTTTCACGGTTTTGCCCACTTCAACGAAGGCTGGCGAGGTCGGTGCCGGGGTGCGGTAGAAAGTACCGACCATTGGCGACTTGACCACGAAGCCGTTCAGCGCAGGCGCGGCTGGGGCGGCAGGTGCAGTGGCGGCGGCAGGCGCGGCAGCCGGAGCTGCAGCGGCTGGAGCCGGTGCTTGCATCTGTGGCGCGTAGAACTGTTGGGCCGGGGTCTTGCTGTGACGGCTGATCCGTACGGACTCTTCGCCTTCCTTGATTTCCAGCTCGTCGATACCGGATTCTTCCAGCAGTTCGATCAGTTTCTTAACTTTACGGATATCCATGAATCATCAACTCCCAAGGGTCGGTCAGGGGCGTTTAGCCTGTTCTTCAATGTGTTCCAGGGCGGCCTCCAGGGCCAGTCGGTAACCGCTGGCGCCAAGGCCGCAGATCACTCCTACCGCTACGTCGGAGAAGTAAGAGTGATGGCGGAAAGCTTCGCGTTTGTGCACGTTCGATAAATGCACTTCGATGAATGGGATGCTCACCGCCAGCAGCGCGTCACGTAATGCAACGCTTGTATGCGTAAAAGCGGCGGGGTTGATCAGAATAAAGTCCACGCCTTCGCCGCGCGCGGCATGGATACGATCAATCAATTCATACTCGGCATTGCTTTGCAGGTAGAGCAAATGGTGGCCGGCTTCACGTGCCCGTCGTTCCAGGTCGAGGTTGATCTGATCGAGGGTTACTGCCCCGTAGACGCCCGGTTCGCGGGTGCCAAGCAGGTTCAGGTTGGGTCCGTGAAGAACCAGTAAGGTCGCCATTGGCTGTTCCTTGTTATTGGTGTGGGTACGTCAGAACCCGGCGACTATGCCGCAAAGCCTTTGTGACTGTCCAGTTCTATGCAGTAGCCGGCACGATTAGCGAGGATTGCGCAAAATTTGTGACCAAGACCCTGCATCTGGTCAGTGTGGGAGCTGATCGTGCCCACGCTCCGCGTGGGCACGCATCCAGTGATGCTCTGCGTCACGGCTTTAAAGCGGGATGCGGAGCGTCTGGGGCGACATTCCCACGCGGAGCGTGGGAACGATCAGCCAGCTCCCACATTAGATCGGGTCAGACGCGGAAGGCTTGCACGGCGGTAGTCAGTTGCCCGCCCAGTACCAGCAGGTGTTCGCCCTGGCTACGGCCCTGGCCAATGCGCAGTAAATTATCCTCACCCAATTGATGTATCCGTTCACTGTTGTCGCGAATCTCGCTCACGGCTCCACTTTGCTGCGCGGTCACATCGGCAATGCGTACGGCGGTATCCGAGATGGTCTGGATCGCGCCGACGATTTCATCCAGCGCGCCATCCGCCGCCTGGGCCTGCTGGGCGGTGGCTTCGGCGTGTTCGACCTGGGCGCGCATGCCTTCTACCGACTGGTGCGCGGCAGTTTGCAGGCCGGCGATCAGGCCCTGGATTTCGGCAGTGGCACCGGCGGTACGCTGGGCCAGGGAACGCACTTCGTCGGCTACCACGGCGAAACCACGTCCGGCCTCACCGGCGCGGGCGGCTTCGATGGCGGCGTTGAGCGCAAGCAGGTTGGTCTGGTCGGCAATCGAGCGAATCACCGTGAGCACGCCGCCGATGGTGGCGGACTCTTCGGCAAGTTTCTCGATCATCTGCGCGTTTTGCTGCACTTCGCCCACCAGCGCATGCAGCCCGGTGAGGCTCAGGCCGATCACACGCTGGCCTTGCTCCACGGCCTGGCCCGCACTGCGGCTGGCGCCGGCCGCCTGGCTGGCATCCCCGGCAACTTGCTGGATGGTGGCTTCCAACTCACCCAGGGAATCACGGATTTGCGCGGTGTCGCCGGCCTGGCGTTCGGCGCCGTCGTGCAGGCCGCTGCTCAGTTCGGCCAGGGCGCGGCTGCTGCCCGCCACTTCTTCGGCATTGCCGCGGATGGTGCTTACCAAATCCACCAGATAGGCGCGCAGGCGGTTGAGGGAGGCCTCGATATCGTGCAGTTCACGGTTGGTCTTGCCCAGGGCAATCGGTTGGCTGAAGTCGCCTTCGGCCCAGGTCGACAAGGCGGGTGCCAGGTTGGTCAGTACGCGCGCCAGGCGGCGTTGCAGGGTGTCGATCAGCAATGCGATCAGCAGGATCAGGCCAATCATCACGCCCTGCATCACGCGTACTTCGCCCTGGATCCTGGCATGTTGCGCGCGCACCACGGGTTCCAGGCCGGCGATGGCTTGTTGCACGTTAGTGATTTTAAGGTGGGTGCTGGCGGCGAGATCGGCGCGTTGCTGGATCTGTTCACGGGTGCGCTGCAGCTCGGCGGGGTAGCGGGTCAGCAGGCTGTTGAGTTCGCGCTTGAGGTCGACGCCGGTGTCCTGAGCTTCGGTTTTTTCGGTGTTTTCCAGCCCCATCAGCGCGGAAAAATCATCGGTGTTGGATTCAGCGCTGGCCTTTATTCCCAATAGGGGCAGTTGCGCGAGCAGGTCGGCCTGGGTTCGCAGGTTAGTCACCTCCCGCTCGACATCAGCAGCCAACTCGGCGCGCCCGCTGCTGACCAGCTTGTCGCGGGCCAGGGACAGTTTGCCCAAATGTTGCGAGGCGGCGAGCAGCGGCGACATATAGCGCGCAGCCTCCGCGGAATTGACGCCGCTGGCGTACTGGCTCAGTTGTTCCAGGTTTGCGCCCAGTTCACGTTCGGCTTGCAGCAACAGCGCTTGCGGGTCGCCAGCCAATTTACCGGCGGCCAACAGGTCAGTCTTGCTGAAGGTCTCCAACTCCACGAGGCTGGGCCGCAGGCTTTGCGCCAATTCGGGCGGCAGTTCGCCCAGTTGCAGCTGCAGGCTTTCCAGGCTCTGGGTGGCACTGCTCAGGCGCAGGGCATCCCCGCTGGCCAAGTAGTCCTCGATGTTTCGGGCGGCCTGGTTTTGAAAAATCTGGGACAACCCCAGGTAGCGCTCCATCAACAAGTACGGGCGCTCCAGCGCCCGTTGCGACCACCACAGCGTCGCGCCGAGGGCCAGGCACACGGCCACCAGCAGAAGGGTATTGAGATTGGTCAGCAGCTTCAGGCGCATGCGGGGTTTCAACCGACGGCAAGAGATAAGCGCCTGAATTTATTGCGTTTGTATTACAGCGTTATGACCGAATCGGTGGATTCTGGAGAAAAGATGGCACTTTGCTTTGATGTGCGAGCGGCTTGCACGCGGTTGCGTCCGGCGTCCTTGGCGCGGTAGAGCGCTTCGTCAGCCTGAGCGGCCATCATCAGGCTGTCGGAATCGTCGCACAGCTCCACCAGGCCGGCGCTGAAGGTGCACCACAAATCCTGCGGTTGGGCGGGGTAGTGGATTTCTGCAAAGCGCCGGCGAATGTCGTCTAGCACCTTGCAGGCCGATTCCAGGTCGGTGTCGGGCATCACAATGGCGAACTCTTCACCGCCGTAGCGGCCGATGTAATCGGTCTTGCGCAAACGCTGCTTGAGAAACAGTGCCAGGCTCTTGATCACCCGGTCGCCCATGGGGTGGCCGTGGCTGTCATTGACGCGCTTGAAGTGGTCGATATCGAGCATGGCAAAGCTAAGAGGCTTGTTCTCGCGGCGGGCGCGGAAGCTGCAATCTTCGAGCAGTTGCAGGATATGCGTGTGGTTGTACAGCCCGGTGAGGCTGTCGCGCACCATCCGTGCCTTCAAGTTGCGCGCACGCGACGCCCGGTTGCGCACAGTGGTGATCAGGTGACGCGGCTTGATCGGTTTAGTGAGGAAATCGTCACCGCCCTCGCTCATCGCATCCAGCTGCTTATCCAGGTCGTCCTCAGCCGACAGGTAGATGATCGGCACGCTGACGTAGCGGTCGTTGTGGCGAATCACTTTGGCCAGTTCAGTGCCGGTACAGGCAGGCATATACATGTCGAGGATGATCAGGTCGGGCTGGAAATCCGCCAGCTCGGCCATGGCCTGGATCGGTTCGATCAAGGTGCGGGTGATAATCCCGGCACTGTTGAGCAGGCGTTCGGTGTGCAGCGCCTGGGCCCGCGAGTCGTCGATGATCAGCACTTTGTACGGTTCGTACTGGGCCGCGCAGGTCAGCACTTCGATCTTTTCCAGCAGGCTTGAGGCTTCCAGGGTGCCGGTCAGGAACTCTTCGCCACCGGCGCGCACGGCGGCCAGGCGCGTCGGGGTGTCGGTTTCGTGCAGGCTGAAAAACAACAGTGGCAGCTTGTGCTCCAGGCCCTCTTGGGCTTCTGCAGCGAGCTTCAGGCCCAGGCCTGTGCCGCAGAAGTCCACGTCCATCACGATCGCCGACGGCAAACGCTCTGCCATGGCCGCGCGAAAGGCGGCGACGCTGTCCAGGGCGTGGGCGCTCATGCCAAAGAATTCGAGCTGCTTGGCCAGGCGCTCGGCGCGGTCATGGTCGGCGAGCATCACATAGATCGGCTTGCGCATCGGCGGCAGGAAGGTTTGCTCAAGCTGGTCGCCCTGGCGCAGGCCGGTGCGGGACAGGCGTTGCATCAAGCGGTTGAGCTCGGTGATCAGTTGGCTGCTCAGGCGGCCACTGTTCTCGTCCACGGCTTGCAGGGACTCACTGATATGCCGTGCCAGTTGCGTGTGTTCGGGCTGTTCGAAGCGTTCGGCGAAGCGCTGCAGGCGCAGGTTGGCTTCGCTGAGTTCGGAAAAGTCGGCGTTCGACCACTCGCTGCGTTGCAGGCGCTGCCAGATCTCAAGAATTTGACGTGCCTGATGAATTACCCGCTGGGCAAAGTGCTGCTTGAGACGCTCGCGGCTGGGGTCTTCTGACTCGGTCATATCCTGACTACTGTGAGGGTGCATGCTGAGGTCGACTGATGGCTCTATGCTAGCACCTCTTTTCTGATAGATGAGTGTCATACGTCAATTAAGTCTGCATGCCAGAGATTCAGTTATTGACCGGCTGGTCGCCCAGCGTAAAAGGTGTGCATCCTTTATAGTCCAAGCGGCCCGGTGCGCCACTTTCGTGTAAAAGCCCCGCACCGATGGGCACGATGGGGTAGGGTTGTGGTCGGAATGTCTGAACGCACCCGGACAATTGACGTGCATGAACTCAAGTGATTGAAAGGATATCGCCATGCTGGACTGGAAAAACCGCGAAGGCAGTGCCAAAGGCCCCGCCCCTGAGCCCAAGTCGGCCAACCGCAGCTATTTTCGCAACCTGCTGATGAGCCGGGCGTTGCTCAGCATCATCGGCTTGTACCTGCTGGTCACCGGTGGCCTGGGTTGGTACTGGAGCCAGGAGCCGGCGCTGTTTCCGGTGCAGCAAAACGCCCAGCTTGCCGCCGAGAAGGAAGGCAAGCAGATGGTGGTGGGTTACACCACCGTTGAAACACTCAAGACCGTGGTCGGCACCTTGCTGAACAAGCCAGGCGGCTACATCTCCAACGACCGTTTCCCTCCGGGCTTGTGGATGGACAATATGCCGAGCTGGGAGTACGGCGTACTGGTGCAGGTGCGTGACCTTACCCGCGCCCTGCGTAAAGACTTCGCCCGCTCCCAGTCGCAGTCGGCTGAAGACGCTGACTTGGCCAAGGCCGAGCCGCGCTTCAACTTCGATAACAAGAGCTGGGTGCTGCCTTCCAGTGAGTCGGAATATCAGGAAGGCATCAATTCCCTGAGCCGCTACGAAGCGCGCCTGTCTGACCCGAACCAGCGCGGCGCGCTGTTTTATGCGCGTGCCGACAACCTCAACAACTGGCTGGGTGATGTGGCCACCCGTTTGGGTTCGTTGTCCCAGCGTCTGTCCGCCAGCGTAGGCCGGGTCAAGTTGAACACTGCGCTGAAAACCGAGGCGCTGGCGCCGGGTGAAGTGCCGCAGGTTGATGAAGAAGTGGTGGAAACCCCATGGATGCAAATCGACAACGTGTTCTACGAAGCGCGCGGCCAGGCGTGGGCCCTGTCCCATCTGTTGCGAGCCATCGAAGTCGACTTTGCCGACGTACTGGCCAAGAAAAACGCCACCGTCAGCGTGCGCCAGATCATTCGTGAGCTGGAGGCCTCGCAGGAACCGGTATGGAGTCCTATGATTCTTAACGGCAGTGGCTTCGGCGTACTGGCGAACCATTCGCTGGTGATGGCCAACTACATTTCCCGGGCAAACGCTGCAGTGATCGACTTGCGTCAGCTCCTCAACCAGGGTTGATGATGGACGCTACTCAAAAGGAGGCCGCACACCGAGCGGCTTCCGATGCTGAACTGATCTGCTGGGTCGACGAGCAGGACCACCTGCTCGGCCACCTGGTCAGGTCCGACCTGCGCCAGCGCGGCTTGATTGGCCGCTGCACGTTTATCTTCCTGTTCAATTCCAAAGGCGAGTTGTGTGTGCACCGGCGCACGCTCAGCAAGGCGTTGTATCCAGGGTATTGGGATACGGCGGCGGGTGGGATGGTGGCCGAAGGTGAGAGTTATGCCGTTTCGGCAGCCCGCGAGCTGGAAGAGGAATTGGGCGTCAGCGGTGTGCCCTTGACCGAACATGACCATTTCTATTTTGAGGATGGCGACAGTCGGCTTTGGTGCAAATCCTACTCTGCCGTCTGGGACGGCCCCCTGCGCCTGCAGCCCGAGGAGGTCATGGAAGCGCGGTTTTTAAGCATCGAAATCATCCAGCAAGAGGCCGAACAAAAGCCCTACTGCCCGGACGCCCAGGAAGGCTTGCGGCGCTATCTGGCCTCGCGTCGCTAAAGTTGCAAAAAATGGCGCCATTTGGCTCTTAGCAAGTCGGCTTTTTGCCGTTACACTGCGCGCCTTTTCACCCGAACCACATTAGCGGTTCGGTAGCGCTGCCCCTGCCTGAGTGGGGCTTCGCGGTCGGTCACCGCCTTGTGCGGCGCCGATCAGTCTTCATCCTCCCAAGAGGATTGCCGGTGGCCAAAAAAGCCGCATCCTTCGCCGCCCTTGGTGGCCTGGTATTTTCCACCGACGCAGGTCGACACTGCCCGGACTGTCGTCAGCCCGTGGATTCGTGCACCTGCAAACAGACCCTGATCCCTGAAGGCGACGGTATTGCCCGCGTGCGTCGCGAGAGCAAAGGCCGTGGCGGCAAGACGGTGACCACCATCACCGGCGTGCCCCTGGCTGAAGAGGCCCTGAAGGAATTGGCCACCTCGCTGAAAAAGCGCTGTGGCACCGGTGGCGCGTTGAAAGACGGGGTTATCGAGATCCAGGGCGATCACGTCGAGTTGCTGTTGGCCGAGCTGATCAAGCTCGGGTACAAGGCCAAGAAGTCCGGCGGCTGAAAGCCTCTTCCCAACCTGTGGCTAAACTCTGTCCTGCCAGTGGGGTCTACTTCCCTTGCAGGCAAATCGTCATTTTCATTCTTTAGACTGCGCCAGCCTCCGCGAGAGGTGGCGCCTTCGCCTTCATTTATAGGGGACTTCGATGTCCGTACGACGCACACGCAAAGACGATGGCAGCCAATGGACAGTTGCGGACAGCCGCAGTGTTTACGGGATTCGCCATTGGGGGGCCGGGTATTTCGCGATCAATGAAGCCGGTCGCGTAGAAGTTCGTCCGAACGGCCCGAACAGCACGCCCGTCGACCTGTACGAGCAAGTCGATGAGCTGCGCAAAAGCGGCCTGTCGTTGCCGCTGTTGGTACGCTTCCCCGATATCCTGCAAGACCGCGTGCGCCAATTGACCGGTGCCTTCGATGCCAACATCGAACGCCTGGAATACCAGAGCAAGTACACCGCGCTGTACCCGATCAAGGTGAACCAGCAAGAAGCGGTGATCGAGAACATCATTGCCACCCAGAACGTCTCCATCGGCCTGGAAGCCGGCTCCAAGCCTGAGCTGCTGGCCGTGCTGGCCCTGGCGCCGAAGGGCGGCACCATCGTCTGCAACGGTTATAAAGACCGTGAGTTCATCCGCCTGGCGCTGATGGGCCAGAAGCTCGGCCACAACGTGTTCATCGTGATCGAGAAAGAGTCCGAGGTGGGGCTGGTGATCGAAGAGGCGGCGAGCCTCAAGGTCAAGCCGCAGGTGGGTCTGCGTGTGCGCCTGTCGTCCCTGGCATCGAGCAAGTGGGCGGACACCGGTGGCGAGAAATCCAAATTCGGCTTATCCGCAGCGCAGCTGCTGTCAGTGGTCGAGCGCTTCCGCGCGGCCGGCCTGGACCAGGGCATCCGCCTGCTGCACTTCCACATGGGCTCGCAGATCGCCAACCTGGCCGACTACCAGCACGGGTTCAAGGAAGCCATTCGTTACTACGGCGAACTGCGCAACCTCGGCCTGCCGGTGGACCACATCGACGTCGGTGGTGGCCTGGGCGTGGACTACGACGGTACCCACTCGCGCAACGCCAGTTCGATCAACTACGACATGGACGACTACGCCGGCGTGGTAGTAGGCATGCTCAAGGAATTCTGCGACGCGCAGAGCCTGCCGCATCCGAACATCTTCTCCGAAAGCGGCCGTTCCCTGACCGCTCACCACGCCATGCTGGTGGTACAGGTCACTGACGTCGAGAAGCACAACGACGAAATCCCGACCATCGAAAACAAGGAAAGCCTGCCCGAAACCGTGCAATGGCTGGTGGACCTGCTGGGCCCGACCGACATCGAGATGGTCACCGAAACCTACTGGCGCGCCACCCACTACATGAGCGATGTGGCGGCCCAGTACGCCGACGGCAAGCTGACCCTGGCCGAAAAAGCCCTGGCCGAACAGTGCTACTTCGCGGTGTGCCGCCGCCTGCACAACTCGTTGAAAGCCCGCCAGCGCTCGCACCGCCAGGTGCTGGACGAACTCAACGACAAGCTGGCCGACAAGTACATCTGCAACTTCTCGGTATTCCAGAGCTTGCCGGATACCTGGGCCATCGGCCAGGTCCTGCCTATTCTGCCGCTGCACCGCCTCGACGAAGAGCCGCTGCGCCGCGCCGTGCTGCAAGACCTGACCTGCGACTCCGACGGCAAGATCAAGCAATACGTCGACGAGCAAAGCATCGAAACCAGCCTGCCGGTGCACGGCTTGAACGAAGGCGAGGACTACCTGCTGGGGATCTTCCTGGTCGGCGCCTATCAGGAAATCCTGGGCGACATGCACAACCTGTTCGGTGACACCGACTCGGTGAACATCTACCAGCGTGAAGACGGTTCGGTGTACAGCGCCGGGATCGAGACCCACGACACCATCGAAGACATGCTGCGCTATGTGCACTTGTCGCCGGAGGAGTTGATGACTCATTACCGGGACAAGTGCGCCAGTGCGAAGATCTCGGCCTCGGAGCGCACCCAGTTCCTGGATGCGTTGCGCCTGGGCCTGACCCGTTCTTCGTACCTGTCCTCGTAATAAAAATGTGGGAGCGGGCTTGCCCGCGATGGCGGAGTGTCAGGCGACCGTTAGGGGGCTGACCCACCGCCATCGCAGGCAAGCCAGCTCCCACATTTGGGTCTGCGTTCCTTCAGTTCCCGCCCAGCCACAGCCCTTGCCGATTCAAGTGCCAGGCAATTGCCCACAGCGTCAGGCTGCGCACCGCCATGAACAGCAGGAAGGTGATCCACAATCCGTGGTTACCCATGCCCTGCAACGCCCAGGCAATCGGCAGTACCAGCAGCACCGTCAGCAACATCCCATTGCGCATCTCCCGCGCGCGCGTTGCGCCGATAAACAAGCCATCGAGCAAATAACTCCACACCGCAATCAACGGTAATACCGCAAGGTAGGGCAGGTAGATATCGGCGGTTTCGCGCACGCTGGGGATATCGGTTTGCATGGCGATAAATAGATGGCCGCCGAAGGTGAACAGCAGGGCGAAACCAATGCTGGCGATTAACGACCAACCACAGGCCACCACCAGCGAGCGACGCAACGCCTGGCGGTCATGGGCACCAATGGCGTGGCCGCATAGCGCTTCGACCGCATGAGCCAAGCCATCCAAGGCATGAGCCGTCAGTAATAGGCCGTTAAGCAGCAGCGCATTGGCCGCCACGGTGGCATCGCCCAGCCGCGCACCTTGCACCGTGATCATGAAAAATACCGACTGCAAGGCGAGGCTGCGAATAAAGATGTCGCGGTTCACCGCCAGCAATGGGCGCCAGCTTTGCCACAGTTTCAACGCGGCCCAGGCGATATGCCCCGGATAGGCGAGCAGGGCTTTTTGCGTGAGCGCCAGGCCGAGCAGGGCGCCGGTCCATTCCGCGATCACCGAGGCACGGGCGGAGCCGACCACGCCCCAGTCCAGGCCAAGTACAAACCACAGGTTAAGCGCAATGTTGACCAGGTTGGTGGTCAGCAGAATCGCCAATGGCGCTCGTGCATTCTGGGTGCCGAGGAACCAGCCGACCAGCGCATAGCTGGCGAGGGCGGCGGGCAGACCGAACAGACGGGTGTGGAAAAACTCGCGGGTCAGTTGGTTCAATTCAGGGGAGGGCTGCATCCATTCCAAAGCCAGGTGGCTCAGGGGAATACCGACCGTGCCCAGCAACATCGCCAACCCCAGCGCCAACAGCAAGCCTTGCAACAGGATTTGCCGCAGCGCCGCACCATCGTTGCGCCCGGCGGCCTGGGCGGCGAACCCGGTGGAGCCCATGCGCAGGAAACCCATGGCCCACGCCAGGAAGGTATACAGGCTGGCGCCGACAGCCACGGCGCCCAGTTGATGGGCGTGGGGCAGGTGGCCGATGACCATGCTGTCGACCAGGGCTACCAAGGGCACCGAGATATTCGACAGGATCATCGGCGCGGCCAGGGCCCAGACGCGGCGGTGGGTAGGGCGGTGGCGCCAGTCGGACAATAAGGTGGACATGTAGTCTCCTTCGGGGGAGCGGCATTGTACCCGGCCATCAGTTGTACAGCAGGCCCAATGTGGGAGCTGGCTTGCCTGCGATGACGGACTCTTTGCCAACTCATCCGGTGACTGACCCACCGCTATCGCAGGCAAGCCAGCTCCCACATTTTGATCTTGATCGCCAATGGTTGTGGGATTTGGCTTGGCTTCATGCCCCACCAAGAACCAACCGCCCCTCCGTCGGTCAATGTGACCGGTGCCGCAGCGGCTTGGTCGGCGCTGATATATAGTTCACCCCTCGGTTCCCTCTGACTATGAGTGCCCCATGCTTAACAAAGGACTGTTCCTGGCCTGCGCGCTGGCCCTGCTGAGCGCTTGCGATTCTTCCGATAAACCCGCTGCACCGCCTGCGCCCACTGTGGCGGCAGCGCCGAAGCCGGTGAAAGCTGCGGTGGACGTGGCAGCGTTGAAGCAACGCTATGCCGGGCGCGAGCTGAGCGTGGTGGACGTGTCCGAGGTGCAGTTGGACGGGGCCAGCACCTTGTCGGTGAGCTTTTCCATTCCTCTGGATCCGGATCAGAAGTTCGCCGACAAGCTGCACCTGGTAGACAGCAAGTCCGGCAAGGTCGATGGCGCCTGGGAACTGTCCGATAACCTGATGGAATTGCGCCTGCGCCACCTTGAGCCGCAGCGCAAGCTGGTGCTGACCGTGGACGCCGGGGTGAAGGCAGTCAACGGCAACACCCTCGCCGCCGAATACAGCGCCCGCCTGGAAACCCGCGACCTGCAAGCCACCGTCGGCTTCGCCAGCCGCGGCACCCTGTTGCCGACGCGCCTGGCCGAGGGCCTGCCGGTGATCGCGTTGAACGTCGACAAGATCGACGTGGAATTCTTCCGGATCAAACCCGAATCCCTGCCGTCATTCCTGGCGCAGTGGGGGCGTAATACCAGCCTGCAAAGCTATGAGTCCCGTGAACTGCTGCCAATGGCCGAGCTGGTCTACGGCGGGCGTTTCGACCTGAACCCGGCGCGCAATACCCGCGAAACCCTGCTGCTGCCGATTGCCGGCCTCAAGCAGTTGCAGCAGCCGGGCGTGTACCTGGCGGTGATGCGTGCTTCGGGCACCTACAACTATTCGCAACCGGCCACCCTGTTCACCTTGAGTGATATCGGTCTGTCGGTGCACCGCTATGCCAATCGCCTGGATGTGTTTACCCAGGCGTTGGAAGGCGGTAAGGCGCTCAACGGCGTCGAACTGGAAATCCTCGATGCCGAAGGCCGTGTGCTCGGACAGGGCAAGACCGAAGACGGTGGCCACGCCGAGTTGCCACTGCCGAAAAAAGCCCAGGTGTTACTGGCCAAGCAGGGCGAGCAAACCAGCCTGCTGCGCCTGGACAGCGCCGCGCTGGACCTCGCCGAGTTCGATATCGGCGGGCAGCCCTCTCACCCGTTGCAGTTCTTTGTGTTCGGCCCGCGTGACCTGTATCGCCCCGGCGAAACCGTGCTGCTCAACGCGCTGTTGCGTGACAAGGATGGCAAGGCGGTAAAGCCGCAACCGGTCAGCGTCGAAGTACGGCGCCCGGATGAACAGGTGAGCCGCAAGTTCGTGTGGGAGGCCGACGCGTCCGGCCTGTATCAATACCCGTTGCAACTGGCCGGCGAGGCGCCGACCGGTCGCTGGCAGTTGGTATTCGACCTCGGTGACGGCAAGCCGCAACTGTATGAATTTCTCGTCGAAGACTTCCTGCCCGAACGCCTGGCGCTGGAACTCAAGGGCAGTGACACGGCGTTGAGCCCGGCGGATAACCCGGTCATCCAGGTCAACGGTCGTTACCTCTACGGCGCGCCCGCGTCCGGTAACCGCGTCAGTGGCCAGGTGTACGTGCGCCCACTGCGTGAGGCGGTCAAATCCCTGCCGGGCTACCAGTTCGGTTCCGTCACGGAAGAAGAGCTGAGCCAGGATTTCGAGCTGGACGAAAGCGTACTCGACGCCAATGGCGAGCAAGCGCTGACCCTGGAAAGCAAGTGGGCCGAGGCCAAATCGCCGTTGCAACTGATCGTGCAAGCCAGCCTGCAAGAGTCCGGCGGGCGGCCGATTACCCGGCGCCTGGTGCAGCCGATCTGGCCGGCCGAGCAGTTGCCGGGCCTGCGTGGCCTGTTTGATGGCAAGGAAACCAACGGCGATGGCCCGGTGGAATTCGAAGTGCTGGTGGCCAACCAGGACGGTCAGAAACTGGCCGCACAAGACCTCAAGGTGCGCCTGGTGCGTGAGCGCCGCGACTACTACTGGAACTACTCGGAGAATGACGGCTGGAGCTACCACTTCAACGAGAAATTCCTCAATCTCGATGAGCAGAGCCTGAACATCAAGGCTGGCGACACCGCCAAGGTCAGCTTCCAGGTGGAGTGGGGCCCTTACCGCGTGGAGGTCGAAGACCCGCAGACCGGGCTGGTCAGCAGCCTGCGTTTCTGGGCCGGCTACCAGGCCCAGGACAACACCGAAGGCGGTGCCGTGCGCCCCGACCAGGTCAAGCTGGCGTTGGACAAACCCGCCTATGGTGATGGCGACACCGCCAACGTCACCGTCACGCCACCGGCTGCCGGTAAAGGCTACCTGTTGGTGGAGTCTGCCGAAGGTCCGCTGTGGTGGCAGGAAATCGACGTGCCGGCCGAAGGCAAAAGCTTTGCGGTGAAGCTCGACCCGAAATGGTCGCGCCACGATCTGTATGTAAGCGCCCTGGTGATTCGTCCGGGCGAGCGCAAAGCCAACATCACGCCTAAACGCGCCGTGGGCTTGCTGCACCTGCCGCTGGATCGTACCCAGCGCAAACTCGGCCTGACCCTCACCGCGCCAGAAAAAATGCGCCCCAAACAACCGCTGACGGTGAAGATCGCCGCCAAAAACGCCGATGGCAGCGTGCCCCAACAGGTGCACGTACTGCTGGCGGCGGTGGATGTGGGCATCCTCAATATCACCGAATACCCAACGCCCGATCCGTACGCCAGCCTGTTTGGCCGCAAAGCCTATGGCGTCGACCAATTCGACATCTATGGGCAACTGATCGAAGCCGGTCAAGGGCGCCTGGCCAGCCTGGCATTTGGTGGCGACGCGGCATTGGCCAAAGGCGGCAAGCGCCCGGACACCAGCGTGACCATCGTTGCCCTGCAAAGCGCCCCGGTGACTCTGAACGACAAAGGCGAGGGTGAAGTCAGCGTCAATATTCCCGACTTCAACGGCGAACTGCGCCTGATGGCCCAAGCCTGGAGCGATGATCGCTACGGTATGGCCGAAGGCAAGACCGTGATCGCCGCCCCGCTGATTGCCGAGTTGTCGGCGCCGCGCTTCCTGGCAGGAGGCGACCAGACCACCTTGGCCCTGGACCTCTCCAACCTGTCGGGCAAGGCCCAGAAACTCGATGTGCAATTGACCGCGCAAGGTCAGTTGCAGTTGGTCAACAGTGGCACGCAATCGGTTGAGCTCAAGCAAGGTCAGCGCACCACCCTGCATATTCCGGTACAAGCCTGGGGCGGGCTCGGCCAGGGCAAGGTCACGGTCACCGTCAACGGCCTGGACTTGCCGGGTGAAAACCTGCCGCCGTTCAGCCGCGAATGGACCTTGGGCGTACGCCCGGCGTACCCGGCCTTGCTCAAGCATTACCGCGCAGTGCTCAAGGAGCAGCCGTGGAGCTTGCCGTCGGGCGCACTGGATCAATTCGATGCATCGGGACGTGAGGCGTTGTTGAGCCTGTCGAGCCGGCCGCCGTTGAACCTGGGCGCGCAGATCAGTGCACTCAAGGCGTACCCCTACGGTTGCCTGGAGCAAACCGCCAGTGGCTTGTACCCGTCGCTGTACGCCGACGACGCGTTGCTCAAGCGCCTGAGTATCAAGGGCGAGCCGGATGCCGAGCGCAAGCGCAAGATCGAGTTGGGCATTGAGCGCCTGCTGGGCATGCAGCGCTACAACGGCAGCTTTGGTTTGTGGGGCGCCGATGGCGAGGAAGAATATTGGCTGACCGCCTATGTCACCGACTTCCTGCTGCGCGCCCGCGACCAGGGTTTTGCCGTCCCGCCTGAAGCCTTGAAGAAGGCCAGCGAGCGCCTGTTGCGGTATGTGCAGGAACGTAATCTGATCGAGGTCGATTACAGCGACAACGCCGAACACACCCGGTTTGCCGTGCAGGCGTATGCCGGCATGGTGTTGGCGCGCAGTCAGCAGGCGCCATTGGGCGCGTTGCGCAGCCTGTTCGAACGGCGCAGCGACGCACGCTCCGGCTTACCGCTGGTGCAGTTGGCCATTGCCCTGCAGAAAATGGGTGACCAGCCCCGTGCGGATCAGGCGTTGTTGGCCGGCTTGGCGGCGCAGCGCAATGCCAATGAGTGGCTGGCCGACTACGGTAGCCCGCTGCGCGACCAGGCGATGATCCTGGCGTTGCTGGAGGAGAACGACTTGGCCAAGGGCCAGCGCGAGGAGCGGTTGTTCACCTTGTCGGATCAGTTGGCCGCCAGCCCGTACCTGTCGACCCAGGAGCGTAATTCCCTGTTCCTGGCCGGGCGCCTCGGGTTCGCCAAGCCCCAAGCGAACTGGCAAGTGTCGCTCACCGGCAGCGGCGGTGTGCGTGAGTTGAACAACCAGCAATCGACGTTGGAGTTGGACGGTAAGTTGTTGTCCAGCGACCTGGCCTTGACCAATCAGGGTGAAGCGCCGGTGTACCAGCAATTGACGGTCTCGGGTTATCCACACGTGCCGCCAGCGGCCGGTGGCAACAACCTGAGTATCCGCCGCGAATACCTGGGCATGAACGGCCAGCCGTTGAACCTGCGTAACCTCAACAGCGGTGATCTGGTGCTGGTGCACTTGGCGGTCAGCGCCAAGCAACGGGTGCCGGATGCCCTGGTGGTCGACCTGTTGCCTGCCGGCCTGGAACTGGAAAACCAGAACCTGGCCCAAAGCGCGGCGAGCCTGGAGAACGCCAGCAGCCAGGTGAAGGAGTGGCGTGAGTCGATGCAGAATGCCTCGCTCAAGCATCAGGAGTTCAGGGACGATCGCTATGTGGCCGCGATGAATCTGGATGGCTATGGCACCACGCACTTGCTGTACCTGGCGCGCGCGGTGACACCGGGAACCTACCGCGTGCCGCCGCCGCAGGTAGAGTCGATGTATCGGCCGAACTGGCAGGCGGTGGGCGAGACGCCGGTGGATATGGTGATCAAGGGCCGCTGAAAGACAATGGTTCGATCCCTGTAGGAGCGAGCAAGCTCGCTCCTACAGGGGGAATCGAGCGTTTGCCTGTCAGTGCACAACCCAACTCAGCAACCACAGCCCCAGCATCAGCCAGATGATCCCCACGATAATCGAGGCCCGCATAAAGGCGCGTACCGCCGAGTAGAGGAACAACAACCCGACAATCAGGGTAATGATGCTGATGATCGAGGTGTCCATGCCCAAGGTGCGTGACAGGCCGTCGATAAAGTTGCCGCCGGCGTGGGTCAAGGCCCCGAACAAACCGCTGAGCCCGTCGACGATAAAACGGATGACGGAACCGAGCGCCTGGCCCAACCATTCGAAAAAGCTTTCTACCTGCATGTGCGTGTCCTGATGAGAAGGTGGGCGTAACTGTGCCTTTGGTTGTCGATAACGCAGGCGAGTTCCCTGCAAGCATAGAGGTTTGCCCGTTTGAGTTTTAGTTTAATCACGTCCGAATGTACGCGGCCCAATGTGGGAGTTGGCTTGCCGGCGATAGCGGTGGGGCAGTTGTGGATAAGTTGACTGATCCTGCGCTATCGCAGGCAAGCCAGCTCCCACAGTTATTGCGCTGGGCTTTGGGTTGTGTGGTGTTGGTGGTTGCCCTGCTATGGCTGGCCGATCGTATCTGGCCCTTGCCCCTGCCCCAGGACGGCCTGGCCCGGGTAGTGCTGGCCGAAGATGGCACACCGCTGTGGCGATTTGCCGATGCCCATGGCGTATGGCGCTACCCGGTACACACCAGCGAAGTATCGCCTTATTACCTTGACGCGTTGCTCACCTATGAAGACCGTTGGTTCTACCAACACCCCGGCGTAAACCCGTTGGCGCTGGTGCGTGCGACCTGGCAAAACCTGAGCGGCGCGCGGGTGGTGTCCGGCGGCAGCACTTTGTCGATGCAGGTTGCGCGCCTGCTCGACCCACATTCACGCACCCTGCACGGCAAGTTACGCCAGCTGTGGCGTACCGCGCAGCTGGAGTGGCACCTGTCCAAGGACGAAATCCTCAACCTGTACCTGAACCGCGCACCTTTCGGCGGCACGCTGCAGGGCGTGGCGGCGGCAAGCTGGGCGTACCTGGGCAAGTCACCGTCTCAGCTGACTCACGCCGAAGCCGCGTTGCTCGCGGTGTTGCCCCAGGCGCCAAGCCGTTTGCGCCCGGACCGTCATCCGCAGCGCGCCCAGGAGGCCCGCGACAAAGTGCTGCGCCGCCTGGCCGAGTTTCAGGTATGGCCGCAATCGGCGGTTGATGAAGCCCTGGAAGAACCCCTGCTGCTCGCCCCACGCTTGGAACCTAGCCTGGCGCCTCTGCTCGCACGCCGGCTGAACCGCCCCGACAGCCCGCCGCTGATCCGCACCACCCTGGATGCCACCTTGCAACGCCGTCTGGAAGACCTGTTGCTGGGCTGGCGCGCACGCCTGCCGGAACACACCTCGGCGGCCATCCTGGTGGTGGAAGAAGAAAGCATGGCGGTGCGCGCCTACCTGGGGTCGGTGGATATCAACGACACCAAGCGCTTTGGCCATGTGGACATGATCAGCGCGCTGCGTTCGCCCGGTTCCACCTTGAAACCTTTTCTCTACGGGATGGCGTTGGACGACGGCCTGATTCACTCTGAATCCCTCTTGCAGGATGTGCCTCGACGCTATGGTGACTACCGCCCTGGCAACTTTTCCATGGGCTTTACCGGGGCAGTGCCGGCGAGCACGGCGTTGTCCAGCTCGTTGAACCTGCCGGCGGTGCAGCTGCTGGAAGCCTACGGGCCCAAGCGCTTTGCCGCGCAGATGCGCATCGGTGGCATGCCGTTGGCGTTGCCGGCATTGGCCGAGCCGAACCTGGCGTTGATTCTCGGCGGTGCGGGCAGTCGCCTGGAGGACCTAGTGAGTGGCTACAGCGCCCTGGCCCGCGATGGCAAGAGCGCCACCCTGCGGTTGCAACCGGACGATGCGCTCAGGGAGCGGCCGTTGCTGTCGCCCGGCGCCGCGTGGATTGTGCGGCGCATCCTCAGCGGCCAGGCGCGGCCCGACCGCGACCCGCGTGCCGAGCTGGTCCAACGCCCGGTGCTGGCGTGGAAGACCGGTACCAGCTACGGCTTTCGCGATGCCTGGGCGATTGGCGTAGGCCCGCGTTACCTGATCGGCGTATGGATCGGCCGGCCCGATGGCACGCCGGTACCCGGGCAATTCGGCCTGGCGTCGGCAGCGCCGTTGATGCTGCAGGTGCACGACGTGCTGACCAACCGCGACAGCCAGCGCGGCATCAGTGCGCCGGTCAAACCGGTGCCTGCCAATATCGGCGTGGCGGCGATCTGTTGGCCGCTGGGCCAGCCCATGAGCCGCAGCGACCCCAACTGCCGCCGCCAGCGTTTTGCCTGGACCCTGGACAACACCACGCCGCCGACCTTGCAGGCATTGGATCAACCCTTGAGTGTGGGCTTGATGGAAAGCATCTGGGTTAACACCAAAGGCTTGCGGGTCGATGCCCATTGTCCTGGCGCAACCTCCAAAAGCATTGCCCTATGGCCGGCACCGCTGGAGCCTTGGTTACCCAGGGTTGAACGCCGCGAAGCGCGCATCCCGGCGGCTGACCCGGACTGCCCGCCACCGGCGCTGGCCGCGTCATCGCCGTTGTCCATCGTAGGCGTACGCGAGGGCGATCAATTGCGTCTGCCCGCTGCCAGTCAGCAAGCCTTGCGCCTGAACATCTCCGCCCTGGGCGGCAGTGGCCGGCGTTGGTGGTTCCTCAATGGTGCGCCGTTGGGCGACAGCGCCAATCAGGACAGCATCAATGCCAGTTTTGAACGGCTGGGCCGCTATCAGCTCAGCGTATTGGATGAAGCCGGTCAAACCGCCAGGCTCGAGTTCAGCGTTGTCGACTGATCGCTGATCGTTCCCACGCTCTGCGTGGGAACGCCGCCTGGGACGCTCCGCGTCCCGTCATGGGGTAAGCTATACCCATTCAGGAGCCCGCGCATGAACCTCGAACACCTCACCGAACGCCTGCACCGCATTCGCGATACCAATGACTGGAAACAGTTTCACAGCCCGAAAAACCTGGCCATGGCTGCCAGCGTGGAAATGGCCGAGCTGGTGGAAATCTTCCAATGGCTCACCGAAGACCAATCCCGCCAACTGCCCGCCGATAAACTCGCCCATGCGGGCCAGGAGGTCGGTGATATCGTCCTGTACCTGCTGCTGCTGTGCAGTGAACTGGGCCTGGATATGAACGAAGTGGTGCGCGCCAAACTGGCCGATAGCGAACGGCGGTTTGCCCATGAGTGATCGTCATTTCGACCAGTTGGCCACGCGCTTTGCCGAAAAAATCTACGGCGGCGCCAAGGGCGCGATTCGCCTGGCGGTGCTCCAGGCCGACCTGGTAGAAGCCTTGCCGCAACGCCCATTGCGCGTGCTGGATATCGGTGCAGGCCTGGGGCATATGTCGCTGTGGCTGGCCGAGCAGGGCCACGAGGTAACCCTGGCCGAACCCGCTGCGCCGATGCTTGAAGGGGCGCGTCAGCGCTTTGCTGACGCCGGCCAGACCGCGACCTTTATTCATGCACCGTGGCAGGACTTGCTCGGCCAACTCACCGAGCCTTACGATCTGGTGCTGTGCCATGCCGTGCTGGAGTGGTTGGCCGAGCCCCACGCCATCCTGCCGGTGCTGCACCAACTGACGCTGCCGGGGGGCTGGTTGTCCCTGGCCTTCTACAACCGTGATGCGTTGATCTACCGCAACCTGCTCAAAGGCCACTTCCGCAAAATGCGCAAGAACGACATGGCCGGCGAAAAGCAGAGCCTGACGCCGCAACAACCCCTGGACCCACGGGAGTTGGCGACGCAACTCGAAGGGCTGTGGCAGGTCGAAAGCCAAAGTGGCGTGCGGGTGTTCCACGACTATATGCCGGTGGAATTCCAGGCGCGCGCCAACCTGCAGGACTTGTTGGAGATGGAGCTCGCTCACCGTCGTCACCCAAGCTTTGCCGGGCTTGGGCGATATTTGCACTGGATCTGCCGCCCGGTTTAAGCGGCCCAGCGTGGGAGG
This sequence comes from Pseudomonas sp. DW-iso17, assembly GCF_058725345.1. Taxonomy (NCBI): domain Bacteria; kingdom Pseudomonadati; phylum Pseudomonadota; class Gammaproteobacteria; order Pseudomonadales; family Pseudomonadaceae; genus Pseudomonas; species Pseudomonas sp. DW-iso17. Next base: position 3,738 of record NZ_JBZXEA010000021.1, on the reverse strand, counting down.
TCGACATGCGTCGTCTCGGTTTAATCCTGTTGTCTTTAGGTCTTGGGGCTTGTTCGAGCCCCAACCCTTACGTCGCCAGTTCGGCACCGATGCCGCCGGCGCCCGCCCAGGCAGCCACTACCTTTGATGCCAGCGCTTACCCCGCGCCGGTACGCGACTATGGCGCCTACCGCAGTTGGGGCTGGCTCAACGGCCAGTTGCCGGCGGGTACGGCCTGGGCCGATTCGGCGCAGATTGCCGAGGCGGTCAGCAGCGCTCTCGACCAGCGTGGCTTGCGTCCCTTGCATGACAAGCGTGCGCCCGACCTGCTGGTGAGCGCTGATGTACGCCTGGAAAAACGCCTGCGCCAGGTCCAGGATGATTACGGGTATGGCTACGGTGGCTACAACCGTTATGGCAATGGTTATGGCATGTACAACAGCGTGCCGGTGGTGCGTACCTATGAAGTGACAGTGGCCGTGGCGCGTATCAGCCTGTTCGATGCGCGCACCCGCCAGCCGGTGTGGAGCACCAGCGCCGAAACCACCAGCCAGGGCAGCCTGAGCGAACGCGCCGATAGCTTGCGCAAGGCGATGCAGAAGGCAATGGCCGCCTATCCGCCCAGTTAGCAGCTATTCTCATTACAGGCCCACGTTGTTTTTTGGAGAACACCATGCTTCGTCGCATCGCTGCACTTGCTGTTGTCATGTTGCTGGGCGGTTGCCAGAGCAACCAGGTCAACCATGATTTCGACGCCAGCCGAGACTTCGGCGCCTATCGCAATTGGGCCTGGAAAGACCCGGCGTTGCAGTACCGTCCCGATGACCCGCGAATCAAGAGCGACCTCACCGAGCAACGCATCCGCCAGGCCGTGGGCGAACAGCTGGATCAGCGCGGTTTGCGTCCTGCGGCGGCGGGTACCAAGGCAGACCTGAATGTGCAGGCCTATTTGATTGTCGAAGACCGCCAGCAGCAAGTCACCACCAACTATGGCGGTGCCTGGGGCGGCCCGTGGAATGGTTATTGGGGCGCGCCGATGTACAACGAAACGCGCAATATCACCTACAAAGTGGCGACCATCCAGATCGACCTGCTCGACGGCAAGGACGGCAAACTGGTGTGGCGCGGCAGCGACGAACAAATGATGGCCAGCACGCCAAACCCCGAGGATCGCAACAAGGCCATCCGCAGCACCGTGACCAAGATTCTTTCAAACTACCCGCCACGCTGATCCCCCGTACCCCCTGTGGGAGCGGGCTTGCTCGCGAAAGCGGTGTGTCAGTCACTGCTTCAGTTACTGCACTACCGCTTTCGCAGGCAAGCCAGCTCCCACATTTGATCTTCAGTGTTTTGAGCATAGCGTTCGCTTAGCTGAGTTGTATTAGGGGGCCGACATTCTGGGCATCTCCGCCAGTCGCCAATGTGGCGAGTTGCCAGCAACCTGTCGAAGCCTTGTCTACACTCCAGTGCAACGGAGAGTTAGCGCAGGAGTGCTTCGATGTCTCCCCGATTCGGTTCCAGACAGCGTGGTGCAATAGGCTTGATGGCGGCAGGCACCTTGGCCTTGGCTCTGGTGTTCACGTTGCTGGCGGTCGACAGCGGGCGCTTGTATCTGGAAAAGCGCAAGCTGCAATCCGTCGCCGACACCTCGGCGTTGGAAGCCGCTGGTCTGGGTGGCCAGTGCGGTACCAACACCACCGCGAACGCCTATGCCACGCAAAATGCGGCGCGCAACGGTTTTGTGGTCGGTAATGGCAGCACCCTGGCGGTGACATGCGGCACCCTGGCGACCAACGCCCTCAACACCCGTGTGTTCAGCGCCGATGCCACCAAGAGTGACGCAATCCGCGTGGTGGCCTCGCGCACCGTCCTGACCAGCATCGCCAATGGCCTGTGGAACCTGTTCAGCGGCGCGCCGATCAACCCGCAGATCAACTTGAGCGCCACCGCCGTCGCGGCGACACCGCCGCCCGTGGCGCAGTTGTCGATCCGCAGCAGCCTGGCCAGCGTCGATTCAGGCAAATCCCCGCTGCTCAACCTGGTGATCGGCAACCTGCTCGGCGGCAACCTTTCGCTCACGGCGGCGGGTTGGAACGGCTTGCTGCAGACCAACGTCAACCTGCTCAGTTACCTGGACCAACTGGCGATCAACCTGAACGTGAAGGCCGGTGACTACGATGCCTTGCTCAGTACCGCGGTCTCGGCGACTCAACTGATCGACGCTGCTGTGAAGGTCTTGCAGAAAAACGGCGCGGCGGCCACGGCAGTCATCAATGACGTGATTTCGATTCAAGCCATTGCACCTAACAGCAAGCTGTTAACGGTGGGAGACCTGGTCGACATCGCCACCGGCACGCCGACAGCGGCGCTGAATAGCAACGTGCAGTTGTTTCAACTGCTGGAAGCGGTAGCGCAGTTGTCCAGTAGCAAGAATGCGGTGAGTGCGGCGGCGCAGGTCGCGATTCCGCTAGTGGGCAATGTGTCGATCCAGACCAAGGTCATCGAACCGCCGCAGCTGTCGGCCATTGGCAATCCAGCGTTGGCGAAGAAGGGCTTATTGAATACCCCGCCGACCGATCAGATTTTTGTACGCACTGCGCAAGTGCGTACGTTGGTGACTGTACAGGCGCCGATCATCAAGGCGGTTTCTGGCGTGGCGTCCATATTGACGGGCCTGGGCACGCCGGTGTCCCAGGTGGTCAAGGGCTTGTTGAATCTCAACCTGCCGGCGGTGGTTGGCGGTGTGTTGTGCCTGGTGGCCTGCAATGTGGCTGACGTCGATGTCACAACATCGCTAGGCATTTACATCGAAGCCGGCAGTGCGCAAACCAATGTCACGGATTTCAATTGCGACTCGCCGGCTTCCAAGTCCTTGACAGTGAAAACCACCACGTCCCTGGCTACCTTGGCCGTCGGTACGGTGGATCCGGCGGCGGCTTTTTCTTCCTCCGCAGCAGTCAATGTACAGCCCGTCAGATTGATCGATTTTGGCGAGCGCTACTGCGTCGTCCTGACGCTGCTGTGCAGCCCCAACCGTACGCCTAATGTGGGGGGCGGTTTGCTGTTGAAAGCCAACTCCACCATTGCCGCGCAAACCAGCACGATGGTGTTTGCGCCGGTTGCCGAGATGAATGCGCCGCCCACCTACAAGTTCGCGCCGGGCACCGCCAATATCGTCGGCAGCCTGGCGGCGACCCTTAATGGCTTGCAGGTGACTTACGCACCGCCCAGCGGGAGTGTCTCCAATGGCGCGTTGGCTGGCGTTGCCGGGCTGTTGGCGACTATCACTACGGCGGTGGTGGGGTTGATCCAGAACGTGCTGTCGCCGATTCTCGACCCCGTCGTCAACACTTTACTCAGCGCCTTGGGCATCAACCTGGGTAACGCCGAAGTCGGTGCCAATCTCTCTTGCCATATGGGCCGGGCTTATCTGGTGATTTAGCCTGTTGGTCTATCTGACGCGCCGCGTTCCAAATGTGGGGGCTTGTCTGGGATGGCGGCCTGACAGCCGACGCCTATCTGGCTGACACCCCGCGTTCCAAATGTGGGAGCTGGCTTGCCTGCGATGGCGGCCTGACAGCCGACGCCGATCTGGCTGACACCCCGCGTTCCAAATGTGGGAGCTGGCTTGCCTGCGATAGCAGCCTGACAGCCGACACAGGTATACCGAGTACATATCCATTCCTGCGGTAACGGCCACTTATGGTTCCGCTTTTACAGCCAGCCCTTTCAAGGTCTTTTCGTCTTGGCAGCCTTGAT